>JAZNMK010000035.1:0-16176 GCA_045579585.1 Acutalibacteraceae bacterium
TAACCACAATTAGCACACAGTCTGTGCGGTCTCTTGTACTCGCCGCACTTGGGGCACTTGACGAGCTCAGGTGCATTAAGCTTCCATACGCTGCTGCGTCTCTTGTCTCTTCTTGCCTTTGAGACTCTTCTCTTCGGAACTGCCATTTCGGAACCTCCTTGCTGCTGTGTAACTTCTACTCATCGTTATTATCTAACAACTGCTGCAGCGCCGCAAGACGCGGATCGAGCGGAGCCGAGCAATTGCATGAGTCTTCATTAAGGTTTTTGCCGCAATACTGACAAACACCCTTGCAATCTTCCTTGCACAGATGCCTTGTCGGCAAGCCGAGCAAAATATCCTCCGTAACAAGCTCACCAAGGTTGAAACGCAGTGATTCGACGAGAATCAGCTCATCGTTTTCTTCGTCGTTGAGCGAAGTGACCAGAACGTGATCAACGGGGATTGAAAGATCTTTTTTTGTGTGCTGCGCACAACGGTCGCAAGGTGCGGAATAAGTGAACACTGCATCAGCCCGGAGCTGAACAACACCCGCTTTATTGAACACCCTGCCCTTAACACTGACGGGCTGTACAAAGGGATGATATGAATAAATATCGAGATCAGAAAGATCAAGACTAAAATCGAAATCCAGCTTTTCGCCTATGTTGTTAAATATGGGTTCAAGCTCAATAAACACCTTTGAACTACCTCCGTAAAGGGTAAGAGCGCCGTGCAATTTACACACAACGGCTATTATATAACTTTAGTTCTGTTTTGTCAAGAAAAATTTAATTTTTACAGAACTTCGCAAACCTCGAATACTTTTGCGGGAATTTCTTCCTTATCTGCAGATACTGTAAATACAACGTCCTTTTCTTCCATCTTGGAAAGATCAGAAACCTTGAGAAGAAAATCTGCAAGCTCATCATAGTTTCTGCCGCCGATGCGAAGAGTTGCATCTGCAAAAACATCTGTGATGTCGTGGTCACCTGCAAAGATACCGCAAAGGAAACCGTAATATGCATCATAACCGCTTACTTTATAGTTGTCGGTCGCTGTGAGTCTGCAACGATGTGTGATATCGTATGTGAGTGCCGACTCTTTTTCAATACAGACAACGTTACCGTTTGAATTTTCAACCGCTGCGTTAACGAGCTCGATGAGCTTCTTTGTTTTGCCTGCACCTTTGTGACCGAGAATAAGTTTTACCATTGTAATCGCTCCTTTATATTCTTTATCTGCTGAGTTTTGATTCCAGCTCTGCTTTCATGTCCTCATATCCGGGCTTGCCGAGAAGTGCGAACATATTCTTCTTGTAGCTTTCTACACCGGGCTGGTCGAAGGGATTTACGCCAAGCACATAACCGGAAATTGCACAGGCCTTCTCGAAGAAGTAGATAAGCTCACCGAGGTTATGCTCATCCATCTGCTCAACTTCAAGAACGATGTTGGGAACATCGCCGTCTGTATGTGCAAGAAGCGTGCCCTCGAAAGCTTTGCGATTTACGAAAGAAACCGTTTTGCCTGCGAGGAAATTAAGACCGTCAACATTTTCAGGATCTTCCTTGATGTCAACATCGGTCTTGGGTTTATCGACATATACCACTGTCTCAAACATCAGTCGCTCGCCCTCCTGGACATATTGACCGAGTGAATGAAGGTCTGTGGAATAAATCGCTGAGGAAGGATAGATGCCTTTGTTCTCTTTACCCTCACTCTCACCGTAGAGCTGCTTGAGCCACTCGCACATAAGCGTAAATGAAGGCTCGTAGCTGACGAACATCTCAACCTTTTTGCCTGAACGGTAGAGAAGATTGCGGATTGCCGCATACTTGTAGCAATCGTTTTCGATTGAGGGAAGTGAATATTTCGCTCTGGCATCTGCTGCACCCTGCATAAGTGCATCGATATCTATGCCTGCAGCTGCAATCGGAAGCAGACCGACAGCTGTAAGAACGGAGTAACGGCCGCCTACATCATCGGGAACAACAAAGGTCTGATAACCCTCTTTGTCGGCAAGCGACTTGAGTGTGCCCTTCGCCTTGTCTGTTGTAACGTAGATTCGCTTCGCAGCCTCTGCCTTGCCGTATTTTGATTCAAGAAGCTCCTTGAATACACGGAAAGCAACTGCAGGCTCAGTAGTTGTGCCGCTCTTGGAAATCACATTAACAGAAAAATCTTTTCCGTCTACAAGGCTCATAATCTCTGAAACCGAAGACGAGCTGATTGTGTTACCTGTAAAAAGAATCTGCGGTGTATCCTTTGCCAGGAGATTATAGTTGGAGGATTTACAGAACTCGATTGCCGCACGGGCACCGAGGTATGATCCGCCAATACCGATTACGACAAGCACCTGTGAATCGGACTTGATTTTATCAGCCGCTTTTTTGATTGCTTCAAACTCTGCCTTGTCGTAATTGACCGGAAGATCGACCCAACCAAGGAAATCACTGCCCTTGCCTGTGCCGGCATGGAGTGACTCGTGAGCGCTGATTATTTCTGCTTCAATGCTTGCAAGCGCCTGAGCCGAAGCGTTTGCACCTGCGTAGGAAACGTTTAACTTGATTGCCATAGATTTGCGCCTGCGGCACTGTAACGCGCCGCTCTCCTTCAAAACTGAATATTATTAATGATTATTTTAACCGAAAATGAGCCGTATTGCAAGACAAAAACACTAATTTTTTTAACATTTTTAATATTTTTTTACTGTTGGATGTATCACTCTTTTGTAAATGATGCAAAAGAACTTAAAAGCCGACGAAGGATTTCGGCAAAATCCAGCTTTTTAATTTCCTCGGGTGAAACAATACGGCATTGCGCAACTGTTTTATCACCAACAGAAAACGTAAGCATACCCACTGTTTCTCCGGCGACCACGGGCGCGTGAACATCTGTCACAAGCCGGACAGACTGTTTAAGAGCATCGGCACTCCCCTTTTTCAGAAGAAGCGGAGAGATCGGTTCAACAACGGGCCTGAAGCTGTTTTTGTAACCTCCGACAACGTTAACTTCGGTGAGAAGCGACTCATCAGGCACAAGTGACACCGTTTCAAAATTCGCAAAGCCCCAATTGAGAAGAGACTTAGCGGCATTAAAACGGTCATCGCTGGTGGGACTGCCCATTATAACAGCAACAAGATGCGTACCGTTACGTTCTGCAGAAGCTGCAACGCAACAACCTGCCTTTGAGGTTGTGCCCGTTTTAAGCCCCGTTGCGCCTTGATAGAAACGTATCATTTTGTTTGTGTTGACAAGCTGTGTGGCACCGTCACGCAGTGAATCCATCCACACGGTTGTATACTTTCGTATGAGGTCGTATTTCAGCAATTCTACCGACATAAGTGCGATATCGTAAGCGGTTGTAAGATGTGTATCTGTTGAATCGTCAAGCCCCGTACAATTATCAAAATGAGTGTTTTTCATACCGAGCTGCAACGCACGCTCATTGAGCATTGCAACAAGAGCATCCTCACTGCCTGCAATATGCTCACCCAAAGCTTCGCAAGCATCATTGGCACTGTATATTGCCACGGCACGGAGCAGTTCGTCAACGGTCATGGTTTCGCCTTCTTTAAGCCAAATCTGAGAACCGCCTTTAGCCGCTGCGGTTGCACTTGCAGTTACGGTATCGTTAAGATTGAGCGTACCTGCTTCAACAGCCTCCATAACAAGCAACAAAGTCATAATTTTTGTAACCGAAGCCGGAAACAGACGCTCGTGCTCATTCATTGCAGCAAGCACCTGACCGCTTGAAACATCAACAAGAATTGCTGACTTGGCATTAACCTGCACAGGCATCTGTGCTGACTCGGCCTGCACCTGAACAATAGCTGTACACACAACAAACACAGCTGACAGCACCAAGCTAAACAGCCTTCTGAATCTGAATTTCATACAATCTCTCCCCTCGTACTTTTACTAATGATTGTATGAAAGAAAGGTGTTTCAAATTACTGATTGCATAATCCGCTTTTTTGGGTTATAATTTTATGAAGCGACCGTAAAAGAGGAGAAATAATATGAAGGCGGCATTCTACACACTCGGCTGTAAAGTAAACCAATATGAAACTCAAGCTCTCTCGGAAGCACTTATGCGCGTGGGCTTTGAGATTGTGCCTCACAGTGAGGATGCCGATGTATACATAATAAATTCCTGCACCGTTACGGCAGAAAGCGACAAAAAAACAAGGCAGGCTGTGAGAAAATTCAAAAGACTGCACCCTGAGAGCACCGTTGTACTTACAGGCTGTATGCCGCAGGCTTACCCCGAAGCTGCCGCAAGCCTTGACAGCGCCGATATTATTGCAGGCAACCGCAACAATTGCGACATCCCTGCACTTCTGCTTGACTACCTTGAGAAGAAAGACAGAAAAATCAATATCATACAGCACGAAAAGCACGATGAATTTGTACAGTGCAGCATCAGCAGCTTTGACGAGAGGACAAGAGCAGCAATCAAAATTGAAGACGGTTGCAACCGTTTCTGCTCATACTGCATCATCCCTTATGCACGAGGCAGAGTACGCTCCAAGCCTCTTGACGAAATAAAGAAGGAGGCTGCGGCACTGGCCGAAAACGGTTACACCGAAATTGTGCTTGTCGGCATAAACCTTTCATCCTACGGCACAGATTGTTCACTCTCACTGTGCGACGCTGTTGCCGCAGTATGCGAGATAGAATCAATAAAAAGAGTACGCCTCGGCTCGCTTGAGCCTGACCATATGACCAAAGAAATGGTTGCAGGGCTGAAGGCTCAGCCCAAGCTCTGCCCACAATTTCACATTTCACTGCAAAGCGGCTGTACGGAAACGCTCAAACGTATGAACAGACATTACAGCGCTGAGGAGTATGAAAAAATCTGTAATCTGCTCCGCAGCAGCTTTGAAGGCTGCACGATAACAACCGACATTATGGTTGGATTCGCAGGCGAAACGGACGAGGAGTTTGAAACGTCGCTTCGATTCGCCGAAAAAATAGGGTTTGAGAAGGTACACGTATTCCCCTACTCACAGCGCAAGGGCACAAGAGCTGCAGAATTTCCGAATCAAGTTGAGAAAGCTGTCAAGGAAGAGAGAGCTCACAAAATGATTGCGCTGACAAACAGAATCCGCGCTGATTTCCTCAAAGCACAGATAGGCAAAACTGTTGAGGTGCTCGCAGAAACCAAGGACGAAAACGGCTGTTGCACAGGCTACACCGCAAACTACACACCGGTAAAAATACTCAGCGGTGCACAGTGCAATGAGTATTACAAAATAAAAATCACAGCTGCCGACGAGGACAGCTGTGAGGGTGTATTGATATAAAGTTTATACCGAATATTTTCTGAGGAATTCGTTGTATTTTGCATCGAATTCTTCGGAATTTTTTTTCATACTGCGTACGAATTTATGCATATCAAATCTCTGATGTGCGGTTTCGGTAACGCAGGCAGCGATATTTGAGCAGTGGTCGGAAACACGCTCAAGGTTTGTAATAAGGTCATTGAAAACAAAGCCCTGTTCGATAGTGCATTCATTCTTGCGAAGCCGCTCAATATGACCGTGCTTCATATCCTCCTTGAGTACATCGATAACCTGCTCAAGAGGCTCTACAAGCGCGGCACTTTCAAGGTCGTTTTCAACAAAAGCCTTAACCGAAAGATTGAGAATTTCCGTTGTAGCGTCAACAATATTCTGCATCTCTTTCTTAGCCGTACCTGAGAAGGACATCTTCTTATCTTTCAGCTCCTCGGCCGATTCGAGGATATTGAGAGCGTGGTCACTCAGACGCTCGAGGTCACCGATAAGATGAAGCTGCATTGAAAGCTCGCGGCTGTCAGCATCGGTAAGGCTGTGTGAGCTGAGCTTAACGAGATATCCACCGATTGTATCTTCATAGCTATCGGCTTTTTTCTCACCTTTCCGTACGGTTTCTGCAATCTTTTCATCATATGACGTAAGCATTTTCATAGCATCGAGCAACGTGTTTTTGCTGAGCTGTGCCATTGTAACTGTAACGTTGCGGCTCTGTGCAATCGCAACAGCAGGTGTGCTGAAAAGACGCTCATCGAGAAGCTGTATTTTCTCATCCTCACCCTTATCCTTGACAGTAAGACAGGCAAGCTTGACGAGAAGGTTTGACATCGGGAAAAGGATGCCGAGCGCCACAATCTTGAAGCCTGTATGAACAATAGCGATACCTAGAGGATTTGCCGCCGTTTCAAGAATCGGGATATCCACTGCAGAAGTAACGGCATAAAAGACGATAAGAAGAATTACAGTAGCAATTACATTAAAATAAAGATGGATAAATGCGGCGCGCTTTGCGTTTTTGTTGGCACCTGCACAAGAGATAAGCGCGCTGATACAGGTGCCGATATTCTGACCCATTATGATGGGAATAGCCGTCATATAGCTGATGCTGCCGGTAAGCGTAAGAGCCTGAAGGATACCGACAGAAGCGGATGACGACTGAATAACGGCAGTAACAACCGTACCCATAAGCATACCGAGAACGGGATTCGTGAACAGTATAAGTGCATTTTTGAACCACTCAAGCTCTGTGAGGGGCTCAACAGCATCGGACATTGTCTCCATACCGAACATAAGAACGGCAAAGCCGAGCAGAATTACGCCTATATCCTTACGTTTTGCCTTTTTGGAGAACATATAGAGGATGATACCTATAAGAGCGAGGACGGGAGTAAATGTTGCAGGCTTGAAAAGCGAAACCCAGAAGTTATCGCTTTCAATACCGGTAAGGCTGAGGATCCACGCCGTGACAGAAGTGCCGAGGTTGGCACCCATAATGACACCAACAGCCTGAGTGAGCTGCATAATACCGGAGTTGACAAAACCGACAACCATAACCGTTGTTGCAGATGAGGACTGGACTATGGCAGTTACAAGCAAGCCGAGAAGGAAGCCTTTGAATTTGTTGGAAGTAAGCTTGCCAAGGATGGATTTGAGCTGATTGCCCGCACTTTTCTCTAAAGCGTCACCCATTAAACTCATACCGAAAAGGAAGAACGCAAGGCCGCCGAAAAGCGTTGCAATATTCATAAAGGACATATAAAAACCTCCTTTAATTCGGTTTTTGCCGAACTTTGTCCAATTGCGATTATAGTCAAGCACACCGCAGTTATTTTTCTTGTACGGAAAATAATAGAAAATTAATAAAATTCACACAATGTTCTTTATTTTTACCAAAAAATGAGTTATCATTATTTTTCAGATACATTTTCGGAGGTAAACATATGTATTTTCACGAGCAAACTTATGACCTTGATATACTGTGTAGGCAGAACCTGCACATCCACACACAGTTTTCGGGATGTGCCAAGCCGGAAATGAAGCTGCACGATATTGTGCACACAGCTGAGGAATGCTCACTTGAGATGATTGCCGTAACAGACCACGTTCAGGCTGAAACCGAGGAGAAATTCAGAGTAAGCCTTGCAGCCCTCAGAGAGCAGGCTAAAGCAATTGAATCTCCCGTCAAGCTTCTTATCGGTGCAGAGCTTTCGGCGTACGGCGTTAACAATTTCAATTATCCGAATGATGACATTGAGCTTGATTACAAACTCTGGGCGCAGAACCATTACCACGTTTCATCGTGGATTCAGCCGGAAGACAGAAGCCCCGAGGGCTACAAAAAGCACATGATCGAAACGCTGACCAACCTGATAAAGACAGGCCGTGCAGATTGTATTGCCCACCCGTTCCACGACACATACCTTACAAACTCCAAAAAGCTTAATGTGGGATTTGCAAGAGGCAGTGTACCGGGATGCTTTACCGACAACGAAATAGGTGAACTGCTCGAGCTTGGCAAGCAGCACGAAACAGCGTTTGAGATTAACCTGAACGCGATGCTTGACTACCCCGAATTCTGCCGCAGAATGTACAACCTCGGCAGAGAGATCGGCACACAGTTCAACATCGGTACAGATGCTCACAACCTTGACAGAATTGACACAAGACAGTTTATTGAGAGGACAAAGAAGTTTCTTTTATGATCAAAAATATTATTTTCGATATGGGGAACGTACTGCTTGATTACAATCCACAGATATCAATGCAGATGCTCGGAATAAGCGAAGAAGCAAAGCCTGTTATTCTCAAAGAGCTTTTCGGCGGCAACGAATGGATACAGCTCGACCTCGGCAACATCAACGTTGATGAAGCATACGATAGCATAAAGTCAAGGATACGCGAAGAATTTCACGCAGATTTGCGAAAATGCATCGACGGATGGGATGTATGTATGGTACCGGTTGAAGGTGCGAAAGAATTTTGTGATTATGTAAAAGCAAACGGATATAAAGCTTATGTTCTGTCAAACGCACACAAGAGCTTTTACAGATATTTTCCGCGTTATTTCGACCTTGAGTTTTTTGACGGTGTTGTAGTTTCGGCAGATGTTCACACCGTAAAACCCGATACACAAATATATAAATATCTGCTTGAAAAATACAATTTAAAAGCTGAGGAATGCCTGTTTATTGATGACAGGCAGGATAACGTTATGGGTGCAGAGAAAGCAGGAATGAACGCTGTTCAGTTTAAGAATGATTTTGAAGAGATAAAAGAATATCTGAATCACTGATAACTCAAAGAAATTCAAAGTCCTCCTTGCCTAAAGGGGATGTCAGTCGTCAGACTGACAGGGGGATAAAAACGGATAGAAAGCACAATCCCAAATTAACCTTAAGTGCGAAGGAATCCCTCCACCGCTGACGCGGTCCCCCTCCCTTTAGACAAGGGAGGCTAAAAAAAGCAGCGAGCGACATCCGATTGGGTGCCGCTCGCTTTTGTTGTTTAGGGTTTATTCAGTTGTTTCTTTGTTGTTGCCGGATGTCAGATAATCAATTTTATCAAGTATACTGTCTATTTCGTTCATATTCTCGGAATAAGAATATGCATATACTGCTGTGTTTCCAACATGTATCGCTACATTATATTTTCCCATGGAATCTAAAAAGTACAAACTATAATTTTTATTGTGATGAGATATTTCTGTTTTTTGCCAAGAATTATATCTTTGTGTTATTTTTTGATATGCTTGACCGTAAATATCTATCGCACTATATTTGTTATTAAATTCGAAGAACTGAAAAAATATGTCATCTTTCTCAAAACCAACACATCTTATTAACGACTGCTTGAAACTATTGTCTGCGTTGTGATACCCTGAAGTATAATCCTGGGGAACATATTCTTGAGATTCTATAACTCTCCACACTTCATCCGACGTAGCAGGTGTTTTAGGTTCAGACAACAAAGCCCATATAAAAAACACAATGAAAGCAACAAATACGATTACAGCTGCAAAAGAACCTATAATACTCTTTGCACTTACACTGCTTGTATAAGCAGGCTTTCGTTTTGAATGCTTGTTCAATATATTTCATTCCTTAACTGTTAATGAGTTCCTTTATTACCTCGCCTGCGGCGATGAGTCCTGCAGCAGAGGGTACGAACGAAACGCTGCCGGGAACGGAGCGTTTGCTTTCATCATCCGGCTGAAACAGCGGCTTTAAGGGCTGCTCGGTTGAATAAACAACTTTAAGCGAATCAATACCGAGGTTTTTGAGTTCACGCCTCATAACACGTGCCAGCGGACAGCCGCTGGTTTTTTTGATATCAGTGATCGTAAGCGCGGTCGGGTCAAGCTTATTGCCCGTGCCCATACAGCTGATTACGGGGATGTTTTTCTCTTTTGCGGTTTTTATGATGAGCAGCTTTGAAGTAACGGTATCTATTGCATCAATGATATAATCGTAATCATCAAAGCAGAAATCGGCAGCTGTTTCAGCGGAGAAAAAGCAGGGATAAGTCACGACCGATATTTCGGGATCGATATCCGCAATGCGGCTGCGCATAACATCGACCTTGAGCTTGCCGACGGTGCTTTGCAGGGCGACAATCTGACGGTTGATATTTGAGACCGACACTGTATCGTTATCGCAAAGGCCGATTTTGCCGACACCTGCACGTGCAAGAGCATCCGCCGCAAAAGAACCTACACCGCCCACGCCAAAGAGCAATACGGCAGAATTTTTAAGTTTTTCAACACCGCTCTCGCCTATCAGCATTGCGGTACGAATGTCCTTCTCTCTCATAACCAAAGCCTCCGTATTTGCGTAAAATTATATCATCGCACGCAAATTATGTCAAATTATTATTGACGGAACGCGACTATGATAGTAAAATGAAGACATCACTAACGGAGGTGTTTAAGAATGAACAGAATTAAAAGAGCTGTTTCAATTATCCTTATTGCCGCACTTGCGTTCAGCCTCACGGCATGCTCAGGTCTCTCAAAAGATAAATTCGGCAAATGGTTCAACGAAGAGCTTTCACCTGCATACGATTCATTTGTGCAGACAGAATACGGCAAAGCAAATGCCCCCTCACCTGACCTTTCACTTATGATTACATCATCCGTATATCTCAATTACATTTTTGATTACATATCGGAAGGCACTCAGCCCGAAAAAGGTGAAATCAAAGAAGAAGACGGTGTTTATTCCTACGTAACAGATACATTCATACAAAGAGTTGAATTCGACACAAAGAAGTCAAGCATCAGAATAACAAATATTCTCAGCCTTTTCGGTGAAAGTGCAATACAGTCAATCACAACCTTTACCGAACGTTCGGGCAAGTATTATATTCAGTATTTCATGCCCGATTTCAAAGAATACTACGAAGTTTGCTTCACGGCTGAAAGCGGAGAAATCAAGCACGAAAGCAAGGATGAAATCCCTTACTCCATTTTCGAAGAAAAGATTCCCGACACATTTGCTAAGGAGAGTTGACGATGAAAGACGTAATCCACAACTACGACATATTTCCGAAGGTATTCCCCAAAGATAAGGAGATCGAGATTACCATTAAGCCGCTCGGTGCTCACGCCGCATTCACCAAAGACGAATACAGCATGCAGATTTGTCCGCTGACAACAGGCACAAAGCGCGCATACCCCGACACCTCAACGTTCACAGATGAATTCAAGGTCAAGCCTGATGCTGACGGATGCATCCGTATAAAGCACGTTTTCCGTGGCGAGCAGGAGCATTTCATCCGCTTCCTAAAGGACGATGCAAAAAAGGATTTTCAGCTTTCCGTTTACTCGGTAGCCGATGACCTTGTCGGCAGATACCCCTTTACAGGTGACCTTCATATGCACACATTCCGTTCTGACGGTAAGCAGTCCCCTGCTATTGTTGCCGCAAACTATCGCAGACACGGCTATGATTTCCTTGCAATCACAGACCACTGCAGATATTACCCCTCACTTGAAGCAATTGATGCATACAAGGACGTTGATATTGAATACACCCTCATCCCCGGTGAAGAAGTGCATATGCCCAAGGGTGACCCTCACCACGGGAATGACGTGCATATGGTAAACTTCGGCGGCAAATACAGCATCAACGCACTTGTTTCCTCAAGCTCACACGTTCAGGAGGTAGGCGAAGACAAAGAAAAGCGCAGCATTGACGGCATCTGTCCCGACATAATGACACAGGAAGAGTTCTGGGCACTGATTGATGATTATGCTGACACGCTCGATATCCCCGATGACGTTGAGCGATTCCCCTTTGCTTGCTGCAGTTGGATTACGGAACAGATTCGCAAAGCTGACGGACTCAGCATTTTCGCTCACCCCTACTGGATTGCCGACGTTTATCATGTGCCGGATTCACTTTCAGATGCGATGTTTGAGAAAAAGGCTTTCGATGCGTTTGAAGTACTCGGCGGTGAAAACTACTTTGAGCAGAACGGTTTCCAGACAATCTACTACTACGAGCAATGCGCCAAAGGCAACAAAATGCCTATTGTAGGCAGCACAGACAGCCACAGCAGTTTCAATAACCGCAACGCCTTTATATGCTCAACAATAGTTTTTGCCACAGAAAACACGAGAGAAAGCCTTATAAGCTCAATAAAAGACTGCTACAGCGTTGCTGTTGACACAATCAGCGCCGAATACCGCATAGTTGGCGACTTCAGACTTGTAAGGTACGCAACATTCCTTTACGAAAACTTCCTGCCTCTCCACGATGAGCTTTGCTACGAAGAGGGTTTACTGATGAAGAGATACGTCACGGGTGAAGAAGATGCCGTGGCTCAGCTCAAGGCTATTCAAGGCAGAATGAAGCGCCAAAGGGAAAAATACTTTGCCTTTTAAAACAAACTCAAGCTCTTATATTACCCCCGATTTGTACACTGATACAAATCGGGGGTATTTTTCTGTTTAAGTTGACTTTTTAAAAATATATATGTAAAATAAGGAGTGGTTCAGATTAACTTTGGAGGTAACGAATAATGAAACTTGACAAACTCGTCGGCGAAAGATTCAAGGAAAAGCCGTCCGATTGCATTATAGAGAGCCATGCACTTACCGTAAGAGGCGGCTACATCAAAAACGTTGCAAACGGCATTTACTCATCATATATGCCTATGCGCAGAATCACAAAAAAGATTGAGCAGATCATCCGCGAAGAGATGGACAGAATTGACGGCCAGGAGGTTCAGTTCCCCGTTGTTATGCCTGCTACCCTTTGGGAAGAAAGCGGCAGATACGAATCCATCGGCAGCGAGCTTCTCCGCTTCAGCGACAGAAACAAGAGCCCGATGGTGCTCGGCATGACTCACGAGGAAGCAGCTGTTCACCTTGTACGTGACTATGCTAACAGCTACAACAAGTATCCCTTTATGATATACCAGATTCAGACAAAGTTCCGTGACGAGGGCAGACCCAGAGCAGGTCTTATCCGTGTACGTGAATTCACAATGAAGGACGCTTACTCCTTCCACACATCTCAGGAAGATCTTGAGCAGTACTATGACCGCTGTTACGATGCTTACAACCGTATCTTTGCACGCTGCGGTATTCCTGAGGTTGTAACCGTTAAATCAGACTCAGGCATGATGGGCGGCAGCGTATCGCACGAATATATGCTCCTCACCGCTGCAGGCGAAGACAGTATTGCAGTTTGCAGCGAGTGCGACTTCAGAGCAAACATCGAAGCAGCTCCCTGCATAGTAGAAAACGAAAAGGATGCTGTGCTCGAAGAGCTTACACTTGTACACACACCCGATATGCACACAATCGACGAGGTTTGCACATTCCTCAACTCCGCTGTTGAGAAATCCTGCAAAGCTGTTGTTTACCAGAGAAATGCTGACGATACATACATCGTTGCATTTGTAAGAGGCGACCTTGAGGTAAATGAAACAAAGCTTCGTAACGCTATAGGCTGTGAGATTCACCCTGCAGAGATTACAGACGGTTGCGGACTCCTCGCAGGCTTTATCGGACCTTATAATATGGATGAGCGCATTACAGTTGTAATTGACGGCTCGCTCAAGGGCGCAACAAACCTCACCTGCGGTGCAAACGTACTCGACCACCACTACACAGGCTTCAACATAGAGCGTGACCTCGGCGAGGTTGAATATATGGACGTCGCCGCAATCAAGGATGGCGGAATCTGCCCGCAGTGCGGCAAGCACTCCGTTACACTTTCAAGAGGCATTGAGGTTGGCAACATCTTCCAGCTCGGCACAAAATACACAAAGTCGATGGGCATGACATACCTTGACAGCAACGGACAGGAGCAGTACCCCATTATGGGCTGCTACGGCATCGGTGTAGGCAGACTTGCCGCAAGCGTATGTGAAGCTTACCACGATAACTACGGTCCCATCTGGCCGATGTCAATTGCACCCTGGCAGGTTCACCTTTGCTGTGTACGCTCTGATGATGCCGCAACAAAGGAATGTGCAGATAAGCTCTACGAAGAGATGCAGAACGCAGGCATTGAGGTAATTTATGACGACCGCAAGGTAAGCGCAGGCTATATGTTCTCCGACGCAGACCTCCTCGGTGTTCCGCTCAGAGTTATCGCAAGCCCCAGAAATCTCAAGGAAAACTGCTGCGAAATCGTCAGCAGAGACAAGACTATCAGCCAGAAAACTGATATCAAAGATGTTATTGACACACTTAAAAAGCTTATCAGCGATATGATGAAATAATTTCGGAGTGAAGAAATTGAAAGCTTCCAAGCCAAAGCTGACATATACGCAGATAATAGTGCTCTTCTTTGCCGTTGTGATTGCAACGGGCACATTACTTTTGTGTCTGCCCGTTGCATCCAAAAGCAGAGAATGGACTCCCCTGCTTGACTGTGCATTCACCGCAACAAGCGCAACCTGCGTTACAGGTCTTATAGTGTACGACACATTCACACACTGGTCACTTTTCGGCCAGCTTGTCATTCTCTCTATGATACAAATCGGCGGTCTCGGATTAATGACAGTTATCACTGCTTTTTCCGTGTTCGCAAAGAGAAAAATCAGTCTGTACGAAAGAAAGTTGCTTATGCAATCGGCAGGAACATTCAGAAGCAGCGGAATAATCAAACTGCTAAAGCAAATAATCACAATTACTGCGATTTGCGAGGGCACAGGTGCAGTTCTGCTTGCCACGAGATTCTGCCCTGAACTCGGCATTACTGAGGGACTTTATTACTCTGTATTTCACGCCGTATCAGCATTTTGCAATGCAGGCTTTGACCTTATGGGAAGATTCGGAGAATTCTCCTCTCTTACCCCGTTTTACAGCGATGTTGCGTTAAACCTTACGGTTGCATCACTAATCGTTGCAGGCGGTCTCGGGTTCATAGTCTGGCAAGACATAATAACCAACAAATTTTCACTAAAGAAATATTCTGTCCACTCAAAAATCGTTATAATAACAACTGCCGCACTCCTTTTGGGAGGTTGGTTGCTCTACTTTGTATTTGAAAAAAATGCAAGTCTCAGTTCATTGAGCACAGGTGAAAAAATACTCGCTTCATTATTCCAGTCGGTAAGCTCAAGAACTGCAGGATTCAACACCGTTCCGCTCAACAAACTTTCGGGCGCAGGTGTGGTATTAATGAGCGTGCTGATGTTAATTGGAGGAAGCCCCGGTTCAACGGCCGGAGGTATCAAAACGACGACTGTTGCAGTTATGGTAATCGAGCTCATTGCCGCAGCAAAGGGAAATAAGGATACGGTCGTGTTTAAAAGAAAACTGGAAGATGATACCGTTAAGCGTGCAGGCGCCATAATCAGCGTATATATGATGGCTGTCGTTATATCAGTTACGGCAATCTGTGCCGTTGAAAATCTGCCGCTTTCAGACGTACTGTTCGAGGTTGCGTCCGGAGCAGGCACCGTCGGACTGACAGTAGGTATAACATCCACACTTTCGGGTTTTTCACACATTATCCTTATGATGCTGATGTTTGGCGGAAGAATAGGTGGACTCACGCTTGTTATTGCATTTGCGGAAAGACGTGAGCACGCAAAGCTCACAAGACCTACCGAAAAAATTCTGATAGGATAACAGGAGCGACAATATGAAAAATATACTTGTAATTGGTATGGGCAGGTGCGGGCGACACCTTGCAAGCAAGATGCAGGAGCTCGGCAACGATGTTATGATCGTTGACAAAGATGAAGAAACGATTGAAGAGCTCTCTCCCCTTTTCACAGATTCCTTTATTGGTGACTGTACAAACACCGCAGTTGTACACTCACTCGGTGTTAATAATTTTGACGTTTGCTTTGTTTGCATCGGTGAAAACTTTCAATCATCACTCGAAATTACAGCGTTGCTCAAAGACATGAAGGCAAAATATGTTGTATCCAAGGCAAACCGTGATATTCAGGCACGATTCCTCAAGAGCGTTGGTGCAGACGAGGTTATATACCCCGAAAGAGAAATAGCTGAAAAGCTTGCTGTACGGTTTAATGCAGACAACGTTTACGATTACATCGGACTGACTGATGAATATTCGATATTTGAAATACCTGTAAGCTCAGCTTGGGTAGGCAAAACCGTTATTGAAATTAACGTACGAAGAAAATACAACATTAATATCATAGCGATCAAAAAAAATGAAGTTCTGAATCCTCTTCCCGGAGGAGATTACGTCTTTGAAGCAAATGACCATTTGGTTGTTATAGGTAAATCATCAGACGTATTCAAGCTTTCAGCAAAAAAATAAACAAACAAAAAGAGAGCCAACCTTTGAACAGGTCCAGTAAAAACGGACAATGAAAAAAAGAGCCTCCTATGGTAGAATTAAAGAAACTACCATAGGAGGTTTTGTTATGCCCCGAAGCTATCGGCACATAAAAGATTATGAGA
>JAZNMK010000036.1:0-18091 GCA_045579585.1 Acutalibacteraceae bacterium
GAACTTACATACGAAAAAGGCATCGGCACGTTCGAGGTTGTAACCGACCCGAAAATAGCCAAAATCCAGTTTGTGCTCGACAACGGCTGTACACTCACTTATACGCAAAGTGTCAGCCGCATTGCCGAGGACGGTATGCGCTATTGGACAGTAACGCGTAAAATCCCAACCGGCACAACCTATACCCTCAAAACCAAGCTCGGTCATACCTGGACAACAACCGACCTGAAAGTAACATCATAACCAAACAGCCGAGTGCATCAAATCGCACTCGGCTGTTTTTATGTTTACTGTTCGTTCACTTTTTTTCTCAGCGCTTCCATCCGTTTGTCGAGTATAGCGCTCTGCTCTGCACAAAGTTTGAGTTCATCAGCCATTTCCTGTGTGAATTCAAAATCTTTTTTGTATCTTAGTTGATGCTCAAGGCTTGCCCAGAAATCCATTGCAAGTGTGCGAAGCTGAATTTCAACCTTCATCAGCCGTTTTTCGTGCGCAAGATAAATTGGTACGGCAACGATAAGGTGCAGGCTTCTGTAGCCGTCATCTTTGGGTTCTGCGATATAGTCTTTGCGCCTGATGAGCATTATGTCATCCTGCTTGAGCAGTGCATCAGCCAGCAGATAAACGTCTTCGGGGAATGTGCATATAACTCTTATCCCGGCAACATCATTGATGTATTTTTCAACCGAATCAACATCGAACGGCAACTCTTTTCGTTCTACTTTCTCGGTGATGCTGTCGAATGATTTGATTCGTGTTTTTATTGAGCTTATCGGGTTGCGGTCATGCTCGAGCGAAAACTCCTCATTGAGAACCTTGAATTTTGTTTCAATCTCCATCAGGGCACATCGGTAGTATGCCATAAGCAGGTCAAAATCCTTCATTTTTTCCTGCATCCACTCTATTGTTTCAGAGTCGATTTTTTGCATCAGCCTTACGGCTTTTTTAGCTTTGATTTTCTGTTCCATTATTTGTTCCTTCTATCTTTTTTACATCAAGGCTGAAGGTAACGCCACCCTCAGTGTTTTCTACATTGTAGGGCATACCGTGAAGCTCCTGAATAGCTTTGACTATTGATAAGCCTATTCCGAAGCGGCCCTCTGCACGCGAATGTGCCTTGTCGGAACGGTAAAAGCTTTGCCATATGCTTTCAAGTTCGTTTTCGGCTATGTGGTCACCTGTGTTATACACGCTTATCCGGATGAATGTGTCGTACTCAACGGCACTCAACTTAATCAGCTTTTCTCCCTTTGCGTGGGAAAGTGCGTTGGATACGTAGTTGTGTATTACCATATCAAGCTTATCCGGGTCACCGTATCCGTAAAGACCGTCGGGAATATCTTTAATTATTGAAATTCCGCTTTCGGCGGCCAGAATGTCGTAGGTGTCAATGCTCTCGTCAATAAATTTCTTGATTTCAAACACTCTCGGATTCAGAGTATAAGCGCCCGATTCGTATTTTGAAAGTTCAAGCATATCGCATACAAGTCGGTTCATTTTGTGCGTTTCTTCAATTATAATATCGCAGTATTCGTCGCTGCCTGCAGTGTTTGATTTAATGCCGAGCTTGAGCCCCTCTGCGTATCCCTGTATGATTGCAATAGGTGTTTTCAGCTCGTGCGAAGCGTTTGATACAAACTCCTTGCGCATTTTTTCAATGCGCCTTTCATGCTCGATATCGGCTTCAAGCTGTTCATTCTTCTCCTGCAGGTCGCGCAATGTGCTGTCGAGCGATGAGGAGAGCACGTTGATACTCTGTCCCAACTCGCCGATTTCGTTGTTGCTGTACGGGGGACACTTCTGCGAGAAATCCATTTTTGCCATTGCTCTTGTGATTTTGTTCATTTCAACGAGGGGACGCGTGAAATGGAACAGGTAAAAATACAATGAAAGCATTATCAGTGCAAACGTGACAATTGCAACAATGCTGACGTATCTTGTGGTTGCGTTTGCTGCGTTTTCAAGGTAGCTCATCTGTGCATACAGCTTCATGGTGCCTCCGTTTGCGATGGGGGAAGAGTACATCATATACTGGAGCTGTGTTTTTTCATCAATGAGCCTGTAAAGTGAGTTGCCGTTGCTCAGCGTTTTGCGCGATGTTACTTTCAGGTTTCTGGTGCGCAGCAGGCTCGGCAGGTCAAATCCGTTGCCTTCTTCCCACGTTTCGATTATCTGGCTTACTGTCGAATCATACTTCATTCTTCCGTCGCGTCCGTATATCTCAACTTCAATGTTGTTGCTTTTTTCGATGTATGACATATCGGCATAAAAATCATCGCTGTCAAATATTATTTTTTCAATCTGTTCGCTCAGGTCCTGCAGATAGTAGCTCTGGCGTAATGTATAAATAAGCGGTATAAGCTGTGAGTTTGCAAGAAGTATCGCGAAACTGCCTATACATATAAAAAATGCCGCAATTCCGAAAAGCTGTGTACGCACTGAATATTTGCGGCTCATCAGCTTAGGGAAGAGTTTTCGTAAAAGTCTCATGGTTTATTCTGCCTCAATCTTATATCCGATTCCATACACGGTTTTGAGGTGTGTGTTGCCCCATTCACCGAGTTTTGTGCGCAGCCTTGCAACGTGGCTGTCAACAGTGCGCACGTCCCCTACATAATCGAATCCCCATATGTCGTCAAGCAACTGCTCGCGTGAGAAAACTCTGCCGACTGAAGAGAGGAGCTTGAGGAGAATATTGTACTCCTTAAGTGTCAGCTCGAGCGCTGTTCCGTTAAGTGTTACTACGTGTGCGGCCTCGTCAGCGGTCAGTCCGTCAAGCGAACTCAACGGTGTGGGCTGCTCAGGCTCGTTGCCGCTGCGGCGCAGCAACGCAGCCACGCGCTTCATAAGTACACTTGGGCTGAACGGTTTGGTTACGTAGTCATCAGCACCTGCTTCAAAGCCCATCAGTTCATCAAATTCTTCACTTCGTGCCGTAAGCATAATGACCGGTACAGCTGAGCTTTTGCGTATCTTTCGGCAAGCCTCCCAACCGTTAAGGTTAGGCATCATAACGTCGAGTATGATTGCGGCTGTGTCGGGATTTTTTTCAAAAAGTTCAAGTGCAACGTCGCCGTCGTTTGCTTCCAACGGTTCATATCCTTCACTGGCAAGGAAGTCGCATACCAGCCTGCGGATTCTTGCTTCATCATCTGCAACAATTATCTTTTTCATTTTTTATACCTTCCTTTTATAGGTGTGTTTTCATTTTAGCATAAGCAATTTTTTACCGCAATATCTTTAATAATCAGTTTACAAATTTGCAACAGCTTTCGGTAATATTCGTCAATCGGGTTACATATTTATATACTCAGTAGTGATTTTTTACATCGGGAGGTATATTAGTGCGGAACTTTGATGATGTGTATAACGATACGTCTTTGAAAAAGAAATCAAAAAAGAATAAGAAGTCTGACTGGTTGGTTTCACTTTCATCCGCTCAGCTTGTGTTAGCGGTTATCGGTGTTGTGCTTGTGCTTGCCGTTTCAAAAATGTCTCCGATGACTTTTTCCGCTTTGCGTGACGAATTTAATCTGATTATGCAAGAGGATATGAGCATAACAGAAGTTTTTGTGCGTATACGCAGTGTTTTTTCACCCGGTGTAATACAGCCTGAAATCGCGGATGATGCATCAGCTTCAGGCGGTGACGATATCCAATTGTATATGGCAGGTGAAAGTGTGTGCTTTGCTCCGATTAATACAACGGTGGATATGGTAATGCCCGTTAGCGGCAGGATAACTTCTCGATTCGGTTACCGTAATCATCCCATTACGGGTAAATTCGGCGTGCATAACGGTACGGATTTTGCTGCCCCGGAGGGCACTGCGATATATGCGGCATTCGACGGCAAGGTGGAGGAGATAGGCAGTAACAGCATAAGGGGTAACTATATTCTACTCTCACACGGCGGTGAAACTCAAACACTCTATCTTCACTGCAGCGAAATTATTGCTCCTGAGGGTGCGGTAGTAAGGCGGGGTGAAGTGATTGCCAGGGTAGGTAATACCGGCTACTCTACCGGACCTCATCTGCATTTTTCAATTATTGTCGGCGGTAAATATTGCAACCCGGAGTGGCTTATAAATGACATTTAATGTTCGGAAAGTACGTGTCAAAATCAGCTTTTTCTTTTTTGCCGCTGTTTGTTTTGCGTTGGTGCTTGATACAACCGATACGGCCGCTCTTGCACTTTGTGCGGCAGTTATTCACGAAACAGGTCACTTGTTGTGTATGCTTATGTATGGTGAAAGACCGTCGGAGATTTTTTTTGCTCCTTTCGGGATGAGTATTACCAGGTTGTCATACGGAGGCTGCAGGAGGGAAATAGCAATTGCACTTGCCGGTCCTGCGGCTAATCTGTTCACCGCTGCCGTGCTTTTTGTGATAATGGCTTTTTGCAAGACCTCCGGGCTGCTCAAGCCTGCCGTTGTGAACATTTCGCTTGCTGCTTTCAACCTTTTGCCGATTGAGCCGCTCGATTGCGGCAGGGCAGTCAGATATAAGCTGATGTGCTGTATGAATACCGTAAAGGCAGAAAAAACAGTGTTTACTATCGGTGTCGTGTTTTTGATTCCGCTGTCTGCAATGGGTTTTTACGTGCTTATAAAGAGCCGATACAATATAACGCTTTTGTTGGCTTCTGTTTATTTATCGTGGATGCTCTTGAAAAGGAAAGAATAATACTATATAATAGCAGCATCTATTGTATTTGGAGGAAATTATGCTTTCCGAAAGACTTGAAAGAATACTTCCGCTTGTTCAGAAACCCGGCAGATATACCGGCGGTGAGCTGAACAGCATTGTAAAAAAAGCATCCGAAGTGGATATCCGTTATGCGTTCTGCTTTCCCGATACTTATGAGGTCGGTATGTCACACCTAGGTATCAAAATACTGTATTCGCTCGTTAATGCGCGTGAGGATGCGTGGTGCGAGCGTGTGTTTGCACCGTGGATTGATATGGAAGAGCAGATGCGTAAAAACAACATCTTGCTCTATGGGCTTGAAAGCGGTGACCCTATAAGAGATTTTGATCTGATCGGCTTCACGCTTCAGTATGAAATGAGTTATTCCAACGTTCTGAATATGCTCAATCTTGCAGGTGTACCTCTGCGCTCAAAGGACAGGGCAGACCTTACACCGATCGTTGTTGCCGGCGGCCCTTGCGTATGTAATGCAGAGCCTATGGCTGAATTTTTTGATATTATGCTCCCCGGTGAGGGCGAGGAGGTCACAAACGACCTTATTGACCTGCTTAAAGAGCATAAGGCTAAGGGCTCGACGAAGCAGGAGTTTTTGCTTGAGGCGGCTAAAATCCAAGGTGTATACGTGCCGTCGCTTTATGAGGTTGAGTATAATGACGACAACACTGTCAAAGCGATAAAGCCGCTCGGAACCGCACCCGAAAAGGTTGAAAAGCGTATTGTCAGTGACCTCGATAATGTGTATTTTCCGGAAAAGTTTATTGTACCTTCGGTTGAAATAATTCACGACCGTGCCGTTGCGGAAATTTTCCGTGGCTGTATCCGCGGCTGCCGTTTTTGCCAGGCAGGTTATATCTATCGTCCTATCCGCGAAAAGCAGGCAGATACAGTTAACAGAAACTGTAAGAATATTTGCGATTCAACCGGATATGATGAGGTCTCTCTCTGTTCGCTGAGTACAAGTGATTACACTAATCTTGAAGAACTTCTCAGCAAGCTTCTCGATTGGACAGAAAAGGACAAGGTTAATGTTGCTCTGCCGTCACTGCGTGCGGACAATTTTTCAAAGGAGCTTTCTCAGCGCCTTGCATCCGTGCGCCGCAGCGGACTTACCTTTGCGCCTGAGGCAGGCACGCAGCGTATGCGTGATGTAATTAATAAAAATATCACAGAGGAAGAGATTCTCTCTGCTGCCCGTAAGGCTTTTGACGGCGGATGGACAAGCGTAAAGCTTTATTTTATGCTTGGTTTGCCCACTGAAACGGATGAGGATATTGTTGCTGTTGCACAGCTTGCTCAGAAGGTTGTTGATGAGTTTTATCATAATCCCAACAAACCCAAGGGTAAGAGCGTCAGTGTAAGTATCAGTGTTGCGCCTTTTGTTCCCAAGCCATTCACGCCTTTTCAGTGGGAGGCGCAGAATTCAAAGGAAGAACTTCTTCGTAAGCAGCAGCTCATTATCAGCAGTCTTACCAGCCGTAAGATTTCGCTTACAAGACACAATACCGATATGAGCTTCCTTGAAGGCGTATTTGCAAGGGGCGACAGAAGGTTGTCCGATGTTATCGAAACTGCCTGGCGTAAGGGCTGTAAGCTCGACGGATGGGAAGAGTGTCTGCGCCTTGACGATTGGATGTCAAGCTTTGAAGAATGCGGCATTTCACCGGAGTTTTATGCAAATCGCGAGCGTGCTCTCGATGAAATACTGCCTTGGGATCATCTTGATTACGGTGTTACAAAATCACACCTTGTCAGAGAATATAACAAGGCGCACAGTAATGAAACAACACCGCATTGCCGCGAAAAATGTGCAGGCTGCGGAGCAAACAAACTGAACGGAGGCGAATGTGATGCGTTGCGTGAGAGTGCTGCTTGCAAAAAAAGGCAGAGCTAAATATACTTCACATCTTGATATGCAGCGCTGCATGATGCGTGCTGTAAGGCGTGCAGGGATTGAGCTTTGGTATACCGAGGGTTTCAACCCTCATCCGTACGTTACTTTTGCTCTACCGTTGCCTTTGGGAGTTGAAAGCGAAGGCGAACCCGTTGATATCCGTCTTGAGGGCGATATGACTAACGAGCAGGTGCGTGACAGTCTTAATGCCACAATGCCCGAAGGCATTGAAGTTGTTAGCGTTGAAGACGCGGTGCATAAGCCTGCCGATATATCCTTTGCAAGCTACTGTATTGAGCTTTACGGTGCACCGGGTTTGGCAGATAAAATCAGGTCAGCACTTGCTTGCGGTGATCTTCCTGCCGAAAAGTTAGGCAAAGCAGGTCGTAAAAAGGTTACAAAACAGATAAACGTTGCCGAATTGATGGGAGATTATACTGTTGAGGAATGTGGAAATGACGTTGTTATCAACATAATTCTTGCCGCCGGAAGCCGGAAGAATGCCAGCCCGTTTATCCTTCTGGATGCAGTTTCCGGTGTAACGGGGGAGAAGCTGGAATACCGTAAAATCACCCGTAAAGCAATTTTACTTGCAAATCTTGAAAAATTTTAAAAAACCTCTTGCAATTTCATTTGGTTTATGTTACTATACCTTAGCGTTTGTTTCCGTCATTATCCGTGACGGGTATTAATGCAAATAACATTAAGGCTGGCGGTCCTCTTTCGCAACAGTTTCGATACGAACGCCTGAAAATTTTATGGAGGAAATCAAAATGGACGCATTGAAAATCATTGCACAGGACAGCATCAAGGCTGAAAAGCCCGTCGCAGAAGTAGGCGACACCGTCAGAGTTGACGTTAAAATCCGTGAAGGTGACAGAGAAAGAATCCAGGCTTTCGAGGGCATCGTTATTGCACACAAGGGTAGTGGCGTTTCCGAAACATTCACAGTTCGCCGCGTATCCTACGGTGTAGGTATCGAGAGAGTTTTCCCTGTTCACTCGCCCAACGTTGCTAAGGTTACCACAATCAGAAAGGGTAAAGTTCGCAGAGCAAAGCTTTACTACCTTCGTGACAGAGTCGGTAAGGCAGCAAAGGTTAAGCAGGATATCAAATAATTTTATTTTTCCCGCAGAAATTAAGGAACAAGTCTTGTGCTTGTTCCTTTTTTTTGTTATAATATAATGTGAGCAACTGTTTTGCTTGTAAATCAGCGGTTTAGCAGGTGAAGATTTGAAAATAACAGAATATAAAAAAGTTTATAACGCGCCTGCTCCTCAGGTTGAGCCGCCAAAACAGAAATCCGTCAGAAAGCGGTCGGCAAAAAAAACGTCTTCCGGTTTGTATGACTGGCTCACTTCCGTTATCGTTGCGGTTGTTTTTCTGTGTGCTGTTTTTACGTTTGGCATCAGGCCTGTCAGAGTGGACGGTGATTCCATGCTTCCTACTTTGCAGGACGGTAACTGGCTTGTTGTGTCTGCGTTTGATTTCAATCCGGAACACGGTGAGGTTGTTATCGTTACACAGCCAAATCAGACAAGCAGCGGCGGTCCGATTGTTAAGCGTGTAATCGCAGTGGGCGGTCAGAAGGTTTATATCGATTTTGATAAGGGCGAGGTTTACGTTGACGATGTAAAGCTTGATGAGCCGTACATAAAGGAACCTACACACAGGAGTTTTGATATTCAGTTTCCGCTTGTAGTTCCGGACGGATATCTTTTCGTTATGGGTGACAACAGAAACGATTCTCTTGATAGCCGTTCATCGAGAATCGGACTTATAGATGAGCGCTACGTGCTTGGCAGCTGCCTTTTCAGGGTGTATCCTTTCGGCAGTGTTGACAGTTAATGTTTGGAGGGATATATATGAGCGAGGAAAATAAAATCTCAGCAGAAGAGGAAGTAACTGAAGCGGTTGCTGCGTCCGAGCCGAAAAACTCATTATCAAAGACAATGGTTGACCTTATTTCCATAATTGCAACATCTATTGTTGCGATTATGTTTGTGTTCACTTTTGTTTTCCGTATCGTAGGTGTAAGCGGTCCTTCAATGATGAATACGCTTAAGGACGGTGACTGGCTCGTTGTTTCCGCTTTTATCACCGAGCCTGAGCGCGGCGATATCGTTATTGTTACTCAGCCCAATGCCTATCACGAGCCGATTGTTAAACGTGTTATTGCAGTAGGCGGCGATACAATTGATATTGATTTTGAAACCGCAACTGTAAAAGTAAACGGTGAGGTTATCAACGAGCCCTATCTCGGCAGCCCGACAACCAATGACGAGTATGCGTGGCAATATCCTCTGACTCTCAAGGAGGGTCAGGTTTTTGTAATGGGTGACAATCGCGAGCATTCTTCTGACAGCCGCTCACCCGATATCGGACTTATCGATGAGAATTATATTCTCGGTCAGGTTATGATGCGCTTTTCTCCGATAAGTGAAATTAAATTCTTCGGTGACTACGATTATGAATGATACACAAAAGCAAGTTGTTCAATGGTTTCCGGGACATATGGCAAAAACCCGCAGGCTCATCAAAGAAAGCCTCTCAATGGTTGACGCCGTAACGGAACTGCTCGATGCACGTGTGCCTATGAGCAGCCGCAATCCGGAACTTGATGAAATGACGGGCAAAAAGCCCAGAATTGTTTTACTCAACAAGTGTGATGTTGCTGATGAAAAGGCAACTCAGCAATGGATAAATTATTTCAACTCAAACGGTGCCCATGCAATTGCGGTTGATTGCCGCAGCGGCAAAGGGCTTCAGAATTACCGTCCGCTTGTGCAAAAGGTGCTTGCAGACAAGATTCGCTCTAACGAAGAGAAAGGTATGGTCGGCAAACCGCTTCGCGTTATGGTTGTCGGCATACCGAATACAGGCAAATCTTCTTTTATAAACCGTATGGCAGGCTCAAACCGTGCCAAGGTGGCGGATAAACCCGGAGTTACAAAGCATAACCAGTGGTTTAATATTGGAGGCGGCATCGAGCTTCTCGATACTCCCGGTGTCCTTTGGCCTAAGTTCGATGATCCTAAGGTAGGCGACAGGCTTTCTTTTATCGGCTCTGTCAAGGATGAGGTTGTCGATGTTGAGATTATGGCAGTCCGCCTGATTGAGGTGCTCGCAAGAGATTATACATCAATGCTCATTGAGCGCTATAAACTCGGCAGTATCGAAGGTCTTGAGGATTACGAGATTCTTGAACTTATCGGACGAAAAAGAGGTATGCTCATCAGCGGCGGTGAGATAGATACGGAGCGTGCTGCCAACACTCTGCTTGATGAATACCGTGGCGGTAAACTCGGTAGAATTACACTTGAAAGGCCGTGAGATGAATGCCTGATTACGAATATGAAGCCGGGGCTTCCTCGCTCGGTTTTCTGAATATTTGCGGTGTTGATGAAGCAGGCAGAGGTCCTCTTGCAGGGCCCGTATATGCAGCAGCTGTCATCCTTCCGCAGGGTCTTGTTATCGATGGGCTTGACGATTCGAAAAAACTCAGCGAAAAAAAACGCGAGCAGTTATACGATAAGGTTATCGAAAGTGCTGTCGCCTGGTCGGTAGGTGTTGCTACGGAGCAGGAGATTGACGAAATAAACATACTGCAGGCTACATATCTTGCGATGAGGCGTGCTGTTGAGGGCTTATCTGTCAAGGCGGATTTTGCACTTATCGACGGCAACCGTATGCCTCCTCTCGAAATTGAGGGTAAAACGGTGGTCAAGGGCGATTCTCTTTCGATGAGCATTGCTGCTGCATCAATTATCGCTAAAGTTACAAGAGACAGATTTATGCTTGAACTTGACGAGAAGTATCCCGAATATCTTTTTGCAAAGCATAAGGGCTACGGCACGGCGCTTCATTACGAAATGATTGAAAAGCACGGCATCTCGCCCGTGCACAGACGCAGTTTCCTCAAAAAGCTACTATGAATTTAAAAAGAGTAAAGGGCGATATCGGTGAACGCTATACTGCAAAATGGCTCAGGCGGCATCGCTATAAAGTGATCGATACCAACTATTCCTGCCGCTTCGGCGAGGTTGATATAATTGCGACAAAAGACGGTTTTATATGCTTCATAGAGGTTAAAACACGTTCGTCCGATTCTATCGACAGGCCTGCAAGTGCAGTCGGTATCGCAAAGCAGCGCAGGTTAATAACTACGGCACAACATTATCTTTTGTCTCACCCTTGCGAGCTTCAACCGCGATTTGATGTTGCGGAGGTAATTGCAGACGGTGACGAGATTAAGGATTTTAATTATATTGAAAATGCTTTCGGAGAATAATTTAAAGGTGGTCTTTAATTTGATGTACACAAGCACACGAGATAATTCCGTTCGCGTAACGGCTGCACAGGCTATTGCAAACGGTATCTCAAAGGATGGCGGACTTTTTGTTCCCACACAGATTCCCACACTCACGTCTGACGAACTTAAAGAGCTGGTCGGTAAGGATTATCAGGGCAGAGCAGTAGCTGTTCTTTCCAAGTACCTTTCCGATTTCAGCGAGCAGGAGGTTGCTGACTGCGTAAGCGGTGCATATGGCGGCGGTAAGTTCAGCAGTGACAAAACTGCACCCGTTGTCAAGCTTGATTCTTCTGCGTATATTCAGGAGCTCTGGCACGGTCCTACCTGCGCATTTAAGGATATGGCCCTGCAGATTCTTCCTCATCTTCTTACACGTGCCGCAAGCAAAACGGTAGGTGATAAGCAGATCGTTATTCTTGTTGCAACTTCGGGCGATACAGGTAAGGCTGCACTCGAGGGCTTCAAGGATGTTCCCAATACAAAAATTCTTGTTTTCTATCCTTCTGACGGTGTTTCTGCGATGCAGAAGCTTCAGATGATAACTCAGGAGGGTAATAATGTTGGTGTCAGCGCAATCAGGGGCAACTTTGACGATGCGCAGAGCGGTGTAAAAGCAATCTTTACCGATCCCGACGTAGCAAAGCTTCTTGAGGATAACGGTATGCAGTTCTCATCTGCAAACTCAATCAACTGGGGCAGACTTGCACCGCAGATTGTTTACTACGTTTCCGCATACTGCGATATGGTTGAGCAGGGGGCAATTTCCCTTGGCGATAAGATCAACGTATGCGTACCCACAGGTAACTTCGGCAATATTCTCGCTGCTTACTATGCAAAAGAGATGGGATTGCCGATTGATAAGCTTATCTGTGCTTCAAACGCAAATAACGTTCTCACGGACTTCCTCTCAACCGGCACTTACGACCGTAACCGCAGCTTCTATGCAACAATCTCCCCGTCAATGGATATCCTTATTTCTTCCAACCTTGAAAGACTTCTCTACATCCTCAGTGGCGGCGACGATAAGAAGGTAGCGGGATATATGGCTGATCTTTCAAAGACGGGCAAGTATACTGTTGATTCCGATATCCTCGGCAAGATTCAGTCACTCTTTGCTGCAGGTTGCTGTGACGATGTTCAGACAAAGGCAACAATCGGCTCTGTTTACAGCGATAAGAAGTATCTTTGCGATACACATACCGCTGTTGCTGTCAAGGTATATGATGAGTACCGTGCAGCAACGGGTGACAGCAAGCCTACTGTTATCGCTTCCACGGCAAGTCCCTTCAAGTTTACGGCCAGCGTACTTTCTGCTGTTGATGCTTCACTTGTAAAGGGCGAGGAATACGAGATGACAAAAACCCTTTCTGATGCAACAGGCGTTGAGTGTCCCGTACAGCTTACAGGCCTCGAAAATAAGGCTGTGCGCTTCAGCGAGGTTATCGATAAGAGTGATATGCGCAAGGCTGTTTTTGCTATGCTCGGTATCAACTAATTTCTGAACGAAAGGCTGAACGCAATGTCATTATTTGCAATCGGCGACACCCATCTTTCATTCGGCGTAGAAAAACCGATGGATGTTTTCAATGGTTGGAATGATTACGAAAAGCGCCTGGAGGAAAACTGGCGCAAGATAGTGGGGGATGGCGATACCGTACTTATTTGCGGTGACGTTTCCTGGGGAATGAAGCTTGGCGAAGCTTTGCCCGATTTCCGCTTTCTTGATTCTCTGCCGGGCCAAAAGCTTCTGATGAAGGGCAACCATGATTACTGGTGGGAGACCAAGACGAAGATGAAGCGTCTGCTTGATGATAATTCCATCAGCTCAATCGATTTTCTCTTCAACAATGCCGTCAGGTGCGGTGATATCAGTGTTGCAGGCACTAAAGGTTGGTTTTACGATATTGATGTTGAGGATGAACAAAAGGCGCTGAACAGAGAACTCGGCAGGCTTAAGCTCTCCTTGCAGCAGGCAGTAAAACTCGGCGGTGAACCCGTGGCATTCCTTCACTATCCGCCAATCAGCAACAGGGCAGTGTGCGAAGAGATAGTTGACCTGTTGGTTGAGCACGGGGTTGAGCGTTGTTACTATGCACATCTTCACGGTCCCTCAATCAAAAACGCTTTCAGCGGCGAATACAGAAATGTCAGATTTTCGCTTATTTCCGGTGACAGCCTCGGTTTTTGCCCGAAATTAATTGAAAAATTTTAAAAAAATTCAAAAATTTGTCTGTAAAACTATAGCCTTTTTATGTTTTACATGGTATAATACCTTGGTTCTAAAAATAGGAGGAATTTTAAAATGAGCTTTAAATCAGTCAAAGAAGTAGAAGCTAACGTACATGAAATTACCTTGACAATTGATGCTGCAACATTCAAGGCAGCTGTAGTTAAGGTATACAACAAGCAGAAGAAGGATATCTCTGTCCCCGGTTTCCGTAAGGGTAAGGTTCCTATGCAGATGATAGAGAAGCTTTACGGCAAGGGTGTTTTCTATGAAGATGCTCTCAACGACCTTTATCCTGCAGCAGTTGAATCAGCAGTTGCAGAGTCAGGTGTTAAGGCAGACTCCGTTCCTTACGATGCAAATGTTGTCGAAATCGGTGATGACGGTGTTGTAATGACTGTTAAGGTTGCTACAAAACCTGATGTAGATGTTGGTGAATACAAGGGTATGAGCGCAGAGAAGCCCGCTGTTGACGTTTCTGACGACGAGGTCAGCCACGAGCTTGATCACCTTCGCGAGCAGGCATCGAGACTTGTAAGCGTTGATGACAGAGCAGCAAAGGACGGCGATACAGTTACAATTGATTTCGAAGGCTTTGTTGACGGTGTTGCTTTTGACGGCGGCAAGGCAGAGGGTTACGATCTTGTTCTCGGCTCCGGTTCATTTATTCCCGGCTTCGAAGAGCAGATTGTCGGTAAGGCAATCGATGAGGAGTTTGATGTAAACGTTAAGTTCCCCGATGAATACACACCCGAGCTTGCTTCCAAAGAGGCTGTGTTCAAGTGTAAGCTTCACAAGATTTCCGTTAAGGAGCTTCCTGAACTTGATGATGATTTTGCTAAGGATCTCGGCGAGTATGACACACTCGATGAGCTTAAGGCCGGCATCAAGAAGGATATCGCAGAGCGCAAGCAGCAGAATGCTGACGATGCATTCGAGAATGCACTTCGCGAGGCTCTCGTAGAAAACCTCAAGGCTGATATTCCCGAAATCTTTGTTGACGAAGCATTCCAGCAGAATAAAGACAGCTTTATTCAGCGTTTCGAGTCACAGGGCATCAGCTATCAGCAGTACCTCACCTATACAGGTATGGATGAGAAGGTTCTTGATGAGCAGATCCGTGATGAGGCATTCAAGCAGCTTAAGCTCCGTTATGCTCTTGAGAAGATTGCACAGCTTGAAAACTTCGAGGTTACAGATGAGGATGTTGAAGCAGAGTACGACAAGATTGCTACAACATACGGCATCGACCTTGAAACAGTCAAGAAGATTGCTCCTGTTGAGAGTATCAGAGATGACGTTGCAGTGCAGAAGGCAATGCAGGTAGTAATTGATAACGCAAAGGTTGCAAAGAAGAAGGCTGCTCCCAAGAAGAAGGCTGCTCCCAAGGCTGCAGACGGCGAGAAGGAAGAGAAACCCGCTCCCAAAAAGAAGGCTGCTCCCAAGAAGAAGGCTGCAGAAAAAAAGGCAGAAGACGCTGAATAAAATCAGGTCTTAGTGGTCTATAATATTTTTCAGTAATTACGACCGGCAGACCTTCGTCAGATTGAAAGTCTGTCGGTCATAACGCAATATATAGGAAGGAAGAAGTAATTATGAGTTTAGTACCGTACGTTGTCGAACAGACAAGCAGAGGAGAAAGACAGTTTGATATTTTTTCAAGGCTTCTCAACGACAGAATCATTGTTCTCTCTGATGAGGTGAATGATGCAACAGCAAGCCTTGTTGTTGCCCAGCTCCTTTTCCTTGAAGGACAGGACAGCGAGAAGGATATCAGCCTTTACATCAACAGCCCCGGCGGCTCTGTTTCTGCAGGTCTTGCTATTTACGATACTATGCAGTATATCAAGTGCGATGTTTCAACAATCTGTATGGTTATGTCTGCAAGTATGGGCGCATTCCTGCTTTCTTCGGGTGCTAAGGGCAAGCGTTTTGCTCTGCCCAACAGTGAGATTATGATTCATCAGCCCCTCGGCGGCACGAAGGGTCAGGCATCCGATATACAGATTGAAGCTGAGCACATTATCAAGATAAAGAATAACCTCAACAAAATCCTTGCGGAGAATACCGGCAAGTCAGTTGAAACAATCGCTCTTGATACAGACAGAAACAACTGGATGAGTGCTGAGGAAGCCGCTGCATACGGCCTTGTTGACAAAGTTCTTTATAAGAGATAACTATTAAGGAGACAGTTTAATGTCCAGAGATGGCGATATGAGAGAAAAGCCTGTTCGCTGTTCTTTTTGCAATAAGCCACAGAGCCAGGTAGATAAGTTGATTGCCGGCCCGGGTGTTTTTATCTGCAATGAGTGTGTCGAACTGTGCCATAATATAATTGAAGAAGAGGAAATAGAGACACCAAAGGCAAAATCCTCAGGCAAAGATAACTTTACTCTTCCCAAACCGATGGAACTCAAGCAGAAGCTTGATGAATACGTCATCGGTCAGGATGAGGCTAAAGTTGTACTGAGTGTTGCTGTTTATAACCATTATAAACGTATCTTCTTCGGTGCTGATACCGATGCTGAGATTCAGAAGAGCAATATCCTTATGCTTGGTCCTACAGGTGTAGGTAAAACCATGCTTGCCCAGACTCTTGCCAAAACTCTTGATGTTCCTTTTGCTATAGCTGATGCTACAACTCTTACCGAAGCCGGCTACGTCGGTGAGGATGTTGAGAATATTCTGCTTCGCCTCATTCAGGCTGCGGATTTTGATATTGAGCGTGCGGAGCGCGGTATTATCTATGTTGATGAAATCGACAAGATTGCTCGCAAGTCTGAGAGTACGTCCATCACTCGCGATGTCAGCGGTGAGGGAGTTCAGCAGGCTCTGCTCAAAATCATAGAGGGTACTGTTTCAAACGTTCCTCCGGGTGGCGGCAGAAAGCATCCTCAGCAGGAGTTTATTCAGATAAATACCGAAAATATTCTTTTTATCTGTGCCGGTGCATTTGACGGTATGGAAAAGATTATCGAAAAGCGTATAGGCGGTTCTGCGCTTGGTTTTGAGGCTGAAATCCGAGATAAGAAGCTGCTTGAGACTGATTACATTATGGGTCAGGCAATTCATCAGGATCTTGTTAAATTCGGCCTTATCCCCGAGCTTGTTGGCCGTATGCCGGTTCTTACTGCTCTTCATGAGCTTGACCGTGATGCTCTGGTCAGGATTCTTAACGAGCCCAAAAATTCCATTGTCAAGCAGTATACTAAGCTTGTCGGTATGGATGATGTTGAGCTCGTCTTTGAGCAGGATGCACTTGAGGCTATTGCAGACAAAACTCTTGAAAAGAAAACTGGTGCCCGCGGTCTTCGTTCCATTATGGAGCAGACCCTTATCCCGATTATGTTCAAGGTTCCGTCTGAGCCTACAATTTCCAAGGTAATCGTTACTGCCGATTGTGTAAAGAACGGTGCAGCACCTAAGGTTGAGCGTGATGAGTCACGCACAGAGCGCAAGCTCACCACAACTCTCGACTTTTCCGTTGACCGCTCCAAGAAAAAGAAAGCGCATTAAATTCGTTCATCATATGTAGGTCAGGACTTGCTCCTGCCGACAAATAACAAATAAAAAACACCGATGCTTTCTTCGAGAAAGTATCGGTGTTTAATTGTATTATCACATTGTAGATAAGTCATATGGTGTGCGCTGGTAGACAAAATAGTTGAGCCAGTTGGAAAAAAGCAGCATACCTGCACCGCGCCATTTGATTACGGGTACCTTCTCCGGGTCATCGTTCGGGAAGTAGTTGACAGGTACTTCGATTTCAAGTCCTGCTTTTACATCGCGAAAATATTCTTTGGCAAGTGTATCGCGGTCGTATTCGGCATGACCGCAGGCATAGAAGTTGCGGCACTGCATATCAGAGAGCAGATGCACGCCTGCTTTTGTGGAGTAGGCAAGTATCTGCAAATCCTTTATGTGAGCAATTTCGTCGATTCTGACCTCTGTGTGACGTGAATGAGGTACATAAAACTCTTCGTCGAATCCTCTTAGCAAGGGGTGGTAGAGGTCAAGCGCTCTGTGCTTGAATACACCAAACATCTTTTTGTCCAGCGGATGCTTTTGTAAACCGTATCTGTGATAAAGTCCTGCCTGTGCACCCCAACAGATGTGGAATGAAGAATATACGTTTTTATCGGCCCAATCGAATATCGTGCAAAGTTCTTCCCAATAGTCGACGTCCTCAAACTCCATCTTCTCAACCGGAGCACCTGTAACGACCATACCGTCGTATTTATTGTCTTTAATTTCGTCAAAGGTTTTGTAGAACGCCAGCATATGCTCTGCGGACGTATGCTTAGACTGATGCGTGGCAGTCTGAAGCAACTCAATCTCAACCTGAATAGGGGAGTTGCTCAGAAGCCTGAGCAGCTGCGTTTCGGTTTCAATTTTTGTTGGCATCAGGTTGAGTATAAGTATCTTAAGCGGGCGGATATCCTGGGTAACCGCACGCTCATTAGTCATAACAAAAATATTCTCGCCCTCAAGGCTGCTTTTAGCCGGTAGATTAGCATCGATTTTAATAGGCATTTTGTTATCTCCAAGCTTAGATTATAATGATATATAATTAAATAACTTAATATATAATAACAGAAACCATAAAAATATACAAGTCTCTTTAGCTAAAGTTTTAATTTATGGATAATTTTAATAATTTGGTAAAAATAACAAAAAAATTGGTAAAAAGGTGTTGACAATAACCAAACGTTATGTTATTATAGCAAAGCGCTCTTGAGGAGTGCAGACAACTTAACAGCGGACTGAAAAAGTTCAAAAAAAGTTGAAAAAAAGTGTTGACAAGCCCAAACGGATGTGATATAATTCATAAACGTTGCGGCAAAAAGCGCAACACAAAAGAACGCACCTTGAAAATTAAACAACGATTTATAAAGAACAAACCCTTGAAGATTCTTTTACGAAGTTAAGTACTTCAAACAGTAATTCGGAAACG
>JAZNMK010000037.1:0-33369 GCA_045579585.1 Acutalibacteraceae bacterium
AGAGCAGTTGAAAGTATTCTGTTAGATAAATTGGAATTTGTCATAAAAATCGCTCTAACATCAATAAACAATATATATCGGTGTATTGCTGACAGTCAGCTTCCTGCCGATTTGTATTTTATTGCCGTACATATCATAAGCGGTGTAATCACCTTCGGGTGCAGCGATTTTAGTTTTATTACCAAGGCTGTAATATACTTCAATTTTATTCCCGCTTGCCTTGTATTCGTCAATCACGAGATTCTTTTCGCTTGAAATATTCTTAACGAAATCCGCATTGCCGAGAAAACGGATAACAGTTGCGTAAGAAATTACAGCTTCGTCTGGCTGCAAATATTCATTGAAAAAAGCAAAATCGTTGATATCGTTTTCGGGTGTAACAGTTTTTCTGAATGCGAACGAAACAAATCCGCTTGCTCCTGTTGAACGGGTGTAAAGTGCCTTACATGCGATTGTTGCCGCATCTGTACCGCCTACACCGCTTTCGCTGTTGAAACCGCCGTTTGAAAGTCCCGCAGATTTTGTAAGCGATAACATCTTGCCCATATAATTATAGTAATTATCGAGTCCGTCGTGGTTGTGATAACCGTAATTATCGAGCAGATTTTTATTTATCAACTCTGCAGATTTCTGATAAAAAACAAGGTTGCTCTCTTTTTCTGCAACTGCAAGTCCGCCCGAATAAATATATGCTGATGGATTTTCGGCTTTGATAATTGATGCCGTGTTTTCAAGAAGCGAAAAATATTCTTCGGGAGTGCCTGCGAAGAAATACCAGTTCGGTTCGTTCCAAATTTCCCACAGAATGTCGGTATTGTCTGCGTAATGTTCTGCAATCTTGTCTGCAAAACCAGACCAAATATTTTCATCGGGAGGGTAAGTCCAGCCAATTGATTCATCGTAATTTTCTTTATATTTATCTGCGGCAGACCATTTTCCTGCGTTGAAGCCGAGAAGCCAGTTGAATTTCATATTGCGCTGGATGACCTTACCGACAAGGTAATCCTGCACGGAGAAATTTACTTCGCCGTTAGCTTCGCTCTGCATTGCGCCCCAGCCGACGCTGTCCTCACGAACAAGATTTACACCGAGATATTCAGCTGCATCAAGGATTTTATCCACTGATTCATCTGCAGTATAGTTCGGAATCTGAAAACTCTGACCCCAAGTATAAGCACGGGTTATATACGGCTGAATTCCGTAATAAAAGCTATCACTTGCCTGTGTATTTTTCGGAAGAACACCGATGTTGAAACTGTACACTGTTGTATCAGGAAGCTTGATTGCAACAGTAAAAATGCCGTTTTTATCGGACGAAAAAGTGAAGGAATTATACGGCACATCAAAATTTAAATTAACATATCCTCGCTTATCAAAGCCTGTCTGCTCACTCTTAACGGAGATTTTTGCTCTTGTACCGTTAAGAGATTCATCAAGGCATTCAATAACAACCTTAATTTCATCGTCAGGCTCAAACAGATTATCTTCACCAACAACTCCAAAACGTAAATAATCGCTTTCACCGTCTATATAGTATTCGGTTTCGGTTTCCGTTTGCGTGATAACAAGTTGTTTTTCAGGGAATAATCCAACGAAAAACATATCAATTGCAAACACAACGGATAGCAAAAATGAAATGATTTGTGTCATACGTTTCTCCTCTTATATCTGTTCCGCAAATTCTTATTTGGTCGAGATGATTATAACATACCTGTCCCGAATAAATCAACCGCATACATGCACTCGTCAGATTTTGACGGGTGTTTTTTTATAACCAAAGTCCCAAAGAAAGGAGGCACGCTCTATGCGGAAATTAAAACTGAACCCGCAGTCGTTTGATAAGGTGGTCAGCCTTATTAAGGCTCAATGCTGCAACTGTTATGACAGTAACTGTTTGCTGCTTGATGACGGAGAAACCCACATCTGTCCTCAGCTCATAACACCGAGTCACATTGTTTGCAGATACTTTCTTGAGTCCGTACTGCCCGGAAACAAAACGCTTATGAAGCGAATAATTGATTCTTAGACTTGCTGTTTCGGCAGGTCGTTTTTTATCGGATTTTCCGTTTTTCCGATAGGATTTGTTTCATTGAACAAATCATCGTTTGGAAAATTTCCATTCGATAAATGCTCAAAAACACGGACTTAAGTCCGATAAAAATACGCCTAAAACGGTACACTAAAAAATTTTTTGAAAGGAGGAAAGGAGAATGCCGAAGGTAAAAGAAAACCATTTTTGGTTTGAGGTACACGATGATGAAATTCAAGTTGAGAGCTATTTGAAAGACCTTAACAAGAAGATTCTTGATCTTCATAAGGAAATACCCGATGCAGTTTATATCATCGATGATGAACAGCCCGGATTTCTTCGTGCGGCGGTTAAGCTTGAAAACATAACTTTCAAAATCATCAAGCCTCAAACCGAAGAAGCAAAGGAAGCCTTTTCCAAAAACGGTAAACGAAACCGGAAAAATCTGAAAAACCAAAGCAACAATTAAGAATGCTCATTTGTCGGTCAGTTATTAAACGAGGACGATTGAATACTAAAATATATTGCTGTCCGAAGTTTAGCGAGCATTGGATTTTGGTACCACAAAATCCGTTCGGGTGCATCCGCCCCGAAACAAGTCAAAGAAAAGGAGGTGAAACATTCCGTGAAGGAAAATAAAAAGGATAGGCTTGTTAAAGCATATCTCAGCGAAAAGGAGTATGAGCATCTGTGTTATCTTTGTGAGAAATCAGGCTTTTCCAAGTCGAAGGTAATTCGGATGCTGATTAATTTCAAGGTGCTTAAGGAAGCACCTACGGTTGATTATGTAACTATGATAAGAGAGATGCGTGCCGCAGGCAACAGCTTGAATCAGCTTGCGGCGGTTGCAAACTCAAGGGGTTGGAGTAACGCAAATGAAATACGAAATGCGATTCTTTCTCTTCGTGAAACCGAAAAGAAAATCTCATCACAGTTTTCTTCAGAGGATAAAGAAAATTATGGCGGTAACTAAAATATGGTCAATTAAAGGAACGCTGAAAAGCGTTGTTGATTACGCAATGAATCCCGATAAAACGCTCAATGATTATTACAGCAACGATGAACTGCAATCGCTTAAGGATGTTATTGATTACGCTGTTGAAAGCGAAAAAACCGAGATGCAATATTTCGTAAGCGGTATAAATTGCAACCCTGAGTTTGCCCGTGACCAGATGGCAGAAACAAAAAAGATTTACGGAAAGCAAGACGGGATAGTTGCTTTTCACGGCTATCAAAGCTTTAAGCCGGGTGAGGTTACGCCTGAGCTTGCTCACGAAATCGGAAAAGAACTCGCAGAAAAATTATGGGGAGACCGACACGAGGTTGTCGTGGCAACTCATCTTGACCGAGGTCACATTCATAATCATTTTGTTGTGAACAGCGTATCAATGGTTGACGGAAAAAAGTTCAACGCCTGCAAACAGAGCTATAACGAAATGCGAAAAGTATCCGATGAGCTTTGTCTTGCTCACGGCTTATCAATCGTTGAGAAACCTCACAAGGCACCGAGAAGAGTGCAGTACCTTGCCGAGAAAAACGGTGAAAGCCATCAGTACGACCTGTTGAAGTTTCATATTGATATATGTCTTTCACGCAGTTCCACATTCAGAATTTTCGTGTGGAATATGGAAAAGATGGGCTATCAATTTGATTTCAACCGACCCGAGCCGACGGTATATCACAAGAGATTCAAAAGCCCCGTTTGGCTTTGTGACATCGGTGAGGGTTACTCTGTAAAGGACATTGAAGATGTAATTATCAGAAGGCGGCATTCGACAAGAAGAGTCGTTCACGATTCAATCACACTTAAAACTTTGTTCTTCGACGGCAATCCATTCAATTACAAAAGCGGTATCAGCAGCTCCTACACTTGTCTGTGTAAGGGGCTGTTAATTTTTAAGAAGCATCCGCATTGCAACAATGTTGAGGGTTATCTTGAAAAAGAAATTTTGAAACTTCATCAGCTTTGTGAGGAACAGAATTTGCTTTGTGACAACGATGTTGAAAGCTATGAAGACCTCGAAGCATTTATCAATAACACCGAAAAAGAATTGCAGGAAATGAACGAAGCAAGAGAGATTTTGAGAAACGAATTAAAGAAGGCTGTGCGTTCAGGTGATGAAAATCAGCAAAAGGAACTGCGTAACCACATCTCAACACTCACCGGTGCTATGAGGATTTCAAGAAAGAATCTCAAAATTCTGAACAGAGTAAAATTCAGAGCCGAAGATGTTGTTGCAAAAATGGACAACATCAACGAGTTTTCAAAAGAGCATGAACGTTATGCTTACGACTCAATACGAACCAACACACACAAAACACGTCAAAGACAAATTGAACGATAATTTTAGGAGGTATATTTTATGATTAAAGTTAAAGAAGTAAAAATAAAGGATTTAGTTTCCTTTGAGGACAGTCCCTTTGAGTTCAGAGAAGATGAGGGCTTTGCACAGCTTTTTGAAAGCATATCGGAAAGCGGTGTGATTTCACCGATTGTTGTATGCGAAAGAGACGGCAGGTTTGAAATCATAAGCGGATACCGCAGAGTTGAGGCTTGCAGGAGGCTTAAAATTGATGTTATCCCTGCGATCATCAAAGACCTTACAAGGGAAGAAGCTATTGTTATGCACGTTGACTCCAACCTTCAGCGTGACAAGGTTTTGCCGAGTGAAAAGGCTTTCGGTTACAAAATGAAGCTCGATGCGATGAAAAGACAAGGTTTCCGTTCAGATTTAACCTCCGACCAGGCTGGTCGGAAGTGTGAATCGGCAGAGATTATTGCAAATGAATCGGACGACAGTAAAACGCAGGTCAGGCGGTATATCCGTCTGACCTTTCTTATTCCCGAAATCTTAAAGCTCGTGGACGAAGGAAGAATTGCATTTACTCCTGCCGTTGCCTTGTCATATTTAACACCCGAGGAGCAAAGTGCGATATACCGTTTTTATGATGAAATGGAGGTTACTCCCTCATACTCTCAGGCGGTTGAGCTAAAAAATCTTTCTTCGGCGGGTAATCTGAACGAAGGTGTTATCACGGAAATTATGTCCCGTGATAAACCCAATCAGCAGGAGTTCTTCAAAATGCCGATGGAACGTTTGAAAAGGGTTGCCCCGAAAATCAAAGAAAAGGATTTTGAAGATTTTGTTATTAAGTCCTGTGCGTATTACTACAGAGTATTACAGCGTCAGAAAGACAGAGATGCAAGGTAAGGAGGTGAAGTTTATTGAAGATTAATGCAATTAAAAGAAACTATATTTCAAGCCTTGAGGGGTTACCCTATATGCTTACTCTTGAAATGGTGGCAGGGCTTACAGGCTTTAATTACGAAACCATTAAAAAGTATTGTCAGAAAGGTATTATCAGGGCCCGCAAAATCGGCAGAGAATGGCGTATCAGTCAGGATGATTTTCTTAAAATGGGACTTGGCACATTTGATGATAATGACATAAATCAGTAACATTGACATGAGGGGTGCGAAAGCATCCCTCAATACTTTTAAGGAGGAATTATAATGAATAAGTTTTATGTAGAAAAAGGAAGCTTTTGCACCAAAATTTATATCGGTACAGATGCTAACGGAAAACCAAGGTATAAAAAACTGAAGGCACAAACAGAAAAGGAACTTGAGAAAAGAGTAAGGGAATACCGAAATGATATTGATGACGGTCTTGATGTTCTGAAAAACAATGACAGCCTTTACAGTTGGATTAATCATTATCTTGATTATATGACAACCGAGGTTGATTGTGAAAATATCAAGGAATCCGAGTATAAAACCTTGAAAGCAAGGTTGCAGTATTTTGTTGATTACAAGGGCGGACTGCTTGCAAAAACAAAGCTTAAGGATGTTCTTACCTCTCACATTCAGCCTGCAGTCAATGAATTATACCGCTGTAACCCTTCAACAGGCAAGGCTACGGCGAAGAAAACCATACAGCGATATATCCGTGCTTTATCCAATGTATTTGAATTTGCACGAAAGGAAAGAGCATATAATTTCAGCAATCCTTGCAGTGATTTGAAGCCACCTAAAAACGCTGTAACACAAACAAGAACCGCAATAAACAAACATACAATTCAGTTAATTCTCACTACCGAACACAGAGCAAAAGTTGCCGCCTGTATAATGCTTCTTGCAGGTCTCAGGCGTGGTGAAGTAACTGCACTTACTTGGTTTGATATTGACTTCAAAAACAGAATTATAAACGTAAACAAATCCTATGATTTCAAGCAGTTTGAATTAAAGGAAACCAAAACAAAAGCAGGTATGCGAAAAATCCCGATGAATGATTTTCTTTACAATTTGCTTCTTGAAGCAAAAAAGCACTCCAAGGGTCCTTATATTGTTCAGAAGGTTTACGGCGGAAGAATGACGGAAACAGCTTGGAAACGCCTTTTTGAGAGCTATATGGAAGCACTAAGGGCTGCTGACGGCAGAGACGAGGATTTGCTTTGCTTTGCAGATGAGCGGTTTGAAGAATTTACGGCACATCAGCTTCGTCACACCTACTGTTCAATGCTGCAATGGTCAGGTGTAGATATTAAAACAGCACAGGAGCTTATGGGACATAGTGAGTACGGAGTTACAGCAAATATTTACACTCATGTTGATGAACAATCCAAGGCTAATGCCGCTATGCTTCAGGATAAATTCATAAAGGAAACATTGATTTCATAAAAATTTAGAGCAGAAAGATTTAACCGTCTTTCTGCTCTCTTTTTTTGTTTGTAATAATTGATTATTAATTTGATGAAATCATATTATATCTGTTAATTACAAAATCAATTATTTCTTGCTTTTTTATCTTCATATTCAATTTATCAAGAATCTTTTTGACTGTTAATTCATCAAGTTCGGGAAGATAAGCTTTAAATTCGGGGTGATTTTCAAGAAGCTCATTGAAAAGCCGAATAAGCAAATCCTTTGAGGTTGATTTCTTCGGATAGCCTCTGGCGATAAGAGCCATATTGTTATCAAAATTAGGGGCAAAGCCGATAAGCTTACCCGTATGAATATCACGGAGCAAGCCGAAATTGTTTGTGTGTCTGTCGGGGTTGGCGACTATAGTGTCAAGGAAAATCATTCTGACATAATCCGAAATTGCTTCGGGACAAATCTTCTGAAGCTTGGAAACAACATCCTCATAATCTTCATTATCGCCCATAAATGTTGAAGCAGGCTCGAAATTAACGCTTGATGATTCTGTAAAGTCAAGAGATTTAATAACACCCTGACCACGTTCATAATGAGCCATATTCATTCCGAGAGCTTTACCAAGCTCAAAAACAAACAGTTCGGAAAACAGCTCGTTATGATTAGCTTTTTTATACATCCACCAATTACCGTCACGGAGCTTCCAGCATTTTTCAAAGCTACCTACATTAGTAAGCTCAGGTGTTCTGCTGTGCTTGCTGTTAGCGGCTCTGTTAAAGCTGTCGTAAGTACCCTTAAGAGCAAGGTTAGAGAAATAGTCGTTATCAAATTTAACATCAGCATAGGTAAGCTCCGAATTGACGGGGCGTACCCAGTAATTATCGGTAATTGTTGCACCGTTTACGTGAACAACTGTTGAAACATCGTCTTTTTCGGCAAGTCTGAGTGCTTTCTTGAGAAGACGTATATTAACTCTTTTTCTGTCAGCAGCTCTGCTTGCAAGCCACTTTTCGGCATCGCTGATATGTTTTAAATATAAAGGAAGTAAAGCGTCGTTAACAACTGTAAGCTGCCCGTCATTCCACACAGCCACAACTGTATCGGCACTTAAGATTTCAAATGATTTCTTGTTCATTTCATCACTCCCTCTCTTACGGTTATTTTATCATACTAAATAAAAAGTATCAACAGACATAATGGGTTTTAAAGGATATAAATAATTAACCTACAAATATAATATTTTCTTGATTTGTAGGTTATAATGTGCTATAATACACATAGGATATACGGAGGTGTATTTATGTTAAAAACAATTACAACGGAATATAAAAACCTTTTAGCTAAAAAAGTCTTTTTTATCAATGAACTCTCTGTGTTACCCAATGGATATATTTCAAAGAAAAATATCAACGGAAACGAATACTGTTATCTTCAATGCAGAGTCCGTGGCAAGATAACAAGTGTTTACATTAAAACTGAAAGCGTTGATTCGATTGACAGAGAGTTAAAGCTTCGTAAAAAATATGAGTCTGAGTTAAGTGATGTTGAAAAGCGTCTTTCAGAAATCAGAGAAGCTATTAAACTTTTAGATTCATCATTTATCAGAAAGCTTGATATGTTAGAGCTGAGCGCAGGTATGGACGAAATAGCCTATTTAACAAAAACCAGATGCGTAACCTTTGCTGATGCAATGACTTCGATTGAAGGTGTACCCGTCAGCAAAACAGCGAAAGAAGAACTCGACAATTGGTTATCGGGTAAAGCAACATTCATTTCGGTTTTTGAAAGCACATTAAAGAGATACGGCTTTCCCGTGGAGGTATAAGAGATGCGAGACCCTTATTTATATGACGATATAAAGACTCTGATAAATCTTGCAGACATTAAGGACTCTGAATTATTAAGGAAAGCCGAGGCTGATATAACAAACATTGCAATGGTTGGGGTATATAATCTGAAATACGATAAATTCGACACCGAAACCTTGCAGGATATTCACAGAAAAATATTCGGACAAATCTATGCTTGGGCGGGAGAATTCAGAACAATCCAAATGACAAAGCCTGAAGATGTTCTTGGCGGAGATACTGTAAGATACGCTTACCCTAAAGAAATAAAAAAAGAATTAAACTCAACAATGAAAGAAATTAAAAAGCTGAAAAGAACCGGAGATAACGATGATGATGTTGTTTTTCGGTTAGTAAGAATTATTGCAAAGATATGGCAAATACACCCCTTCAGAGAAGGCAATACAAGAAGCGTAATTGTTTTTGCCGTGCTGCTTGCCAACTCTCTCGGTTTTGATGTTGAGCATGAGCTTTTTAAAACAAATTCCAACTATGTTCGCAATGCATTGGTGTGGTGTTCACAAGGTATTTACTCAAAGTATGAATATCTTGAAAGGATCTTTTTTGATGCAATACTGCACAAAGATACAGAAGATATGCTCACAAACGAACCCGTTAAGCATAATAAATACGATACCATCGGTGATTATAAGGTAAAAGAGTATAAAGAAAGACCGCACGAATACAGTGAAGAATAAAATTATGAGCAGAAAGATTCAACCATCTTTCTGCTCTGTTTTTTTGTTTTAAAATACGGCACGCGGTAAAAATTGTCCCCCGAAATTATGGTTTTTTATACACTGTAATGTATAAAATCCGTTGACACATAAGGGATAACGGTTTTCTGCGGGGGACATATCGGGGGACATATAGTGCTCGAAAATGTACGATATTTTACGGTAAAGTGCGAATTTGGAAAAATAAATTTCAACAAAGAAAAAGCCCGCAAACCCTTATGTATCAAGGCTTTCCGGACTTTTTTGTGGGAGGGGCAGAAGGACTTGAACCCTCGGCACGCGGTTTTGGAGACCGCTGCTCTACCAACTGAGCTATACCCCTATATTAATATGGTGGGCCATCAGGGACTCGAACCCCGGACCGACCGGTTATGAGCCGGTTGCTCTAACCAACTGAGCTAATGGCCCAAATGGCTGTAAAATCAACAGCTTTTGAATTATATCAAATATCGTTTTGAATGTCAATGTTTTTTTAAAAAAATTCCGTTTAAGTGCATAAACGAATATTTATATTGCAAAGTCGCGTTTTGTTTGATAAAATTCAAGTATGAACAAGGGGGTGAGCGGATGACGGTTGTTGAATTCTTCGATAACTGCTCGGTGGAGAACATAGCAAGTGCGCTTCTTTGTGCACCGGATAAGGTTATACTTGTGGGCGACAACGAGAAAAGGATGATAAAATCCATAGAAATATATTCTCAGCTTGCCCGTGAGCGTAGGCTCAACGTTATTTTTGAGTACCGAAAGGCGAGCCGCAACAACCTTATGCATAATGTTGAAGTGATCACCGAAATTGTCGAAACAGAGCCGGGCTGTGTGTTTGACCTTGAAGGTGGCGAGGATCTTTTTCTTACAGCTGTCGGCATTGTTTTTGATAAATATTCCGACAGAATGCAGCTTCACCGCTTCAATATACACACAAATTCAATTGTCGACTGTGATGCTGACGGTAAGGTTTGCAGCACTTCGGATTTTGAACTGAGTGTTGAAGAAAACATACGCATATACGGCGGTAGTGTAGTTTACTGCAACGGTAACGGCGGCACCTACAACTGGGAATTAGACGATGAATTTATTAAAGATGTAGAGTTGATGTGGTCGCTGTGTGCCCAAAGTCCGGGGCGGTGGAACAATCAGATCGGTTGTCTTTCAAGGCTTTGTGCAGAATCCGGGAATGAAAAACGTCTGAATTTTGCGGCAAGTATGGAGCTTATAACTACCGTTATGAAAAAGAGCAGCGAGTATGTGAATGCTTTTTCAAAACTGCTCAGCTTACTGGAAGAATACGGTATTATAAAAAATCTCAGTATAGATGATGTCAGTATTTCGTTTCAGTTTAAAAACAGTCGCATCAGGCGTTGCCTTACCACAGCAGGTGCTATACTTGAGCTTGCGGTCACAGTCAACGTACTGAAAGCTACAGATAAAAAGGGCAAGAGGATTTACACCGACGTTTTAACCGGTGTCTGCATTGATTGGGACAGTGTTATTGAGCCTGAGTATTCACCCGATGTAGCAAATGAGATTGACGTTTTGGCGATGAAAGGTCTTACACCTGTCTTTATTTCGTGCAAAAACGGCAGTTTTAATGTTAATGAGCTGTATAAGCTTTCGGTTGTTGCCGAGCGCTTTGGCGGCAAATATGCACGTAAAGTGCTTGTTGTTTCTCAGCCGGTAGATGATAATGCAAAAGGCAGGTATTTCCGTGCAAGGGCACACGATATGGGTATCCGTGTAATTGATAACTTTGCGCGTATGTCTCAGAGCGATACAGAAAAAGCTTTCCGTATTTTATGGCAGGCACCGTAAAAATCAAGGAGATATTAGCTATGAAAATAATGACATTTAACATTCAGCACGCACTTGATTATAAGCGCCGTGTAATTGACTACGATTTGTTTGTAAGTGCAATCAGGAAGTATTCTCCCGATGTATGCGGCCTCAATGAGGTCAGGGGCAAGGGATGGATACCGGTGTACAAGGATCAGACAAAGATTCTGGCTGATGGACTTGGCTGGAACGGTTACTTTGGCAAGGCGGTTATGCTCGATTACGGCAATCCGTTCGGCAATGCTGTGCTCAGTCAGCTTCCGTTCAAATCTGTTGAAACGTTCATAGTTCCCGATCCGCCCAAAGATGAAGACGGTTACTACGAAACACGCTGTGTAATTAAAGCGATTATTGAGTTTGACGGCAAGGATGTAATGTTCCTTATAACTCATATGGGTTTGATTCTTGCGGAGCGTATCAATGCCGTTAAAACGGTTTGTTCGCTGCTTGATGAAACCGATATGCCTGCCGTGCTGATGGGCGATTTCAACGTAACACCGGACGGTGACGAGCTCAAGCCGATTTTTGAGCGTATGACAGATACTGACAGAACGGGGGAGTGCACTTTCCCGTCGGATAAACCGTTCAAAAAGATTGACTATATCTTTTATCGCGGCCTTGAATGTACTTCGGTTAAAACCGTAAAGGATGTCGTGTCGGATCATCTGCCGGTCATTGCCGAATTTAAGGTAATATAAAACGTATAAACTATTGCAACTTCGTGCTTTTTGTGATATCATAGATTGAATTTTGATTTGTGAAAGGAATTTTGCAAAATGCTTAACACAGAAAAAACAATGGAAAAAATTGTTGCTCTTTGCAAGGGCAGAGGCTTCATTTTTGCAGGCAGTGAAATATACGGCGGTCTTGCAAACACTTGGGACTACGGCCCGCTTGGTGCAAGAATGAAAAACAATGTTAAAGATGCCTGGAGAAAGAGATTTATTCAGGAGCGTAAAAACAGCTACGAGGTTGATGCGGATATCCTTATGCATCCCAGAGTGTGGGAGGCAAGCGGCCACGTTGCAAGCTTTTCTGATCCGCTTCTTGACTGTAAAGAATGTAAAAAACGCCACAGAGCAGATAACCTTATTGATGATTTTAATCCTGATGCACACGCAGACGGTATGACAAAGGAAGAGATGTTTGAATATATCAAGGCAAACTCAATTCCCTGTCCTCACTGCGGTAAGCACGATTTTACAGGCATCAGAGAGTTCAATCTGATGTTCCAGACCTTCAGAGGCGTTACAAACGACAGTAAAAATGTCATCTATCTTCGTCCTGAAAACGCTCAGGGTGAGTATGTTAATTACCTCAACGTTCAGCGAACAATGAGAGCAAAGCTTCCATTCAGCATCGGTCAGATAGGTAAAGCTTTCAGAAACGAGATTACACCCGGCAACTTTACTTTCAGAACAATTGAGTTTGAGCAGATGGAGTTCCAGACCTTCTGCAAAGAAGGCACAGACAGCGACCTTTACGATTACTTCAAGGAGTACGGTCTTCAGTTCTATAAGGATCTTGGCATTGCTGCAGAAAATCTCCGCTTCCACGATCACGAAAAGCTCGCTCACTATGCAAAAGCTGCTTGCGATATCGAGTTCCTCTTCCCGTTCGGTTGGGGTGAGGTTAACGGTACACACAACAGAACAAACTTTGACCTCACAAGACACCAGGAATACAGCGGTCAGAAGATGGATTACCTTGATCCCGAAACAAACGAAAAGTTTATTCCTTTCATCATTGAATCCACTTACGGTCTTGACAGAACAGTTCTCGCTCTTCTTTGTGAGGCATACCACGAAGAGGTTATTGATGCTGAAAAGAACGACACAAGAGTCGTACTTCACCTCAGTCCTGCAATCGCTCCTTTCAAGGCTGCGGTTCTTCCTCTTTCAAAGAAGCTCTCCGGTGAGGCTCTTAAGGTTTACGAAAAGCTTCAGAAGAAGTTTATGGTCGATTTTGATGAAACAGGCTCAATCGGCAAACGCTACCGCAGAGAGGATGAAATCGGTACTCCGGTATGTATCACATACGACTTTGACTCACTTGAGGACGGCTGTGTAACAGTACGTGACCGTGACTCAATGGAGCAGAAGAGAATTAAGATTGATGAGCTTGAAGCATATATCGCAAGCCTTATCGAGTTCTGATTTCAGGTGTAAAAACACTAAAGATTTCCGAGGTGTCTAATGTTGATGCCTCGGAAAAATAATGTAAGCGCACGATTAAATTTATTATAAAGGAGAAAAACCGTGAAAAAACTTTTAGCACTTATTCTTGCAGGCGTAATGCTTCTCAGCTTTGCGGCTTGCGGCGACAACACAGCAACAAACGAAACAACCGTACCTGCAGATGAATCAACAACAGCTCCTGCTGATGAGGCAACAACAGCTTCCGGTGCTTCCGATGCTGCGGCAGATGCAGCCGGCCTTCTCAACAAGGTGTGGGCAAAGTTTGCAGAGGATGAGAAGTTCTTCGCAATGGGCGGCCACTTCTCAAACCCTGTTGACGGTGCAGCAGGCAAGTTCGATATCACAATGGTTGAGGATCTTGACGGCTCGCTCGGCCTGCCTCAGGCAAATGCAGCACAGATCGACGATGCTGCTTCACTTGTACATGCTATGAATGCAAATACATTCACAGGCGCAGCTTACCACCTTGTAGCAGGCACAGATGCTTCGGCTTTTGCTTCTGCAATCGAGTCACACCTTGCAACAAGACATTGGATGTGCGGCATCCCCGAAACACTCCTTATTATTTCTGTTGACGGTTACGTTGTAACAGCATTTGGTGCAAACGATATCGTTACAAACTTTAAGACAAAGCTTGTCGCGGAATTTGCTTCTGCACAGGTTCTTGTTGAGAAACCCATTGCATAATCTTATCAACATCTTCAGATAATTTTAACAATTGCACACACGAAAGGAAGTTATATTATGTTGTTTTCCAGCATACCGTTTTTGTATTTCTTCCTGCCGTGTGTGCTTCTTTTATATTTTGCTGTCCCGAAGCGTTTGAAAAACACGGTGTTGATGCTCGTCAGCTTTTTTTTCTACGCCTGGGGAGAGCCGAAATATGTTGTTCTTATGGCGGCGACCATTCTTTTTAACTACGGTGCAGGTTTGCTGGTCGAAAAATTCAAAGGCAAGGTGTTATCAAAGTTTTTTGTTGTTTTATCGGTTGCGGCTTGTCTGGCTTCGTTAGGCTATTTTAAGTATGCGGATTTCTTTATTGAAAACTTCAATGCCGCAACAGGTCTTTCTTTGCCGCTTCTGCGTATAGCTCTGCCGATTGGCATCAGCTTTTACACTTTCCAGATTCTCAGTTATACGGTTGACGTTTACCGCGGTGACGTGCCGGCACAGAAAAATCCGATAAATCTTGCAGCGTACGTGACTATGTTCCCGCAGCTTATTGCAGGTCCGATTGTGCGCTACTCCGATATAGAAAAACAGCTTGTAAGCAGAACTCACAGCGTGGAAAAGTTTGCTCTGGGTGTGCGCAGGTTTGTTGTAGGCCTTGCAAAAAAGATTTTGATTGCAAATACGCTCGGCGAGCTTTGCGATACGTTCCGCGCTACTGACGAAAAAGCGGTGCTTTACTACTGGCTGTATGCGGTTGCTTTTTCTCTGCATATTTACTTCGATTTCTCCGGTTATAGTGATATGGCAATAGGCATTGGCAAGATGTTCGGGTTCGATTTCCTGGAGAATTTTAACTATCCTTTCATTTCTTCAAGCGTTACCGAATTCTGGCGCAGATGGCATATGTCGCTGGGCTCGTGGTTCAGAGATTATGTATATATTCCTATGGGCGGCAACAGAGTATCAAAGTCGCGATGGTTTTTCAATATTCTTGTGGTTTGGCTCCTTACGGGCTTCTGGCACGGTGCGGCCTGGAATTTTGTTGTCTGGGGACTTTTCTTTGCCGTTCTGCTCGTAATTGAAAAGCTGTTTCTGCTCAAGCTGCTTAGTAAGAGTAAGGTTATAAAGCGCATTTATATTGCACTTGCCGTTCTTATCAGCTTTGTAATATTCAACGCAACCGATATGGCTGAGGCTTTGGTGTATATCGGCGGTATGTTCGGTGCAGGCGGTGTTCCGTTTGCAAACAGCGAAATGCTTTACTATCTTAAGAGCTATGCAGTTGTGATTATTCTTGCAATGGTTGGTTCAACCCCGATAGTGAAGAATCTTGCGCTTAAGCTTGAAAACGGCAAAAACACAGGTAAGGTAATAAAAACGCTCGAGCCTGTTGCAATTGCCGCTTTGCTGATTGTTATGACTGCGTATCTTGTGGACGGCTCATTCAATCCGTTCCTTTATTTCAGATTTTAAGGGGAGTGGAGTTGAAAATGAAATTTAAAAATATTGCGGTATCGGCAGTTTTTATTGTTTTGATATTCGGTTTGTGTGCAGGCTTTATTTTAAAGCCGCCTGCTGATTTCTCTGACAGCGAAAGACGCTTGCTTCTTAAGTTTCCTGAGGTGAGTATACAAAACGTTTTGTCGGGCAAATTTATGAGTGATTTCGAGTCGTATACGCTTGACCAGTTTCCGCTGCGTGACAGTTTCCGTACAGTTAAGGCGCTTGTTTCAACCAAGCTGTTTATGAAACAGGATAACAATGATATATACGTCAAAGACGGCTATGCGGCAGCGGTTGAATATCCGCTGAAATCTGATTCGATACAAAACGCGGCAAACCGATTTAACACAATAATTGATAAATACACCACAGACTCAAACCAAATTTATCTGAGCATAATACCCGATAAAAATTACTTCCTGTCCGAAACAAGCGGTCGGCTTTCGCTCGATTACCGTGCGCTCGTTTCACAGCTTTGCACACAGGTTAAAGCAGATAAGTATATAGATATTTTCGGCGACCTGAGTCTTGATGATTACTATAAGACCGATACCCACTGGAGGCAGGAGAATCTGATACCTGTCGCGGATAAGCTTCTTAATGCGATGGGGGCCGGCTCTGATTTCAATAATCTGTTGCTAAAAAGCCTCGATAAGCCTTTTTACGGCGTGTATTGCGGACAGTCTGCTTTACCGCTCGAAGGTGAAGTTTTACAGTATTTTACGGGCAGTTATATAGATTCGCTCAAAGTATATGACTTTGAACATTCAAAGGATATGCCGGTTTATGATATGGAAAAAGCAAATGGCAAAGACCCATATGAAATGTATCTTTCGGGTTCTATTTCACTGCTGAGCATTGATAATCCTCAGGCTACGTCGGAAAAAGAGCTTGTTGTTTTCAGAGATTCATTCGGCAGCAGTATTGCACCACTGCTTGCGTCAGGCTACAGCAAGATAACGGTTGTTGATATACGTTATATAAACAGTTATGTTTTGCGTAACTTTATAGATTTTGAAAATGCAGACGTGTTGTTCCTTTACAGTACACTTGTTCTTAATAACAGCGAGCAGTTTAAGTGAAGTTTAAAAGCGTTTGGTCAGTATGAAAAAACCACACGGTTTCATAAACCGTGTGGTTTTTGTTGTAGGATAAGGATAACACAAAAGGCGTGAGTTTAAAACTCACGCCTTTTATTGGGGTTAAATCAATTATTCAGTCGGAGTGGGACGGGGGATAATCTTCTCGATGGCTGCTGAAATATCTTCGTCACCGATAAGGTCTAAGATATCCCAAACAGCAACGTTGAATTCGATTTCGCCTGTGATGAGCATCTTGATGATATCAAAGACAAATTTGAGGATGCCGCCGACCATACCAAAGAAGTCGGAAACTTCTTTAAAGAAATCTTTAACGGGTTTCCAGAACTCTTCCCAAGGAGTAAGACGCTCATACTCATCGAGAACTTCCATAGCTCTCTTGAGAGCAGCTGAGTGCTGGTCAATTGTAGACTGATGGTCAGCATATGTTGTTAACTGAGTTCTGTCAAGAGCAAGTGCTGCATCACGCTGCTTAACGAAATCCTCCCAAGCTGCGCCAGCACCGGGCATTTCTTCTTCAGTATAGAAGTTTTCAACGAGGTATGAGTCTGCTATGAAAAGAAGTTCGTCGAGCTCCAAGAAACTCGTGGGGATAGAAGATGCTTTATTTATGATTTCCCTGAGCTGCTTTGTTGCTGCGTCAATCTCTTCCTGATGTGTGATATCAAGGTTAAGAGCAACGTAATCATTCTCTGCTACAAGAGCCTCAGCCTCAGCAATAAGCTCTGTTGCGTTTGAGTATCTGTTGGGAGAAAGGTTTCTGATTTCAGAGAGAGCCTTTGACCAATCAGCTGTGCTTGCTCTCATAAGGGGAACGCGTGCGATAATGTCTTCGATTTCTGCTGTAGCAGCATCAACCTCAGCCTGCTTGTCGATTGTGTAACCGCTTACGGGTGTATTTGTACGATCCTCGTAAGTGTTGAGCAAGACACGGATAACGTTGCTGAAGCTGTCGCCGATTTCGTTTGCCTCAGCATTGAGGTTGTAAAGAGAAGCTGTAAATGTGGGTGTGATTTCTACCGGCTCATTAGCAAGAATTGTTCTAAGCTCGTTAAGAGCCTCAAGGTAAGCTGTTGTGTCAGCAGGCTTGTACTTGAGGTTTGCGATCGCATCGAGGATAGCTGCTGCAGCTGCATCAACGTCAGCCTGCTCGAGCTTTGTGCAAGCGCTTACGTCAATTGCAAGTGCTGCATCAAGGTCTGTTGTGTCACAGAGGTCTCTGTCAACTTCTGCTGCCTGAGCAACAGCTGCATTGTATGCTGTGAAGTCAGCAGGCTGAGCTGCAATACCTGTAACTGTAACAGCTGCTGTTGAGCCTGCGGGGATTGTGTAAACACCGTCAACTGCTGTGAGAGCTTCGCCGCCAAGTGCTACTACCATATTGTCTGCTGAGTAGTTATCTGTGTCAACTACAGCCTTGAATGCTGTTGCAGCTGTTGTTGCGTAGTATGTAACAGCCTTGTCGTTAACTGTGAAGCTTACACCGTCAACAGCGGGGAACTTAGCAAAGCTACCTGCCTTGAGTGTGACAACTGCACGGTAACCTGCCGCTGTAGCTGATGTACCGGATGAGTTGGACACGATACCTGTCTTGCTTATTGCAGTGATAACAGCATCTGTCTTATTGTTAGCTCTTGCGCTTGCAAGGAAGTAGGGTGTAGCTGTACCATTAAAGTAAGCAACGCCGAGTGCAGATGTCATTGATGCATCGGGAAGAACTACGTTGGCTGAAAGAGTAGCGCCTGTAACCTTTGCATTTGCTGTTGCATCCCAATAATCGTACTTGATTGTTGTGGGAGTAATAGCTGCCTTCTCTGCAGTTGAGAATGCACTGTAGAAGTCTGTGTTGAGTGTTGTGTAGAGTGTGCTTGTTGCAAAGTCCATGGGTGCCTTTGTGTTGAACTTTGCTTTTGCAACGATGTCTGTTGTGATGATGACGAGGTCACCGTCGTCTTCTGTTTTGACTACGTCCCAGGAGAGACCGCCAAAGAAAATTGTCTCTTTTGCAGTTTCATCGGCTGCAAGGGAGAAGGGGATTGCTGTAAGCATCATAACTACTGCGAGAACTGCAGCGAAAAGACGCTTAACTGATTTTGTTGTCTGCATTTTTCTGTTCCTCCTAATTTGTGTTGTAGGATTTTCGCAAAAGTAATTATATCATATAAGGACAAATTTGTCCCTATGTAATATCTACCAAAAAATCTCAGTGAAAAATGTTCTACTTATATAAAAATTATAAATTTCATGAAACAAAATCATCGGCAGTAAACTTGAGGTAACGGCCGCTGAGTATGTTTTCCCACCACTGCTTGTTGTCGATATACCACTGTATTGTCATTTTGATTCCGTCATCAAACTTTATTTGCGGCAACCAACCAAGCTCGTTGGCGATTTTTGTCGGGTCAATGGCATAACGTCTGTCATGGCCGGGTCTGTCCTTGACGTGGGTTATCAGGTCTTCTGTTTTGCCGAGAGCTGAGATGATTGTCTTGACAACTTCGATGTTTGCCTTTTCGTTGTGTCCGCCTATATTGTATACTTCTCCGATTTTGCCTTTGTCGAGTATCATCGCAATTGCGCGGCAGTGGTCTTCAACATAGAGCCAGTCACGCACATTGAGACCTTCACCGTAAACGGGCAGAGGCTTATCGTGTGTTGCGTTGGCAATCATAAGCGGAATCAGCTTTTCCGGGAACTGATACGGACCGTAGTTGTTGGAGCAACGTGATATTGTGACGGGTGTGCCGAAAGTTCTGTGGTATGCGAGTACGAGCAGATCGGCTGAAGCCTTGCTTGCTGAGTATGGGGATGATGTGTGAATCGGTGTCTGCTCCGTAAACATAAGGTCGGGCCTGTCGAGTGGCAGATCACCGTAAACCTCATCTGTTGAAACCTGGTGGAATCGCGGCACACTGTATTCGTTGCACGCATCAAGCAGTACCTGTGTGCCCAGTATGTTTGTTTTCAAGAAAACCTCAGGTTCTTCAATTGAGCGGTCAACGTGAGATTCTGCCGCAAAGTTTACAACGCAGTCAAAATTCTCTTTTTCGAACAAATCATATACAAACGCACGGTCTGTTATGTCGCCTTTGACAAACGTGAATTTATCTGATTTGAAAGCATCCTTCAGCGTTTCGAGGTCGCCCGCATAGGTCAGTGCGTCAAGGCAGACAAGTTGAGTATCAGGATAGTTACGAAGCATATAGTAGACAAAGTTGCCGCCGATGAAGCCTGCACCGCCTGTAATAAGAAGCTTGTTCATATGATAAAGTACCTTTCGTTGATAATAGTAGTGACTGTACACTTAACGCGATTATACCAAATATTTGCAGTAAAATCAACAAAACTGTTGCACAAAAGCTGTCGAGCGGGTAAAATAAGTCTGCGGATGGTGATAATATGGCAAGAATTGAACCTATCGGTATCGAAAAGGCCGAAGAAATAATAAAGGAAACGAACGACGGGTATTCACACAAGGTGAAACTCAATAATATGAAAAGGACACTTCTTCACAATGCAGTTGCGTTCGATGCGCTTCTGGGTTTTCACAAGCTTTATGATGAGGCGAGAACCTTTTTGTCGGAACTTGACGTGAATTTGTTTTGCTATGCTATTTCTTTTGAAAACGATTGTATGGTCTGCTCGGCAATATTTAAAAACTTCCTTGATGAACAAGGGGTTGACTTTAATACGCTTATTATGACTCCGATTGAGCAGGCGCTTGTATCATTCGGCAGAAATATTGCCGATAACCCTCACGAGGTGTTTGAGGAACAGATAGAGGAGATGAAAGAGTTTTTCAGCGATGAACAGCTTGTTGTGCTCACCTCACTTGCCGCTATGATGGTGGCTTCTAATATCGTGAATACTGTGCTTGACGTTGAATAACGAATGAAAGACCTGTACCGTCGGTACAGGTCTTTAGCTTAAAATCTGCTTTCAATCTGCCTTGAACAGCTTTCGGGCGAGTAAACCCATCGGCTGATGTGCTGTGCGTCTGTGTAATATTGCGGCTGGTCGGGCGGATAATCGGCGCTGAATGCGTCCACGATAATCAGTTTCACCTTCATTCTTTCGGGTATAAGGCTTTTGATGTAAACGGTTGCGTGCTGACCCGGATGGACGTCGGGCACAGGCTCTGCAAGCCCTGCAAGGTTAGGTGCAAGCTCGACAAATATGCCGTACTTTTCAACCGAACGGATAATTCCCGGCACAGTCTGACCTGCGCAGAAATTCTGTGCGTTTTGCTCCCATGTGCCAAGCAGTTCTTTGTGCGACAGCGTAATCTTTCCGTCCTCTGCAATGTCCTTGACAATCGCTTTTATGTCGTCACCGGTGGAGAATCTGACATTCGGGTGCGGAATCCGTGAAACAGATATGGCATCAATAGGTATCAGCGCCACAAGTCCGGCACCGATATCGGCAAACGCACCGAATCCCTCTATATGAGTTATGCGTGCGTCAATAACGTCACCCGGTAACAGTTTTGAGATGTATTCGTTGTAACAGTCCTGCTGCACAGCTCTTCTGCTGAGTATTGCAATGCGTTCACCGCAACCGTCATCCTCAAAACCTGTAATGCGGAACACAACCGGCTTGTTGACACGGGATATAAGTGCAATATCCCGTACGCTTCCTTCTTCGATTCCTATTGCACCCTCGTTACGCGGAATAATGCCCCTGATCGGACCTAAGTCCAGGTGAAGATTATGGTCGTTATCGCATAGAATAACTCTCGCTTCAAGCGGAGTCTTCTTTGAATATGCCTGCATGATCGAGCCTATATCTTCCAGTGCGGCACGGTTTTCGGGCGTTGATATAAGTTTTCCTTCTGGTTTGTATTTTTTCATTGATGCACGGCAAAAAGAATTTTTTCGCCGTTCCCTCCCTTGCTGTGTTTTTGGCGTTGATTTATATATATGCATTTTCTTTGCTCTCATTACCGCAGTGATTGATATTTTTGTATTTATATGTTATAATACCCTGAAACAGAGGTGGTATGTTTATGCTCGACAAGCTTGAACAGGTCGAACAAAGATTTGAAGAAATTAACGAAAAACTCTGTCAGCCCGATGTTGTGTCTGATATGGAGCTTTACAAAAGATATATGCAGGAGATTAAGCATCTTACTCCTGTCGTCGAAAAATTCCGTGAGCACAAAAAGGCGCTGGCTGATGCAGCTGATGCAAGGCTTATGCTTGATGATTCTTCGCTTGAGTCGGAATTCAGAGATATGGCTGCCGAGGAACTTGATGCAGCCAAGGCGCTTGTTGAGCAGACGCAGCAGGAGCTTAAAATTCTGCTCCTTCCGCGTGACCCGAATGACGATAAAAACGTTATCGTCGAAATCCGCGGCGGTGCCGGCGGCGATGAGGCGTCTCTTTTTGCAAATTCGCTCTACCGTATGTATTCAATGTATGCCCAGACGATGGGCTGGGGCAGTGAGATACTTTCGGCAAATGAAACGGAGGTAGGCGGCTTCAAGGAAATCAGCTTTATGATAAGCGGTGAGGGTGCCTATTCGCGTTTTAAGTTTGAAAGCGGCGTTCACCGTGTGCAGCGTGTGCCCGAAACCGAAAGCCAGGGCAGAATACACACTTCAACTGTTACCGTTGCGGTGCTTCCCGAAGCGGAAGAGGTTGACGTGCAGATTAACCCTGCAGATTTGCAGATTGATACGTTCCGTTCGAGCGGTGCGGGCGGGCAGCATATCAATAAAACAGAGTCTGCCATACGCATAACTCATCTGCCTACGGGCACTGTTGTTGAATGTCAGGATGAACGCAGTCAGCATAAAAACCGCGATAAGGCAATGCGTATTCTTCGTTCACGAATCCTTGAGGCTGAGCGTGAAAGGCAGGCCGGCGAAATTGCGGGCGAGCGACGCTCGCAGGTAGGTACAGGTGACAGAAGTGAGAGAATCCGTACCTATAACTATCCTCAGGGCAGAATGACAGACCACAGAATCGGTCTGACTTTGTATAAACTCGAAGCTATTCTCAACGGCAGCCTCGATGAGCTGATTGATGCTCTTATCACTGCCGATACTGCAGAAAAACTTCGTGCACAGGAATAATAATTGAAATCAGGTAGAAAAATGGTTGAAACTAAACTGCTTAAATATGAACCGTCCGATTCGGATACGCTCTTTGCAATAGGTGCAATATTGCGTGAGGGCGGAATTGTCGGCATACCTACCGAAACGGTTTACGGTCTTGCCGCAAATGCTTTTGACGGTGATGCTGTTGCAAAAATCTTCAAAGCCAAGGGACGACCTCAGGATAATCCGCTGATTGTTCATATAAGCGATATTTCACAGCTTGATTCGGTTGTGTCGAATGTTCCTGCTTCAGCGTATGCATTGGCGGAACATTTCTGGCCGGGTCCGCTTTCAATAGTAATGCCCAAGGGTGAGCGCATACCGGATGAGGTGAGCTGCGGACTTGATACGGTCGCTGTGCGTATGCCGTCACATCCTGCCGCGCGTGATATAATCTCGGCTGCGGGTGTGCCGCTTGCCGCCCCGTCAGCCAATCTTTCGGGCAGTCCGAGTCCGACAACGGCTCAGCACGTAGTTGATGATATGTGGGGCAGGGCGGATGCCATTGTCGATGGCGGTATGTGCGATGTGGGGGTTGAGTCAACAGTCGTGTCGCTTGTCGGCAAAAAGCCCAGGCTTCTTCGTCCGGGCGGTGTTTCGCTTGAACAGCTCGAAAGTGTGCTTGGTGAGGTTGAGGTTGACAGTGCAGTGCTGGCTGAACTTGAGCCGGGTCAGAAGGCTGCTTCGCCGGGAATGAAATATAAGCATTATTCACCCAAAGCAAGGGTAATAATAATCAAGGGCAGTTTTGATAATTACAAACGGTTTGTAAAGGGTAAAAAAGACTGCGCGGCGCTTTGCTTCGATGGCGAGGGCGATAAGCTCGATATTCCGTTTATCGAAATCGGCAGAGAGCACGACAACGGCGCCCAGGCTCATCTGATTTTTGATGCTTTGCGCAAGCTTGATGAAATGGGTGTGCAGACAGCCTATGCGCGTTGCCCCGATACCGATGGTGTAGGCCTTGCCGTAATCAATCGCTTGTTGCGTGCGGCGGCATTTACGGTGCTCGACGTTGACGGTGCAATGCTCATCGGTCTTACCGGTGCAACAGGATCCGGTAAATCGACCGTTGCAAAAATGCTTTGCGAAAAATTCGGCTTTGCACATATTGACTGCGACAGAATTGCGCGCGAAATTACAGCAGACGGTTCACCTGTTCTCAGTCAGCTTGCTCAGGCTTTCGGTGACGATATAATCCGCGAAGATATGAGCCTGGACAGAGCTCTTCTTGCTTCCCGTGCATTCGCCTCCGAGCAGGCAACCGGGCTGCTCAACAGCATAACTCATCCGATTATCACCTCAAAAGCACTTGCAAAGGTGAAAGACTTTACACTCGAGGGCAAAACGGCTGTGCTGCTGGATGCAGCGGCTATTTTTGAAAGTAAAATTGACAAGCTATGTAGCTTTACAGCGGTTGTCAGTGCCCCTGAAGACATCAGAAAAGCAAGAGTTATCAAACGTGACTTAATAACTGCCGAAAAGGCTGAAGAGAGAATAAAAGCACAGCTTTCGGACAGTGAATATGAGCGGAATGCCGATGTAATAATTGCAAACTTTCCGCCACACAATATTGAAACAGAAATTCAAAAAATAATTGAGAAATACAAGGAGAAAAAACAATGAGCAAAAACGAAGAACTCAGAGAAAAGCTCTTTTACGATCCCAAACACGGATGCAAAACAATGGATGAGGCAGAGCTTGCCGCTGCCGACAGCTTTGCAGAGGGCTACAAAAAGTTTATGTCAGCCTGCAAGGTTGAGCGTGAGGTAGTTGAGTACGTCAGCGATCTTGCAACCGCAAACGGTTTTGTCGCTTTCGACGGCAAAAATGAGTACAAGCCGGGCGATAAAGTTATATACAACAACAGAGGTAAGGCTGTTATCCTCGCAGTTATCGGTCAGAAACCTGTTGAAGAGGGTGTGCGTATCGCTGCTGCTCATATCGATTCTCCGCGGCTCGATCTCAAACCCAATCCGCTTTACGAGGATGCCGAATTTGCTCTTTTCAAAACTCATTATTACGGCGGAATCAAGAAATATCAGTGGACCGCAATTCCCCTTGCACTTCACGGTGTTGTTGTTAAGGCAGACGGTACAAGTGTAAAGGTGAATATCGGTGAAGATGCAGGTGACCCCAAGTTTGTTGTAACTGATCTTCTTCCCCACCTTGCCGCTGAACAGATGAAGCGTTCGCTTGCAGAGGGTATCAAGGGTGAAGAGCTTAATATTCTTGTCGGCAGCCGTCCGTTCAAGGATGATGAAGGCTCAGAAAGCGTAAAGCTCAACATTATGAGCATCCTTAACGAGAAATACGGAATTGTCGAGTCCGATTTCCTCAGTGCGGAGCTTGAGGCTGTTCCCGCCTTCGGTGCTGACGATATCGGCTTTGACAGAAGCCTTATCGGTGCATACGGTCACGATGACAGAGTTTGTGCTTATCCCTCCGTTATGGCAATTCTTGATGCAGGCACACCCGAGTATACGATTCTTACCGTGCTTGCAGACAAGGAGGAAACAGGCTCAGACGGTAACACAGGCCTTAACTCAGCATATATGGCTTATTTTATCAGCGACCTTGCACGTATGCAGGGCGGTGTAGGCAGTATTGCGATGAGCAACAGCGAGTGTCTTTCCGCTGATGTAAACGCTGCTTTCGATCCCACGTTTGCAGGTGTGCTTGAAAAGAGAAATGCCGCATTTGCTAACAGGGGTATCGTTGTTACAAAGTACACAGGCTCCAGAGGCAAGGGCGGTACGTCGGATGCAAGTGCTGAGTTTATGGGCAGAGTACGTAAACTGTTCAACGAAAACGGCGTAGTATGGCAGGTTGGCGAGCTCGGTAAGGTTGATGAAGGCGGCGGAGGAACCGTTGCAAAGTACGTCGCTTCACACAATATCGACGTTGTTGATGTCGGCGTTCCCGTGCTTTCTATGCATGCACCCTACGAGGTTGTTTCAAAGATTGACCTCTATATGGCTTATAAAGGATTTTTAACATTCTTCACAAAGTGAGAATTTTATGGAAAACGATCAGGAAAGAGTAAAACGTCTGCGAAAAAAATCGATGAGCCTGCCGCTCAGACCCGGAGTTTATCTTATGAAGGACAAGAGCGGCGGCATCATCTATGTCGGCAAGGCAAAAGCTCTGAAAAACAGGGTGAGCAGCTATTTCGGCTCTCACTACAACCATACGGCAAAGGTTATCCGTATGGTTGAGCACGTCCGGGATTTTGACTATATTGTTACGGATAGTGAGTTCGAAGCGCTTGTGCTGGAATGCAGCCTTATCAAGCAGCACAGTCCCAAGTACAATATCCTCCTCAAGGATGATAAGGGTTATCACTATGTCAAAATTACGAAAGGTCCCTGGCCGCGAATAGATGCCGCAATGCAGCTGGTTGATGACGGATCCGAATATATCGGGCCGTACACCAGCTCTTTTGCCGTGCGCCAGACAGTTGAGCAAGCACAGAAAATATTCCGTTTGCCGCAGTGCAACAAAACCTTTCCTGTTGCGCATAGACAGCGCCCCTGCCTGAATTATCATATCTCTCAGTGCTCTGCACCGTGTGCAGGCAAAATTTCGCAGGCGGATTATAAGCGCAGTGTTGAGCATGCTGTGGATTTTCTTAAGGGCGGCTCGGCTGTTATGATAAAGCAAATGCAGGCGGAGATGGAGCAGGCGGCAGAAAACCTCGATTTTGAAAAAGCTGCAGTGCTTCGTGACAGAATTACGGCAATTACGAAGTTTGGTGAAAAGCAGAAGGTAGTCAGTGCCGATGTGGCGGAGCAGGACGTTTTTGCCCTTGCACATTCTCAGGATAAGGCCTGTCTTGCTGTTTTGCGTTTCTTTGGCGGCAGACTTTGTGATACAGAGCACTTTATATTTGATGCTCCCGAGGATGACGGTTATGCGCGCTATGAGCTGTTGATGAGCTACTATTCAATGCGCGAGAGAGTGCCGCCGCGTATTTTGATTGATTCACTGCCGCAGGATTCCGAGCTCCTTTCACAGTGGCTCAGTGAAAAACTTGGCAAGAAGGTGAGCTTTGCGGTGCCGCAAAGAGGCGGACAGCTCAGGCTTCTTGAAATGTGCCGCTCAAATGCGAACGAAAAGCTGGCGCTGAGTCTAGGCAGAAAGGGTAAGGATACGGCTGCCCTTGATGAGCTGGCGCGTTTGCTCGGTCTTGATTCACCGCCGGAATATATCGAATCTTACGATATTTCTCATACCGCAGGCACCGAAAACGTTGCGGGTATGGTTGTTTTTAAACACGGTCAGCCATACAAGGCTGCCTATAAGCGATTCAAAATCAAAGGTTTTGTCGGTCAGGATGACTGTGCTTCGATGGCGGAGGTGCTTGAACGAAGATTCAGGCATTACCTTGAAGAAAACTCAAAGCCCGATGGTGAAAAGCGAGATGAAGGCTTTGCTAAGTTGCCGGACCTAATATTGCTCGACGGCGCACAGATGCAGGTTAACGCGGTTAAAGCCGTACTGCTCAGGCTTGGGATTGACGTTCCGCTTTACGGAATGGTTAAGGATTCCGGCCACAGAACACGTGCCGTAACAGGTGAGGGCGGAGAGATATCCATAAATTCCAAACGCAGTGCATTCACGCTTGTATCTACGATACAGGAAGAGGTTCACCGCTTTGCAATAGAGTATCACCGCAAAAGACGAAGCGCCGGAATATCCACCACACTCACGCAGATTGATGGTGTGGGTGATAAACGTGCAGCTGCGCTGATGAAGCATTTCAAATCAATTACCGCCATAAAAGAGGCTTCGTTAGAAGATATTTGTGCCGTAAAGGGTGTTGATTCACGCTCGGCACAAGCTGTATATAACCATTTTCACAGTGAAGATTAACGGTATGTTCACACATTTTTCTTCTAATAACTTGACAAATTCCGGATAATTAAAGATAATATACAGAGAATAATGTCATATTGTGCGGTTTTGCACTTTACGGAGATTTTTTATGAGAGTTATCACAGGTTCTGCCAGAGGCAGAGTTCTTACCACGCTCGAGGGCAACGACATCGTACGCCCGACAACCGACAAAGTAAAAGAGGCGATGTTCAGCATCATCCAGTTCGATATTGAAGGCAGGAGGGTGTTAGATCTTTTTGCGGGTTGCGGTCAGCTCGGCATTGAGGCGCTGAGCAGGGGGGCGGCAAAATGCACTTTTGTCGATTCGGATTCAAAGTCTGTTGCAGTAATCAAGCAGAATCTTGAGCACACAAAGCTTACCGATTTTGCTGCTGTTGCTCAGATGGATGCTTTTTCGTTCCTGCGTATGTCTCCTGAGGTTTTTGACGTTGTCTTGCTTGACCCGCCTTACGGTACGGGCCTTTTGCAGAAGGCACTTGCTTCGCTGGACGGTAAGATGGCTGAGGGTTCGCTCATCGTTTGTGAGTTTCCTGCAAAAGAGGAAATCCCCGAGCAGGCGGGCGGCCTTACGTTATTCAGACGCTATAAATACGGTAAAACAGAGCTTGCCGTATACAGATAATAGAGGTAGCCTTTATGAAAATCGCAATCTGTCCCGGCAGTTTCGACCCTGTTACCATCGGTCATCTCGACGTAATCAGGCGTGCTGCAAAGATGTTCGACAAGGTTATAGTTGTCGTAATGTATAACTACCACAAAAAAACGAGTGCTTTTACGCCGGACGAAAGGGTTGAGCTTATCAGACGTGTCACGGCGGATATCCCCGGTATTGAGGTTGACCACTATTACGGTCTGCTTGCCGATTATGCAAGGGAGAAAGGCGCCGTAGCTATCGTCAAGGGTTTGCGTGCTGTGTCCGATTTTGAGGCGGAGTTTCAGCAGGCGCTTGCCAACAAAAAGCTCAACAGCGAGGTCGAAACCGTATTCCTCACTGCAAGTGCGGAAAATATGTACCTCTCTTCCAGCGTTGTCAAACAAATCTGTGAATTCGGTGGGGATATTTCAGAGTTTGTTCCTGTCGAAATTCTGGATGATATACAAAAAAGACTCAGAAAGGATGTAAATATATGAGAGTAGAAGATTTACTTGAGAAGATTGAAGAAATTCTTGATAACGGACAGAAAGTTGTTCTTTCTTCAAGAGTTACCGTAGACGTTGACGGTATTCGTAACTGCATTGATGAAATTCGCGTGAATATGCCCGATGAAATCCGTCAGGCACGCAATATCGTCCGTGACCACAACAAGCTTATTGATGATGCCAACGCAAAGGCGGAGGAAACTCTGGCCAGAGCAACCGAGCGTGCTCAGGAAACCATCAATAAAGCAAACGCAAAGGCCAAGGAGCACATTCTCTCCTCTGAAGAGATTGCACGCAACAATGTAGCTCAGGCTGAAGAAAGAGCAAGCATCACAATTGCAACGGCAGACGCCAAGGCTCAGCAGATGGTTGAGGAGAGCGAGGTTGTGGCGCGTGCAAAGGCTTATTGTGAGGATATGTACAGAAAAGCTCAGGCTCAGGCTGACACAACCATTGCAAACGCAAACAATGTAGCTGCCGAAACGGTTGAAACAGCTAATCAGCAGGCAGCAGCAGCTAAGGAATCAGCTGCAAAGTGGGCTAACGATATCTGCTCATCCGCAGCTAACTTCGTCGAAAATATCATCGGTCAGACCGAACGTTCACTTGTTAACAGCCTTTCAAACGTACGTCAGGCAAAGGAAAACATACATAACGCTATCGGTAACCGTGGTCAGCAGTAACGTTATTGCCGTAGGTGAAGACTATTGAAAAATTCACAGTTTATTGCTTTGATTGCAGCGGTAGCGGTCGCTATCGCTGCAATCGTTGCTGTTTTTGTTGTAAGACCGAGTATATCCGATGATGCAATCGAATTTCAGACTGTCGATTATACAGTGCCGGAAGGCCCGCTTGAAACAAGCGTTAGTATGATTGCTGTAGGTGACAATCTGATTCACGAACCTATATACAATCAGGCTCAGGCAAGAACGTCTGACGGCAGCTACAACTTTATGCCTGTTTACGAAAAAATGGCAGGTCTTATTTCAGCTGCTGATATTGCCGTGATCAACCAGGAGACAATGATGGCGCAGAGTTTTGACGTTTCAACGTATCCTTGCTTCAATACGCCGACGGTTATGGCATCACAGCTTTCGCAGTTGGGTTTCGATGTGCTTACAATTGCGAACAACCATATGCTCGACAAGCAAAGCTCAGGCCTTATCGAAACGCTGGATCTTATCAATTCAACGGATGGACTTCTGGCAGCGGGTGCGTTTCACAGCAGAGATGAGTACAATAAGATCAAGACCGTTACGGTTAACGATATCAGCTTTGCCTTTCTTTCTTATACTGAGCATACCAACGGCATTACAATACCCGAATCAAAGAGCGATTATATAGTCTATCTTGATGAACTGGACGATGTAAAAATGCAGGTTGAGTATGCGGATGCGATTGCTGATGTAGTTGTTGTGTCGATGCATGCCGGTATTGAATATTCGGACGATGAAAATGATGTTCAGCGTGAGTTTGCCGCAAATGTTGTTGAGTGGGGCGCAGATGTTGTCATCGGCACTCATCCTCACACTCTGCAGCCCGTAGGATATGTTACAAATCCGCAGGGTAAGGAGGTGCCTGTGCTTTATTCGCTCGGTAACTTTGTTTCGGCGCAGAATAGGGCGAAGCGGCTTATCGGCGGTATGGCAAACCTTACCTTTACAAAGAATCACGTAACAGGCGATGTTACTGTCAGTAAGCCTCAGCTTGATATTGTTATCACTCATTACGGTACGGGCTTCTCGGGCATAAAGCTTTATCGCCTTGCTGATTATACGTCGTCACTTGCAGCATCTCACGGCAACCCCGATATCAGCCTTGATTTTATTTATAATCATATTCGCACCGTTATAGGTGACGAGTACCTCATAGATGAGTATAAAAGTAAATAAAGAATAAACCCCACCTACGCTGCATATATTTCAGTGAATACAGAAAATAAGTGCATGAGGTGGGTTTATGTTTGTTATTTCGTTAAAATCGTCTTCCGTTAAAGCGGCGCTTCTGGGTACGCTTATAGTCGTTTGTGCAGTGGCGGGTGTATATGTTGCAGGCAGAAGCGTTGAGGCTTCTGTTAATTCTGCAAAGAGCGGTATTGATTACAGTGCGGCTGATGCGTCACAGCGTGTTGCGTTTTTATCGCAGTTTGGTTGGGATGTAGTGGCTGACCCCGTTGAAGTGCGTGAAATAATTATCCCGGCAGAGTTCGATACTGCCTATGAAAAGTATAATTCCATGCAACAGGAGCACGGTCTTGATCTTGCGGATTATTGCGGAAAACGTGCAAAACGTTGGACATACGAAATTAAAAATTATCCCGGATACGAAGGGTCTTCGCTTGTGCAGGCAAATGTTTTTGTGCTGGATGGAAGGGTTATAGGCGGTGACATTTGCTCGCTTGAAACAAACGGGTTTATGCACAGCTTCTTGTATCCGAAGGAGAAGGAGAATAAAACACCTGATGGCACAACAGCGAATTGACAAAATAATAGCTTCGCAGGGTAAATACAGCCGCAGTGATGTGCGCAGGCTTGTTCGTAGCGGTGAGGTGTCCGTAAACGGCAAAACTGTTAATGACTGCGGTATTAAAGTGGAGCCTGAAAAGGATGAAATAAAGGTTTGCGGTGAAAGCTTGGGTTACAGTGAGTTTATCTATATAATGCTCAACAAGCCTGAGGGCGTTGTCAGCGCAAGCCGCTCTCCGGGGGAGAAAACCGTTGTCGATCTTGTGCCGGATGAGCTGAAAAGAGACGGACTTTTTCCTGCCGGCAGGCTTGATAAGGATACCACCGGATTTGTGCTGATTACTGATGACGGCGCATTTGCTCATGATATTCTTTCACCGAAAAAACATATAGAAAAGACATATATTGCAGTGTTGGACAGGCCGATAGGAGAGCGTGAGCTTGAAAAATTCAGACACGGCATTACTCTTGCTGACGGTTACGAATGTCTGCCTGCACAGATCACTGTTCTTTCGAATGACGGCCATACGGTTGAAATAAAGCTCAGAGAAGGCAAGTATCATCAGATAAAACGTATGGCAGCCGCCTGTGGCTCGCACGTGAATAAGCTGCACCGTGTTTCAATGGGCGGTCTCAGCCTCGACAGCTCGCTTAAAGAAGGCGAGTGCCGACTCATAGCCGATGATGAATTGGTAAAAATTAAAATAGGTTGACAAAGCCTTCAAAAAGGATTAAACTGTATAAGTAAATGTATATATTTCAGTAAATACAGTGAATCAAGGATGAATAAATTGGAAAAAGAATTTGTGTTTAAAAACAAGGCGTTTCGCAAACGTTGTGTTACGGTAATACGTATTGCAGCAGTGCTTGCCGGCATTTATGTTCTGATAAGTCTTGTCAATATACCGCATTGTCAGAATTATCCGAGGCTCGCGGCACGTTTGCTGCTGACGGCTTTCTATACGGTTGAGCTTTGTCTTTTTGCTCAGCGCAATTCCGTGTATATGGAAATCGGCGGCGACTATGCTCTTGCCAGACGGGCAGGTGCGGGTATGATGATTTCGCTGATTGTCAACTCTATTGTCGAAGGCTACTACGTGTCTGTTTTTCTTGAAGCATCCGGTACAATGCGTGTTATATATATGTGCATAATTATTGCAATGGGCTGCCTTACAACACTGCCCCTGATACTGTATCAGTATCTCAATTTTGATTTTATGCTTATGCGTCTTGCAAGTGCAGTCGGCATTATGGCATCCATTGTTTCGTTCTGCATCGGATTCCTTGTCGTTGCGATAAATCAGGTTGATGCATTTGACGAGGGCATCCTCAGCGGTGTAGGTGCCATTTTCGACAGTTTTGCTCCGCTATATCTTATTCACTGTCTCGTGCCGATGGTTGTCATCGAAATAGCTAAGGATGCTTTTGCAAAGCAGCTCAAGTTTGAGGCCAAGTTTGCTCCCGAAATCAAGGATGAGCCGGTTGTGCACATACCTGTTGAAGATGAGGATGATAACTGAATATTTATTTTTAAGACAGTGCTTGAGCGCTGTCTTTTCTTTTGTTTATGCCTGTAACAAACAAAAATTGTGCTTATTTGTAAAATTGTACAAAAAGTTAGCATTTTATTGATTATTTACATTAAATATCCTCTTTACATCTTCGGCTAAAAGTGATAATATATTGACGGTGCATTTTCAGCATTGCTATTCAAATATAGGAGGAATAATAAACATGGCCAGAAAAATGAAAACCATGGACGGTAACAACGCTGCGGCATATGTGTCCTATGCGTTTACGGAAGTTGCCGGTATCTACCCGATCACACCTTCCAGCCCCATGGCAGACTATGTTGACCAGTGGTCAGCACAGGGTGTAAAGAACATCTTCGGAACAACAGTTAAGGTTGCAGAAATGCAGTCTGAGGCAGGTGCAGCAGGTACCGTTCACGGTTCTCTTGCAGCAGGTGCTCTCACAACTACCTACACTGCTTCCCAGGGTCTTCTTCTTATGATCCCCAATATGTACAAAATCGCAGGTGAGCTGCTTCCCTCAGTTTTCCACGTATCAGCTCGCTGCGTAGCATCACATGCTCTTAATATCTTCGGCGATCATTCCGACGTCTACGCTTGCCGTCAGACAGGTTTTGCAATGCTTGCTGAAACAAATACACAGGAAGTTATGGACCTCGG
>JAZNMK010000038.1:0-125369 GCA_045579585.1 Acutalibacteraceae bacterium
TCAAATGATGATTTATTCATAACTATATTCTCCTTTTAATCAGTAACAAATGTGTCGTATGTAAATTTAGCACCAAGCCTGAAGCCTGATATAAAGCTGTCAGCATTACTTGTAGTTGAAAATTCAATATAAGCACTGACATAGTTTTGGAACAGTTCTTTATCCTCACCGCTCAATCTTGCAGTAAGCTGCTCTTCTTTTTCGGCAAGGTTGTTCAGTTTCTTCTTGAGTTTTGATGTTAATTCTGAATTGACTTCTTGCGGCTCAAGGTTGCCGTAATAGAAATCTTCAATAATATTTGACATTTTATATTCCTCCGTATCTGAGGAAATATATTAGAGTACGAAAGTTAGAATATGTATTGCGGAGAACTACTTGTGTTATGATTATCCGTACCATAACAAAGAAAACCGTTCAGACCTAAAGGTTTGGACGGTTTTCTTCTTATAGATAAGCAGCACTGTACATTAATCAATGCACAGTGCTGCTTATGTTTGCTTTAGTTATCAGTCACCGATAAGTCCGTAATATCTGCCCATCCAGTAGGGAAGGAGATAAATATAAGGCATCATAACTCGCTTGCCGTTTGCGCCGGCTGTGCCGGGAAGGGTCGATGTGCGGTTAACAACCTTTGTGTTGATGTTGATAAACTCTTCAGCGCCGGAATCGCAGACAAACGGGTTGCCGTCGTAGTGTACAAGCACTCTGGATGAATACTCAACAGGATATTTCAACTGTGCAGGTATTCCCATAGCTTCCTGCTCAGTATCCCATACGATATCTTTTCTGTAGCTGTTAAAAATCGGCCATCTTATAAGGTCTAGGTTCATTTCTGAAAGTGATTTTACAGCGTTTTCGATATCGCAACTGTTTTCGGTAAGAGCACCGTAAACGATGTTGAAGAAGGGTGAGCGTTCGACTCTTTCATATTCCCAGTGGTGGGTAAGGCCCATCTTGAATATCTCTTTGTGTGCGTTATTATCGGTATAAACTATGAGGGGATATATGTTTGTAAAGTCGAGCTGATCGTCGATGTGTGCTATGTGAGCATCTTCACACTTGTACTGCATACAGTTCATAGCATAGTGGTGTTTTTTGATGAGCATATCAAATACTCTGTTGTATTTTTCGTCACCCGTTACGTGGTACGCAGTTTTGAGGAATGAGAGGATTTCCAGAGAATTAGTGCCTTTTTCATAGTACCATCTGTCATCGTTGTTGAGTAGGTCGGGCTCCCAGTTTGCCCACGTTGTGGGAATACCGTCAATATCGGTAAGATGAAAGTTGTTGTCGATGATATGGTCCGTTATTGTTTTTACGGTGTTTGCTATCTTTTTCTTTTCCTCTTCATCGGCAACAAGGTCATAGTAGATGCCGTATGCAAAATAATGGCCGGTCATTTCGTCACTAGAGGTTTCACCAAGCCACTCACACTCAGGGTTATCCTTGCAAATGTGCCATTCCTCACGGTTCTCTGTGCCGAAGTTTTCTTCATGCGAATATCTTGTGGCTCTTGCTGTGAATCCCGGCTTGCCGGTGATTTCGGTGAGTTTAATCATTGCCTCAACGGCTCTTTGGGCATTTTTCTTTGCCTCATCGCTGCCTGTTACACTATAGCGGAAGCATTGACTAGCACAGTAAAGTCCTGTGAACAGACCGTCGTTATCTGAGTTGGGAAGCCAACCGGATTCAATGTCACCGTACTTGCGAAGCTCGCGTGTTACCTGGTAGCCTTCGTTTCTTGTGAAATATTTAACAGCCATTTCGTCATAGTGAGCTGCTTTTTCTTCGAGTGTCATAAACTTAGAGGTAATAAGGCTTATGCCTCTCGGTGTTACAGCGGCAATAGTTCCGTTGTCGGATACGGAAATTTTTGTAACTGTGGGGTGCATAAGCCATGCACCGTATGAGAAATAAGAAATTTTTCCCTCGATGAGTGTGATAACACCTGTGTTGGTTGCAAAGTATTTCTTGCCGTCAGCCGTGAAATACATATCGTTAAATGAGCCATCGGGGACAGAGTAAAAATCGTTGCCGTTGAACCAGTAGTTTCTTCCGTCATAAATGTTGAGACCTTCATCAGAACCAACCCAAAGGTGACCGAGCCCGTCAAGTGCGATGCAGTTGATTTTTTTGCTGAGCACGCCTGACATATCCGGGGTCATTTCAGCCCAATGGCGGCGTTTGCCTTTCATTGAGAGCAGACCTTCTTCGCGGCAGCCGATGTATACTGTTTCTGCATATCTGGATACGTTGTCACGCGCTGCAAGGCAAACTGTATCTTCCGGTATGTTTACGATTTTTTTGAAGTCACTGTTTTCCTGCAGATAAAGAGCGGTGGTTGTAATAAGCCAGAGTGAGCCGTCGAGTGCAACGGAAATATCAGTAACAGGGGAGTCAAAATCAGCAATTTTTTTGAGTTTACCGTTTTCAAGCTGAGCAAGTGAGTTGCCAACGCTAGCGAAAAGTTTGCTGTTTCGAGTGAAAAGATTGCTTATATTTGCTTTTGTCTTCTTGGTTTTTCCGTCTTTATACTCAATCAGATAATCCGGCTGAGCAACGTAGAGTGTTTCTCCTTCAAAAGCTACGGCCTTTACATTTTCAGAATCAATGCCGTGTTCGGAAGTGAGAAATGTCTTGTCGTACTGTCTGAATTCGCCAAAGTGGATTGTAGGTTTTTTCATGATAATACTCCTATAGTTTTATTTGATTGAAATTATACTTTAATTAAGACAGCTGTGTCAATTAAAGTATATATCTTCAGTTGTTATTCTTTCTATTTCTATTGTCTCGGTAAATATGTTTTTCGGGTTGTTTCATCAAGGATAATCAGCCTTCCGCCGCGCTCTTTTACGTGTGTGAAATATCCTGCACCTAATGTTTGATAGATATCTATACCGTCTATGTTTATGTGAGTTGAACAGGATTAAATCAATTGTTGCTTGTTGAGCATATATTAATTGCTAGATGATTATATCATAATTAACTGATAATATCAAATTTATGTTAGCTCGTTGCTAACTGTGTCTGACTGTGTTATAATTACTTAAACGATAAATTAATTCGTAACAGGAGTCGATTAGTAATGGATAATAAAGACAAGAAATTTTCCTCGGAATCTGATGTGCTTATCGAAGAAAAAGATGAAGGCAAAGTAACAGACAGTGTTGATACGACATCGACTGATGATAAGCTGTCAAAACTTATAATACCTGATATCCCTGAAATATTAAAAGAAAAAGAAGTTCCCAGAAAGAAAAGCAAAAAAGGACTAATTTACGGTATTTCTGCAGGAGCTTTTGTACTGATGCTTGTAATAAGTATTTTGACAACTGTCTTAAACCGGGTCGAAATAGCAGGCAAAAAATATGAAAAAGATGTTAGTTCTATTTATCTGTTTGATTGCGTAATGACGCAGGAAGACGTTGAAACAATAGGTAAACTTGAAAGTCTCAGCTATCTTCAACTTAAAAGATGCACTTTACCAAGTACGGATTTAAGCTGGTTGTCATCTGTTACAGCTACTGTAGAGCTTGAAGATTGCGGATTGACGGATGCACATATAGCCGGTATTGATTTTTCTTCGGCCAGGTTTTCTTCTCTCGATGTGGACGGTAATACTCAAATTACCGATCTTAGTCCTCTTCACAGTGCGAAAATCGGTTTAACTTCGCTTTCATTTAACGGTTGCAACGTTAGTGATATTTCGTTTCTCAAGGGGATGACAAAACTCGCTTCACTTTATTTTGATTCTAATAAGGTTACCGATATTTCTGCGCTTTCCGAATGTACTGACCTTCAAATTATCAGCTTTAATTCCAATAAAGTATCATCGCTTGTTCCGTTATCTGAGTGTTTTAAGCTTACACAAATATATGTTAATAACAACGAGTTGTCAACTCTTGAAGGCCTTGAATCAGCGACCGGTCTTACTGATATTGAAGCAAACGGTAACGCAATCAACAACATAAGTGCTCTTGCAAATGCAACTTCACTCAAAAAAGTTTATATTAATGTTGATAAAAACAATGTTGCATATACAAATAATGGTTTTTCCGATCTGGATTGCCTTATCAATTCAGCATCGAACTTGGCTGAGCTTAGTATGGATGGTGCTGCAACTGTTGAATTCTCTGCACTTGAGAAGTTCACCAGGTTACAGGTTTTATCCGTTAATAATTGCAGCAACTTTACTACTTTTACATTCTTGAAGAACAGCAAATCACTGTACAGTTTGTCGGCATCGCATTGTAGCCTGACATCACTTGACGGAATTCAGGAGCTCAATAATATAAATTATCTTGATGTTTCTTACAATAATATCACCTCTGTTGATTTGCTGCCTGACTTCAAGAAAAACAACGTTTATGTTGATCTGAGTAATAATTTCATAACTTCTCTTGTTTTGACAGAGCAAAGTTACCAGAATCTTGCTATTTACAACAATCCTATTAAAGAGCTCGACCTTAGTAAAACTAAAGGCTTTAAACTTGCGATTGATTATTCTGATACATTTGATTACAGTGCAATATCCGGTAAATATAATTCATATTATCTCATTGATTGTCCTCATGAAAAAACAGATGAGTTTATAGCCATTTGGGGTAAATCCTCAGTGTCATTTGTGTCGGAAGATGAGTACAGAGAATTAATAGCATAAGGATAGAGTGAACTGTAGTTATCCTGAGCATATATGGACAGTATAAAAAATTCCCTATGGTAGTTTATATTTCTACCATGGGGAATTTTTTTAATACTTTTTTGCAGTTAAGTGAGTTTTATTGATTTCCTTGACTTTCCTTGTTGTCTTTGGTTTGATCTGTGCTTTCGAGTTCCGATTCTTTGGTAATAACGGTTATATTTGTTTTGTCAGAGTAACCGTTAAGGATGCATGCGACGACCTTGTTTTTGCGGAAAACGAAAAGCACAAGAATAAGTGCGACAATTGTTACGGCAGTAATAACTGAACCTGCAACAAGGCCTTTAGGCTGATATCTGAGCACGATGTTATGTGTGCCCGGCTTCATCTTAAATCCTAGTAATCCGTTACCTATTTTATATTTGTCAGGTGTTGCGGTTTCCTTGTCGGTCAGTTTGAGTTTTGACCAAATGCTGTCGGTTTCATCATCCTTCAGATCTTCTGCATATACTCGCTCACCGTCGATGTATATCTGCCAGCTGTCATCATATGGGATAGATGTGTAAAATACACATTCCTCCTGTGCTGTAACGGTGCCGGTGATTTTTGTATCTGTAAACGATTCTATCTCAAGCTCACTTGATTTTAGAATATTATATCCCTGTTGGAATTTCTGAAGATCAAGACCATTAAGATAAACATCTACATATCCTGAATCGCCGGATGAAATCGGGATATCAACATAAACAGTTGTGCCGGCTTCTATATATCCGATATGAACTATATGCTCTGAATCAAAATTATGATCATAAACCGTACTGTCATATGATATTGAAACTTCTTCAATATTGCTTGATTCTAAAAAGATATAGTAATCTTTTGATTCGGTAATTTCGTAGCAAAGTGTGAAGCTGGCGTCTGATCCTCCGACAGTGCGGAAAAACGTGAATTGACCGTCTTCAAAGCCGGAGGTGAAATCATTAATATTCTGGTATGTTGCATATTGGACGGGTACACTTGTAAATACATCTGCAATTCCGGTTGATCTTTCGAAATAATCATTCTGAACCGTAAAAGGATTGTTGTTTGAATAATCCCAACCGAGGATTGCGTTGTCAACACAGTAGCCAATGTTCAGACAGTACTTATTTTCGTATGCTTTGAATTTGCTGATTTGCGATACCTCTGTAAAGAGTTCGCTGTAAGGTGCGGGTGTTGATGCGGTGTTATCAACAACATACTTGAGCGATGTCATCATATTGAAAACCGGGGTCTGAAATCCGTTATACGTATAGCTGTTGATAAAGTTACCGTCAACACCAAGGTAATTAATGAGGTTGGAGGTTGATTCATAAGCCATTGAAGAAAAAATAGAAACACCGTTGTAGTCATACCAAGACGGGTCCATTCTTGTTCTCAAGTCAGTCAGTTCCATGCGGTAAAATTTGTCATTTTCGCGTTCATCAAGCATTTTTTTGACAGCGATGAATTTGTCATAATCATCAACATAATAGCTTTTCTGCTGCTGCATAACATAATGTGACGTGTTGCCGATAGCGGCCTCTGATACAACACAGCAGAATAATAAAAGAGCAATTGCACTGCTTTGATATTTTCCGCTGTTCATAAGAATCATAACCACAGTGTAGAACATGATGAAGATGACAGATATTATTATCGTGTCTTCAGAAACATTCTTAGAGCCGAGTTCCTGAATGAGTATTACAAAAATGAGTGAGCTGATGCCGGTAGTCAGGAGCATTTTAGGTGTGTAGTCTCTGATGTGTATAAGCGCTTTAAATGCCATAACCAGCAGTACGAATGAATAAATATATGAAAGTCTGTAGGGCAAATCGTTCGGGTAGTGGAAACCGTGCCAGATGTAGTTGAGAATGTTGAGATTAAAGCTGATAAACAGCAAGCCCAAAAGGAATACGTAGCAAGCTTTTTCTTTCTTTGTGTAGTGCTTTGAATAAAGATAAAGCGGTGCGAGCATTGCTGTAATGATGCCGCAGTAAACGTTTGGAAGCACATCTTCACCGCTGCTTCTTATCGTGGGATCGACAGAATTAAGGTGATTGGCGATGAAATCGAAAATTTTAAAGTACATTGATGCTTCTTGAGGGAATGTGCCTGAAGTTGCAGAAGAATTGCGAAGAATAAATGCAAGAGGTATGAGGAGTATAGCTGCTATTCCTGCGGCAGCTACGGAAGCGGTTGCAAAACGGAGCCCTGTGTTGAAAAATCTGGAATTCTTAAGAGTCTTGATTAAACCGATTTTTTCTTTTTTAACTTTGATGTCGTTACCGTTTTCGTCAACATAATTTGTTACATTGAATTTTTCGGTGAATGAGTAATTGCTAAAGTAAGAAGCAAGGAAATATATGACCGAGAAAATGCAGATAATGTATGCCATATAGTAGTTGCTTATCATAACGGCAGCCAATGAGAAAAGATACATTTTGAATCTGCCGTGCTTTACTATTTGCTCAATGCCAAGCATAACAAGCGGAAAAAGTGCCATTGCATCAATCCACATAATATTCCAGTAGTAGGCAATGAAAAATCCGCAGAATGAGTAAAGTACACCGAAGGCAGAAATGCTGAATCCGTCAGTGCCTGTTGATTTTCTGAGATAATATGAAAAAAAACCGCTGGCAAAAGCTGATTTGAGCAGAACCATAGCCGCAATTGCCTCGGGCATATTTTCATGGCCTGCAATGAGCATAATGATAGCTAACGGGCTTGCTAAATAGTTGCTGAAATTACCGAGAAAACTCGAGCCTAAACCTGAGTTCCAGGAATATAACAGGCTTTCTCCTGAAGTTATCCTGTCGTAAAATTCTGCAAAAAGCGGACCGTACTGGTGGTAAAGATCCATGCGCAAAACTGTATAGTCGCCAAAAGGTTTGACGTTAAAGCAGTAATAGACAATTACCATAATGAAAGCTGATGCTGTAAATGCAAGCAACGAGTATTTATTACGCAACGTTGCCTGAACAAGCTTGTTCTTTTTCACTTCCTTAAGCACTCCTTACAAGTAATAAAAGTATGATATCACAATAATGCTTTCTTTTCAACATATTTGTAAAGTTTATGTTGCTCAGGCAAATCGTTTATATTCACATTCGTGTTCTATTTACGGACAAGAGTACATAGAATGTGTTAGTGCTTATGAAAGGAAATATGAAAATGAACGATTTGGTTAAACGCTTTGACAGTGCTGCTAACTGTACCGGTATAAGATTAAGACGTATACTGCTTAATCTACCTGAAGAAATTAAGGAAAAAACTTGCGAAATACGTCTTAGATGCGGAAGACCGTTGATGATATACGGCTTATTTGGATCTGCTTTTGTAACACAAAGCGGCAGGGAAAGCTACATAATTACACGAAATGCAGTTATATCGTCAATAAACGATGTTGAAGAATGTTTCAGAATAATATGCGGATATTCTGTGCATACACATCAGAACAGCATTTGTCAAGGTTATGTTACTGTTGCTTCAGGTCATAGGGCCGGAATAGCAGGTACGGCAGTTGTAAATGATGGTGTTATAACGGCAATTAAAGACATTTCGTCTGTGAATATAAGAATTTCGAAGGAGTTTAAAGGCGTATCTGACGGTGTTTTTGAAAAAATCAGAGAAAATTCGTGGAGAAGTGTTATAATTGCGGGTTCTCCTTCAAGTGGAAAAACAACGCTACTGAGAGACTTGGCAAGAAATCTCGCCGGAGAAAAAGGCGGCTACAGAAAAACGCTGATTATTGATGAACGGGATGAAATAGCAGCTTGTTGTAACGGTATCCCACAAAATGATGTAGGGGTAAGTTGTGATGTTTTGTCATCGTATTCAAAAGGTGAAGGATTGATGATAGCACTGCGATCAATGTCTCCTGAAAATATCATTCTTGATGAATTGGGCAATGATGCTGATGCAGCTTCGGTCGAGACCGGTCTAAATTCAGGAGTCAATTTTTTTATAAGTGTACATGCATCCGATATTGATGAACTTTTGAAAAGGAAGCAGGTAATGAGACTTATCAACTCCGGTGGTTTTGATGCTGTTGCCTTACTTGACGGCAGTGATAATCCATCCAAAGTTACTGAGTATGTTCTGGTGGGGGATATCCTTGATAAAATTAGCGGGAATTCTGATAATATCACTTTCAACAGTAATGATAGGGTATTGTATCGCAGCAAAAATCAATAAGAGAACAGATATGCTCGAGGTTTGCATTGCACTGCTGAAAAGAATTAAAGCCGATATCAGTTATTACGCAGAGCCCGTATCTGTAATAATAAAAAAAGCTGCTGATTCAAATGAGTTTTCTTCATTAACTTTTCTTGCGTCATTTTCTTCATCAGAAAATGATAATCTTCCTCTTGTCTGGGCTGATTCAGTCGAAAAATTCTATGTTCATTCGCCTCTCAATCGTGAAGACATTGATTGTATTGTAAGTTTTGGAAGTAAACTTGGCACTACGGACATTGAACATCAAAAAAAGCTATGTGATGAATTTATAGAAATTCTGGAAGAAAGACACGACATTTCGAAAAGGAACCGTAATGAACAAATCAAGCTTTGTAAGATTTGTTCGTTTGCATTAGCGATTATTGAATTGATTATGTTGCTGTAAACGGAGAAACATATGGATTTTATTATGATTTTTAAAATCGGAGCAATAGGAATTGCTGTAGCAGTGCTGCATCAGGTTTTATCAAGATCAGGCAGAGATGAATATGCCATGCTTACAACTTTAACGGGGGTGCTTGTTATTGTGATGATGTTGTTACCGCACTTGGCAGATTTGATTTCCGATCTGAAAAGATTGATTGACTTTTAACTGATGGAGTTAATAAAAATTTTCATTACGGCAATTCTTGCTTGCGTGTTAACCGTTGTTGTTGATCAGTATAAACCGGAGTTTTCACTGTTTATTAAGCTTGCATGTGTTTTGGTGATAGGTATTGTTGTTTTTAATCATGTTGATGATGTGTTTAGTAATGCACTTTCGTTAACTGGTGATATCAAACTTAACAGAGAGTATATTTATTTGTTGTTCAAAGCTATTATTATCGCTGTTGTCGGCAAGATTGTAACCGATATATGCAACGATAGCGGCAATAAGGCGATAGCAACCTGTGTTGAGTTTGTTTGTCAGCTTTCAATAATATTTCTTGCCTTGCCGCTTATTACAGTTTTATCGGGATTGGCAAAGGGACTGATATTGTGAAAATATTAAGACGTATAGCTTTTTTTACGGCAGTATTTTGTGCCGGTGCGGCTTGTTCTTTTGTTTCATCTGCTCAGGATACATATTTTTATGATCAATTGGAAGCCAGCGGAGCTAACGCCCTTTTTGATCAGTTAGAGGATGAACAGATTGAACTTCTTGAAGAGCTTGGTATCAACAAAATAGATTTAGATTCTTTGATGAACATCTCGCCAAGAAAAATTTTTGATTTGTTCTTTAGTGTTGTTACCGGTCAATACGTGACACCGTTAAATTCAGCTGTAACGGTAGGGGTTATGATCATTTTGGCTGCTGTTACATCACAGTTTCTTTCACCTGATGAAAAAAACTCAAGAATTATAGGGTCGTTAACTGTAATTATCATAAGTTTGGTGGCGATAGTACCGCTTACCGAGTGCTTATCGCGTGTTGTTGCTTCGGTCAGTTTGAGCGCAGATTTTATGTTATCATTAATTCCGATTCTCGCTACGTTACTTACTGTCAGTGGGAATCCGGCATCTGCCTTAAGTTATAATTCTTTGTGTTTTGCTGCAGCTCAATTTGTATCTGCGTTAGCTTCGGATTTCTTTTCTCCAACGATAAAAATAACTCTTGCACTAAGTATGGTGAGCTCTCTTAACGATAGCGTTAGCTTTGAAAAAATTGTCGGATTGATTAAAAAAATTCAGATTTTTCTATTGAGCTTTGTTTCGACGGTATTTATTACAATGCTTTCACTAAAAGGGATGCTAAGCGGTGCCGCTGACGGCGTTGCAGTGCGGGGAATAAGGTTTTTGATAGGTAATCTGATTCCGTTTGTGGGAGGTGCGGTAAGTGATGCTTATACTTCTATTTTCGGTACGCTTAAGCTTGTTAAAAATACAGTAGCTGTTTTTGCAATATTAGCTGTTTGCCTGATAAATATTCCGGTTTTTATTGAGAGCTTATGTTGGATTATAGCATTCAGTTTTTTGTCTATGCTTTCCGATATGTTTTTTTTAAACAGAATTTCATCTTTCTTGAGTGCAGTGTCATCATGCCTTGTTATGCTAACGGTTTTACTTCTGATGGTAATAATTGTATTTGTGCTGAGTATCGGTCTGGTAATTTTAATCAGCAACGGTTAATTTATGGAGGTTTATTTGGAGATTGTTAAAGAGTGGGCATTGTCGCTTACTGTTACGTGTATAGTTACAGCGGTTTTAAGTTATGTTACTCCTTCAGGCAAGTTTGAAAAATCGGTTAAGGTTTTCATATCACTGTTCTTATTAATTGCTTTTTTTGCTCCGATTGCTGAATTGGATACAGATTCGATTGTTTTGAAAGAAAATGAAGGCATAGAGAAATGGATAAGTGAAAGTGCACTTGAAACTAAAGTTAAAAATGAGGTGATTCAAGTGCTTGAACAGGAGATCAAAGCTAAGATTTCTGCGTTTCTTAATCAACGGAATATATCTTTTACCGAGATTATTCCCGATATCAGTATAGATGGTAATGATAATATTTCGATTATGACGATACATATCGTTGTATCTAAAGATGTTGATAGAGATATTATAGAAGATTTTGTTTTACGTAGTTTCGGCATTATTCCGCAAATCGTCATAAATTCGGGTGATAATTATGGATAGAAAGAAAATTCTTGATCTATTTTGGAAGTTGAAAAATGACAGAAAGATGATGATATTGATTTGCGGAATCCTCATTGGAATTATACTATTTGTAATATCGACGTTTCAGACAGACAACGTATATGATACGGAAGTTACCGTATCGGATAATGTAAGTTTTGATGAAAAAGAGTATACGGATTTATTGGAAAATAAGCTTGAAGAGATGATTTCACTGATTAACGGTGCAGGTCAGACACGGGTCATAGTGACTCTTGAGTGCGATTATGAAACAGTGTATGCGAAAGACGGCAGTTTAACTCAAAACGATAAAACGACAGATGAGCAAAGTGAATATATCATTATAGACAGAGAGAAATCGGAGGGAGGGTTATTGCTTAAAACTGTAACTCCTAAAATAAGAGGAGTTGCAGTTGTGTGTTCAGGAGGCGATTCTCAATATGTTAAAGCGGCAATTACTGAAATGCTTACTGCGGTTTTGGATATTGGCGCGAATCATGTAAGTGTATCAAAAATCAGATGAGAGAGGTTATGAAAATGAATTTAGTTATCAAGAGAAGACAGATAATTATGAGTGCTTTGGTTTTGGCTCTGGGATCTGCGGTTTTTATTAATTGGCAATTTAACAGACCCGAATCCGAAGAAGCGGCTAAGGAAGAATCTGTAAGCTACTCAGTGATAGGTGATGCTCAATATGTATCTGCCAACACAGAGAAAAACACAGAAAATAGTGAAAGCGATTCTTTTGAAGAGCTCAGACTCTCCAGAAAAAGGTCACACGATGAAGCTTTTGACAAACTGAATAAAGTGATAAAAGACCCGAATGCATCGAAATCTGTAATTGATAATGCCGCAAAGAGTCTTGCACAACTAAGTAACGTGATAAAGCTGGAATCGGATATTGAAGCCTTGATAAAATCCAAGTGTGGTTTTTCTAGCCTTGTGATAATTATCGATAATTCAGTTGAGATTGCTTGCGAAAAAGGTAGCGTTGACGGTACGTCAATAATAAAGCTGAAAGAAATTGTCCTGAAACACACAGAAATAAAGCCGGAAAATATTACAATTTTTGAAGTAAAATAGTTGTTTATTTTTATTTTTGTGTTATAATAGCGACGAAGGAGGTTGTGAATTATGTTAAAACAGCCCGAAAACAATGCAGTATCCACCAATCTTGTAATTTCTGACGATGTAATAGCATCGATAGCGATGAGTGCGGCTAAGGACATCAACGGTGTAGGTAAACTTGTACAGCGCCCCGCTGATATTCGCAGTCTCATAAACATTTTTGAAGGTTCTCTGAAATTTGTAGAAGTAACGTCTTCGGATAATGTGTATACGCTTAAGGTGTATATTACGATTAATGACGGTGAAAAAATACCTTCTGTCGTATCCGAGGTTCAAAATGCAGTTAAAAGTGCTGTTCAGAGTATGACAGGCTGCGCGGTGTCCAAAGTTAATGTTTGTGTTGCAGATGTGGAAATCACAGAAAAATGTACCTAAACAAAAATAGAAAGTCAGAACTTTTGGCCCTCTGCTACATATTTGCAGGGGGCTACTATTTATAATCGGAGGTTAAACTATGACACGCAGACAAGCCAGAGAGCAGGCATTTATTCTGCTTTTCGAAAAATCATTCAGTCCTGAAAAAACAGTCGATGAGCTTCTTGAATTTGCTAAAGATTTACGTATGCTTGAAGACGATACTTTTGTTTCTTCTTTGATGCACACCACATGTGATAATATTGAAAAAATTGATGAATTCATTGTTGAAAATTCAAAAGGTTGGAATATCAACAGAATTCCCAGGGTTACACTTGCAATCATTCGTCTTGCTCTGGCTGAAATTCTTTATTTTGACGATGTGCCTGAAGGGGTTTCGGTTAACGAGGCGGTTGAGCTGGCAAAAAAATATTCAACTCCGGAAGATGCTTCATACATAAACGGTATCCTTGGTACTGTTGTGAGGTCGAAATAAATGTCACTGGTTTTAGGCATCGATACAAGTAACTATACAACTTCCCTTGCTGTGGTTGATCTTGAAAGTTCGTATGTTGTTCAGTCAAAAAAGCTTCTTCCTGTTGCTCAAGGCTCGTTAGGCTTACGTCAGTCTGATGCAGTATTTCATCATACATCACAGCTTCCGATTCTTTTCGATAACCTGGCCGAAAGCTGCGATCTTTCATCTGTTAAAGCAGTTGGTGTATCTGTCACTCCTCGCAATGAGGAAGGGTCATATATGCCTTGTTTTCTTGTCGGGATCAGCACGGCAGCTGCATTTGCTTCAGCGAACGGTTTGCCGGTTTACCGCTTTTCTCATCAACAGGGTCATATTGCGGCTGCTCTTTTTTCAGCTCAAAGGCTTGATCTTCTCAATGAGGAATTTATAGCTTTTCATGTTTCAGGAGGTACTACGGAAGCTGTAATTGTCAAACCTGATGCTGATAAAATCATTTCTACATATTTGGTTGCGTCGTCGCTTGATCTCAAGGCAGGACAAGCTGTTGACCGTGTGGGTGTTGCTTTGGGTCTGGATTTTCCTGCAGGTAAGCTGCTGGATGAACTTGCATCAGTTTGCAACGAAAAAATAAAAGTCAAACCTGTTATCAGAGGTTGTGACTGTTCTCTTTCCGGTGTTGAAAATAAATGTAAAAAGATGATTGCCGACGGTGCTGAACCGGAAACAGTAGCCAGGTATTGTATTGAATACATCTGTGCATCTCTTGATGCTATGGCTGAAGCACTGCTCCGGAAGTTCGGAAAAATGCCGCTTGTTTTTTCCGGTGGTGTTATGAGTAACAGCATCATCAGCCATAAGCTTAGCCAAAAATACGGTGCAATTTTCGCTAAACCCGAATTTTCATGTGATAATGCTGCAGGCACTGCGATTCTTGCATCAATTATGGAGAATAAACTATGAATATTCCTGTCTTGACCGTAGGACAGATTAACACATACATCAAGTCACTTATTGATGGTGACCCTAACCTTAATAGCGTTTTTGTTGCAGGCGAGATATCTAATTTTACAAATCATTACAGAACTGGTCACTTCTATTTTACGCTTAAAGACAGCGAATCTGCAATTAAATCCGTTATGTTTCGCAGTTCAGCACAGCGACTCAGATTTATGCCCGAAAATGGTATGAGAGTCATAATAAGGGGCAGAATTTCTGTGTTTGAGCGCGACGGACAGTATCAACTGTACGCTGATGATATGCAGCCGGACGGACTGGGTGCGCTTAATATTGCATTTGAGCAGCTTAAGGCGAAACTTGAAGCTCAGGGGCTTTTCGATTCTTCACGAAAAAAAGCAATTCCTTCAGTTCCGCTGCGTGTAGGTGTTGTTACTTCTCCTACGGGAGCAGCTGTTCGTGATATAATCAACGTGCTTACCAGGCGCTTTCCGCTTGCAAAGATTGTTATTTGCCCTGTGCAGGTGCAGGGCGCGGATGCTGCCGGGCAAATCGCTGATGCACTCGATCTGATTAATAAGCACTCTGCCGCTGATGTAATTATTGTCGGACGCGGAGGCGGCTCCATTGAAGATCTCTGGGCCTTCAATGAGGAGAAAGTTGCTCTCGCCGTGAGTAGAAGTGTAATTCCGGTGATATCGGCTGTCGGACATGAAACTGATTATACAATCTGTGATTTTGTTGCGGATTTGCGTGCTCCTACGCCTTCTGCCGCTGCTGAGCTTGCCGTGCCTGATAAACGCGAGCAGATTGCTTATGTAGGCGGTCTGGCCGAATATGCAAGAAATTATATCATTCGGAATATAAACGAACAAAAGAATTACATCAATACTGTTACTTCAAGCAGGGCGCTTAAAAATCCTCTTGCTCCAATAGAAAACGGCAGACAGATACTGGATATGAATCTCAACCGTTTGTTGGCTGCACAGCGTGATATCCTTAGCGGAAAATCACTTGTTTTTGCATCAGCCTGTGCAAAACTTGATGCCCTGAGCCCTCTCAAGGTGCTTTCACGCGGTTATGCGGCCGTTTATTGCGGCGATAAAGTTGTTGGTAGTGCAACCAAGTTGAATATGAACAAAAATATTCGCGTTCGTTTTGCTGACGGAACTGTAGAATGTACTCCTGTCAAAAAAGATTTGAACTGATGAGGTGAACATAATGGAAAAAATGACATATGAAAAAGCTCTGGCTAAGCTTGAAAAGATTGTTGAACAGCTTGAGCAGGGGAGTATCCCACTTGAAAAATCGCTTGATCTTTTTGAGGAGGCAAATGCGCTTGCAGTATACTGCAAACAGTGTCTTGACAATGCTGAAGAAAAAATTGTTCGCCTGACTCAAGAAGGCACGGAGGAAGAAGATTTTGTTTAACGAAAGTTTGGTCGAGAGTTATATCGAACTGATAAATTCAGCTCTCATTAAATATGTTCCTGTAACCGGCGGCGAAGAGGATAAAGTTACCGAGGCAATGCTTTACAGCCTTAAAATTGGCGGAAAAAGAGTTCGTCCGATGCTCGTGCTTGAATTTTGCCGAGTTTGCGGAGGGAGAATAGAAGATGCTTTGCCTTTTGCCTGCGCGATTGAAATGATTCACACATATTCCTTGATTCACGATGATTTGCCTTGTATGGACAATGATGATTATCGCAGAGGTATGCCGTCGTGTCATAAAAAGTTTGATTATGCAACCGCCCTGCTTGCAGGAGATGGTCTGCTCACATTGGCTTTTTCCGTTGCAGCAGGAGCTCATGTTTCTGATAAAGCAATTGTCAAAGCTATAAAGCTGTTATCTGATTGCGCAGGATATCTCGGTATGATCGGTGGCCAGACAATGGATCTTCAGCACGAAGGTATGTCTGTGGGCATTGCTCAGCTTCAGAAAACCGATGCTCTTAAAACAGGTAAGCTCATTTATGCCGCTTGCGCTCTTGGTTGCATAGCCGCTCAGGCGGATGACAATAAACTTAAAGCTGCGGAAATATACGCTGAGAATATCGGGCTTGCTTTTCAGATTGTCGACGATTTGCTTGATATTACTTCAACAGCCGAAGAACTCGGTAAACCGATCGGCAGCGATGCGCTGAATAATAAGTCTACTTATCCCTCTTTGCTTGGTATTGATGAATCAAGAAAGCTTGTCAATGAGCTTACTGAAAACGCAGTTAAGGCTGTTTCTGTTTTTGGTGATGACGGTAAATTCCTTGCCGACTACGCCAGAAAGCTTTCAGTACGCACAAAATAAAAGCTTTTCGGAGCGTGAACAATGGATAATTCATTACTTAAAAATATAAAATCACCTGAAGATATCAAGGAATTGAGCTATGAGCAGCTTGACGAGCTTTCTGCGCAAATCAGGCAGGAACTGATAGCTACCGTTGCAAACAACGGTGGCCATCTTGCCTCTAATCTTGGTGTAGTTGAACTTACTGTTGCTCTTCATAAATGCTTTGATTCACCGGCGGATAAGTTTGTGTTTGACGTAGGTCATCAGATCTATACGCACAAGCTCCTGACCGGCAGATATGACAAATTTCATACACTCAGAACCGAAGGCGGTATCTCCGGTTTCCCACGCCCGTCTGAGAGCGAGCACGATCCTTTCCTTACAGGCCACAGCAGCACTTCAATTTCTTCCGCATACGGCATAAGTGTTTCTGAGCTGATAAAGGGTACTAACCGCTACACTGTTGCGATAATAGGTGACGGTGCTTTTACCGGAGGATTAGCTTATGAAGCGATTAATAACGTCGGAAGAAACAAGGATGCTAAGCTGATTGTTATTTTGAACGACAATGAGATGTCAATTTCTCAAAACGTCGGTTCTGTTTCAAAATACCTTACTAATATTCGTACAACAAGGCAGTATTTCAGGCTTAAAGCGGGACTTGAAAGAACGCTTAATCATATTCCGATTATCGGTAAGAAGCTTTCTGCCGCGGTTTATAAGCTTAAAACAACACTTAAAGACCGTATATATAACAGCAATATGTTCGAGGATCTCGGATTCAGATATATGGGCCCTGTTGACGGGCACAATATCAAAAAGCTTACCGAAGTGCTCGAGGAAGCCAAGAACATTGACCGTCCGGTTCTTCTTCACGTTCATACCAAAAAGGGCAAGGGCTACGAACTGGCTGAGCAGGATCCAAGTACTTTTCACGGAATATCAAAATTTGATACCGATACGGGAGAAACAGTTGCAAAAGGCAAAAATTTCTCTGATGAATTCGGCAAATATCTTTGTGAACTTGCTTCGAAAGATAGCAGAATCTGTGCGATTACCGCTGCTATGTCACTGGGGACCGGATTGAGCGAATATGCACAAAATTATTCTGACAGATTTTTTGATGTAGGCATTGCAGAGGAACACGCAGTTGTGTTTGCTTCTGGTCTTTCAAAGGGCGGTATGGTGCCGTTTTTTGTTGTTTATTCAACTTTCTTACAGCGCTGCTATGATCAGCTTATTCATGATGCTGCCTTACAGAAGCAAAAAATGATTATTGGTGTTGACCGTGCAGGTTTTGTCGGTGAAGACGGCGAAACTCACCAGGGTATCTTCGATGTTGCTTTTATGAACACGATATCAAATTTTACCATATATGCTCCTTCCACATATGATGAACTCAGAAAAGATATGTTTAAAGCTGTATACAAGGACAGTAACGTAATAGCGATTCGTTACCCTAGAGGCTCAGAGTGTGAAATTCCCGATGATTTCAATCCATCTTATGATGTGTATGATGTTTACGGCGATGAAGATGCCGACATTTCGCTCGTCACTTACGGTAGGATTTTCGGAAATGCTTGTAAGGCATATAAGTTGCTCAAGCAACAGAATAAAAGTATCAGGATTGTTAAGCTGAATAAAATAAAGCCTCTTGATCCTGCGATAGTTGAAGTGCTGAGAGACAGCCGCAGTATATTTTTCTTTGAGGAAGGTATACAGAATGGCGGTGTTGGCGAAAAGCTAGCTCTTCGTTTGCTTGAGGCAGGTTACAGCGGTGCTTATAAGCTTATCGCCGTAGATTACTGTTTTGTTGAGCAGGGCAGTGTAGAATCTACGATTAAAAAAAATCATCTTGATACTCAGTCTATGGTTGATATTGTCGGAGGTGCTTTTGATGAGTGAGAAAAAACGCCTTGATGCAGCGCTGTTTGAAATGGGATACACTGAAAGCCGTGAAAAAGCCAAAGCTTTGATTATGGCCGGCCAGGTTTATGTTAACGGTCAGAAATCTCTTAAGGCTGGCGAGAATATCAAACCTGACGATAAAATTGAAGTCCGTGGTGAAAAGATGCCCTTTGTCAGCCGCGGAGGTTATAAGCTCGATAAAGCGATGAAATCTTTTGGATTATTGCTTGACGGTAAAATTTGTATGGATGTCGGTGCTTCAACCGGCGGCTTTACGGATTGTATGCTTATGAATGGTGCTGTTAAAGTGTATTCAATTGATGTTGGTTACGGTCAACTTGCGTGGAAACTTCGAAGTGACAGCAGGGTAATAAATCTTGAAAGAACTAATTTTCGGTATGTAACGCGTGAACAAGTTCCTGACGAAATAGATTTTTCAAGTGTTGATGTATCATTCATTTCTCTGAAATTGATTTTACCGGTGATGTATAATCTGCTCAGTGGTTGCGGTGAGGCTGTCTGCCTTGTAAAACCTCAGTTTGAAGCAGGTAGGGAAAAAATCGGCAAAAAAGGTGTAGTCAGAGATAAAAACGTGCATCTTGACGTAATTGAAAAATGTATCGGTTATGCCAAAGATAACGGTTTTAAAATTAAAGGCCTTGATTTCTCGCCTGTAAAAGGACCTGAGGGAAATATAGAATATTTGCTGTACATAACAAAACAAGATTTGGAAGAGCCTGAAATTAACCCTGAATCGATTGTTGAAAGCTCACATAACACTCTTGATAAGGAATAGGGTAAACTGATATGAAAATTGCTGTAATACCTAATTTAACAAGAGAATATGCTCATAAAACTACAGAAGATGTTATTGTTCAATTGAAGAAGTGTGATGCGGAAATTATTGTTGCCGATTATGCTTCAGCTGAATTTGCTGATGTCGAAAAAATTATTTTTCTTCCTGTTCAGTCTGCAATTGAGCAGTGTGATGCAGTTGTTGCAATTGGCGGAGACGGTACAATTCTGCGTTCGGGCAAAATTGCGGCTGCTTACGGAAAACCGATACTTGGAATAAATGCCGGCAGACTTGCTTTTATGGCCGGGCTTGAAAGACATGAGCTCGATCTTTTGGGTAATCTCATAAGCGGAAATTATGTGATTGATAAAAGAATGATGCTTGAAGTTATGGTTTTTGATGAGTTGGGTTTGTGTGTTAACAAAATAAACTGTATTAACGATGCAGTTTTTGCACGGCATATTAACCGCACAATTATTGAGTTAACTGTTGAGAATAACGGCAGATTGGTTAATAATTATTGGGGTGACGGTGTTATTTTTGCAACACCTACCGGCTCAACAGCTTATTCACTTTCGGCAGGCGGTCCCGTTGTTGATCCGACGATTGAGAGTATCATCCTTACTCCTATTTGCACACATTCTCTTTTCAGCCACCCGATAATATTCCGGCCGGAGGAAAGAATGCGCATATATGCTACTAAAGAAGATGAGAGCGAGCTTTGTGTGTCGTGTGACGGAGAGTCACCGATAATAATAGGACCCGGTTGCAGCGTTGTTGTGCAGAAATCTGTTCTCGCAGCAGATTTTATTCGAATTAAATCTGACAGTTTTATCGAAATTCTCAATACAAAAATGCTTCATCCGTAAGGAGATGTAAAAATGAAGAAGAAGAGACTGGAACTTATTCTTAAGACAATAGAGCTTCAGGATATCGGAACTCAGGAAGAGCTTCTTGCTGTGCTTCGTGAATACGGACTTGATGTGACACAGGCAACGGTATCGAGAGATATAAAAGAGCTCGGTCTTATTAAATCCATGGGTCACAACGGGAAATACCGTTATTCTGCACCCAAATTAGCGTCCAATGAAGCTGTTAAAACATTCCATAATATTATTGCTCCCTCGGTACTGTGGGTCGATTATGCAATGAATACTGTTGTTATCAAATGCTATGCCGGCATGGCACAGGCTGTTTGTGCAGCAATAGACACAATGGATTTTAACGGTGTTGTTGGCACAATTGCCGGCGATGATACTATTTTTGTTCTTTGCCGAACAGAGGTACTTGCTGTTGAATTTGTACAAAGTGTACGTGATATGATATCAAAGTAAGCTAAAAAGAGGTGGAGATATGCTCCATAATCTTAAAATTGAAAATGTGGCAATCATTGAAAGTGCTGATATTCACTTTGAAAGCTGCCTTAATATTTTAACCGGTGAAACAGGTGCCGGTAAATCGATTATTATTGATTCGATTAACGCAGTTCTCGGCGAGCGCACTTCTCGTGAGCTGATAAGAACAGGTTGTACAAAAGCTTCTGTTTCCGCCGTTTTTAAAACTGAAAATAAGCGCGTTTTTGCTGTGCTTGATGATCTTGGCATTGAGCAGGAGGCAGACGGAACGGTTATTATCAGCCGTTCCATTTCTGCAGACGGCAAAAATACATGCCGTGTTAACGGTACGCCGGTAACGGTAGGAATGCTGAAAACGCTTGGCAGAGAACTTATTAATATACACGGTCAACATGACAGCCAGAGGTTATTGGATCCTGAAAGTCATTATCTTTTTATTGATGAGCTTGCCGGTAATTCACAGCTTTTATCAGAATACCGTATGAGTTATAATGAGCTGATTGCTTTACGGCGTAAAATAGCATCACTCATAACGGATGATGAAGAAAAAAACAGGCGGATTGAGCTGCTGACCTATCAGATAAACGAAATTGAAAATGCACAGTTAACTGTCGGCGAAATGGACCAGCTGCGTTCCACAAAAACATTCTATCGCAATATTGAGAAGATCGTTTCAGCTGTTAACGAGGCTTATTTGTGTATTAACGGCGATGAGGAATCCTTAGGTGCTTTACAAGGGGTTAAGATGGCTGCATCCAGGCTTGATGGTGTGTCTGAGTATTCTGAGTCTATTTCCGAAAATAGTCGAATGATGCACGAGGTTTCGTACTATCTTGAAGATATGGAAGACCGATTACGCGCTGCGCTTGATGTACTTGAGTATGATCCTGAATATGTATCTCAGGTGGAAGCAAGGCTTGATTATTTGAATAAACTCAGCAGAAAATACGGTGCCGATGAAGAAGCGATGCTGGCTTTTTGCGAAAAATGCCGACAGGAGAGGCAGGAAATTGAATTTTCTGACACAACGCTTAATGAACTGAAAAATAGCGAAACCGTATTGTTGCAACAGGTAAAAGTTCTTGCAGATGAACTTAGTGCAATCCGTAAACAAACAGCGGTAAACTTTTCTGAAAAAGTGTGCAGTGAACTGAGCTTTCTTGATATGCCGGGCGTTTTTTTTGAAGTTGTTATCAATGAAACGGAATTGAATGAAAATGGTGCCGACTGTGTAGAGTTTCTTATTTCGCCCAATGTGGGCGAAATTCCGAAGCCGCTTGCAAAAATTGCTTCAGGCGGCGAGCTTTCACGCACTATGCTTGCAATAAAAAATGTGCTGTCCGATAAAGATGGAATTGAAACCTTAATTTTTGATGAAATTGATGCCGGTGTCAGTGGACGAGCAGCCGTAAAGCTCGGCAAAAAACTTAAAGAGGTATCGACAGGCAGACAAGTGCTTTGTGTTACGCACCTTGCTCAGATTGCCTGTCAGGCTGATAATCACTTTGAAATAAGCAAATCCACAATTAACGGAAAAACATTTACCAGTGTCACACCGCTTGACCGTGAAGGCAGAATTTATGAGCTTGCGCGTATAATTGGAGGCGAATCAGTTACACAGACACAGCTTGATATGGCTGCAGAAATGTTGACAAATATATAAATTTGGTTTATTATCAAATGGTATTTTTTTGGAGGATATAAAAAATGACAATTTATGATGAATTGGTTGCCAGAGGTCTTATTGCCCAGGTAACGGATGAGAAAGAAATCAAAGAACTTATCAATAACGGTAAAGCTGTGTTTTATATCGGTTTTGATCCCACGGCTGACAGCCTGCACGTTGGCCATTTTATGGCCCTTTGCCTTATGAAACGTCTTCAGATGGCCGGTAATAAGCCGATTGCACTTCTTGGCGGCGGTACAGGTATGATCGGTGATCCCTCAGGCAGAAGCGATCTTCGTCAGGTGCTTACAAAAGAAACAATTGAACATAATGTTGAATGCTTCAAAAAACAGATGAGCAGATTCATTGAGTTTGGCGAAGGTAAAGCTATGATGATAAACAATGCGGATTGGCTTCTTGATCTCAACTATGTTGATGTTCTTCGCGAGGTTGGTGCTTGTTTCTCAGTTAACAACATGCTCAGAGCTGAGTGCTATAAACAAAGAATGGAAAAAGGCCTCAGTTTCCTCGAGTTCAATTATATGATTATGCAGAGCTATGACTTCTATCATCTCTACAAAGAGTATGGCTGTAATATGCAGTTCGGCGGCGATGATCAGTGGTCAAATATGCTTGGCGGAACTGAGCTTATCCGTAAAAAGCTCGGCAAAGATGCGTATGCTATGACTATCACTCTTCTTCTCAATTCAGAAGGTAAGAAGATGGGTAAAACAGCATCGGGTGCCGTATGGCTTGATCCTGAAAAGACATCTCCGTATGAGTTTTATCAGTATTGGAGAAATGTGAGCGATGCTGACGTGCTAAAGTGGATCCGTATGCTTACTTTCCTTCCTCTTGAAGAGATTGATGAAATGGATAAATGGGAAGGAAGTCAGCTCAACAAGGCTAAGGAAATCCTTGGTTTTGAACTTACAAAGCTCGTACACGGCGAGGAAGAGGCTGTGAAAGCTCAGGAAGCTGCTCGTGCTCTCTTCTCAAACGGTGCTAACACAGATAATATGCCCACAACTGTTCTTACAGATGAGGATTTCACTGACGGTAAGGTCGGTATTATTGATATCCTTGTTAAGGCAGGACTTGCAAAGTCGCGCGGTGAAGCTCGCCGACTTGTTGAGCAGGGCGGTGTTTCACTTGACGATCAGAAGGTAATCTCAATTGATACAGGTGTTGAAGAATCACAGCTTGCCGATGGTGGTTTTGTTATTGTAAAGAAGGGCAAGAAAGCTTTCCATAAGATCACAAAATAATTACAAATTGTATAAATACCGATGCATGCGCATCGGTATTTTTTTATATCCTTAGTCAATAATAATTTGACGGAGGATGATAAGATTTGGCATACAATTGTTATAAGAATTACTCGCTGTCTGCTGTCAGGGCAGTATTGCTTTTTTGTGTAATTATGGCTTTGATTGTAATTTCAGGTGTCAAGATATGTTTAATAATGTTAGACAACAGTGAACCTGTAGTGGAAGCTAAGACCTCAAAAACCCTAGTTTTAGGGGAGAGTAGAGGCTTAATCCTTGATAGGAATCTTAATCGTCTTGTTTCCGAAAGCTACTATTATGCGTATGCAGTTAAGCCGAGTGTTTCAGCGCTTAACGGTTTAAAACAGTTTCTTGGTGCTGAGCAATATGTTGAAGCCTCGGAACAACTAGGCAACAACAATCCAATTTTAATTACAGCCGAAAAGCCGATAATTCACAAAGATATCTTTTGCGAACAAATATACAGAAGGTATAATCATAAACAAACAGCTTCACATTTAATCGGGTATATAAATTCGGATTACAATGGAGTTTCCGCTATTGAAAAAGCTTATGATGAATTCCTGAAATCGCATAGCGGAACATTAAGTGTTCGCTTTTTTGCTGACGGCAGCGGGAAAATAATGCAAGGAGCTAATGCTGTAAAACTCGACAATAATTATAACAGCAAAGCCGGTGTTGTTCTGACGATTGATAAATTTATGCAGTCGACATTGGAAGATTTAATTGATAATTCTGTCATAAATAAAGGCGCGGCAGTGTTGGTTGATGCTGAAACCGGTGCAATCCGTGCAAGTGTCAGCAGACCTGATTTTGATCCGACCGACGTAAGTAAATATCTTAACGTTTCGGATTTACCTCTGTTCAATAGAGTATTAGGTGCTTATCCCGTCGGTTCGGTTTTTAAGCCTATTGTTGCAGCAGCGGCATTGGAGCAGGGGGTGAGTCCAACGACTACCTATGACTGTGTCGGAAAAATCAGCAGATCAGGTGCAGCATTCAATTGTATCAAGGCTCACGGTAAAGTTAATATGTCAACTGCACTTGCTTTTTCGTGTAATTGCTATTTTATCAACCTCATTGAAAAAATTGATATCGGCGCATTACTTGAAACGGCAAAAACTTTCGGCTTTGGAACAGAATTTGAGCTTGCGGAAGGTCTTTTATCTTATAGCGGAAATCTTGCGAATGAGGATGAGCTCGATTCATTTTCATCACGAGCAAATTTATCTTTTGGTCAAGGCTCATTAACTGCGACACCGTTGCAAATAGCATCGTTATATTCAGCAATAACCAACAATGGAATGTACAGAAAACCATATCTTGTTGAAGGTATTTGTGACGAAAACGGAAAATTTCTAAAAACTCATTCTTATTTTGCTTCTTATCGTGTTTTCAGCGCTGAAACGGCACAAAAAATCAGTGATTATCTGGAACTTGTTGTCCTTGAAGGAACCGGCAAAAATGCAGCATCGCAATATTGCGTAGTTGGCGGAAAAACGGCAACTGCACAAACTGGTGACTTTGTTGACGGCAAAGAACGACTTGTTACCTGGTTTGCTGGATTTTTTACGCATATGGAAAGAAAATATGTGCTTGTGATAATGTCAGAGGACGGCACTTCAGGTGCTTCTGACTGTGCTCCGATATTTTCAGGTTTTGTAAATTTGATTAATTTTGTCGATAATTAGTCTAAAGTGCTTTACTTTATAATAATTATTTAGTATAATTAGTTGATAATTAATCAGACGGAGTGTGGTTATGAGAATATTAGGCATTGATCCGGGCTATGCGATAGTCGGTTACGGAATAGTTGACTATAACTCCAATCATTTTTCGGTTGTTGATTACGGTGCAATCACGACAAAAGCGCATACACCGTTTGAGCAACGCCTATCATCGATATACAGCGGTATGTCGCAGCTTATTACAACTTATAAGCCTGATGCCATGTCGATTGAAAAACTTTTCTTTAACACAAACACCACTACCGCAATTGATGTTGCTCAGGCAAGAGGTGTTATAATACTTTCCGCATCGCAAGGCGGTCTGGATATTGCCGAGTATACGCCTTTGCAAGTTAAGCAAAGTGTTGTAGGTTACGGCAGAGCTGAGAAGAAACAGGTGCAGGAAATGATGCGACTTATGCTGAACCTCAAATCTGTGCCTAAGCCGGATGATACTGCCGATGCTCTTGCTCTGGCAATTTGTCACGCTCATTCGGCCGGCTCAATGCTTGGCAGATTTAAAGTTAACGGAGGTTAATGATATGTTCTATTCACTTACGGGTTCTGTAGTATATACTGACGAGTCGAGTGTTGCCATAAGTTGCTCGGGTGTTGCATTCAGGTGCTTTACAAGCTTTAACACACTTTGCAAAATATCTGCTGTCGGTGAGACGGTGACCCTTTATACATACCTAAGCGTTCGTGAAGATGCACTTGATTTGTTCGGCTTTGCAGATGTTGCTGAACTTGACTGTTTTAAGATTCTTATCGGTGTTTCAGGTGTAGGTCCTAAGGCAGGTATTGCTATTCTTTCGCGTCTTACGCCTGATAAGCTGTCACAAGCTGTAGCAAGCGGTGATGTTAAGGCGATTACATCCGCTCAGGGTATAGGTCCGAAAATTGCTCAGCGAATTATAGTTGAACTTAAAGATAAGCTGGCTCCGTTTTCGACAGGTGTTTCTGCTGTCGGATTAGCTGATGTTGCACCGAATATTGTCGGAAACACAGAAAATGATGCTGTCGATGCGCTTATGTCACTTGGTTTTACACGTTCCGAGGCCAGTCTTGCTGTTGGTAAACTCGATAAAAATTTATTACTTGACGATATGATTAAGCAGGCGTTGCTTAGTCTTTCCGGTAACTTTTAACTGAGGTGAGTAATATGATGGATGAAATGGATTTTGAAAATCGCATAGTTGCATCCGGATATACTTCGGAAGATAACGATATCGAGCTTTCTCTCAGACCTCAGCATATCGACGACTACATAGGTCAGGAAAAGGTTAAGGAGAATCTGCGTATATATATTGAGGCTGCTAAAACAAGATGCGAGCCGCTTGATCATGTTTTGCTTTACGGTCCTCCCGGCCTCGGCAAAACTACGCTTGCGGGAATTATAGCAAATGAAATGGGCGTAAACTTTCGGGTAACCTCCGGCCCGGCAATCGAAAAGCCGGGTGACCTGGCTGCACTTCTGACAAATCTGAATGATGGTGACGTTCTCTTTGTAGATGAAATTCACCGTCTTTCGCGATCAGTTGAAGAAGTGCTTTATCCTGCTATGGAAGATAATGCGCTTGACATAATCATTGGTAAAGGTCCTTCAGCAAGGTCAATCAGGCTCGATCTCAAGCGTTTTACTTTGATTGGTGCAACTACAAGGGCAGGTCAGCTCAGCGCACCTTTGCGTGACAGATTCGGTGTTATTTTCAGGCTTGAGCTGTACACACCCGAAGAACTTGCAGGTATAGTCAAAAGATCAGCGGGCATACTCAATATCGGTATCGATGATGAGGGTGCGCTGGAAATTGCTTCCCGTTCAAGAGGCACTCCGCGTATTGCCAATCGCTTGCTTAAACGTGCACGAGACTTTGCTCAGGTGCTCGGCAAGGGTTCCATTGACCTTGAAAGCTCTCAGCTTGCGCTCAACAGAATGGAAATTGATGAACTCGGTCTTGATAATATTGACAGGCTTTTGCTTTCGTCAATTATCAAGTTTTATAAGGGTGGACCGGTTGGACTTGAAACCATTGCTGCGGCAATCGGCGAAGAGGCTGTTACGATTGAAGATGTGTATGAACCCTATCTTATGCAAATCGGCTTTCTAAGTCGTACTCCCAGAGGAAGAATGGTTACACCTGCGGGTTATGCTCATTTAGGTATTCCGGTAGAAGGTCAACAAACTTTGTTCTGAGGTGATAATTTTTTATGGGTAGATTGTTTGGTACAGACGGCATCAGAGGAATAGCAAATAAAGATCTTACTTGTGAGCTTGCAATGCAAATCGGTCGTGCTGTTGCTATGGTACTTACAGATGGAAATTGCAAACGTCTGAGAGTTTTGATCGGTACGGATACTCGAATATCTTCCCAAATGTTGCAATCAGCTATTTCTGCCGGTCTTTGCTCTGTCGGTGCGGATGTGCTGATTCTCGGGGTTTTGCCCACTCCTGCCGTAGCTTTTCTGGTTAAGGAGTACGGTTATGATGCAGGAATTATGGTTTCGGCATCCCATAATCCATGTGAATACAACGGAATTAAAGTGTTTAAATCAGACGGATACAAGTTGCCTGATGAGCTTGAGGACAAAATTGAAGCAATAATACTTGACGGAACAATTGTTTCGGATATAAAAATCGGTGGCGATGTGGGGCGAATCCGTTCATCCGATATGCCGAGGTTTGATTATATTGAGCATCTGTTAGGCACATTATCTGCTGATTTTTCGGGTATTAAAATTGCTTTGGACTGTGCGAACGGTTCTGCTTCCTACACGGCACCCGAGCTTTTCACCAAACTCGGTGCGGATTTTGAGGTTCTTTCAGCAGTTCCTAACGGAATTAACATAAATCGCAATTGCGGTTCAACCAATGTTAAATCACTCCAAAAATTTGTTAAAGACAGTAACTGTGTTGCAGGATTTGCTTTTGACGGTGATGCTGACAGACTTATTGCAGTTGACGAAAAAGGAAACGAAGTTGATGGTGACAAAATAGTTGCTATATGTGCACGCCATCTCAAACAGCAAGGCAAACTGACAAAAAATACAGCTGTTGTTACTGTAATGTCAAACATGGGCCTTCACGACTTTTGCCGTGATAATTCAATAGATGTTCAGATTACCTCAGTAGGTGACAGATATGTGCTTGAGCGCATGCTTGAGGGCGGATATTCTATTGGTGGCGAGCAATCCGGTCATGTCATTTTTCTTGACTATGCTACTACCGGTGATGGCCAGCTTACAGCTATTCAGCTACTGAACGTAATTAAAGAAAGCGGTAAAAAATTAAGTGAACTTGCTGCAGAGATAGATGTTTATCCGCAGATTACGCAAAATGTACGAGTTTCAAATATTGGAAAAGCACGTTATCGTAGCGATGAAGAAATTAAAAAGGCTGTAGCAAACGCAGAAAATGAACTTCAAGGTTCGGGCAGAGTTCTTGTTCGTGTTTCAGGCACTGAGCCTCTTATCCGTATCATGGTTGAGGGTAAAGACGAAACTCTTATAAAACGCATAGCCAATGAATTATCGCTTGTTGTTAAAGAACGATTAATTTGATTTTGAGGATGTATAATGAGAATTTCAGATAAATGGAAAGATTATGAATTGCTTGACTGTACTGACGGTGAACGCCTTGAGCGTTGGGGGGATATAGTTTTAATCCGTCCCGATCCTCAGGTTATATGGAAAACGGGTAGGCGCCACCCTATGTGGCGGAAAGCAAACGCACGCTATAACCGTTCGCAGACGGGTGGCGGAAGATGGGAGATATTGGGTAAGCTTCCCGACAGATGGGAGATTTCATACGGTGATCTTACCTTCAATATCAAAACAATGGGTTTTAAACATACAGGTCTTTTTCCGGAGCAGGCCACCAATTGGGATCTCGTCCGCTCAATGATAGAAAATGCAGGCAGACCACTTAAAGTGCTCAATCTGTTTGCTTATACAGGCGGTGCAACGGTTGCTGCTCTCAAAAGCGGTGCACAGGTGACACATGTTGATGCATCGAAAGGTATGGTACAGTGGGCAAAAGAAAATGCCGCTTCAAGCGGTGTACTTGACGGTAAAGTCCGCTGGCTAGTTGATGATTGCATCAAGTTTGTTCAACGTGAAATCCGCAGGGGAAATAAGTACGACATAATCATTATGGATCCTCCCTCATATGGCAGAGGTCCGGGCGGTGAAGTGTGGAAGCTTGAGGATGAAGTGTACGATTTCGTTTCACTTTGTGAGCAGATTCTTGCCGATGATGCCGTTGCTATGCTTATCAATTCGTACACTACAGGACTATCTCCGTCTGTTATGGAGTACATACTCGGCTCGGTTATTGTGCCGAAGCACGGCGGAGAGGTATCCGGTCAGGAGCTCGGCTTGCCTGCTACACTTTCCGGTATGCCGTTACCTTGCGGCGCTACTGCAATCTGGACAAAACAGGACTGATAAGTTATGGGAAATATCATAGAATTTGAAAATGTAAGCTTCCGTTACGAATCTGATGAAGAAAGCGTACCGTTTCCTCTTGCTGTTGATAACGTATCTTTAGGTATCGAGCAGGGGAGTTTTGTTGCAATTCTCGGACACAACGGTTCGGGCAAATCAACACTTGCCAAGCTTACCAATGCTATAAATATTCCCGAAAGCGGTAAGGTTACCGTTGACGGAATGGATACGGCTGATGAGAATCTGACAGATGAAATCCGAAAAACCGTTGGTATGGTTTTTCAGAATCCCGATAATCAGATTGTTGCAACCGTTGTAGAAGATGATGTTGCTTTTGGTCCTGAAAACTTAGGTGTTCCGCCTGAAGAAATAAGAAAACGTGTTGATGATGCTCTCAAAGCTGTAAATATGTATGAATATCGCTTGAGCGAGCCGCATAAACTTTCCGGCGGACAAAAACAGCGTGTTGCCATTGCCGGCATTATTGCTATGCAAACAAAATGTATTGTTCTCGATGAGCCTACAGCTATGCTTGACCCTAACGGTCGTAAAGAAGTTATGTCAACTATACGCAAGCTCAATGAAGAAATGGGCATCACGGTTATTCTTGTTACTCATTTTATGGATGAAGCCGTGCGTGCCGACAGAGTAATAGTTGTTGATGGCGGCAAAATTTTGCTTGACGGTACACCGAAAGAAGTTTTTTCTCAATCTGATAAGATTCTACGTGCAGGTCTTGATGTTCCTCAGGCTACTCAGCTTGCGCAAAAACTTTTTGCTGCAGGTTTTGATATTCCTGCAGACTTACTTGATGAAAATGAATGTGTTGAAGCTATTTGCAAAATTTTAAGGAGTAAATAATGCCGATTATTTCGCTTAAAAATGTAACTCATACATACGGCGCAGGAACACCGCTAAGTGTGAGTGCAATCAAGGATATAAATCTGGATATTGACAGCGGTGAGCTGGTTGGCATTATTGGCCATACCGGCTCGGGCAAAAGCACTCTTATTCAACATCTTAACGGCTTGCTCAAACCTACTGAAGGTGAGATAATTATCGACGGTGAGAATATTTGGGCTAATAAGAAAAAAATGAGAGACGTACGCTTCAAGGTTGGACTTTGCTTTCAGTATCCCGAATATCAACTGTTTGAAGAAACTGTTTATAAAGATATTGCTTTTGGTCCCAAAAATATGGGAATGTCAAAGGAACAAATTGACAGAAGTGTTCGAACTGCCGCACAATACGTTGGATTAAAATCGGAGTTGCTCAATAAATCACCGTTTGATTTATCCGGCGGTGAAAAACGAAGGGCGGCAATTGCCGGTGTAATGGCTATGAACCCGAAAATACTTGTGCTTGACGAGCCTACAGCGGGCCTTGATCCTGAAGGCAGGAAAGAAATACTTAATATGATTGTTGATTACAAAAAAAAGACCGACAGCACAATTCTTCTCGTTTCTCACAGTATGGAGGATATTGCCGGTGTTGCAACCAAAATACTTGTAATGAATAAATCTCAGGTAGCAATGTATGATACTGTTGATAACGTTTTCTCGCGTGCGGCAGAGCTTGAAAGTATGGGACTTGACGTTCCTCAGATTACAAAAATCTTCCTCGGAATTGCTGAAAAAGGCTTCGGTGTGAATACTGATGTTTATACCATTGATGAGGGATGCAGACGGCTGATCTCACTTCTTAACGGAGGTGGTTGCTGATGAAGGGTATAACCGTGGGTCAGTATTATCCCGGAAATTCACTGCTCCATAAGATGGATCCAAGAATAAAAATTGTGCTGACAATGCTATTTATCTTACTGATTTTCTTTTGTAAGAATTTCTGGGCTCTCGGCTTGATGGCAGTTTTTTTGCTTGTAGGTATGCTTATTTCCGGTGTACCTTTTAAGTTGCTTATAAAAAGCTTGCGTGCAATCCTTCTGATAGTTTTTATTACAGCAGTTTTGAACCTTTTTTATGTTACTGACGGTAATGTGCTTTTTCCCGACACTTTCATAAAAATTACCGATAAGGGTGTTTTTACTGCTGTCTTTATGGCAACGAGGATTGCTTGCCTTATTATCGGCAGTTCACTTATGACTTTCACAACTACCCCAACAATGCTAACCGATGCAATTGAAAGGCTTTTATCACCGCTAAAAATATTTAAAATTCAGGTTCATACTTTAGCAATGATGATGACGCTTGCTCTCAGGTTTATTCCAACACTTATGGAGGAAATCGAGAAGATTATGAATGCGCAAAAGGCGAGAGGTGCTGATCTTGAAAGCGGCAACGTTATTCAGCGTGCAAAGTCACTGGTGCCAATTCTTGTGCCACTTTTTGTTTCTTCTTTCCGCAGAGCATATGAGCTTGCGTTTGCAATGGAATGCAGATGTTATACCGGCGGCAACAATAGGACAAGAATGAAACAAATGAAACTTTCTTGGCTGGACTTGCTCTTTGGTATTTCTATGGTTGCTATTGTTGTCGGTGTTGTACTGTTTAATTATTTCTTCGTTCATTTAATCTGATTTAGGCAGGGATTGTTTTGAGAAATTTGCTTCTGACAATCAAATATCTCGGCACTGCTTACAGTGGTTGGCAGGTGCAGAATAATGCACGTTCTGTTCAGGAGACGCTACAGGATGCCATCGAAAAGCTTTTTTGCGTACGTGAAAACGTAATTGGCTGCAGCAGGACTGATGCCGGTGTACATGCTAACATGTATTGCTGCAATATTCGCACGGAATGCAATCTGCCTTGTGATGTTATTGTCAGAGGTCTCAATGCATATTTGCCGCCCGATATCTGTGCCGTATCCTGTCGCGAAGTTGAGTATGATTTTCATGCACGATATGACTGTATAGGCAAAGAGTATGTTTACCTTATACGCAATTCACCGTTGCCTGATCCTTTTATGTTTGGGAGATGTTGGCAGTTCAATAAACAGATTGATGCCGATTTGCTCAACGAGTGCGCCAGAGCATACTGTGGTACACACGATTTTAAAGCGTTTTGCTCTTCGGGAAGCAGTGTGCAATCAACGGTGCGTACCGTAACTGAATTTTCTGTTTCAAAAGAGGCTGACACGGTCAAAATGACCGTTATTGCTGACGGATTTTTATACAATATGGTTCGCATAATGGTTGGCACTTTGACTGACATTACTTTAGGCAAAATAAAAACGGATGAGATACCTTCAATTATTGATTCGCTTGACCGTACGCGTGCTGGTGTTACAGCACCGCCACAAGGACTATACCTGAACAAAGTTTTTTACAAAGGAAGTGAGAATATTGGCAGATAATTCAAACAAACATGAATTTACAGATGAAGACGAGCGTCGAATGCGCGAGCGATCTGCGCACGTAGCAAGAGAGCGTGAAAAGAAAGCAAAACTTGAACAGGCTCGCAAAGAAAAAAATCAAGAAAACTTATTGAAGCTTTCTAAGGCTTTCAAAATTGCGCTTGTTGTTATTGTTGCTGTTTCTTTGCTTTTTATTGCTGCTAACGCCTTCGGTAACGTAACTTTTTCAAAAATAATTGATTACGTTAAGGATGGTGTTACAAATGCTGAACCGGGTGACGGTTACCCACTTGAGGTTGGTTCAGGCAGTGTCTCAGATATGCTGATGATAGGTAATACCGTTATCGGTGTACATAATGATGAAATAGCTCTGTACAATAAAACGGCGAAGAAAACCACTACCTATATGCACTCTTATTCCAAACCTATGACCGTTGTTTCAAACGGCAGAATGCTGGTTTGTGACAGAGTTACCGGCAGATATATGATTGTTAACAGAACCGAAAAATTGCACGAGGCAGAACTTCAGGTTGAAACATACGCTTGTACAATCGGAAAAAACGGAATTTATGCTTTTTCAACAGGAGCCGACGGTGCAGCAAGTATGGTGAGTATATACAACTCCGATTTCACCAAATTGTTTGATTTCAAATGTGCTGAGGAATATATAATTGGTCTTTCTGTTTCTCCAAACGGCAAGTTTTTAGCACTTATAGGCATTGGTTCAAAAGATGCTTTCTTGTATTCCAAGCTGTACATACTCGATATTAAGAAAAATGAAATTGCAGCCACCTTCAATTTTGAAGGAGAAGCTTTGAACAATGTTTTTTACAGCGGAAATAATTCTGTCGTTGTAATCAGCGAAAACACTTACACGGTTATCAAAAACAACAAAGATGTCGAAAAGAATAATTTCGGATATAATACAATTTCGCGATTTGATTCGGATATCAACGGAAATTTTGCGATAGTTCTTTCGAAATACGGCAGTATCGATTCGGGTGCTGTTGCCCTCTTTAACAGCAAAGGCAAAGAGTTGTTCAGCCTTGAAGTGGATTGTAGAATTGCATGTATCGACTACGATGGCAGTACTGTTTGTATTGTTGATTCCGATAATGTTGTTCGAACGTACAATAAACGCGGTAAGCTGTTGGGTGAGACTCAACTAGAGTCGCCGGTACAGGATATCACTGTAAGCGGTAAATACTGTTATGCTTTGTGTTTCGGAACAATTGTTCAGATTGATGTAAGAAATTGAAGGAGGTACTTATGAGCAGCACGGTTCTTGATATTATTTTAATTTTGATTGTTGTTATAACAATGATCCGCTCAATGAGAAAAGGTTTTTTAAGATGTGTATTATCGTTAATTTGTGTTGTTATAGCTGTAGTTGGAGCATCTTCACTGTGCAAACCGGCTGCAGAGTGGTGCTATGATAACATTGTGGATACGATTGTAGTTAACAGTATTCAAACTAAGCTCGACAACTTTTTAGATGGTGACAGTGGCGTCAATGCTGTCAAAGCAGCTGTCGAATCGGTGCCAAGCGTTGTAATTGATCAGCTTGACGTTTTAGCTCTTGATTTAGACAGTTTAATAACAGGTATCACGGAGCTTGATTTATCTGCTGAAGAAACGGCTGTCCAAATATCAAAGCAGATTGTCAGACCCGGAGCGTTAATTGTGCTTAGGCTGATCTGTTATCTGATTCTGTTTTTTATTATCCGCTTTGTTTGCGGTATTGTAACGAACATTATCCATCGGCTGTTGAATATTACTCCGCTCAAAAAAGTAAATAAATTTCTCGGTGCTATTTTGGGTCTTGCTAAAGGCGCGGCAACAGTAGTAGCAGTTGTACTTTTGTTGAATTTATATGTCAGCATTGTTAAAGATAATAATGTACTTAATCAAGCTATTGAATTTTCGTATATTTGTGATATTATAAACGATGTTGACCTTATCAGTCTTATCTCCGGCAATGCATAAATTTTAATTCTTATATTTTAGGAGTGTAAATTATGGACAAAAATATGATCAATCGCTATCTTTCAAATTGGAAAACTATCCCTAACTTTATTTCGTTTGTCAGAATTCTTCTCATTCCTGTTTTTGGCATTCTTTTCCGCCAAGGACATCTTGGTTGGGCTCTTGTAATTGTTGTTATTTCCGGTCTTACTGATTTTGTTGACGGTAAGATTGCTCGCAAATTTAATCAGATAAGTGACCTCGGTAAGCTTCTTGATCCTCTTGCTGATAAGCTTACGCAAATTACTCTTGCAATTCTTCTCTTCCTTGAGTTTAATGAGTGTTCAGATGCAACAATGAAAACTTTCAGCTGGATTTTCCTCATTTTCCTTGCTAAGGAAGCAATTTTTGTGGTCGGTGCAATCATTATGCTTGCCCTCGGTATGATTCCTTCAGCTGCTGAAATTTACGGAAAAGCAGCAACTTTTGTTTTCTATGGCGTAATGGTTGTTCTCTTCTTGTTCGGACCCGAGGTTGGCGTTTTCTCAAGCTTCTTTACACTTCCCAGCATTGCTTGTGTTGTGCTCGTTATAATATCTGCTATTCTTACGCTTGTTGCTTTCGTTTCATACATACCTGACGTTGCAAGACAGTGTAAGGAAAAGTTTTCAAAGAAATAATACGTTCATTCTAGGAGTAAAAAATAATGAAAAAGATGATTTGCAGCAAATGCAATCAGCGTCCTGCAGTAATTTTTATTCAGCGTGTTGAAAACGGGCAGTCAACGCCCGAAGGTCTTTGCCTCAAATGCGCTATGGAAATGAATATAGGACCGATAAAACAAATGATGGAAAGCATGGGAATCACCGAGGATGATGTTGATGCAGTGACCGAACAAATGGATGCTGCTATGCAGGGCCTTGATGAAGGTGCTTTCGAAAACGGCGGTGCACCTTCACTTCCTTTTATGCAGAATTTTTTAAATAATTTTTCTGATTCTTCACCTGATGTTGAAAACGCAGAGGAGGGTGAAATTGTTGATGATTCTTCTGAAAAGAAAAGTATTTTCGGCAAGAAGAAAAAGAAAACTGAGGATAGCAAGAGAAAGTATCTCTCAATGTATTGTTCCAACCTTACCGCAAAGGCTAAAGAGGGTAAGATTGACAGAATAATAGGCAGAGATAATGAGATTTACCGTGCCATTCAGATTCTTTGCAGAAGATCTAAAAATAACCCCTGTCTTATTGGTGAACCGGGTGTCGGTAAAACCGCTATTGCAGAAGGTCTTGCTTTACGCATAGCTTCTGGTGATGTTCCGGCAAAGCTTGCTGATAAAGAGATTCATTTGCTCGATCTTACTGCCCTTGTTGCAGGAACTCAGTTCAGAGGTCAGTTTGAAAGCAGAATAAAAGGTCTTGTAGATGAAGTTAAATCTGAGGGTAACATTATTCTCTTTATAGACGAGGTTCACAATCTTGTCGGTACAGGTGATGCCGAAGGTTCAATGAATGCCGCAAATATTCTCAAACCCGCGCTGTCACGCGGTGAGATTCAGATTATTGGCGCTACTACCTTTACTGAATATAGAAAGTATATCGAAAAGGATGCAGCCCTTGAACGCAGACTTCAGCCCGTAAAGGTTGAGGAGCCTTCGATTGATGATACTTATAAAGTTCTGCTCGGAATTAAGGATTATTACGAAAATTATCATAGAGTTAAGATTAATGATTCACTTGTATACAGTGCTGTAATTCTATCCGAACGTTATATTAATGACAGATTTTTGCCTGATAAAGCAATTGATCTTCTCGATGAAGCTTGCACCTGTGCAAACCTTCGAAATAAGTATATCAGTATGCATGAAATGGCAGAAAAACGCCTTGCTAATCTTAAGGTTGAACATCAGCGCCTTTCCGAAGAAAAAGAGATTGACTATGAGGCGGTAACTAAGGTCAAGTCTGAGATTATGGCTTGTGAAAACGAGATAAATAACCTTTCTGAGCTTGCAAAAGATAACAGTGTAACAGAGGACGATATTGCCAAAGTTATTCAACTGTGGACAGGTATTCCCGCAAGGAAAGTTATTGAAAGTGATCTTCGCAGGTTGGCAGATCTGGAGGACAAGCTGAAATCAAAACTTATCGGTCAGGATGAAGCTATCAGACTCGTTGCTTCTGCGATCAAGCGTGGCAGGGTGCAGATAAGCCCCAGACGCAGGCCTTCTTCGTTTATATTTGTAGGTCCTACAGGTGTCGGTAAAACGGAACTTGTAAAACTGCTCTCACAGGAATTATTTGATACACCGGAAACACTTATAAGGCTTGATATGTCTGAGTTTATGGAAAAGCACAGCGTATCGAGGATTATCGGTTCGCCTCCCGGTTACGTTGGATACGATGAAGCGGGTCAGCTTACTGAAAAGGTAAGAAGAAAACCGTATTCAGTTATCCTTTTTGATGAAATTGAAAAGGCACACCCTGACGTAATGAATATCCTTCTTCAAATTCTTGATGAAGGTAAGATTAATGATGCACAAGGCAGAACCGTCAGCTTTGAAAACACCGTTATCATTATGACATCGAATGCCGGCAGCGATCGCAAGGATGGTTCTCTCGGCTTTGCCAAGAGCAAAGCTGAAGCGACAACTGATCGTGCAATGAAGGCTCTGAGAGAATTCCTTCGCCCTGAGTTTATCGGCAGAGTTGACGAGATTGCGGTGTTTAATGATCTTACACCTGAGAATTATAAGGATATTGCAGTTCTTATGCTCACAGAGCTTGTTGAGCCGCTTGAAAACAAAGGTATTAAGTTTAGTTGGAGTGATGACGTTCCTGAGGTTCTTGCTTCAAGGTGTGAAAACGGAACAAGAGGTGCTCGCGATCTGAGAAATGCAATACGAAGAAGTGTTGAAGATAAGATTGCTAATCTCATTGTTGATAATGTCTCAACTCCGATTACTTCGGTTGCGTTGAGCGTAGATAACGGCGAAATTATCCTTACTTCAATGTAATAACTAAAAAGGACATCAGCAAGAGTTTCTTGTTGATGTCCTTTTACTTCTTAAAAGGTTACTGTTCTGTTGTTTCTGTCAGCAAAATAGGCATTCTCCAGAAGTTGAGTAAGTGCGGTGGCTGCTTCAAGATCAAGTCCATCCGGTGTGCCGGTTGAATTGATACACGCATCAATAAATTTAGTCAGAGGACTTGGATCTGCCTCATCAGCCTTTGGTTCGATGTATGACTCACTGATCTCAGCTGTGATTTTTGTTTTGATTTTAAGTTTCCAATCATCTTCGATTATCGTGCCGTCAGTGCCATATACCTCGAGTCTGTGTGGTGAATGGTAAGAGTCAAAACCTGTTTCCGCAATGCCAATAATACCGTTTTCAAATTCTATGATTGCAACTGCGTTTTCATCAACTTTTGAGCCGAGAGGGGAGTTGAATAACGCCGAAATACGCTTGGGCTTACCGCAAAGGTATGCCAGCTGATACATCGGGTGGCAACCCAGATCCATCATTGCTCCGCCACCAGCATCTTTTTCTTCAAACCAGTATTTAGGCAACCAGCCGTTGCTTACGCCGCTGTGAGCATTGCGTATTCTGACTGTTGTAACTGTGCCGAGTTTGCCGGAATCAATGTAGTTTTTAATAAACTTGGTTGGTTTGTTAAAAATCTGAGGATAAGAAATAGTGAATATTACACCGTTGTTTTTAATTGCTTCTGCAATTTTTTTACAACCTTCAACTGTTGTTGAAAGTGCTTTTTCCGTAAAAATGTGTTTACCTGCATTTGCTGCTTTTACGAGCACTTCGTCATGCATAGTGGTCGGCGTACAGCATATAACCGCATCAATATCATTGCGCGCCAATAAAACATCTAAATCCTGCTCGAAATCAACATTCAATTGGTCGGCCCAGTCCTTACCGCGCTTGATATCATCGTCCCAAACAGCAGCAATTTTTGCTTTGCCTGAGGCGATAACATCACGGGCATAGCCTGCAGCATGTACATGCCATTTTGAAAGCATTGCAACTCTGAGCATTTTGTATCACCTCATTCAGATCTCTGTTACAATTTCGCCGCATCCGTTTGCTTTTTGCTCAGCGATAAATGCTTCAATTTTTTCAACACTGGGCATTGCTTCCGAGCAACTGTGCGCAGAAACAAGCATTGAAGCAGAAGCTGTTGCAAATTCAAGTGCATCTTTAAGCTCTTTTCCGCTGAGAAGAGAATAAAGGAAAGCAGAAGCATATCCGTCACCGCCGCCAAAGCCCTTGAGCATCTTTACAGGGAATATATTTACCTTGTAATTTTTACCGTCTGCAGCATAAGCGTATGAACCTTCTTTACCGTGTTTAATGATAATGAGTTTTGCGCCGAAACTGTGCCAGAGTTTTGCAGATGCAATGTCATCGTTGCCGCCACCCATAACAGCTTCTGTAAGGTCAAACTCTTCTCTTGAGCCGAGAATCATATCGGCATTCTGAGCAACAAGGTTGTAATAAATGGATATTTCGTCTTTATTTTTCCAGGTGTAACTGCGATAGTCAATATCAAATACCACGATTGTTCCGTTTTTCTTGGCAAGGAACATTGCTTTCAGTGCAGCTTCTCGGCTTGGGGAAGTACAGAGTGAAGTGCCCGAAATAACAAGCATTTTAGCTCGCCTTATGTAGTCTTCATCAATATCTTCAACGTCAAGCATAAGGTCTGCTACACCTTCTCTGTACATAAGTATACTTGACTCTGTGGGGCTCTTTATCTCGGTGAATGTTAGACCGAGGTTTTCACCGTTCTTGCATCTTACTATATGCGAAACATCAATACCGTCATTTTTAAAATAGTTAGTAACGTAATCACCGAATTGATCATCTGATACTCGAGCAAAAAATCCGCATTTTGCACCAAGGCGCGCCAGACCGACCGCGATGTTTGCAGGAGAACCACCGACATATTTGTTGAAATTGCAGCTTTCTGAAAGCGGTTTATTCATATCAGTGGGGTTAAAATCAATCGCAACTCTTCCGAGAGGGATTACGTCAAAAGGTCTAGTTGTGTCAAACTTAAAATAGCTCATTTTTATACCTCCGTTAACTAAAAAGTTTTGCTTTGCCTGAACAATCGAATATTTCAATGTGTTTGAGAGCGTTACGGTAAGCGCCGTCAATCTCAGCACAATGTAAATCGTAATAGCCTTTAATTTTGCCTTCAGCGTATGCGCTCGCGGCGCTTGATTCAACACTGTCAAAAGTTGCGGTTGCTATGTTGATTTTCTTAATTCCGCTTTCACGGCATTTTACAAACTCTTCGGGCAATATTCCCGTGCCGCCGTGAAGAACAAGCGGTAAGTTGACAGAATTTTTAACTTCGTTAAGTATATCGAACCTCAAATGCGGTGTTTCTTTGTAGTTTCCGTGAGCGTTTCCGATTGCTATTGCAAGCGCATCAACATCAGTTTCGTTACAGAATCTTACCGCATCTGCAGGTGAGGTGCAGTTGATAGCGATATCAACGCGGCCATCTTCACTGCCGCCGACACAACCGATTTCTGCTTCGACACAGGCGCCGTACTTCTTGGCGAGCTCAACTGTTTTATTTGTCATAATTATATTCTCGTCAAGTGACAAATGCGATCCGTCAAACATAACGCTTGTAAAACCGATATCGAGTGCTTGCTTTATTCTTTCAAGCGTAATACCGTGGTCAAAATGCACTGCTACCGGTACATTGGCATTTTTAGCGGCGGCAACCATCATCGGTCCAATGACTTCCAGAGGAGAATATTTTAGTCTGACCTCAGCAATTTGAAGAATGATAGGGCTTTGGGTTTCTTCGGCTGCCTTAATGATGCCAAGTACCATCTCAAGGTTAGCAACACTGAAACTGCCAACGGCCCATGTTCCTTCACTTGCTTTAGTGAGCAAATCTTTCATATTGTAAAGCAAATCCTATGCCTCCTTTATTTATACGTTCTTATTATAAATACTTTTGAGGCCTTCAAGCAGCATATTATCATCAAATATGATATTTTTTTTACAGTGCTTAATAATCGGTTTTGCATAACCGCCGGTAGCAACTATTGACCTGAATGTATAACCAAGTTCGTTTTCAAAACGCTCAATCATACCGTCAATCATACAAGCAGTGCCGTAAACAGCACCGGATTGCATACACATTATAGTTTCAGTGCCTATTGTTTTATGCGGAGCTTTTATGTTGATTGCAGGCAACTGCGATGCTCCTGTTGAAAGAGCGTTAAGAGAAATGCCCACACCGGCTGAAATTGTGCAGCCAAGGAAAGTGCCGTTATCGTCGAGTACAAACATTTTAGTAGCAGTTCCAAGATCAATCACCAAACAGGGCAGGGGATATTTATCAATTGCCGCAACTGAGCCTACAATCATATCCGCACCGAGTTGCCCCGGAATATCTGTTGCAATTTTCAGGTCCGTTCGAATATCTTTATCTATATATTTCGGTGTGCAACCTGTTGTAAGTTTAACAGCGCTGCCGATGTCTCTGGTTATTTCCGGAACGACAGAGCTTATAATTGCTGCACTGCATTTTTTAGGGTTGAGCGAATTGAGATTGAACATATTAAGTAATTCAAAAGCATATTCATCTCTCGTTCTTACACGCTGTGTAGCAAGCCTGCTGACAAAGCAAAGCTTATCGTTACTGTAGAGTCCCAGTGTGATATTGGTGTTGCCGATATCAATTGCAAGTAACATACCATTACCTCCGTTTTCTAGATATATTTTTATCATATTTTTATTTAATAGTCAATTACAACTTGAAATGTAATTTTATGTGTGCTATAATACCAAAAAATATTTTTTATGGGATGTGTAATTATGAGTAAAAAAACAAGTTTCTTTTCCGAATTCAAAACATTCATTATGCGCGGCAATGTAATTGATCTTGCTGTCGGTGTTATTATCGGTGCTGCTTTCCAGGCTATTATCAAGTCACTTGTAGATGACCTTGTTATGCCGGTCATCAGCCTTGCAACCGGTGGTATAGATTTTTCCAATATGTTCATCTCGCTTAACGGCGAAAAGTACGAAACTCTTGCTGCTGCTCAGGAAGCAGGTGCTGCTGTATTTGCATACGGTAACTTCATTAATGCTGTACTTAACTTCCTCATTATGGCATTTGTTATCTTTGTTCTTGTCAGAACAATCAACAAACTTCGCGAAAAAACAGCTAAAAATGAAGAAGTTGTTGAAGAAGCTCCCACAACTAAAAAGTGCCCCTACTGTAAGAGTGAAATTGATATCGAGGCAACAAAATGCCCCAACTGTACTTCTGATGTAGAATAATCCTTTGATGACGAAGAGGGTTATACAATGAAAATCGGTTTTATTGGCGCCGGCAATCTGGCTACAGCACTTGTCGCCGGCTCTTCTCAGTCTGATTTCTTCAACAAACACGAGTTTTTTGCATATGATTTATTTCAGCCGTGTCTTGAAAGGATTTCATCATTCGGTGTTACAGGCGTTGCTGATGTAACGGAGCTTATCGAAGTAAGCGATATTGTTATTCTCGCAGTTAAGCCTAAGGACTTTCCGTCTTTGCTATCTGAAAATTCAGGAACATTCGAGGCTGAAAATCCTTTCATTGTTTCTGTTGCAGCCGGTACTGAGCTTTCTTTCATTAAGTCGTGTCTTGGCTTCGATGCAAAACTTGCCCGTATTATGCCTAATATTAATGCCGGGATACGCGGTTCCGCCACAGCAGTTTATGTTGAAAATGGTGTTACTGCAGAAGAAAAGCAAACACTTATTGATTTTTGCAATTCTTTCGGCGGTACGTTTGAAATGGAAGAGAGTCAGTTTGCTGTTTTCGGTGTAATCGGCGGTTGTTCTCCTGCATTCAACTATATGTATATCGATCAGCTCGCGCGTGCCGCTGTAAAGCTTGGTATGAACAAGTCTGTTGCGCTTAAAGTTGCAGCACAGGCTGTAAAGGGCAGCGCTGATATGATTCTCAGTTCTGAAGTTCATCCGTATGAGTTGATTGACAGAGTCTGTTCACCCGGTGGTACAACAATTGAAGGTGTCACTGCACTACAGCAGAACGGCTTTGAAAATGCAGTTAATTCAGCTGTTGAAGCATCATATAATAAAGACTGCAAAATGAGAGCAAAAAATAATTGAAAGGTCGAAAAACCAATGAACATCATTACAATTCGTGATCTGTTCAAGAAAACTGAGCAGTATATTGATAAAGACATAGAAGTCTGTGGTTGGGTGCGCAGTGTGCGTGCTTCCAAGGCATTCGGATTTATCGTCCTTAACGACGGTTCTTTCTTCGAGCCGCTTCAGGTTGTCTTCCATGATACAATGTCGAATTTCGAAGAAGTTTCTAAACTTAATGTCGGTTCGGCACTTATTGTCAGAGGCAAGCTTGTTGCAACTCCTGATGCTAAACAGGCATTCGAAATTCAAGCGGTTGAGGTTGAGGTTGAAGGACCTTCAACACCGGATTATCCGCTTCAAAAGAAGCGTCACAGCCTTGAGTATCTCCGCACAATCTCTCACCTCAGAGCACGCACAAACACATTTCAGGCAGTTTTCCGTGTTCGCTCACTTATTGCTTTTGCAATTCACAGTTTCTTTATGGAGCGTAACTTTGTATACGTACACACGCCCATAATCACCGGCAGTGACTGTGAGGGTGCAGGTGAAATGTTTAGAGTTTCCACACTTGATCCCGATAACCTGCCCCTTACTAAAGACGGCAAAGTTGACTATAGTGAAGATTTCTTCGGTAAGCCTACTAATCTGACTGTTAGCGGACAGCTCAATGGTGAAACATACGCAATGGCTTTCCGTAATATTTATACTTTTGGTCCTACTTTCCGTGCTGAAAATTCCAACACAACCCGCCATGCAGCTGAATTCTGGATGATTGAGCCTGAAATTGCTTTTGCAGATCTCAGCGACGATATGCAGCTTGCTGAGGATATGCTTAAGTATGTCATCAATTATGTTCTTGAGCACGCTCCCGAAGAGATGAAGTTTTTTGACAGCTTTATCGATAAGGGGCTTCTCGAAAGACTCAACAATGTTGTAAACTCCGATTTCGGCAGAGTAACATATACTGAGGCTATCGAAATTCTGGAAAAGAATAACGATAAATTTGATTATCCTGTACATTGGGGCAGTGACCTTCAAACAGAGCATGAGCGTTATCTTACAGAAACTGTATTCAAGCGTCCTGTGTTTGTTACCGATTATCCGAAGGAAATCAAGGCTTTCTATATGAAACTCAACGATGATGGAAAGACCGTTGCTGCAATGGATTGCCTTGTTCCCGGTATTGGTGAGATTATCGGCGGCAGCCAGAGAGAGGACGATTACGATAAGCTTGTAACCCGTATGAATGAGCTTGGTCTTAATCCCGATGATTACGATTTCTATCTTGATCTTCGTAAATACGGCACAGCTCGTCACGCCGGTTTTGGTCTTGGCTTTGAGCGTTGTGTTATGTACCTTACAGGCATGTCGAATATCCGCGATGTGCTTCCTTTCCCGAGAACAGTTAATAACTGCGATATCTAAATTTTAATCGGAGCAGTTGAACAAAAATCAGCTGCTCCGAAATTTATTGAACAATTTTTCAAAAAAGACTTGATTTTTCATCGGATATAATGTAAACTATTGAGCGTTGACTTATGGAGAGTTGTCCGAGCTGGCCGAAGGAGCACGATTGGAAATCGTGTAAACGTTAACAGCGTTTCGAGGGTTCGAATCCCTTGCTCTCCGCCAAATAATAACCGTCATTCTGATACAACGGAATGACGGTTATTTTATACCCAAAATCAGAATTTTGAGAACTTTTTGGGGGAGAAATCTCTAAATTGAAAATTTAATTCCATTTCAAAACGTTAAATCACAGATAATCGTTAAATTACAACCATAATCGTTGATTTATAACAGTGATCGTTAAATTACAGGCGGTAATCGTTGAAAAATAACTTTGAGTATGTTATTATATTTACAACGAAAATTGCAAAGGAGAGATTGATTATGAAAACACGGCGTTTTATTACTATGATTCTGTGCTTGTTTGCTGTTCTCTCTCTGCTGACTTCTTGTTCTGGCTATAATACCCAAATGCGAAATCACTTAAGCGACGAGGCAAACTATCATTCTTTCTGCGGTATAATCTGCGATATTTATTATTTTGACGCAGAGAATAAAAAAGTAAGCCTTCTGGCATCAGATGTAATCCCCGATTGCGATGTTGTCGTTGAACTGACATTTGATGAACGTGACACAATAAAAAAGTTCTTAGGTAGTGAGCCGAACTCGGAATGGTCTTTGACTGAGTATAGGTTTGCATTTGACATTACAAAAGAGAATAATCAAATTCTTGTGGAAAATGGATTCTATGACATCGTTTCTATAAATACCCCTATCGAAATAACCGCATCAAACTTTATCTATATGGATTCTAATTTCTTCTTTATTGCTGCGGTCACTTATAATGAAACAACGTTTTTGACTTTTGAAGATGGAATCCAAAATAATCGGGAATTTATTAATGAACATAAGAGTTTGCTATGAGAAAGAGGTAACAATATTTTTGCACCCCCTATTCTCAAAATGCACCCCCTAAAATGACTTTGCACCCCCTAACCTCAAAAGGGGGGTGCATTTGTATCAAAATTAGGGTTATTCTTCATAAAAAAGCAGTTACACCTTTAGGTGTGGCTGCTTTTTTGTTTACCCGGTTACACTTTTGGTGACTTATTTTTGTGTGCAAATCGCGGATTGAAAATACGCATCACAATTTTTAATATATTTATTGAATCTTCTAGCGATAAATGTTACACTGAAACCAATAAGCTGAATAATTTGCTTATTAATTGAATTACTTTTGTGGAGTGATTTATATGAAGACTATTGTAATTGTTGTAGATGGTATGCGCCCTGATTCGCTTGCAAAAGTTGATTCAGCACAGAAAATTATCGCTGAATCCGCTTATACGTTAAAAGCTCAGACCGTTTTTCCTTCTGTGACATTGCCGTGTCATATGTCTCTCTTTCATAGTGTAACACCTCAGCGTCACGGTACCACTACTAATATTTATATGCCACAGGTGCGTCCAATTAACGGACTTTGCGAAGTTCTTAAAAGTGCAGGAAAGAATTGTGCAATGTTCTATAATTGGGAGGATATTCGTGATGTTACCCGTCCTAATTCTCTTACGCATTACAGCTTTTACGCTGGTAAAAGAATCGGTTATAAACTTGCAGGCGAGATAATTACTGATGAAATTATCACATATCTTAGAAATTTTGATACTGATTTTGCATTTCTTTATTATGGATATACTGATAATGTGGGACATGATTATGGCTGGATGAATGATGAATATATCGATGCTATGAATTGCAGTTGGAATAATATTAATAAAGTTATGACTGAACTTGGCGATGAGTACACATACATAATTCTGGCTGATCACGGTGGACATGATAGAACGCACGGAAGCGATATGCCGGAAGATATGGTTATTCCTATAATTATCAAAGGCAAGGATTTTACCTGTGGAGAAATTAATAATGATGTAAGTATACTCGATATTGCACCTACTGTTGTAAAACTTTTAGATGTTGCTCCTGACAGTGATTGGGAAGGTAAATCTTTGGTTTAATACTATAGTTTATTTAATGACAGGTGACGATTATGATAGATAAAATATATGCCCGAAAAATATTGGAACATTTTTGTTCTATGCCTATTGATTCATCAGAACAAGTGCTGAATGAATTTGCAAAATTACCGGGTGCAATCTCCTGCTTTGACGGAGGTAAAAATAATTTTGTTTATGTGCCAGGAATACGAAAAGACCGTGTTGTTTTAGTTGCTCACGCAGATACTGTGTGGGACAGTGAATACACAAACCGGGATAACGTTTCACGGTTATTTGAAAACAAACAAAACTCTTTTGGAATTGATGACGATATCTATGTTGGAACAAATCCGAGTTTTGGAATAGGCGCTGATGACCGAGCAGGTTGCGCGATTCTTTGGCTGCTGAAAGATATCGGACACTCTTTACTTATTACTGATGGCGAAGAAGATAGACAGAAAGGTTCAAATCATTTAAAAACTAATTATCCTGAATTGTTAGATGAAGTAAATAATCATTCTTATATCATTCAATTCGATAGAAGAGGAGCGACAGATTATAAATTTTATAACCTTCCTGTAAGTGAACGGTTCAAGACGTTTGTACAAACAAAAACAGGATACTATGATGCTGGTTCAACTGCTCGAACTGATATCGTTGCACTTTGTCAAAAAATTTGCGGAGTTAACTTAAGCATCGGATACTATGATGAACATACTCCTGCTGAAACACTTAACTTTTTGGAATGGCACAAAACTTTAAATATTGCTTACGAATTATTACAGGAGGAGCAACAGCAGTTTTTATTAGAATATTAAATAATACATAAATACTACTTAATATTACTGCCATTAACATAACAGAAAGTGTGATATTATTGTTTTCGACTAATTATGGAATAAAAATTGAAGAAGATTATTACGACGAAAACGGGTTCAATCGTTATCCGGGAGATATTCTGCTCGAATATCAACAAAGTATTGATGAGGGTCTGGATATAGAAAAATATAAATCTATTTTTGAGGAAGTAGCAACACTTGTGAACGGTGAAGAAAAAACTCGACGCAGTGATGAGATTTTCTCTATAATAATCAATGCTGATATGCGAGAAGATTATAGATATCAGGAGCCGATCGGGCTTAAAAACATTAAAAAATTGCGAAAAGAATATTCTTTTGAATCTACAATGCCTGATACTGATTTACTTAGAAAAAAGCTAAAAGGTGCTTGGCTTGGCAGAGCTGTGGGATGTTTGCTCGGTAAACCGATTGAGGGTATCAGAAGCAATGAACTCATTCCTTTTCTTAAGGAATCTGATAACTACCCTATGTATCGCTATGTACTCAGCAGCGACGTAACAGAAGACACACACAAGAATTATAAGTTTTGGTTCAAAGACAAGCCGTATGCCGATACTGTTGACGGTATGCCGGTTGATGATGATACCAATTATGTGGTTCTTGCTCAAAAAATAATTGATGACTACGGCAGAGATTTTTGCAGCGATGACGTTGCAGAAGCCTGGCTTAAATATCAATCTGTAAATTCCTACTTTACTGCCGAACGAATAGCATATGTCAATTTTATAAACTCGATTAAGCCGCCTGCATCTGCTGTTTATAAAAACGTTTGCCGTGAGTGGATCGGTGCACAGATAAGAGGAGATTATTTCGGTTACATAAATCCGGGCAATCCTGAAGCTGCTGCTGAAATGGCGTACATAGATGCAAGTATATCTCATATAAAAAACGGCGTTTACGGCGAAATGTTTGTATCTGCAATGATTTCTTGTGCTGCCGTAACAGACAATATTGAAAATATTATTCTCGGCGGTATCGCGCAGATCCCGAGCACGTCAAGGCTTTATGAAGCTGTGTTAAAGATTATGAACTACTATAAAAACGGTACTTCGGTAGACGATACATTTAATTATATTCATTCGCAATATGATGAACACACAGATCATGGCTGGTGTCATGTAATATCAAACGCTATGGTTGTCACCGCAGCACTTTTATACGGTGAGGGTGATTTCGGCAAATCAATTTGTTGCGCTGTAGGTATGGCCTTTGATACTGATTGTAACGGCGCAACAGTCGGTTCAATCCTGGGTATGAGAGGAACTGACAGTTGCATTGATAAAATATGGGCCAATCCGATAAATAATAAAATTCATACTTCAATTTTCGGTGTTGGCACGGTTAACATTGATGAAGCTGTTGAGCACACCCTTAAGCATATTGAATGAGCAGAAGCCATTGGAAGTAGTTTTCCAATGGCTTCGTTTTTAATCTAATTCAATTTCTGTGGTGAGCCTTAAATCTCTGGATGAAGATGCTGCATAAATCCTGAACATACCCGGTTCAACATCCCATTTATAATCACGGTTCATAAGTTTGAAAGCATCATAGCCCAGGTTGAATTCAAGCTCTTTAATTTCATTTGGGGCGAGTGTAACTCTCTTGAAATCTTTCAGCAGCATAAGCGGAGTTACAACTGAGCTTTCGCAGTCTTCAACATAAATTTGAACAACCTCGTCACCGCAGACTTTACCGGTATTTTTAATCTTCAGTTTTATGTTGACATCAGTTTTACCGGTTCTTTCAGCTTGAAGATCTGTGTACTCAAACTCTGTATAGCTGAGTCCGAATCCGAAAGGATAAAGCGCATCACCGCAGCCTTCGTAGTATTCGTTGCTAGCGCCGGGAAGAATTGAGTAATAGCAAGGAATCATCGTTGAACGGCGGGGGAGTGAGAAAGGCAATTTACCACCGGGATTGATTTTGCCGAACAGTACGTCGCAGATTGCTTGAGGACCTCTTTCACCGCCAAACCAGCACGAAAGAACAGCATCACAGATTTCACTTTCTTCGTTAATTGCCAGAGGCTTGCCGTGAATCATCGCAAAAACGATAGGTTTGTCTACTTTTTTTAGCTCTTTAATCAGTTCACTTTGTCTGCCGCAAAGTGTAAGCTCACAACGATCTCGGCCTTCTCCGCTTGAAATATTGTCATCACCGCCACAGAAAATAACAAGATCGCTTTCACTTGCAATTTTTATTGCCTGGGCAAAATTCTCCGTTTGCAGTTCAGCTTTGATATCTTTGAGATGATGTTGATCAGAAAGGGCAAATTCGAAACCGCTGTCACTTATTCCGCATCCGTTACACTGCAGTATTTCGCAATCGGGTAATTCTGATTTTAATATATCGTATATTGTTTTGAGTTTTCTGCCAACGGGTTTTGCAGAATATCCTCCGAGCCTCACTTTGTCAGAACTTGGACCGATAAGTGCAATTTTTTTGTATTTTACTCTGTCAAGAGGAAGTATACCGTTGTTTTTAAGCAAAACAATAGATTTTTGAGCTATTTCAAGTGCTTTATCGAGATGGGAATCACAGTTAATGATTTGTTTGTATGCCTCTTCATCGGTGTAAGGATTCTCGAAAATACCGAGCCTGAATTTAAGTGCAAGCACTCTTCTGCAGGATTCGTTAATATTTTCAATATCAATTCTTCCTTCATTTACAAGCTCTTCAAGCGAATCGACCCAGAGCTTATTGGGGTATTCATCGCCACCTTGACAGTCAAGACCGTTTTGCTTAGAAAGGAAAATTGCTTCTTTTTCGTTTTTTGCCATTTTATGCAGGTAGTGTACTCTACGAAGTCCACCCCAATCAGAGCGGCATATGCCTTTGAGTCCGAAACGCTCTTTAAGCACGGTTTGGAGATAATGCTTTGATGTCATCATAAGATCGCCGTCAATCGAATTATAGCTGACCATAACATCGTAGGCGCCGCCTTGCTCGATTGCCGCTTCGAATACAGGCAGATAACAGCTTTCGATTTCGCGTATACCTACTCTCGCAGTACCGCAGTTAATACCTCTCTCCGGCATACCGTGTATACAGTAATGCTTGGGCTCGGATATTACGGAGTTTTTGGCTGAAATATCACCGTTTTGATGGCCCTTTACGATATTAACTGCCATTTTTGTCGAAAGACATGTGTCTTCGCCAAATGTTTCTTCGGTGCGTCCCCACCTTGGATCACGTGCAACATCAAGGTTGGGTGCAAGAACCTCGTAAATACCGAGTGATCGGGCTTCTGTTGCAATAACTCTGCCTGCTTCAAAAGCATATTTGGGCTCGAAAGTTGCTGCCCACGCGGTTGGAATAGGGAGAATTGTTGCCCTTGTGCCGCATATACCGTGAAGTGCTTCACCTGTAAAAATAACAGGAATACCAAGTCTTGAATTTTCAATAAAGAATTTCTGAAGTTTATTCATAACGGCAGGAACGGAATAATTATCATGAAGATAACCTAACCCGTCAGGAAAATCTTCCCTTAGCTTATCCCAGTTATAATCTGATGTAGGAGCAACGGAACATGAATCATTCGGATCTTGCTCTGTGCAGTAATTGCTACCGAATTTCATATCAAGCTGTGCAATTTTTTCGCGCAAAGTCATACGGGAAAGCAAATCCTCGGCTCGTTCTTCGGGCGTATAGTCCGGGTTTTTATAAATCATTTCTTCTGACATAGTAGTATCCTCTGTATTAAAATTTAAAGAATTATAACACACACTATTTTGCAATGCAACATACTATGGATTTTTGTTTGACAAAAAGATATAACGGCTCTATAATTATGATATAATAATCAATGGGAGGTTACTTATGAAAAAGGTAATTTCGTTTGTTTTGGTTCTTTGTCTGTTTGTTGGTGCATTTTCACTTACTTCATTTGCCTCGGACGAAAGCGCAAAACTCAGATTTAATGAAAACGGTGAATTTAAGGTTCTGCATATTTCTGATATTCAGGATGATTATCCGCTAGAAGGGAAAACGGTTACGTATATCAGCTATATGCTCAAAATATATGAACCTGACCTTGTTATTCTCGGTGGAGATAATTCAATAGGCTTAGCAGAAACTAAAGAACAGGAGGTCGCCGAAATTGCAACGCTCTTTGTTGAACATGAGGTCTATTTTACTCTCGTTTTCGGTAACCATGATGATGAGCAGGGCGTCAGCAAAGAAGACCTTCTCGGATATTTTCAGAAATACGGCGGTGAATATTGCTTAGCTTACGATGCTGTACCCGAACTTCACGGCACTGCAAACCATAATCTGCCGGTATTTGCAAGTAAAAGCGATGAGGTTAAATTTAACTTCTGGCTCCTGGACACAGGCACTTATGTATATGACGAGGCAGATCCAAGCAAAAGACTGGGTTACGATGCCGTAACCGAAGATCAGATAGAGTGGTATAAAACAACAAGCAAATCACTCGAAGATGCTCAAGGCAAAAAGGTTCCGTCACTTGTTTTTCAACATATGGTTGTTGGTGAAGTTTATGATGCAATGTTCCCATCGGTTCCCTTTGAAATACCGGAGATTATTGAGAGTTATAACGGCAAGCATTATCCGATAATTGCACCTAATACCAGTGTGTTTTCCGGCCATCTTTTTGAGCCGCCTTCACCCGGTGTTTACAATCACGGTGAATTTGACGCAATGCTCGAAAGGGGAGATGTACTCGGCATTTACTGCGGACACGACCATATCAACACATATGAGCTTGTTCACGAAGGTATTGTTATAGGAAATACTCCCGGCGTTACCAACCACGCATACGGTAACGAAATGACACGTGGCAGCCGTCTGTTTGTAATTAATGAAAATGATACTTCTACGTTCACCACAAAAGTAATTACTTATAACGATCTTGCTCTTGCGAACGACGAATTTGCTGAAGATTCCGGCATCTCTAAAGGTGAGGCATTCTTCTGGGTATTCATATCCAACTTGCTGCTTGTACTTAAGAACATTTCTGCACTTGCAATTTTTGGCCTTGAATCGTTACTTGCATAAACAATTAAGCCCTTGAGTTTATACTCAAGGGCTTTTTAATATCAGTATAAAGTTCTTAATCCTTTCGGATAATGATTTTTGGCTATGCCGCCGCTTACTTTTGCACCGCCTACGGAACATCCGTCAACGGTGACTACTGCCCATCCGTTATCACAGTCGGTTATTATTTCTTCACCGTGTAAATACCTTCTGATGTCTTCGGAATCGGCCGTGAGCTCTATTTTACGCTTGAACAAATATCCGAGCGCCATAAAAAACTGATGATGAGGCAATATATAATTCTTTTTAATCTCACCGATGTTTACGCCGCAGGCAAAGGCTGAACCTCTCTCAACAGTAAAATCCGGAGTAAAATAAATAGGATTTCCGTTATATATTGTAATGTTCTCTTTTTTGTAGTTGATTATAGTATCGTCGAGAAAATCATATACTGCTTTGTCAATTTTTTCGTATTGTACAGGTTTAGTGTGTGTCAGATGTTCAGTGCCGTTTTTTCGCTGAAAAACAGCCATAAACTGTCCTTCGCCATATGACTTGTGCGGATAAAATCTGCGGCAAAACCCTATATTATCACATTTGCAACCGTTAAACCTAATTCCATCATCAGTAACCGATTTTACTCTTTCTGTTACAGGGATTAGCTCAAAATCACTGTGCCGTTCCAGAAATGAATCGACAGTCATTTCGTTTTCTTCAAGCGAGAATGTGCATGTTGCGTAGATAATGTATCCGTTTTCTTTGAGCAATTTTACAGCATTATCAAGTATTTCGGCTTGTCTTTTTGCGCATTTATTAACGTTTTCAATGCTCCATTCGTCAATAGCAGTGTCGTCCTTTCGGAACATACCTTCGCCTGAACACGGAGCATCAACCATTATCAGGTCAAATGTTTGCGGGAATGTTGAAGCGAGTTTTGATGTATCCATACAGGTTACAACCGTATTTTCAAAGCCCATCCGTTCGATATTGCCGGTCAGAATTCTGCATCTTGACGAAATAATTTCGTTAGAAACAAGCACACTTTCTTTGCTAAGTTTATTTCTCAGCTGCGTACTTTTTCCACCGGGTGCTGCACACATATCAAGTACTGTCCAATTGGGATCAATATCAACGCATTCTGCCGGTGCCATTGCACCGGGCTCCTGGACATAAAGCATACCTGCGTGATGATGGGGGTGATTGCCGATTTTATCGAAATCAAAGTAAAATCCGCCATTAACATACGGAATTTTCTTAGTTGAAAATGTTTTGATTTTTTCAAATTCTTCGATGCTTATTTTGGTTGTGTTTACTCTGAATGCTCTTACGGGCGATTCGTTGATTGCTTTTTGATATTGTTCAAACTCATCACCCAAAATCGCTCTCATTCTGTTTTCAAAATCAATGGGTAGCTGTTTCATTGTTATCACCGTTCAGTTTGGCTTCGGCATAAAGCATACACATTCCCACAGCTGTAACAGCTGCTGTTTCGGTGCGTAATATTCGTTTGCCGAGAGATATTATTTTACCGTTGTTATTTTTTGCAATGTCTATTTCTTTTTCGTCAAATCCACCTTCGGGACCGATAAAAATGCCGATTGTCATCCCTGGCTTGATTAATTCTAAAGCTGATACTGTCGCAGTCATGCCTTCTTTGTTTTCGTAGGGAACAAGAAGAATATCGAGCGATAAAGCTTCGCTTATTGCCTGCCTGAAAGAAATTGGTGTGTGTACGGCAGGTATTATGTTTCTTTTACTTTGTTTCGCAGCGCTTTCGGCTATAGCCTGCCAACGTGTTTGCTTTGTCTGTTTCTTTTTGTCTTCAATTTTTACAACGCATCTGCTCATTTCTACCGGTGTAATATCGGTAACTCCGAGCTCAACACATTTTTGTATTATAAATTCCAATTTATCACTTTTCGGTAAACCTTGATAAAGGTGAATTTTAATCGGTAACTCAGTATCCTGATAATTCTTTTCGATTATCTCAGCTATTGCTACGCCGTTTTCTGTGCTTATGAGCTTGCAAAGGTCACTTGTTCCGCTACAGCTTACAAGAAAAGTATCGTTTTTCTTCATTCTCAATACGTTTACAATGTGATTGTAGTTATCATCTGTCAAATAATATGTATCACCCTTGAAATTATCCTCGGTAACAAAAAAATTAAACATATATTCACTTCCTTTTTTCTATTATAGCAGACTACAAAAATTATAACAACGCTTGGTTAATATTTTTTGTTAAAATGATTTTAATTTCGGATAACTAAATGTTATAATGCGTAGTTCTATCCTGCGCTGTTTTTCGGAGATGTGATAAATATAATCTGTGTGCTATTAACAACTCGGTTTACAATATACTCCATTTGACTTCTAGGATATTTTTTGCTATATTTGTCAATATAATAAACACAATGGGGGTTGAACGTATTATGAGTAACTCTGTAAATAATGCTGCCACTGTACGTCCTTTTGGCTGGCGAGACAAATTGGGCTACGCAATGGGTGATATGGGCTGTGGATTTTCATTCCAGCTTGTATCTACTTTTATGCAGCTTTTCTACATGCAATATATTGGTGTGTCCGAAGAAGCTTACGCAGTTATTATTCTGCTTTCTAAGCTTTTTGATGCTGTTAACGATATCGTTATCGGCAACCTTGTCGACACAAAACGAATTGGTAAAAAAAGCAAATATATGCCATGGATCTTATTAGGTGCAGTAACGCTTGTATTTTTTAATGTTATGATTTTTGCACCTGTCAAAGGTTTTAGTTATTTAGGAAAATGTGCTTGGTGTCTTGGTTCGTACTGTCTGTGGTCAATTGCGTACACGATGGTAAATGTTCCCTACGGATCTCTTCATTCCGTTATCACCAATAATCCGCAGGAAAAGGTTTCACTTTCAACCTTCAGAAGTGTAGGTGCTGCTCTTCCTGCTATTGTTATTATGATTGTTCTTCCCAGAATCGTATACAATACCGTTCAAAATTCAAATGGAGAAGAAGTGCAAATACTTAAAGGTGAAACACTTCTTCCAGTAGCACTTGTTCTTTCATTTGTTGCAATGACTGTTCTTTGGGGCACTACAAAGCTTGTAAAAGAAAGAGTTAATCATTCCGGCGCCTCTAGTGCTGTAGGCGTAAAAGCTATGATTTCCTCTGCAAAATCATTTTTTACCAATCGCGCAATGGTTGGTGCAACAATAGCATCTGTTGCTTCAGTTGCTCTCTTTAACTCAACAATGGCTTTGAACAATATGGTTTTTCAGTATTTCTTCAAAGATACTGACAAAATCAGCATTGCAATGGTAGGTAGCTATGCGCCGATGATTATCTTTATGGTATTTATGGGCACTCTTACAAAAAGATTCGGCAAAAAGAGTGTTATTGTAACAACAATGCTTATTGGTGCACTTTCAGGTATTGCGGCAATTTTTGTGCCCATTTCTCCCGATTTTACTGGTATGATTATATACATCGTTTGCCTTATGGGCCTTAACCTTGGTAATGCCGGTTTCCAAATTTCAGTATGGGCGATTGTGGCCGATTGTATTGAAGTTAGCTACAGAAAAACAGGCAAAAGCGAAGAAGGTTCTTTGTACGCTATTTATTCTTTCTTCCGCAAACTCGCACAGGGTATAGGTCAAGCTGTTGTTGCGCTTGGACTTGGCGCCATCGGCTTTGTTGAAGGAGAAAACGCTGTTCAGCCGGAATCATTTGGTGAGGATGTAAAATCACTTTATTTTATTGTTCTTGCGATAGGTTCACTTATAGCCTTCCTTGCAATGAAGTTTATATACAACATCGGCAGAAAAGAAGAACTTGAATTTGCAAGTGAGATTGAAAAAGGATAATATCTCGTTATGCAGTATTTTCGGGCACCTCGTTAAGGGGTGCTCTTTTTCTTTTGGTGATATTTGTTGGGTAAATTTAGATAAATTTCATCGTTAATTTTTGGCATTTGTTCGGTTGATATTTTTAAATAATTATTGAAAATTATATATATATATGTTAAAATTGTACAAAAGTTTCAAGGAGGACTATTGTATGACATTACCCGTAGCACTACAGCTTTATACAGTACGCGATGAAATGCAAGATGATTTTGAGGGAACTTTGCGCAAGGTAAAGGAACTCGGTTACGCAGGCATTGAATTTGCGGGACTTTTTGATCGTTCGTCAGCACAGGTTAAAGCACTCTGTTCAGAGCTTGAGCTTGTTCCTGTTTCGGCACACGTGCCGCTTGACGATATGGTTGCTGATCCTAAGGGTGTTCTCACACCCTATGCTGAGATTGGTTGCAAATATGTTGTTGTGCCGTATCTCACTGAGGAGAGACGTCCCGGTACAGACGGTTGGGCACAAACAATCGAAGATATCCGCGTTGCGTGCCAGGCTGCTAAGGATCTCGGTATGACAATGCTTTATCATAACCATGATTTTGAGTTTATCAAAGTAGATGGTGAATACGCACTTGATATTCTTTATTCATCTGTTCCTGCAGATCTTCTTCAAACGGAACTTGACACTTGCTGGGTAAACGTCGGTGGTGAGGATCCGGCAGCTTATGTTGTTAAATACTCAGGCCGTGCACCCATTGTTCATCTTAAAGACTTCATTATGAAGGGTAAAGGTGGCAAACTGTATGAGCTTATCGGTATTGAGAATGATGAAGATACCGCTGAAGAAGGTTCATTCAGCTTTGCTCCCGTCGGCAGCGGATGTCAGGATATGCCTGCAATTCTGAAAGCAAGCGTTCAAGCAGGTGCACAATGGGTTGTTGTTGAGCAGGACAGACCTGCTGACGGTCAGACTCCGGTTCAGTCAGCACAGCTCAGCCGCGAATATCTCAAATCACTCGGCTGGTAAACAAGTAATTAACCGCGTGGCGGTACAATAATTTATAAAGTGAGGTTACTCAAATGGCAAACGCAATTCTTGATAAATTCAAGGAAGAAGTAGTAGAAACCAAAACATACGATTCCGACAAAAAGATTAAGGTCGGTATCATCGGCACAGGTTGGATTGCTGAAGCTCACCTCAAAGCTTATCAGCAATGTCCCGATGTTCAGTTTGTAGGTATGGCTGATCTTGTTCCCGGCAAAGCTGAGGCTTTCTGTGATCAGTTTGGTGTTGACAAAACCGGCATCAATTTCTATAACAGCCACAAAGAACTTATTGATAATGAAGAGCTTGATTGTGTAAGCGTATGTACATACAATGCAACTCATGCTGAGTGTACAATCTATGCGCTCGAGCATGGTGTTAACGTTCTTCTTGAAAAGCCCATGTGCGTTACTCTCGAAGAGGCAGTTGCAATCTGCAAAGCAGAAAAAGCCAGCGGCAAGGTTCTTTCAATCGGTTTCCAGCCCAGATTTGATCCCAATATGCAAATGGTAAAGAAGATTGTTGAATCCGGTGAGCTCGGTGAAATCTACTATATTCAGACAGGTGGCGGTCGCCGCAGAGGTATTCCGACACCTTTCGGAACATCCTTTATCGAGAAGGAGACAGCGGGTCTCGGTGCACTTGGCGATATTGGCTGTTATTCACTTGATATGGTTCTTAATGCAATCGGTTATCCGAAGCCTCTCACTGTTTCCGGCTATAAGTCTGATTTCTTTGGCAAGAGCACAAAGTATTCCAACAAGCCTGAATATGCTGATATTTTCGGTGTTGATGACTTTGCTGCAGGTTTTGTCCGTCTTGAAGGCGGCATCATTCTCGACTTCAGAATTGCTTGGGCAATGCATCTTGATACTTCGGGCGATACCATTATCCTTGGTAAACACGGCGGTCTTCGTATTCCTTCAACGGAATGCTGGAACGGCAGTATCGGCGGACCGATGACAATTTATCACGACGTGGCAGGCAAACAGGTCGAAACCGTTATTCCTGAGCTTGATAATCCGTATGATAACTTCTACCTCAAAATCCGCTCGTTCCTTGATGCTTCAATGAACGGCGGCGAACCTCCCGTACCGTCCAGCCAGATCATTTATAATCAGGCTATAATCGACGGTATTGCTAAGTCTGCTGAACTTGGCAGGGAAATCGAAATTGAAATTCCTGAAATCTGATTTAACTTAATTTTGTCTTGGCGTGTCTTCGGGCACGTCAAGACTATGCCTTTTGTGCAGCTGTACAGCACTGCCTGAAAGGGATATATTGAAAGGAATGAACTTTATGAGTGAAATTAAAGTAGGCGTTCAGCTTTTTACACTTCGTGACTATATTAAAAATTATGAAGATACTGATAAAACATTTGCTTATCTGAAAAATGAGCTCGGTGTTGACGTTGTTCAGATATCGGCAATCGGTGATTTTCCTGCAGAACAGCAGGCGGAGCTTGTAAAAAAGTATGGGCTGGATGTTTGTGTAACACACAAACCCTGGTCAAGAATTTCCGATGACCTTGACCGACTTATTGAAGAGCATCTTATGATAGGCTGCGATCAGATAGGTTTGGGCTGTATACCCGATGAATACCGTGTTGACCTTGCTTCGGTTCGTGAATTTGTTAGACTTGCAAATGAAGCCGGTAAAAAGATGAAAGAAAAGGGTCTCACATTTGCTTACCATAATCACGCGCTTGAATTCGCACGCCTGGAAGATGGCAGAACAATATTTGATGTTCTTATTGAAGAAACCGACCCTGAGGTATTCTTCTTCATTCCCGACACATATTGGATTCATATGGGCGGTGTTAATGAAGCTGAGTTCTTACGCAAACTCAACGGAAGAGTCAAGGTTTGCCACTTTAAAGATTGGAAAGTTAACCTTGGCGAAAATGTTGGCTCAATAACAGAGTTGGGTTGCGGTAATCTCGACCTTGATGCCTGTTACAAAGCCTGCAAGGATATTGGCGTATCATACATCGTCTATGAGCAGGATAACAACTGTGCAATTGATCCTCTTGCTTCAACTGCGGTAAGCTTCAAAAATCTTACAACAATCCAAGAAAGAAACAGATAATCTTTTATTTTACGGAGGATAACGTTATGGCTGAAATTAAAAAAAATTGGTATAAGGAAATGTCTGTATATCAGATATGGACGCGTAGCTTTTGTGACGGTGACGGCGACGGAATCGGTGACCTTAAAGGTGTTCTTTCAAAGCTTGATTATATTAAGAGCCTTGGTGTCGATGCTATCTGGTTTTCTCCGATTTATAAGTCACCCCAGAAAGACTATGGATATGATATTTCCGATTACAGACAGATTGCACCGGAATATGGTACAATGGATGATTTTAAGGCGGTTCTTGATGGTGCTCATGAGCGAGGACTTAGGGTTATAATGGATCTTGTTGTAAACCACACATCCGATCAGCATGAGTGGTTCAAGGAAAGCCTCAAAGGTGAAGACAATCCGTACCATGATTATTATATCTGGAGAAAGGGTAAGGGTAAAAATCCTCCGAATAACTGGAAATCAACTTTTCCCGGTCCGGCATGGGAGTATAATGCCGAACTTGATAAATATTACCTTCATCTGTTTGCAGTTGAACAGTGTGACCTTAATATGGATAATCCTGCTGTCAGAAATGAAGTCAAGGATATAATGAGATTCTGGCTCGATATGGGTGTTGACGGTTTCCGTGAGGACGTTATCACTTACATTTCCAAAAAAGAAGGACTTCCCAACGGTTTCCCTCTTCCCGTTGCGTGTGGTATGGAGCATTTTACCTGTGGACCTCATCTTTACGAATATCTTCAGGAATTCAACGATGATGTTCTAAGCAAGTACGATATTATGACTGTCGGTGAAGCACCGATGATGACACCTGATCTTGCTCTTAAGTTTATTGATGAACGAGACAGTAAAAAGCAGGTTCTTAAGATGATGTTCAACTTCCAACATATGGAAGCTGACTGTATCATAACCAGCTTCATTACAACAAAATTCAGCCTTAAAAAGCTTAAAACAGCAATGAGCAATTGGCAGACTAAGCTTTATGGCAAAGGTTGGAATGCACTTTACCTTGAGAATCACGATCAACCCAGAATTATCAGCCGATACGGCAATGAAAAATTCAGAGTTGAATCCGGTAAAATGCTTGCAACAATGTATATTTGTCAGAGCGGTACTCCCTTTATTTATCAAGGTCAGGAAATAGGTATGACAAATATCAAACTGCCCGAGCTTGATATGTATGTTGATGTTGCAACATATAATACCTACGATATCTGCAAAAAGCTCGGATTCCCGCATAAGAGCATTATGAAACGTCTTATGAGAGCTTCTCGTGACAACGCAAGAACCCCTGTTCAATGGACTTCCGGCAAAAATGCAGGCTTTACAACCGCTGATAAGCCTTGGTTCTATATAAACAAGAATTACACTGAAGTTAACGTAGCTGATGCGGAAAAAGATCCGAACTCTATCCTTAATTATTATCGTAAACTTCTCAAATTCCGTAAAGAAAATGAGATTGTAATTTACGGTGATTTTAAAGAACATTACCACGATAGCGATAAACTCTATGTATATGAGCGCAACTATGAAGGTAAAAAGCTTCTTGTTGTTTGTTCATTTAGTGATAAGATTGAACGCTTCAAAGCTCCCAAGGGCTTTGACCTTGCAAAGGGTAAAGTGGTTATCGGAAACTACGACTGCATAAACTCCGGCTTCGATTCATTCAACCTCAGGCCTTACGAGGCTAAGGTATTCCTTTTTGAGTGAGGATATTCAATATGCCGTATATTTCAACAAAAACCAATGTAACTATATCGAAAGATAAAGAAATTGCTCTTAAAACTGCTTTTGGTAAAGCTATCGAAAAGATTCCCGGCAAAACCGAAAACTGGCTTATGCTGGATTTTTATGACTCTCAGCGTATGTGGCTGGCAGGGGATAATACCCCTACAGCCATGCTTGAGGTTGAACTTTTCGGTTCCGCTTCAGACAGTGCTTACGATGCTCTAACTGCTGAGTTGACTGATATTGTCAGTTCAGAACTTTCGATTGAACCGTCACGAATTTATATTAAGTACGAAGAAATCGATCACTGGGGATGGAACGGAAACAACTTCTGATAATGGAGTTTTAGTTATGTGGATTGTATTAATCGTTATTATCGGCATTATAGCAGTTTTATTTGCCGCTTTTTCAATTATTGTTGCTGTCGCAGTAAAACAGTGCATAATAAGGCCTAAAAATGACACTGTAGATTACGATAGTCTTACTGAAAAGTATAAAATCCGCTATAAGGTAAGACAGCGAAACAATCAGCACCTTTACGATATGAATCCCGAGGATCTTTCAATTGTTGATCCTATGGGTAATACGTTGCGTGCCTGGTTTGTTCCTAAAGCTCAGAGCAAGACTTTTGTCATATGCATCCACGGATACAAGTGTAACGGACCCGATGAGTGCAGCCATTTATTCCCGTTTTATAGCGAAACGTTAGGCTTCAACTATTTGCTGCCCGATCATGCTGCGCATGGCAGAAGCGATGGTAAATATATCGGTTTCGGTTCTTTTGAGTCGGATAATCTGCTTTTGTGGGTTAATTATCTTATTGAAAGATTTGGTGAAGACATTGAAATTGTTCTTCACGGTATTTCGATGGGTGCGGTTACTGCAATGCTTGTAAATCAAAGCAATCCTCCAAAGCAGGTTAAAGCAATTATCGAGGATTGCGGATTCACAAGTGCCGTTGAAATTATAAACCTTGTCACAAGCAAAAAGGTAGGATTTCCTTGTCCTCATATAGTTAAGGGGATCTTTTTCGTTGCCAAACACTTTTTTGGCTATGATATGAAAAAATCTGATTGCCTGGGACGTATGAAAGATTCAAAAAATCCGATTCTTTTTGTTCACGGCACAGAGGATAAATTTGTTCCTTTTTCGATGGGTGAGAGGTTGTTTGAAGCTTGCGAAAGCGTTGAAAAAGATAAACTGTTTGTTGAAGGAGCAGTACACGCATACAGTTATTATGATGCTAAAGATGAATATGACGCAAAAATTATGGAATTTTTAGATAAATACCTTACTGCTACCCTTAAATAATAATTTTGGAGGTATTGAAAATGTCATTATATCTCGGTATTGACGGCGGTGGAGTGAAAACCACAGCTATTGTTGCAAATGAGACCGGCAAGATATTAGCTAAAACCGTCGGAGAATCGATTGATTATAAAACGATCGGGCTTACCACTGCCAGAAAAAACCTTAAATCAATAATTAAGGAGCTTTCTGTAAAAACAGGAGCAGCTCGTTTTAAATGCGCTTGCATAGGTTCATCAGCTCTTACTACACGTGCAACTGTTAAAGAAACCGATGCCCTTACTTCAAACATCCTTGAAGCAGACAAGCTTATTATGGACAGCAGTATCTTTACTGCTATGGAGTGTATGCTCGGCACAGGTGCTTGTGCACTTGTAATCAGCGGTATCGATTCTATGGTTGCTGCCAGAAATGAAAAAGGTAAAATGTCTACTGCCGGCGGTTGGGGCTATCTTCTAGGCAACGACGGCAGTGGTTACGCTATAGCTATGGATGCCATCAGATACGCAATCAGAGCTTATGAAGGCAGTGAATCACCCACAATGCTTCTTGATGAAATGCTTGAGTTTTTTGATGCGTATAACCCAACTGAGCTGAAAGATAAGTTTTTTGATCCGGTTACTGAAAGGGCAAAAATTTCGGCATTTGCAGGCCGTGTCTTTTCGTGTGCATCCGCAGGTGACGGCAAGGCGATTGAAATTGTATCTAATCACGCACGAATGCTTGCCGGTACAACAGCAAGTCTGATTAAAAAATTCCCGTCAGATACTGCAATAGGACTCTGGGGCGGTGTTTTTGTATATAACAGGCGATTCAGACAAGAATTCTCTCATGCGATGAGCAAGCACAGTGAAAATTATAAAATTGAGCTTCTTAATTATCCTGCAGAATGCGGTGCTCTTTTTGCGGCATACAAGATGGATTCAATTGAAATTACTGACGAACTGATGAAAAATATTGATTTGTACAGGGGCTTAAGAGTATGAACAAGGCTGCAGCATACGTCGAAAATATCCGTAAGCTTATTGATGATGTATTGTTAACTCAGCTCACTTCCATCGAATCAGCATCCCGTGAACTCGCGTTGGCACTCGAGCAGGGAAGACGTATTTTTCTCTTTGGTTCCGGTCACTCACATATGCTTGCAGAGGAGATGTTCTTCAGAGCAGGCGGTCTCGTTAAAGTTCAGCCAATATTTGAAGAATCGCTTATGCTTCACACCTCCGCATCTAAAAGTTCGGAGCTGCAACAGTTGTCAGGCTACGCCAATATAATTTTTGACCATTACTCAATTAAAAAAGGTGATGTTCTGATTATATTTTCCTATTCAGGCCAAAGCAGCGTATGTATTGATCTTGCAAAACTAGCTAATGAAAGAGGGCTCATACTCATTGCTGTAACCAACACTAAAAAAGCAAAATCGGGTTTAGCTTATCATCCGAGCGGCAAAAATCTCTATGAATTTGCAGATATAATTATTGAAAATATCGGTAGCATATCCGATTCGTCAATCGAAATTGAAGGTTTTAATACCCCGGTAGCACCAACTTCTACGGTTATCGGTGCTATGATTGTTAATGCTGTAGTAGCCAGAACTGTTGAAATACTTATACAAAACGGTATAAAACCTGAAGTTTTTTCAGGTGGTGATAGTGAATACAATTGTGAAATTGACAACAGATATGTCTCTAAGTATATTGACGAAATTAAGTTTTTATGATATTTTATCAAGGCTGTCTTTAGGCAGCCTTGTATTTTGTGTTATCTCCGATAAGGGGTGTTTTAATGGCTGTAAAACCTAAAAGTTTAGGAAAAGTATATTGGATTAGTTGGTTATTGTACACATATGCATACATAGGTCGCTACAATTTCTCTGCTGCCGTTGCAGGTATAGTTGCTGATGGGCTTTTCACAAAAAGTGAAATGGGGCTTGTAGGCACTGTTTTTTTTGTAATTTACGGTAGCGGTCAGCTCATAAATGGGTTTTTAGGTGACAGATTTTCTCCGTTTAAAATGATTTTTATTGGTTCTTTTGTTTCCGCAATTGCTAACTTTTTTATGAGCTTTGCAACGTCATTACCATTGATGATAATAATTTGGGGAGCTAACGGATTTGCTCAATCGATGCTCTGGTCACCGATTATCTTCCTCGTTTCCAATTCTTTTGAGGGTGAACGCCTCGTAAAAGCTCAGGCAAACCTACCCGCAACTTTGCCGATAGGCAGTATGGGCGCATATCTGCTGTCAATGCTGCTGATGAAATACCTCTCCTGGAAATACATATTCATTGCAGCTTCGTTGATTCTGTTTGTTATTTCTATCATCTGGGGTACCTACAGCATCTCGCTTGGTAAAGAAGGTAGGACTATTGATAAAGTTGAAAAAATCAAACGGTCAGGAAACAAAACGCCTCTGAGCAAACTACTTATTATATCCGGTGTGCTTATGATGTTCTTGCCGGTAATGCTTCACTCTATGCTTAAAGACGGTGTGATGACATGGGTACCTACAATGGTTACTGAACTGTTTGATGTTGTTCCGTCTTTTTCTGTTATGCTTTCACTGGTTCTTCCTGTCATTAATTTCTTCGGTGCAAGAATTGCAAGCTCAATGTATTCATCCGGTAAATTCAGTGAAATGAAAATTGCGTGTTCATTTTTCTTGTTTACACTGATTCCTCTTGGTGGACTTATGTTCATATCACGCCTTAATGCAATTATTAGTGTTATTCTTCTTGCGCTGATAACTTCATCCATGGTTGCAATCAATTACGTTTTTCTTACACTCGTGCCGATAAGTTTTGCTTCTCACGGCAGAAGTGCCACAATGGCTGGCCTTCTAGATGCTGTTGCCTATGCGGGCAGTGCCGTTTCTTCATACGGCTTTGGTGCAATAGCTGACAATATCGGATGGAACAATACAATAACCATATGGTTGATTATTGCTGCATTGGCACTGATTCTCTGTATAGCAACTGTTAAACGTTGGGAAAAATTCAAAACGACCGAATAATATTGAGCACTCTCTGCAAAATAGAGAGTGCTTTTTGTTAGCTCAACTTATATTTTGTTGACAAAAATGTTAGAATACTTTAGAATTTTCGTGAAGGAGGGTTATTATGGGTGATATATTAACCGTAAAAAATTTATCAAAAAAATATAAGAATCACTTAGCTGTAAACGGTGCTGATATGAGTATCGACAGGGGCGATATTTACGGCTTTGTTGGCGAAAACGGCTCCGGCAAAACAACTGTTATACGGTTGATTACCGGGCTCATCACACCTTTTTCGGGCGAATTTGAATTGTTCGGTATCAGCAACAAGTCAAATAAAATAGGTGAGGCGAGAAGTAAAATAGGCGCAATAGTTGAAAATCCTTCAATATATACAAATATGTCTGCCTACGATAATCTGAAGAACCAATCCATCATTCTTGGTATTAACAGTGATGAAAAAATCCGCGAAGTGCTCAGCGAGGTCGGACTTAAAGAGCTCTATGAAGACAAAAAACATGCGGGTAATTTTTCGTTGGGTATGCGTCAACGCCTTGGTATAGCTATGGCATTGCTTGGCGATCCTGAATTTCTTATTCTTGATGAACCGATGAACGGACTTGACCCGGCAGGCATTGTAAGTATTCGTGAACTTATTCTTAAACTAAACCGAGAACGCGGTATAACATTCCTTATTTCCTCTCACATTCTAAATGAATTATCCCTTGTGGCAACCAAGTACGGAATAATATCAAAAGGTAAAATTATTGAAGAAATAACCGCCGAACAGCTGCACAGCAAATGCACAAAAACAACTGTAATAACAACAGATGATCCGCAAATGCTTGCTAATGTTCTTTTCGAAAACATCGACAACAATTTTGAGTTTGTATTTAGCGGAGTTAAAATTATCGGTGAAATCAATCTTAATGAATTACTTGCGCTTATAATAAATAACGGTATCAATATACAAACTATCAACTGCAGTGAAATCAGTTTTGAAGATTATTATTTATCTGTTATAGGAGGTTCAGTAAAATGATTGGCTTACTAAAAGCAGATTTCAGGCGAGTGTTCAAAGATAAGCTTCTGATAATAATGTCTGTTATTGCTGTGGTTTTTGCTGTTATTACACCCGTTCTTTACAAACTGATTTTTTCTGTTTCCGGAGGTCCGGAAGATGAACTTGTTATGGATATGCTTTCCGGCATCTTTTCAGCTAAATCACAGTTCTTCGGATCATTTTCAATAGGCAATAATTTTGGTCTTGTAGCACCCGTTCTTCTTGTAATTGTGCTCTGTAAGGATTTTTCAAGCGGTACAATACGCAATAAAATAATTGCAGGAAAAAGCCGAATTGCTATATTTATGTCATTGTTTATTACTTGCTCAACCGTTCTCACAGGAATCATGATGATACATTCGTTTATGACTCTCGGCTGCAGTCTGATTTTCTTTGACTATCAGTCCACTCCGTTTACATTTAGCGATTTCGGATATTTAATTATATCACTGCTGTTTGAGATTCTCGTGTTGATTTTTATTTCCGCTTTTTTATCGTGGCTCTGCGCAACAAGAAAAAACGTTGGATTGGTTATAGTTCTTTATGTTGCTTTTGCCTTAGGGCTTGTAATGGCCGGCAGTGTTATTCAGATGGCTTTAAGCACAATCGAGATTATGTATAGTGATAAAGCTATTGTTTCCGTACTGCGTTTTTTTGACAGAATAAATGTTGCAACATCAACAATGTATATAGGTACAGGCACAGAATATACACTAAAAGATGTGCTGTATCTTACTATTCCTTCTTTGATTGGCATTATAGGCTTTGTGGCTCATGGGCTTTTCAAATTCAATAAACGGGATTTAAAATAGGCAAAACAGACAACAATAACCCACGTGACATAACCGGTGTCACGTGGGTTATCTGCTTTTTAAAAAGAAAAATGAGTATTCACAGGCTAAATACCTAATGAATACTCAAATGGTGCCGGTGACCGGACTTGAACCGGTACGGTGTTGCCACCGAGGGATTTTAAGTCCCTTGCGTCTGCCGATTTCGCCACACCGGCCTATGTAGCTTCGGCTATGATAATACCACAGCCGAAGACATAAGTCAATTATTCTGTTGTATAGTTATCAAAATAACCCTGAATAAATACGATAGGTGTACCCTTATCGCCGGAGCCAGAGGTAAGGTCACAAAGAGAACCGATAAGATCCGTAAGCTGACGCGGTGTTGTACCTTCGGAAGCCATTTGACCAACAAGGTTGCCGTCTTTTTCCTTAATCTTGCTCTTGATAGCAGCTTTAAGCTCATCACCGGAAAGATCAGAAAAATCGTTATCAGCAAGATACTTGAGTTTAAGCTCGTTGGGTGTACCCTCAAGACCTGATGTATAAGCAGGGGAAACAACAGGATCAGCAAGCTCCCAGATTTTGCCTACAGGATCTTTGAAAGCACCGTCACCGTAAACCATAACCTCAATCTTTTTGCCTGTTGCCTCAAAAAGCTTTTGCTGAATAGCATCAACAATAGGCTGGCAGTCTCGAGGGAAGAGCTTAACCTGATCTTCTGTTGCTTTGTTGGAACCGAGAAGACCGTAGTTTTCGTTATAGCCGCTACCATTGACAGATGCGTTGAGAATTTCATCGAGACCAAGAACAATATTGGCACCTGCCGCTTTAAGGATTCTCTTTGTGCGAGCGCGGGTGTGAATATCACAACAAAGAACATTCTTTGTGTAATCAAGAATAGCCTTGGGATTGTTACCGAACACTATCTCAACGTCAGCACCGCAATCACGAATAAGCTGCTCGTAGTATTCAACGTAATCAACACCTGTAAATCTATGTTTTTCGTAGCCGAAAAGTTCTCTGTAATTTTCGAGAGTAAGAACATCTTTATAAGGATCGATTCCTTTTTCGTCAAGTGCATCTATGCTGACGAGATGATTACCAACCTCGTCGGAAGGGTAGGAGAGCATAAGAACAACTTTCTTTACGCCCTTTGCAATGCCGCGAAGGCAGATAGCAAAACGGTTACGGCTGAGAATCGGGAAGATAACACCAACAGTTTCGCCACCGAATTTAACCTTAATATCTGTTGCGATGTCATCGACAGTAGCATAGTTACCCTGTGCACGTGCAACAACTGCTTCAGTCATTGCAACTATATCACGGTCATAAAATTTGAATCCTTCATCTGCAGCTGCTTCGAGAACAGAATCTGTAACTATCTTTACAATATCATCACCCTGTCTGATAATAGGGGCTCTGACACCACGGGAAACTGTACCGATCATTCGGCTCATAATTGACACTCTCCTTGAATAAAAGAAATTGACAAATGTTATTGTTGCCTCAAACAACTGAACAATTATAGCACTAAAATATTTTTTTTTCAATATATTTACGAATATTTATTTATATATTTCGCCCCAAAACTAAACTAATTTTGTTAATATTTTAACAAAAGGTTAAATAATATGGTTATTATTGACGAAAAATTGACTTTTACTGTACAAATCAGTTTTTTTATTATATAATACAAAAACGCTTTAACATCATTGATTCTTGAAAGGATAAACTCAATGAAAATTATTGTTGCAGGTGCAGGTAAGGTTGGTCTTGCTATAACAAGTCTCTTATCGCTGGAAGGACACGATATCGTTGCAATAGATACAAAAGCAAACATTATTGAACAGAATGGTCTGGATCTTGACGTTATGTGTGTTGTGGGCAACTGTGCCGCTATGGATACACTTATAGAAGCCGGTATCGAACATACGGATGTTCTGATTGCAGCAACAAACGCTGACGAAACAAACCTGCTATGCTGTCTTACTGCCAGAAAACTTAATCCTACGCTTCATACAATTGCGCGTATCAGAAACCCGGAATATACCGAGCAACTTTATAAAATGCGTGAATATTTTGGTCTTTCATTGATTATAAATCCCGAAAAAGACGCAGCTAAAGAAATATTTCGTCTTTTGCAGCTCCCCGGTTTCCTGCAACGTGAAACATTCGCTAAGGGCAGGGTAGAAATAGTTGAGCTTAAAATTGAAGCTGACAGTGTGCTTAATGGTGTCAAACTCAGCAGATTACACTACGCACTCGGTGGCAAAAAGGTTCTTGTGTGTGCTGTTATACGCGACGGAGCTGCATTTATCCCTACTGCTGATACTGTATTCAGCATAGGTGATCATATTTACGTAACAGCTCCTGTAACTATATTGTCGCATATACTCAAGAAATTAGGTATTACCCAAAAAAGAATCAAACACGCTATGCTTATCGGTGGCGGCAGAGTTTGCTATTATTTAACTAAGCATCTTCTTGATGCAGGAATTCATGTTAAAATTATCGAAAACGATCCGGTAAGATGCGAGCATCTTGCACAGATTCTTCCTAATGCATCAATTGTACTTGCAGACGGCTCTTCACAGGATGTGCTTGAAAGTGAAGGCTTGCTTGAAATGGATGCTCTGGTTACCCTTACAGGCCTTGATGAGCAAAATGTCATATCATCTATGTATGGCAAAACTCGTAAGGTCCCTAATGTTGTAACCAAGGTTAATCATATGGATACAAAGGGTATGCTTGAAACACTTTCTGTTGGCGGTATAATCAGCCCTAAAGAGCTTTCAAGTGCTAACGTTGTTCAGTATGTTCGCGCAATGGACAATCAGGCCGGTGCTGCAATTACGCTGCATAAAATAGCAAACGGACGAATTGAAGCATTGGAATTTGTTATGAACGAGCGTTCACGCTATTTGGGCGTACCGCTTAAAAAGGTACAGCTTAAGAGTAAGGTGCTTATTGCTTGTATAACTCACCGTGGTAACAATATTGTACCCGATGGTAATTCAACCTTTGAGATAGGAGATACAGTTGTTGTTATAACAAACAGAGATGCTCCTATTCTGCAGTTTAACGATATTTTTGCTTGAGGACGGTCTGATTCGTAATGAACATAAAATTCGTTTTCAGAATAGTTTCACTCACTATTCTGATTACTTCAGCTTTTATGATTCCGCCTGCAGGAATCGCGATATATGACGGTCAGCTAAGAAATGCCTGTGCATATGTGATATCAATGATATTGATGATGCTGATTGGTATAATTATGTTGATTGCAACAAGAAAATATAATTCATCAGTTTATGCTCAGGAAGGTGTTGCAGCAACCGCCCTTTCATGGATTGCAATATCTATTTTCGGCGCTTTTCCGTTTTTCTGGAGCGGTGAAATACCACATTATATCGATGCTCTGTTTGAAATAATATCGGGCTTTACAACGACCGGTGCATCAATTCTCAGTGACGTCGAAAAACTGTCCAGATGTAACCATTATTGGCGCAGCTTCAGCCACTGGCTCGGCGGTATGGGAATGCTTGTTTTCATTCTTGCGGTAATCCCGCAATCAAAAAAAGGTTCAGGCTCAGGTATTTATTTAATGCGTGCAGAAAGCCCCGGTCCAAGTGTCGGTAAATTCACACCACATATCCGAGAGACAGCACTCATACTGTATGGCATTTATATTCTTTTAACAGTTTTATGCGTTGTTTTTCTTATGGCAGGTGATATGTCTTTCTTTGAAAGCATTTGTACTGCTTTTGGTACGGCGGGAACAGGCGGATTCGGATTAAAGAACGACAGTATGGCTTCTTACAGTTCGTATATTCAGAATGTCACGACTGTGTTTATGTTCCTGTTCGGCGTTAATTTCAATATGTATTTCTTTTTAATTCTGCGTCAAATTAAAGCAGTAATGAAAAACGAAGAACTCAGAGCATATATCCTTATTGCCGTATCATCTGTAGTGTTGATTTCACTAAATATCTATAAGATGTATTCTTCGTTTGGCGAAACAATCAAGCATGCAGCTTTTCAGGTGAGTAGTATTATGACTACGACAGGCTTCAGCAGCGTTAATTTTGAAGAATGGCCGGCTTTTTCAAAAGCAATTCTGTTGCTGCTCATGTTTATCGGTGCAAGCGCAGGCAGTACGGGCGGTGGTCTTAAGGTTTCACGTGTTCTGTTACTTGCGAAAAACATTAGGAGAACGATAGGTAAAACTCTTCATCCGCGCAAGGTTTACGTAGTACGGATGGACGGCAAGATCGTTGATGAATCAATTTGCAACGGTGTTGATGCATACCTTGCAGTTTATTGCGCTATTGTACTTCTTAGTTTTGCACTTGTTTCGCTTGACGGATTTTCCATCGGCACGAACTTTTCTGCTGTAGCAGCGTGTTTCAATAATATCGGTCCGGGCTTTGAAGCCGTCGGTGCAGCAGAGAATTACGGAAACTTCAGCTATTTTTCAAAAATAATTCTGAGTATTGATATGCTTCTTGGCAGATTGGAGATTTTCCCGCTGCTCGCTCTGATGAGTCCCGGACTTTGGAGCCGAAAGAGATAAAAAAATGCCTCTTGAGATGTCTCAAGAGGCATTTTTTACATTTGGTCTATAAATTTTTTTATCTTATCAAAAGTCTCATCGCTGATAACGTGTTCCATTTTACACGCGTCTGTTGATGCCGTTTCCGGACTAACACCCATTTTACAAAGCAGTGTAGTAAGAAGTGTGTGACGTTCATATATTGCAGAGGCAACCACAAACCCACTTTCCTCAAGCTTTATATGACCGTCAGCATCAATACTGATATATCCGTTATCTTTAAGAAGATTTACAGCGCGACTTACGCTTGGTTTAGAATACCCCGTGTAGTTTGCTATATCAACACTACGCACGTAATTTTGTGTTTTTGATAACACATATATAGTCTCAAGGTACATTTCACCTGATTCAAGTAACTGCATAATTTCACCTGATTTTTAAAGTTTTTTGAGCATTTCAAAAGCTGATTTTGTATCTGCAGCAAAATCATCCCAACCGCCCTCAAGAGAAATACGTCTTGTTTTATATTCTGCTTGTCTGAGTAAATCAATAAACTGCTTATAGTTAGTTCCGTCGTTAGGCAACGGATAGTGACGGTTGTTGGTCGCACTGGCAATGTGCGTATGGTGAAGATAGCTTTTATAATTGAGAATTGATTCACGGTCTTCGTTCTCGGTGTCAAAGTGGAAAAGATCAATTAACAGCTTAACTTCCGGAACATTTGCCAGAGCACATATTTCAAAACCGCGTTTTGCAGTACTTATAACGTTGCATTCTGCGGATCTCAGCGGTTCGATTGCGCAAACTAGTGAATGTTTTTTCATATAAGGAGAAATGTGATCAACACACAGTTCAACCAACTGCTCTGTAGCCTTTTCATAACTCCATTCGTCCGGACATCGTCTCGCTGCACCCGAACCGAAAACAACAGTATCGCCGCCGAGTAAAGCAAATCTTTCGCCGTTACAATCGAGGTATTCATCAATTTTTACGTAATCTACATCGGGGCCGACTACCTTCATATCACCCGGAAACATACCGTTTGCTGCATAGCAAGGCAGGCCCTCTGATTTATTAAAATCCGCAAATTCTTTTATTTCTGATTCCGTACCAGTATATAAATCGTAAAATCCTAACTCGTAATAATCTGCACCGGAAGCTTTTGCTGTTCTGAGCTTATCGTAGTCGCGGAATTTGACACAAATACCAAATTTATAATCGGACATTTATTTTCCTCCAGTATTTATACTTAGTATAATGCAATAATATATTAAAATGAAAAAAGTTTCAACATATTTTTAGCTAATGGTCAAATATTTCACATCAAAAATTTATTGACATAATATGTATAAAAACATTTGGAGATGATAATGTTGAACTTTAAGTGTAACTGTACTTATTTTTTAGCCGCAAATTCCGGTGAAGGTTTTATATCACTTTTTAATGAACTCTATAATCCGCGCGAAGGTTGGAAACTGTATATTATTAAGGGCGGACCCGGGACAGGGAAATCAAGCCTGATCAGAAAAATATGTCAAAAAGCTGACGAAAAAGGCTATTTTTCTAACAAGATTATTTGTTCAAGTGATCCGGATTCGCTTGACGGTGCAATAATTCCTGAACTTAAAATCGCCATTTGCGACGGCACATCCCCCCATATAATGGATCCCGTATTTCCCGGTGTAAGCGAAACAATAGTTAATTTAGGTGAGTGTTGGGACGAACACTCGCTTTGCAATGACTCAAAGCACATTATTACTCTCACTGACTGCAATAAGGAACTTCATAAAAAGTGCACCCATTACCTTGTGGCTGCTGCTACTGCTGCCAAGGATAATGGAAAAATTTTGCATTCATGTACTGATTTTAATAAAATTGATAATTATGCTCTCAGAACAATATCTAAGTTTTCAAGCAAAGATAGCCGTAAAGGAAAAATCAGTAAAATTTTTATTAACGGCAATACACCCTATGGCAGAACCGTATTATACGAGTCGGCAATTGAAATGTGTGAAAACATTATCAGTATTACTGATGAGTATAGCTTCATATCATCATATTTAATTGACAAACTTGCTTCATATGCACTTACAAAAGGCAAAAATATTATTGTGGCACTGAATCCGCTCATACCATCAACAGAACCGTTGCATCTGATATTGCCTGATGAAAAAATAGGCTTTTTCACTTCAAACTCACAATGTAATTTTAAACCGTACGCAAGCAAAAATATCAGTGTAAAAAGATTTTCCGATAAAGACAAAATCAGCACCTATAAAAACAGGCTGATGTTTAATAAGAAAGCTTGTGACAGCTTTACAGATGAAGCTATCAATATTATCAAAAAAGCCAAAAGCGTGCACGATGAACTTGAAAAATACTACATTAAAGCTATGGATTTTGAAAAACTAAACTCAATTGCTGATATGCTTGTTACAAAAATTTTCAGTTGTTAAGAGTGGATAATTGACTTGAACTTCAATTTGTTATAATATTTATAAAAACGCATTGGAGAAAACATATGAAGTATAAATTATTACATTCCATTAAAAAAGTGATTGCTGCAGTAACGGCATTCATAATTTCGCTATTTTGTGTAAACACCGCACCTATTGACCAGCTTGATGCAAATAAAATTGAGCCATATAATATCCAAGCTGCTGACTATACACTTGATATTGAGGCTGATTATGAGATTCACGATATCAGCGAGCTGCTGTTTGGCATCTTCTTTGAGGATATAAATTTCGCAGCAGACGGCGGACTTTATGCCGAAAAGGTTGTAAACAGATCGTTTGAGTTTGGCAACACAGCGGTTGATGATCAGTTTTACGGCTGGAAAACTGTAGGTAATATCAACAAAAACATCATAATTGATGATAAGGCAAATTCGCTCAATGAAAACAATACAAATTATATTGTACTTACTAACAGCAACAACAATCCGTCAGGTATTGCAAATGTAGGATTTCTTGACGGATTGAGCCTTGTCAAAGGTGATAAATATAATTTTTCAGTTTATGCAAAGGCAAACAATAGCTATAATGGCAAAATATTCGTCAATCTCTGTGTAGGTGACGAAGTTATAGGCACAGCTGAAATTGATAATATAACACCATCCTGGACCAAATATGAGGCTGAGCTTATTTCTTCCGTTACTGCTAATCAAAACGTAACCCTGCAAGTGTTAATTGAAAAGGGTACCGTTTGCCTTGATATGATTTCTCTTTTTCCTGAAGATACATATAAAGGCAGAGAAAACGGTATGAGAAATGATCTTTCGCTTATGCTTGAAGAGCTTCAACCAAAATTTTTACGTTTCCCCGGTGGCTGCATTATTGAAGGATATGACGAAAACACTGCATATAACTGGAAAGATTCAATAGGGGTCAATCAAAACGGTAAGCCGCTTTTCTTTAACGGCAAGTATGGCGATGTAGCGGCGCGTAAACAGGGAACAAACCTTTGGACAAACCTTTCTGCAACTGATGATCCTTATCCGTCCTTTATGACTTACGGCTTAGGTTTTTACGAATATTTTCAGCTTGCTGAAGATATTGGTGCAATAGGTGTGCCGGTTATTAACTGCGGTTTGTTCTGCCAGATGAGAGGGCAGGGGCCTGTAAATATAAACTCAGTTGAATTTGAGCAGTATGTTCAGGATATGCTTGATCTGATTGAATTCTGTCGTGGCGGTGAAGATACAAAATGGGGTGCTGTGAGAATTTCAATGGGACATATGGCGCCTTTTGATCTGAAATACATCTGTATAGGTAACGAAAACGAAGGCGAAGTATATTTTGAACGTTATGAAGCTTTTCTTGAAGCGTTTAATGATGCTAAGCGCAATAATCCGAAGTTATACAGTGATATCGAACTTATCTATTCTTCGGGTGCGTTTGATGCAACAAACAGCGAGAATTATTATAAGTCCTACGAATTTGCCTATGATTGGTTAAAAGCTAATCCGGATAAAACAGTTCATGATTTTGCCGGTGCGACGGATCAGCATTATTACAATCCCCCCGAGTGGTTTTTAAAACATACTGACTACTACGACGAGAATAATTATATACGTGATCCGCTGGGGATGACTGACACAATTTACGGCGGAGGAGTTAACGTTTTTCTAGGTGAGTACGCAGCAAAATCAAATATGCTCCACGCAGCTCTTGCAGAAGCTGCATATATGACAGGCCTTGAACGTAACGGTGATATCGTTACGATGGCGGCATATGCACCATTATTTGGTAATCTTACGGCAACCCATTGGTCGCCGGATCTTATCTGGTTCAACAATAATCTTTGTACCGGCTCAATCAGTTATTACGTTCAGAAAATATTCTCACTTAATCAAGGCTCAACGTTAATTAAATCTGAATTCAGCGGAGCTGAAATTCCGCAAAATGATTTGTGCGGTAGAATCGGTGTAGGCACCTGGTACACCTCGGCTGAATTTGACAACATTAAAATTACCGATAATTTAACAGGCGAACTGATTGGCGAAGATAGTTTTAATATCAATAATTTCTGGTGGAATTGGGAGGCTGTAACCGACGGAGATTTCAAGGTAACCGACGGAAAGCTTATACAGCGTACAACAGAAATGGAATACAGCAACAATGGTTCTGTAGCATATTTCGGTGATTCTGATTGGAGCAATTACACATATACTCTTGATGCCAGAAAGATTGACGGAGCGGAAGGATTTATTATTCCGTTTGCAGTAGGTGATAAAGACAATAATTTCTTTTGGAATATAGGTGGTTGGGATAATACGGTTTCTACCTTGCAGCATATAGAAAACGGCATAAAAACCGGCAGAATAAGCGGCACAACCAAACCTTTCACTGTTGATAAAGATAGAACATATCACCTTAAAGTTGAAGTTAACGGAAGAAACGTTAAATGCTATATTGATGATGAACTTTATGTTGACTATACGGCAGGCTCAAACAGCGAAGCTGAAGCATATCACGTAGTCAGTACCGATGAAAACGGCGATATAATTATTAAAGTCGTTAATGTAACTGATAAAAACAAACGAATTGCTGTGAATATCGACTCTGCTAAGATTTCCGACAAAGGAACAGTATATCAGGTAAAAGGTGAATCACTTACAGACGACAATATACTCGGACAGCCTGAAGACTGCAAAATGGAGACTTTTGAGGTTAGAGGATTTTCAGATAGTTTCAATTACACCGTACCTAAACTTTCAGTTACTGTAATTCGACTTAAAACAGCATAAGTAAAAGAGCAAAGGTACAGCAACCTTTGCTCTTTATTACTTATGTCTTATTGTATGATGTTAATTGAAAATCTTTAATTTCTACAGTGCAGTCATAATTTCCGTGAATTTCAAAACCTATATTGGTTCCGCTGATATAAAAATCAGATTTACTGACTTTCTGAGCAAAAGTATCAGAAGCATTTGCTGCCTCAATCGCTTTAGAGATATGCGGCGCAAGATCAATTTCAATATGTACCCAATCATCATTTACGTAAGGTTTACCGAATCGATAAAGCGAACGTGAGGCAGTACCGTATGTATCTTTTGTTGACAGCGTGTAAATCATAAGGCCACCAACACTGTCAGGTGCCCAGTATGTGTCGTTACGGCCACGACTGTCAAATAAATCAAGTCCGAACCAGATGAAATTATTATTGTCTGTACCTGATAAATAGAAATATGCGAGATACTGGACAGCATTTATGCCGTCAATATTGGTTGTATCAACAAAATCCTTAAGCCTTATATCAAGCGAAAGAATCATTCTGTCAGCATCGCAGTTGTAAAACGATTTTTCCTTATCAGATAACATATTGTAATCGGCAATAGGGGATTGCTCAAGTAATAAATGCGGCCAGGATGTATCGCCGGCAGGAGCACCGCCGTAAATTTCGGCAGCATTAAGACGCATAGTAACTGAATTATCGTCAGGGTTATAGTTTACCGTCTTAGTTTTACCGTCAGTGATTGTAAAAACATCAGAATCTATCTTGTTTTCCCACAAACAAGGTCCGCTGTTCCATTGTGCAATCATCCACGAAGGTTTTTCTTCATTGCCATTATAGGTAAAATCGCCTATTTTTACAGATGAGTTATTTACCGTATTCTGGCTAAGCACACTGAATCCGTTGGAAAAATCCGAATCTTTCAACAGTTCTTTTGACTCATATCCGTAAAGCGGGATACCAAGAGCTGTAGTTATGTTTAAAAACACTATAAATAAAAAAGAAATAATTTTATTTATCATTTAATTAACTCTCTGCAACAAGTTCTTTCATCGAATACATACCGGGCTCTTTATCATTGAGAAAAATTGCAGCATTAATTGAGCCGGTAGCAAATACTGATTTTGATCTGGCGCTGTGCGAAACGGTAATTATCTCATCATTACCTGCAAAAATAACCTCGTGTTCGCCGACTATTGTACCGCCGCGTATTGCATGGATGCCGATTTCGTTCTTTGTTCTTCTTTCCCTCTTAGCGTGTCTGTTGTATTCATAAATCGGCTGATACTCGAGCCCCTTACTTACGCTGTCAGCAAGCATAAGTGCTGTTCCGCTGGGGGCATCAATCTTTTTGTTATGATGAGCCTCAACAATTTCAATGTCAAAGTTAGCACCAAGCACACTTGCAGCCTTCTTAACAAGCTCACTGACAAGTGAAACACCGAGTGACATATTAGCACTGAAAAATATGGGAATTTGCGAAGAAGCAAGATGAAGTGAATTAATCTGCTCATCGCTGAGTCCTGTTGTTGAAATAACTGCAGGTGTTTTGGTAGAAAGAGCATACTTCAGAACACCTGACAGGGCAGAAGGATGAGAAAAATCGATAATAACGTCTGCTTTAATGTTGATATCGTCGGCTGAACCGAAAACAGGATAAAGACCGTTATCGGTTGTATTTACGTCAAGACCTGCAACAATTTCGCAGTCATCACGCTCGGCAACGCAGTTTGTAATAACCTTACCCATTGCACCGTTACAACCACTAAGAAGTATTTTGAGCATAGTAAAAATCCTTTCTTTATGTTTAAAGCCGGCTCACAGATGATGAACCGGCTGATATAAACACAATTTATTTGATTAGGCCGTGTTTTGCGAGTGTTGCTCTGAGTTTTGCTCTTGCAGCCTCGTTCATCGGTGCAAGGGGCATACGAACGTGACCAACGTTCCAACCAATCATATTCATAGCTTCTTTAACGGGAATGGGGTTGACATCAACAAAAAGATCGTTGCAAAGGTCAAGCCATTCAAGCTGAAGCTTTCTGCTACCCTCATAATCTCCATTAAGGAAAAGCGTAGGAATATCGTGAGCAATCTTAGGAGCAACATTGGAGAGAACGGAAATAACACCCTTACCGCCAAGTGACATAATTGCTGTAACCTGATCGTCGTTACCTGAGTAAATGTCAAGATTATCGCCACAAAGTGCAGCAATCTGAGCAATAGCGGAAAGATCGCCGCTTGCTTCCTTAGTTGCAACAATGTTCTTGAACTTAGAAAGCTCATAGTAAGTTTCGGGCTTTATTGTCATACCAGTTCTGGAGGGTACATTGTAAAGCACGATAGGTGTGCTGACGCGGTCATTAATATACTCGTATTGGCGAATAAGACCTGCCTGAGAAGTCTTGTTATAGTAGGGAGTAACCATAAGCAGACCGTCAACGCCGCTTTTTTCAGCCTCATTAGAAAGTTTTACAGCATAATCCGTATCATTGCTGCCGGTACCTGCAATGACAGGGATTCTCTTAGCCGTGTGTTTAACAGCAAAGTCAATAGCTTCAGCGTGTTCTTCATGTGTAAGTGTTGAACCTTCACCTGTAGTACCGCAGATAACGATAGCATCGGTGGAGTTTTCAATCTGGTCGTCAATTATACGGCCAAGTTCATCAAAATTGACCTTGTTATCTTCGGTGAAAGGTGTAACAATTGCTACACCTGCACCGGTAAAAATTGTGTTTTTCATAGCTGTAGATTCCTCCTAAGAATCAGTCCATATAACCCTGAGCACAAAGAAGCTCAGCAAGAAGAACAGCACCGCCGGCTGCACCTCTGAGTGTGTTGTGTGAAAGGCATACAAATTTGTAATCGTACTGTGTATCCTCACGAAGTCTGCCGATAGAAACAGCCATACCGCCTTCAAGCTCACGCTGAAGCTTGGTCTGAGGCATATTGTCTTCTACAAAATAGTTGAGGAATTTCTTAGGTGCGCTGGGAAGATCAAGTTCCTGAGGTACACCCTTGAAGTTATCCCAGATTTCGATGATCTCTTCCTTGGAGGGCTTATTCTCAAATCTTACGAACACAGCGCCCATATGTCCGTTTGTAACAGGTACACGGATACACTGAGCAGTGAAAGCAGGGCTTGTTGCAGGAACAATTTCATCTCCCTCAACTTTACCGTAAATCTTGAGTGGCTCAATCTCTGACTTTTCTTCTTCACCGCCGATGAACGGGATGACATTGTCAATCATCTCGGGCCATGTGTCAAAGTTCTTACCTGCGCCGGAAATTGCCTGATATGTGCAAACAAGAACGTCCTTAACACCAAATTTGTTAAGCGGGAAGATAGCGGGAACATAACTCTGAAGTGAGCAGTTGGACTTAACAGCAACAAAGCCGCGCTTTGTTCCGAGTCGCTTGCGCTGCGACTCGATAACAGCTGTATGCTCGGGATTGAGCTCGGGGATTACCATAGGAACGTCGGGTGTGTGTCTGTGCGCAGAGTTGTTGGAAACAACGGGGCACTCGTGCTTTGCATATTCCTCTTCAAGTGCCTTGATTTCATCCTTCTTCATATCTACTGCGCAGAAAACAAAATCAACCATTGAAGCGATTTTTTCAACGTCAGCGGTTGCATCCATAACAATCATATCGCCAACCTTTTCTGAGTAGGGGACATCCATCATCCAGCGTTTTTCAGCAACTTCTTTATACTGCTTGCCTGCGGAACGTGAGCTTGCAGCAAGTGCGGTAATATCGAACCAGGGGTGATTGTCAAGCAGCGTGATAAAACGCTGACCTACCATACCTGTTGCACCTACAATACCAACCTTATACTTTTTCATTTTTCTGTACCTCCGAAAAAAATCTGCAAACGACTTGAAAAAAGCCAGACTTTGCAATATAATACAAGTTATATTAACACATATTTAGAGGATTTGCAATGAAAAAATCAGATTTTTATTATAATTTACCGCAAGATTTTATCGCACAGACACCTGTAGAGCCAAGAGACAGTTCAAGAATGATGGTTGTTGATAAAAAAAGCGGCAAAATCGAGCACCGACACTTTTTTGATTTGCTTGATTACATAACTGAAAATGACTGTATAATCATCAACGACACACGTGTTTTGCCTGCAAGAATTTACGGCGTAAAGAAGGATACCGGTGCTGTTGTTGAGTTTCTTCTTCTCAGTCAAAAAGAAAACGATGTGTGGGAGTGTGTAACAGGCCCCGGCAGACGAGCAAAGCCCGGTACGGAATTTGATTTTAACGGTTTTATGTCAGCCCAAGTTGTCGATGTGCTGGATGGCGGCAACCGCCTTGTAAAATTCATATATGACGGTAATTTTTACAACATACTTGATAAAATCGGTGAAATGCCTCTGCCTCATTATATAACCGAAAAGCTTGAGGATAAGGAGCGCTATCAGACTGTTTATTCCGAAAAATTAGGTTCAGCTGCAGCTCCTACTGCAGGACTACATTTCACACCGGAACTGCTTGAAAGAATTAATAAAAAAGGAATTAAAATCGGTAAAGTTACACTACACGTCGGTTTGGGCACATTCAGGCCTCTAAAAGAAGAAAATATCGAAAATCACCTTATGCATTCTGAACATTATCATCTGCCCAAAGAAACCGCAGAGCTTATTAATGAAACTCACAAAAACGGTGGCAGAGTATTTGCAGTCGGAACAACAACCTGCCGTACTTTAGAATCTGTTGCAACAAAATGCGGTAAAATAATCGAAGATGATGACTGGACAAGCATTTTTATCTATCCCGGCTACAAATTCAAATGTATTGATTCTCTTATAACAAATTTTCATTTACCCGAAAGTACACTTATTATGCTTGTCAGCGCATTTGCAGGTTATGAAAATACAATGAATGCATATAAAATCGCTGTAGAAGAAAAGTATAGGTTTTTTTCATTCGGTGATTCTTCAATGTTTACTGACCTTACATAACAATTGAGAGGTAAGTTTTGCAATGTATAAACTTATAAAAAACGAAGGAACAGCTCGACGCGGTGAATTTACGACCGTACATGGCACGGTGCAAACGCCGGCGTTTATGAATGTCGCAACCTGCGGTGCAATTAAAGGGGCTGTAAGTGCTTATGACCTTGAAAATATTCACTGTCAGGTACAACTTTGTAACACCTATCATCTTCATCTTCGCCCAGGCGATGAGATTATAAAGGAACTTGGCGGACTTCATCAGTTTACCGGTTGGAATGGCCCTATACTCACGGACAGCGGCGGATTTCAGGTTTTTTCTCTTTCATCGCTTCGCAAGATTAAAGAAGAAGGCGTTTATTTTGCATCACATATTGACGGACGGAAAATTTTTATGGGTCCGGAAGAAAGTATGCAAATACAGTCGAACTTGGGCTCAACAATTGCAATGGCATTTGATGAATGTGTTGAAAATCCCGCAAAATATGATTATTCAAAAGCTTCCTGTGAGCGTACAACACGTTGGCTAATCCGCTGCAAAGAAGAAATGGAAAAATTGAATTCTCGTTATGATACGCTCAATAAAAATCAGCTTCTTTTTGGTATAAACCAGGGTTGCACCTATGATAAGCTTCGAATTGAACATATGTGCGCCATATCTCAATTAGACCTTGACGGATACGCAATAGGCGGCCTTGCAGTTGGCGAACCAAAAGAAGATATGTACCGCATAATCACAAGCGTTGAACCGTATATGCCTGTCAATAAAATCCGCTATCTTATGGGTGTAGGCACTCCGGGAAATATTATCGAAGCAGTCAGCAGGGGAGTAGATCTGTTCGATTGTGTAATGCCCAGCCGCAACGCACGACACGGACATATCAACACTTGGTCAGGTATCAGAAACCTCAATAATGCAAAATATGCAAAAGATATGGAACCGCTTGATCCGGAGTGTGACTGCCCCACTTGTCGTAACCATTCAAGGGCTTATATTCATCATCTCTTTAAAGCCAAAGAAATGTTGGCAATGCGACTTTGCGTAATGCATAATCTCCATTTCTATAATACGCTGATGGAAAGAATTCGTGATTCTCTGGATAATGGCACTTTCAAAGAATTTCACGATAAATATGTAGATTTGCTTGACACAAGAATTTAAATCTAATATAATCGATACAATTGACAAAACGGAGGTATACTAAATGAATCCTATGTTCTTAATGATGCCCGCTGCAGGTGGCGAAGGTGCAGCCGCAGGCGGTAGCAACCCTATGGTTATGATTGTTATGATGGCAGTTCTTTTCGCTGCGATGTATTTCTTCACAATCCGTCCTCAGAAGAAAAAGCAGAAAGAAGAACAGCAAATGCGTGACAGCCTTCAGATTGGTGATGAAATCACAACAATCGGCGGCATTGTTGGCAGAGTTGTTACCATTAAAGACGATTCAATTGTTATTGAAACCGGTGCTGACCGCAATAAGATGAAGATTATGCGTTGGGCTATTCAGGCTAATAATACAGCTGCTGAGAAGGCTGAAGCTGAACGTGCAGCTGCAAAGGAAGCTCAGGAAGCAGAAAGAAACGCAAGAATTGAAGAAGAAGGCAAAAAGCACGCTAAGAAAAAGAAAAAATCAAAGAAAGAAGAAGAATAAATTTCACACTTTGGTTATAAATCAAAAAAATCCCTCATATCTTCTGTTAGGAGATATGGGGGTTATTTTTATGCCAAATAAAAGCATTGATAACAGTTTGAAGTCAATTATTAAAGGAAACATTGTAGGTGGTTTGCTGTTCGTTATATTAATAATAATATCAGCAGCTGCCTTATTAAGGCTTAATTTAACTGATGAATACTATTTGCCGCTTTATGTAGGATCGCTAATAATATCTTCATTGATTCCGAGTATGTTAACAGTACTGAAACATAAAAAAAGGGGCTTGATTTACGGTGTTGCGGTATCAGTATTTCCATCTATAATCGCGTTTGTGTCAACTTGTGCAGTAAGCAAAGGATTTAGTTTAATATACTTATTCATACCGTTGATTTCAATAATATCATCGGCTTTAGCCGGAATAACGGCAGTGAATATAAAAACCAAAAAGCGAAGGAGATAACAATGCAAAAGAACATTACGTTGAATTTCAAAGAGATGCGATCCAAATTATCAGTTTTAATTAAAATATTCAAAGAAAACATTGAAAAATTGCTTTTGATCGGATTGATAATTATCGGAATACGAATCGGTTCGATGATTTTTTCAGGTAACAACGATATATCAGAATATGCCGTTAAAGCACTCAATTATATACTTCATGCAGATCTCAAGCATATTTTTATGATATTTGCTGCAATAAATATTATTACTGTTTTGCTTGTATTTACAAGCGGATTTTCAGCATGCGGATTACCTGCGACAATCATTTCTCCGTGTATTTACGGTATATTGTGCGGAATAGCAAGCTGTTGTGCGTATAATATTTACAAGATCAACGGTGTTTTCTTCTCATTAATCCTGATTGTGCCTTTTGCAGTGCTAATATCTGTTTTGATAATTCTGATAAGCAACGAATCAATCAAATTATCCAAACAGATTATTAAGTCGATAGGCTTTGGTGATGTAAGCGGCAGGGGAGATGTAAAAGTCTTTTTAGCTAAAGGTATTACAGGATGCGGAATTGCTCTTATAACATCATTTGTTCAATCGTTGTTGATATCGCAGATTGGTGAAAAAATATTAAACATCTGATTCACTAACCTTACGTTTAGCTTTTTTATTAGCAAGCGGATTGGATGCAACTGCGTTTTTGATTTGCTCATTGGCAACATGAGTGTAAATTTGAGTTGTGGACAGATTTTCGTGTCCAAGAATTTCTTTAAGCAACATAACATCAACATCGCCGTGCTGATACATAAGTGTAGCAGCCGTATGTCTTAATTTATGAACAGAAAATCCGTCCTCGTTAATACCTGCACTTTCAAGAAACTTTTTTACAATTACCTGTACGCTGCGTCGGCTGATTCTGTTTTTTTGTCTACTGATAAAGAGAGCATTTCTATCATTTAACCCATCTCTGGGTCTGACTTGAAGATACCTATTCAGCGCATGAATACAAGCATCATTCAAATAGATAATTCGCTCTTTGTTACCTTTGCCAAGGATTCTGACACTATTATCCGGCCTAATACTATTGAGATTAAGGCCAACCAATTCAGACAAACGCATACCACAATTCAAAAAAAATGTGATAATACAGTAATCTCGCTCAAAAAACTGACCGTCGATTGCATCAAGCAAGTCTTGACTTTGCTCTAGAGTCAAGTATTTAGGGAGAGATTTCTTCACATTTGGAGAATCGAGATCTTGCGCAGGATTATCATCAATAATTCCTTGCCCTGAAAGAAATTTAAAGAACATTCGTACGGATGAAACTTTTCTTGCGCGAGTTTTAGGGCTGTTAGCTAGATTCATCTGACAAAATGCAAGGAACGAATAGATATCTCCGATTTTTATGGTTTTTATAAAATCCTCATTGATATCAGATATATCAATTTCATTAAAAGGAACGGATCTAACTTCAGCAGATCTTTGTTGTTTTAAAAATCTGAAGAATGTACGTAAATCAGAAGCATATTCAAGTACAGTTAATTGAGATTTATTTTTTACCGTTAGCTGATAATTAACAAATGAACGAACAAGTTCAGGTAACAAATAAATATCTTCTTTACGCAAAATTAACACCTCAACATTATAACTTAATATTCATTGGAAAAAGTCTGAATTGTAAACAGAAAATATAGGGTTTTGAAAATATATGTTTCAAACACTCATTTTACTCCCCCCACTTGCACAAAACATTTATTTTGTGCAAGTGGGGATTTTAGTTTAACATATTAAATTACAATTGTCAAGTGCCCTATTCATCGTGAAATAAAAAACCGCCGAATAAATCGACGGTCAATACGTATTCTTATTTTTCGCTGAGAAGCTTTGAAAGTTCATTCATAAATGTATTAATATCCTTGAACTGTCTGTAGACAGATGCAAAACGAACATAAGCAACTTCATCAAGACCCTTAAGCTTATCCATTGCAAGCTCACCTATATAAACTGATGTTACTTCTCGGTCAAGTGAATTCTGAATAGTAAGCTCGATATCATTAACAACTGCATCAATCTGCGAAAGTGAAACCGGACGTTTTTCACAAGCTCTGAGCAAACCGTTGAAAAGCTTTTGTCTGTCAAAAGGTTCGCGTGATTTATCCTTTTTAACAACAATTACAGGTACACTTTCGATTATTTCATAAGTAGTAAATCTCTTGGCACACTTGATACATTCGCGACGACGGCGTATACGTTCGCCTTCGTCTGTAGGTCTTGAATCGATAACCTTACTCTCTTCATAACCGCAAAAAGGACATTTCATAATCAATCACTTCCTTTGTATAATTAAGGACATTATAACATAATTAAATTCTTTTTCAAGTAAATCATAGCAATATTTTGTCAAAATTCATTGCCGCATCAACAATTTGTTGATTTTTTTTGAAATTCTTTCTGTAAAGCTCTATTATATAGTTCCCGGTGTAATTATATTTTTCAAGTGAAGAAACGATTGCATTAAAATTCTCTTTACCCTCCATCGGAGGAGCACAATCTGAATCATCTGTATAGTCGCTAAGATGCACGTGATCTATTTTTTCGCCTACAGCAGCAATGAAATCAAGAGGTTTCTCCCCTGCCCGTCTGCACTGTTTAAGATCAAGTGTCATAGAAAACTCATTCCCCAGATACTCAGACATTCTTTTAATAAATTCAACGCTTTGCGAACGGAACAAAACAACATTTTCCTGGGAAACGGTAATATCAAATTCTTTTCCGATTCTGTAAAGTTTAGCATATCGCTCAAAATATTCTTCATTATCTGCATACGGTCCGATTTTTGCACCATGCAGAATCAGATATTTTGCGCCAAGATATGAAGCAAGCTCGAAATAATTCTTATAAAAATCAAGTCCGTCTTTTACTCTTCTGGGATACGTACCGAAAATTACAGTTGATTCGGCAAAGGAAGTAAAGGGATGAATTGAAGTAATATTTAATCCATACTCATCTTTTATACTCTTGAACTCGCTTTTAATAGGTTCGATAAGCTCGGAATATGTGTTTATAAAAATCTCAACGTTTTTAAAGCCTAATTCCGCACACTGCCTTAAAGAAACTTCAGTTTCTAACGGATAAAAGCAAGAGCTGGACATACCGGTTATCATATTTGAGCTTTCCCCTTTTACCAATAATTTGCCTTTGAACTAAAATGAAAAATATAATATTATTGTATTTGGTGATACAATTGCAACGTTTTTTAATATTATATCATAGTCTTTCCGGAATTTCACGCATATTATTACATTTTCTGATTTCTTTTTCTTTATCATTGATATTCGGATCACTTATTTGTTTTGTTTACGCCGATTCAAGTAACTGCTTTTACGGGTTAAGACAATTAAGTTCAGAATTTATTATTCTGCTGCGTTCTTCATATTTTATGTTTTCAACAGGAGTTATTGTCACTAATTATATCGAAAAAAAATATGAGCGATGAGTTCACATCGCTCATATTTTTATGAAACATCTTTCGTCAGGGTTTTCCGTTACAATCATCGCCGCCTTGCTTCTGTCAAGACCTTCAACAATAAAATATAGTGTCTTAAGCAGCGTATTGTCATACCTCTTCCTATTCCGGATATAACACCGCCCAAAATAGCACACAGCAGCAAATCATCCCCTGCTAACGGCGAAGTGAAGTTTTCTATTCATTATATCACCGTACTATTTATTGTTATAAATAAAGCATCATCCATTATATTATACGGATGATGCTTAGTTATTATTATTGCATCGGCTTGTGGTCGCAAATGATGCCTTTCTCAACCCTCTCAAAATACCAAGAGGTTGTAGGAACAACAAAAGTTATGCCCTTTTCTATAAGCTCAAAAGTACAATCCGTAACGTACTCACACTCGCCGTCGATATTAACAGCAGCAGGTTTTTCGCTATGAATTACAAGCTTTTTGCCGCGATCAAATGTAGTAATATCCCAACCAAGATGCTCTCCCCTCTTATATTTGTTTATAAGGCCGAGCAGCTTGATTCTGGGCATATTTTTCTTAACATGAACAAAATCAAGAAGGCCATCATCAGGCATAGCGTGAGGAGCAGCCATATAACCGCCGCCGTACCAGCGTGAGTTGCCGCAATAACAGAAAAGTGTGGGAGCAGTGAACGGTTCTTTATCATCAAACTGTACTGTAAATGTGCTTTTCATTTTTCCTATAAACGAATAGAGAAGTGATGCTGTATATGCAGCTTCACCGTTAAGGAAAGGTATCTTTTTAAACTTAGCCTGGCCTGCACATACTTCAGCATCAAGTCCCATCGAACACTGATTTATGGCTATTTTTCCGAGACATTTGATTAGGTCAAGCTGTATAGGAGTACCCTTAACCTGAGCCTCTACGTTAACAAGGTCTTCTTTATTACCAAAAAGACGTATAAAATCATTACCTGAACCAAGGGGAATTACCGCAACCTGAACGTTTTCTTTACCATATGCACCGTTTACAACTTCAAAAAGTGTACCGTCACCGCCACAGGCATAAAAACGTACGGTTTCTTCGCCTACAGGATAATTTTTTACAAAATCAATACCTTCATAAGGAGCAGTTGTCTCGTGTATTTCATAATACTCATTATAATTCTCAAAAAACTTTGCAATGAGTGGCTTAATTATGTCAGCGCCTTTGTTTTTGCCCTTTCCCGCACAAGGGTTAACAATAAAAACATGTTTCATCTTTTTCATCTCTTTCGCATTATTTAAAGTACATATATACCTGACACTTAATCATACCGTTATAAAGTTTTCGTCTTTTATCTGCTCGCCTGCCAAAATCTTGTTCAAAGGTTTCGGAGGGACTGATAACCGTATAAGACCAACCGTGTTTTCGCTCAAAGACCTTGCCCATAACCGAATATAGCTTTGCAGCTTCCTCAATGTCAAGAAGTCTCTCGCCGTAAGGAGGATTACAAATCAGTGTTCCTTTTTCAGTTTCACCCTTGAAGTTGCGAACATCCGCAACACTGACTCTTATTTTATCTGCTACACCTGCCTGCACAGCGTTGATTTTTGCAAGTTCAACAGCCTCGGGAGATATATCAGAGCCAATCGCAAGAAAATCACAATCACGTTTTTCGAGGTCACGTGCCCTTTCTTTTTCTGTCCTCCAGATGGATCTGTCAAGCTGATCCCAACGGTCACAAGAAAAATTCCTATTAAGACCCGGAGCAATATTCATTGCCATCAAAGCACCTTCAACAAGGATCGTGCCCGATCCGCACATAGGATCATATAGCGTATGATAAGCGCGAAGCCTTGAAGCGTTACAAAGCGCAGCAGCAAGAGTTTCTTTAATCGGGGCAGCATTGGATTGCGGACGGTAACCTCGCTTATGGAGACCTGCACCGGATGTATCTATTAAAAGCGTTGCGATATCTTTATTAAACGAGAACTGAATCTGATGTACCGGACCTGTTTCATCAAACCATTGAATGTTGTATTTGCTTTTAAGCCGTTCTACAACCGCTTTTTTAATGATTGACTGACAATCTCTTACACTGAATAGTGTTGAGTTGATGGAATAACCTTTGACAGGAAAAGCATCTCGGCTACCAATCCATCTTTCCCATTCGAGAGATTTAGTACCCTGAAAAAGTTCTTCAAAGGTTGTAGCTTTAAATGAACCGATAACAATTTGCACACGTTCAGCAAAGCGTGAACATATATTAACTCGTGCCAATATGTTTTCATCGCCGGAAAACAAAACTCTTCCGTTTTCGGCACACACATTTTCAGCTCCAAGTGTGCGAAGCTCATCGGCAATAAAACCTTCCATACCTAAAAGACAAGGAATACAATAATTAATCGACATACGTCGCAAAACCTCACAAATAAAGATGGGGAGCAGATTTCTCTACTCCCCACATTATAATAAAAATATATTTATTAGTCAAGAAAATTAGCCTACATCAGGTTCAATTAATCCGTAGCCACCGTCATTTCTAACATAAACAACACAAACCTTACCGTTTTCTGCGTTAAGGAACACGTAGAATTTGTGTCCTATTAGATTCATTTTCAAGATAGCCTCTTCGACTGATTCCGGACGCAACTCAATTGTCTTGGTACGGATAACTTCAAATTCGTCCTCTTCAACAGGTGCTTCGTCAACAAAGTCATCGAAAGATGCATCACGTAGTTTCTTTTCAATTCGAGTTTTATTCTTTCTTATCTGGCGGATGAGCGAATCAACACAAAGGTCGAGAGCATCGTTCATATTCTCAGCACGCTCCTGAGAGCGGAAAACCATACCGTTGTTGATAACGGTAATCTCGACAATCTGACAAGTTTTTTCAACTGTTGCAGTTATTTTAGCCTCAGCAGAATCGCCGAAGAAACGGTCAACTTTAGCGAGTTTTTTCTCAGCGTGTTTTTTGAAAGAATCTCTGATTGTACACTTGCGACCTATGGTTGTGATTTTCATAGTTACATCCCCTTTGTATACATATCAATCAAAAGCAACAACTCTTGATTGTATGTATATTATAGCATATTGCACATATATTGTAAAGAGGAATAATATATTTTATTAATAATTTACAATTATATCGTTGCCGAAGCGTGTCTTGTAACGTGACAGCCGAAATTAACGGCAACCGGCAAACCGGCAATATGAGTAGGAGCAGTTTCTATATTAACTGAAAGTGCAGTTGTTTTTCCGCCAAAACCTTGCGGTCCTATATTAAGACAGTTTGCAAGGCGCAATATCTCCGATTCCATATCAGCATAAAAAGGATTCTCGTTTGATGAACTTACACTTCTACACAGAGCTTTTTTGGCAAGATATGCACACTGTTCAAAATCACCGCCTATGCCAACTCCCAATACAATCGGCGGACACGGGTTACCGCCTGCATTGACAATACAATCCAGAACATACTCAACAATATCTTCCCTCGTTGCAGCAGGTGTAAACATTTTCAGGCAACTCATATTTTCACTGCCAAAACCTTTAGGCGCAACAGTTATTTTGACTTCATCGCCTTTAACAATGCTCATATGAATAACTGCAGGTGTGTTATCGTTAGTATTAACCCTGAGCAAGGGGTCTGCAACAACAGAACAACGTAAATAACCGTCTGAATATCCTTTGCTAACACCACGGTTAACCGCTTCGTTTATATCCCCGTTAATAAAATGAACATCCTGCCCGATTTCAAGAAAAACAACAGCCATTCCGCAATCCTGACAAATAGGTATATCAAGTTTTTGTGCAGCATCAATATTTTTAACAAGATCGTTCATTACGCTTTTCGCAAGCAAAGCTTCTTCATTTTCGGCAAATGAACTGATTAATTCAACAATATCATTTGGCAGCTGTTTATTTGCTTTAATACAAAGCTCCGACACTGTTTGTGTAATGAGACTAACATCAATTTCTCTCATAAAATATGCCTTTCTCAACAAAATGCACCGCAAAGATAACTTTACGGTGCAAATTATTAATATTACTTTCTGTTGCCGCGTCTTGAGGTTTGACTGTATCTGGAATCATTTGAGCGACGAAGGTCAGAAAACTTATCGTCACTGACTTGTTTAAATTTAGCCATCATATCCTCAAAAGATGCAGGTTCATTAGATGCTGATGTTTGGGGTTGGCCCTGCCAGACATTTGGTCTGCCGGATGATCTGCGCTGAGGTTTCTGAACAGGAGCAACCGATACGGGCGCAACTTCTGTCTGTTTAATGGAAAGACTTATTTTCCCTTCAGGGCTCACGGATAAAACTTTAACCTTAACATCCTGACCATCAGAAAGATAGTCACGAATATCTTTTACATAGGTGTTCGAAACTTCAGAAATATGTACCATACCGGTAGCACCGCCCGGTAATGTTATGAATGCTCCGAAGTTTGTTAATCCGCTTACTTTACCCTCAATTACTGAGCCAATTTCAAACTGCATAGGTTTGCTGTTTCTCCCTTGATTTTTATTAGTTAGCCGAATCGGCGTATACTCTTTCGTCCGGATAGATATAGTCGTAATCTTCCCTGGCTATATCATCAAAAATTTCAGACTCGTTTTCTTCTTCGAGTTGATTTGCAAGTTCAGAATTCATTTCGTCCTGAACAGTATTAGCGTATTCAAGTTCTTCTTTTTTATTAAATTTATCGGAAAGACCAATGCCGATTTCAATTGCGTTGATAAGAAGCAGAGCACAAAACGCAACTACGGCAACTACAATTATAACACTGACTCTCTTACCTTTTATTTTCTTCATTATGCACCTTTATGTATAGATATTTACACAATTATATAACACTTTTCAATTCTATTTCAAGTGAATTTTAAATATATTTTTCATTTTTTAAATTTTTTTTGAAAAAACCTTTTGATTTTGCCCCATAGCTTTGACCTTAAAGCAATAAAAGGTCTTACCGGCAACGAAATTGTAAATGCTGATATTCTAAAAACACGCGATAAAAAAGCAATGATTATATTAATTAATTTAGCCGCATTCTCACGCAGCATTATAAACCAACAAATATATCCTATGACTATTCCAAAAATAATAAATATTCTGATACGTCCAAAATTAACAGCTAACAGGTAGATAAAAAGCATTATTGCCGACATAAAACAATAGATCAGATCCTTAAGAAATATCACTTTTGTTTTATTTGAAAAAGCGCCGAGAATAACACTCAATATATCATATAAAACTGCAAGCAAAAATCCGAATCCAACAGATAACAAGAAGACATTCAACTGAAAAATATCATTTATATACATCAGCGAAAGATACGACTGAAGAATCCACCGGTGGCAATGTTGTTATCGGAATAAGAAATAGATGATATTTCCCCTTCTACAATCAATTCACCGTTATCTGTACTGAAGCTGTTGATATGCAGCCCATTTCCCGAAATTGTAAGTTCACCGAGCGATGTTGATGCGACAATATTCTTTTCATCAAAACTGTCAACTTCTTTTACAGAAGATGCTGTTAATTTTCGTCTTGATTCAATAACCAAATTCTGCTCATGTTCAAAATGTGTGCGTTTATCATCCATATAGCAATCCCCTTTTCATTTTACAACATTATATGAAAATGAAAAGGAATATATGATTAACTTAACTGCTTAAACATTAAGGCTGCATTTTCTTTGGTTGCATGCTCACTGATACTGAGAACCTGATATTTTGTAAGGTTTGAGCCCATCTGAATTTCAATAATATCTCCGACCTTAACCTCGAGTGATGCTCTTGCTATTTTACCGTTAACCGTTACATGCTTTGCATCACAAACTTCATTAGCAACTGTACGTCGCTTAATAATACGGGAAACTTTAAGATATTTATCCAATCTCATAAATACTCTCCTCAAAGAAAAAGGCTGCCCTTAAGAGCAGCCCCAACGTTAGTTTGATTATTTTGCAGCGTCTTTGAATGCCTGACCAGCCTTGAAAGCGGGAGCCTTGCATGCCGGAACAGTCATCTTCTCGCCAGTTCTGGGGTTACGAGCCTGCTTCTCAGCGCGCTCACGAAGCTCAAATGTACCAAAGCCGATAAGCTGAACCTTATCGCCTGCTGCTACTGTAGCTGTGATTGTCTCGAGAGCTGCATTGAGTGCCTTCTCGCTATCTTTCTTTGAAAGACCTGATTTCTCAGCAACTGCACTGATGAGTTCATTTTTGTTCATTGATAATTCCTCCTTATTTATTATAATACTATTTGTATTATTGGCATTTTTTAGCCTCATCCCAGAGCTTGTCCAACTCTTCGAGAGAGGTGTTTTTCATATCGATACCTCTTTTTTCTGCAAGTTGTTCAACAATTGAAAACCTGTTAAAAAACTTATCGGTAGAAGCTGTAAGAGCCTCTTCAGCATCAATATCGATAAAACGCGAAACATTGACAGCGGAAAACAAAACATCACCCAGCTCGTCGAATGAAGCAGCATCATCCTGATCAGAAACAGCCTCTCTTAATTCAGCTATTTCTTCTTCAAGTTTATCGAGGGCACCGCTTATATTATCCCAATCAAAGCCGGCTTTAGCAGCTTTTTTCTGGATTTTTGTGCTTCTCATAAGTGCCGGCAATTCACGCGGCACTGCCTGCATAGCCTGAGTAGTTGTTTTCTGATTTTTTGTTTTACGCTTAATATCATCCCAGTTGGTGAGCACATCATCAACACCGCTTACGTTTACTTCACCGAAAACGTGAGGATGTCGCTCAATGAGTTTTTTGCATATTCCGTCACAAATCTCATCAATACCAAAGGATCCGGCTTCGGTTTCAATCTGTGAATGGAAAACGACCTGAAGCATAAGATCACCTAACTCTTCACAAAGCAGAGTTTTGTCATCTTTATTTATAGCCTCAATAACCTCATAAGTCTCTTCTATAAGATCTTTTTTGATAGTGAGGTGAGTTTGTACAGCATCCCACGGACAACCGCCCTCACCGCGAAGAACAGCAACTATCTTAACTAAATCGTCAAAAACGTAGTTATTCTTGAATTCGAAGCCAGAAACCATAAATATTCACTCCATTCGAGCTTTATGCCCACAATATGGTATTTTAACCGATTAATTTATATTTTTCAAGTGCTTTTGCAATTTTTTTGCCTTTCGGCAACATAATAATATCATCATAAGCAAATCCTTTGATGATGAGCATACAAAGAACATAAACAACTACAGCAACACCAACTGCGACAAGTGTTGAAAGGTTAACACCGTTGAGTTTGCTTGTCGGGTCACCGAATGTAAGATACTTAACGAGAAGCATACGTGTACCGAATGCAGAAAGTGCACACAACGTTGCACTTATCATAGGCTTTACAATAGTTGATAAGAAATTAATCTTACACCCAGAAACTTTAATAGTAAAGTAAATATTTGCAACGATAATAAACGTATAACAAAGGATTGTACCTATAGTTGCACCGTAAATATTAAGCTCCGGTATGCCGACAAACACAAAGTTTGAAATAACCTTGATAGCAGCTCCTATCGCAACTGTTTTAGCCGGTATATCCGCCCTGCCCATTGCTTGAAGAACATTGGTAAGCGGTGTAGAGAGAGCAAGAATAAAAGTAGCAATACCGTATATCATAACAATCGGTGAAGATATGGGAATCAGATTTTCGGCATTAGTTCCGCCGTACAGAAGTGTCATGATCGGTTCAGCAAGTGCAGCAATACCGAGACCTGCAGGAGCAGCAACAAGCATGCAGATTCTTATGACGGAGTTGATGGTTGAGCTGACCTCTTTACGATCCTTCATAGCAACAGCTGCAGCCAACGCAGGAATTGCGCTAACTCCAAGCGACATAGTGATAGAAGTAATCAGATTTTTGAAATCAAGTGCTGAAAAATAACAGCCGTAAAGATATGTGCCGATATCCTTATCAAGTGTACCTGATCCCTGCAAGGAAGCAGCGAAAGTTGTTTTGAAATAATCAAGATTTTCAGAAACGGCGTAAGCTAATCTTGTGCGGATTGTGAAGTTATCAATCAGATTTGTAACGTTTGTAATAAGAGCACTGATAACCATCGGCACAGCAATAGTCACCATCGTTTTTGATACCGTCTTTTTTTCCTGTGGTCTGGGTGAATTGACAAGCATTGTGCGATCAAAGCTGTCACCCTTAATTTTCCTGTGGATAATCATAAATAAAAGTGCTGCGACCGTACCGAGTGTTACTGCAAAAACTGCACCTGCCGCCGCATAAGGTGCAATAGCACTGTCGGCTTCACTTTGACTATTGCATACAACACCGAAAACAGGCTGACCCGAGGTGTACATATCCATACCGATATTGATAATCACCTTAGCAAAAAGCAAACCGAGAATAAGTTTGCCGAGCGCTTCAATAACCTGAGAAATTGCAGTAGGTGTCATATTCCTCAGGCCTTCATAATATCCGCGGTATGTTGACATCAGGCAGCAAAAGAAAATTGACGGAGCAATCATAAGGATACTCCACAGATTATCTTTACAGTCACCAAGCCAGACATATGGAAAAGCTATAAGCACAAGAAGCAGCGTACCGACTATACCAACTATAAAAAACAGCTTCTGCGCCACCTTAAATATTTGCCTTGCATCGCGGTAATTTCCAAGAGTAACACTTTCGGAAACCATTTTAGAAACAGCGACAGGTAACCCAGCCATTGAAATAGCATAAATAGGTGTGTATATTTCATATGCTGAGCTGAAATAACCTCTGCCAACTTCACCGATTAAGGCTGTCAGCGGAATTTTATATATCGCACCTATAACTTTGACCAACATCGTTGCAACAACGAGAACCAGCGCACCGTTGAGCATCGACTGTCCTTTGATTTGTTTTTGCTGTTCCAAAGAATCACTTCCTCTGTCATTAAGATAAAACAATATGTTAATTATATGTACCGTAAAACTCTGTTATTCTGCTTTTACGCTCGACTACTTCGTTAAACCTTGAGTTATATTCATACGGATATTTAAAATTAAAGATGCGTTCGATATAACTGCCGCACGGCTCTTTAAGTTTTGTAACTGCACCGGCACCCACAGCCAATACCGTGTGGATTTCATCCATCATAAATATATTGTATATGCACTCTTTACCTTTTAGTGCCCAGCCGACGTTTTCAAGGTTGCCGACACATCTGCTCTGCCTGTACATATAATACGGAACATAACCTGCAGCAGTCAGAGCATCATTTGCATAATCAATCATCATATCAGCATTGTTATCCTGTGCAAGCAATACATTATCTTTAGATACGAGAGTGCTTGAACGTTTAAGCGCCAGCGAATGAACAGTAATGTTTTCAGGTCTTAACGAAATTGCAGTGTCCACTGAAGATTTAAATCCCTCTACAGTATCTGACGGTAAACCTGCAATAAGATCCATATTTATACTGTTAAAATCAAATTCCTTTGCATATTTGTAAGCCTCAACTGTATCCTCTGACGTGTGTTTTCTGCCTATTTTTTCAAGAACAGCATTATCAAACGTCTGAGGGTTTATGCTTATTCTGTCAATGCCGAGCTGAGCCAATACGCTGAGTTTTTCACGTGTAGTAACATCAGCTCTACCCGCTTCAAAAGTAAATTCGTGGCAATATGACATATCAAAATTAGATTTAACGGCATTGATAAGCTGAACAGTTTGCTCAGCAGACAAAATACCCGGAGTACCGCCGCCGATGTAAACGCTCGCAAGAACAAGAGAATTCTTTCTTGCAATTTCACCGGTTATTTCAATTTCTTGAATAAGTTTTTCAAGATATTCGGGAAACAGCTTTTTAGCATTGGTACTTGTTATCGAATGTGAAACAAAAGAGCAATAGCTGCAACGGCTCGGGCAAAAAGGAATCGATACATATAAGCTGAACAATGCAGGTGAATTTTTTTCGATTATTGGTTTTTGAACTTTACACACTGTCGCCGCAAGCTCTGTTTTTTGGTTGCTGACAAATAATTTATCGATAAAATAAGCCTTAGCATCATCTTCACCAAATTGTTCAATCAGCTTACTCATAAGCTTAGAAGGTCTTACACCGGTCAGCATGCCCCATTTAGGGCAATAACCTGTTGCGTTTTTTAAACACTCAAAAACACAAAGAGCAAGTAAATATTCCGCTTCTTCATCAGAATAACCGATCATCTCGCGTTCGAATTCACACGAGGTCTCCCCTGCTTTGATACGCGCACTGAGCAAAGTTTTATCACCATCTGAGGTCAACTCTGTGTAAAGATAATCGCCCTGTGTTTCTTGATATTCATAACAGAGGTTAATATCCGTATTCGGATAAAACATTCGGCAAAGATTTTCCGTTTCAAAATGGAACTTGTGTCCAATGATAAAAACAACCATCAAAGCTTCCTCATAAATCTGTTTTTAACCTTTTCCTCGCCAATTGTTGTTGCACGGTTATGTCCAGGATAAACCGCAATATCAGGATCATAGTTTGACAACAGCTTGATAGATTCCAACATATCGTCAGGATTACTGCCAATAAAATCTGTTCTGCCGACTGTTCTGCAGAACAGAGTATCACCACTGAACATATATTTATTGGCAAAATCAACAAAACAAACAGAGCCTTTTGAATGACCGGGCGTATGAACAACAGTAAGCTTAACCGAATCGGATAAAACAATTTCATCACTGTCATTAAGAATTATATCTGCGCTGAGTTCAGGCAGATAACCGCTGTAATCGCCTACAAGGTTGTATGTATGGTCGTTTAGACAAATTTCGTCATCCTTGTGAATACAAAGTTTAGCATCCGGATAAAGGTTTTTAAGCGATTCTGTACCGTAAATATGGTCAAAATGACCGTGAGTGAGCAGAATATACTTAAGTTCATATCCCACAAGAAGGTCGTTCAATTCATCACTGGCTACTCCCGGATCTATAACAGCTGCAACTTTTTCATTCTCATCAACAAGTATGTAGCAATTTGCCTGATAATCGCCAAGGGGTAAAGTGTAAATTTGCATTTTATTTCCTCCACAAATCCGTATCAAGGATTATTGTCACCGGCCCGTCGTTAAGTAATGACACTTTCATATCTGCACCAAACACACCGTTTTCAACCTTAGATATGCCGTTGGTACGCAGTAAATCTGAAAATTTCAAATAAAGTTCATTTGCTGTTTCGGGTGGTGCAGACGGTGTAAAAGAGGGTCGGTTTCCTTTTTTACAGTCGGCGCAAAGTGTAAATTGTGATACAACAAGTGCTTCACCGCCAATATCAAGCAAAGAACGATTCATCTTCTCATTTTCGTCCTCAAAAACTCGGAGTTTTGCAATTTTTGAAGCAAGAATTTCAGCTTGTGCTGATGTATCGCCTTGTACTACGCCAAGGAGAATTAAAAACCCTTTATCAATGCTTCCTTTGATTTCACCGTCAACAGCAACACTGGCATGCGAAACACGCTGAATAACAGCTTTCATACTATCACTTTCTTTCTACCGTAAGAACACCGTCAATCTTTTCAATTTTTGAAATTACGCTCCTGAGATGCTCTATACCGTCAACAAAAATTGTACAGGTCATTATAAAAGTTCCGTCTTTAAGAGAACGTGAACTGATATTGGTAATGAGCACACGTATATTACTGAGCATAACTGAAATATCGGCAAGGATGCCGATTCTGTCAAATCCCGTAATGAGGAGATTGGCATTATACTCTTCTTTAATTCCCTTATCCCAATATGCTTTAAGCCATCGATACGGTTCGTTACATGTTTCAATATCGGCAGGAACATTAGTACAATATCTCGAGTGTATCGAAACACCGTGCCCCCTCGTTATAAAGCCGATAATCTCATCGCCGGGCAATGGATTACAACAATGTGCAAATTTGATAAGGCAGTTGTCGATGCCCTCAACCACAACACCCTCGCTGCTCTTGATTCTTTTTTGCAAAGATTCAACAGGAGGTTTGATCTGTTTGGTTGACACCATCTTTGAGTAATCGTCTTTTATTCTGGGCATAATTTTACTCAGAATAATACCGCCATAGCCAATTGCAGCATAAAAATCATCAATAGTACTGCAGCGCTGTCTTTCGGCAATTTTGAGGAGGAACTGTTCCATCTCATCATCCGGCAAACGTATCAGAGCACGTTTAAATTCACGCTCAATCTGCGTTCTGCCCTCTTCAATGTTTTCTTCTCTGCGTTCCTTCTTAAACCATGAACGAATTTTACTTCGTGCTTCACTTGTTGTAACTATATTAAGCCAATCACGGCTAGGACCTTTACCGGGCTGTGAAGTTGTTATAACATCAACAATTTCACCGGTTTTGACTTTATAGTCAATTGATACCATTCTGCCGTCGACTTTTGCACCGGTCATTCTGTTGCCTACCGCTGAATGAATTGCATAAGCAAAATCAATTACAGTAGCACCCAGAGGAAGGTTAATAACATCACCCTTAGGCGTAAAAACATAAACATCATCGGGCACAAGGTCGCTTTTGATAGTGCTGACAATTTCATCAACACCCGCTGCATCATCCTGGCTTTCAAGGAGTTGTCTTACCCAAGCAAGGCGCTCATCAAACGATTTGTTGCCGCCAGACATATTTAGCTTGTATTTCCAATGAGCGGCAATACCGTATTCAGCAGTGTGGTGCATTTCCCAAGTACGAATCTGCACTTCAAAAGGTATGCCTTCTTTGCTGATAACTGTTGTATGAAGTGACTGATACATATTGGGCTTCGGTGTTGAAATATAGTCTTTGAATCTGCCGGGAAGCGCAGTAAACATATCGTGAATTATGCCCAGGCAGTTGTAACAGTCGATAACAGAATCTACAATTATGCGCACAGCGTAAATATCATAAATTTCGTCAAAGGTCTTATTCTGCATATACATTTTTCTGTAAATGCCGTGAACACTTTTAATCCTGCCGTCAACCTTTGCAGCAATTCCCATATCTGCAACTCTGTCAACAATTCTCTGTTTTACGTCCTGAAGAAATTCGTTTCTGGCAGTAAGCTGGCTTGTAAGATTTTCTTCAATCTCTTTGTAGCCGACACTGTCGAGATAACTGATTGATAAATCTTCGAGTTCGATTTTGACAGGACGTATACCAAGACGGTGAGCAATAGGCGCATAAATTTCAAGAGTTTCTTTTGCAATATCTCTGCGTTTTTGTTCCTTCATAAACTGAAGTGTACGCATATTATGAAGTCTGTCAGCAAGCTTGATGATAATAACTCTGATATCGTGAGACATTGCAATCAGCATTTTGCGAATATTCTCAGCTTGCTGTTCTTCCTTGTTTGACAGCGATACCTTACCGAGCTTTGTAACACCGTCTACAAGCAGAGCTATTTCGTCACCGAAGGCCTTGATTATGTCTTCTTTGGAGACATCCGTATCTTCAACAACATCATGGAGAAGAGCAGCAGCAAGCGATGCAACATCCATACCCATTTGTGCAAGGATTATTGCAACCGATAACGGATGAATAATGTACGGCTGACCGGATTTGCGAAGCTGCCCATTATGAGCAGCTTCAGCAAGTTTATATGCCCTGTCGATCAGATCTTTCTGCTCATCATTAAAATTATCAGAAATAAGTGACCTCAATTCCGAATAAAGATGTATTACTTCGTTATAACCATTCTTTTCACACATAACGGACACCTCCTTATCTAAGTCTTGAAAGCAACTGTGATGAATTCAGGTCTACTTTTACCGGATTGTCCGGCAAGGTCAATACCCCGTCCTCACAACGGATTAAAACACCTAATTCAACCATCGCCTCAACCGCAACAGCAACTTTACAAATATTTGAACCGTTATCCGAAATTCTGTAACAGATTGTTTCACTATCGTAGCGCCATATCTGAGATTGTTTAATGAGCTTAAAGATGTTGAGCATAAAATCTCGGTCAGGATAAGCAAAATTCTTTTCTTCGCTTGTTATTTTTTCACCGCGCATAATTTTTTCAAAAATATCAGTTCCTAAGAGAACGGCATCATCATCGATACCGTGACCGCGAATAGCTCTTATCTGCACACCGGGGCGCACCTCACCGAGGTATTCATTTCTTTCAACTGTTACAGCTATATCAACCGTATCACCTTTTTTGAAAGCAAACACATCAGGCGAAACTCCGAACTTCATTGCAAAAATTCGCGAATCGCCCTTGGACATAACTAATCTTATATGGCGACCTTCACTTACAGATTGAATCGCATCAATATGCATACCGTACAACCCGAAGACAGGTACCGGGTTACCCGCACCGAAAGGCTCAAGCGTTGCCAAAGCATCAAGAAGCTCATTATTAATAGCAACCGGATTGAGTTTACAATCAATATTGAGAACAGGGTGCGTTATTTCTCCTGTTGAAGCAGCATATTCATTAATCATTTTGCGGAAAAGAGGAATTTTTTCGGGATTGATACCGATACCGGCCGCAAGAGTGTGACCACCGAAATGATCAAGCACATCGGAACACGCTTTTATTGCATCGTAAAGTGAAAAACCTTCAAAGCTTCTGCCAGAGCCTCTGCAAACACCGCCTTCGTCAGAAATGACTATTGCAGGCTTACCGAAAACATCAACAAGTTTTGCAGCAACAATACCAATAATTCCGTGCGGCCAATCTTTGCCGTCAACAACAAGTACCCTGTCATATTTCAACGATGGATTTTCACTGAATATTTCCTTGATGTCTTTAAGTATTTCCAGCTCCTTCTTGTGCCGTCTGACATTAGCTTCATCGATATCAGCTGCAATATCACGGCAAGAAGAAATATCATCACAAAGAAGAAGGTTCAATGCCCTAGTCGGACTGCCCATACGCCCGGCAGCATTAATTCTGGGAACAAGTGTATATGCAAGTGACGATGCACCAATATACTTAGATGTTTGCCCTGCAGCCTCACGCAAAGCGATAATTCCTGCTCTGTCAGATGAATTAATCATCTCGACACCTTTTCGGACAATATGCCTATTCTCATCAATAAGCGGCATTACATCACCAACTGTGCCAAGAGCAACGATATCGGCAAACATATCCAGAACATAATCGCCGTCATCATCTTCCAGTGCGCAGATTAACTTATAAACAACACCTACACCTGCATATGCTTTAAAGCTGCAATTACAATCTTTGCGGTATGGGTCAACAACAGCCTCGCAAACAGGCAGAACATCTCCACAGATATGATGGTCGGTTATTACCATTTTTATACCTTTTTCAGCAGCATACGCAGCTTCTTCAACGCTGCTGATTCCACAGTCGACTGTTATAATCAGCTTAACATTCTGTTCAACAAAATAGTCTATAGCTTCCTTTTTAAGCCCGTACCCTTCACTTCTGTCAGGGATTCTGCAAATAATATCAGCACCAAGCTGTTCAAGATAAGAATATAAAAGTGCAGAAGCAGTAATTCCGTCAGCATCATAGTCGCCGCAAATAGCTATACGCTCAAACCTGTCAACAGCATAATTGATCGCATCAACAGCCTTTTGCATATCAGGAAAATCCCATGGCGAAGCAAACTTAGCCTCATCATAAAAGAATGCTCTGATTTTTTCATCAGTATCAATTCCTCTTGAAGAAGCTATAAGTGCGGCGAGTGCAAATAGCGTATGCTTTTCAGCGAGTGATGCCGCCAAACCTTTATCAACTTTGTTTACCTGCCACTTTTTACGGCTCAATGATTTCACCTCCTAAAATATTAAATTATTATAACATTGTTTTTCTTATAATGCAACAAAAAAATAAAGCTTTGACCAAAAATCAAAGCTTTATTCTGTAAATTCGGTGATTGGCAATATTGATCCTATGTCCGTCAGATAATCCGAGCTTAAATTTAAGGGGAATACTCCCCTTTCTCTGATAAAAGAATCTATCTGTCTCCAATCAGAATGAGTACGTAAATCGCCGCAAAAAGCTAATATATCATCCGCTAATTTTCCGCAGCAACCGCCTATAAAACCGTAATCAAAACCGTTCAAAACAACTGAACCCTTATTTACTAACAGCACATCGAAACCCAAAGCTGCACAAACATCATGAACAGATTTATCGTCCGTAATCATTGAACGCTCATCAACGGGACAAATCGAACATTTTGTGTAACCTTGTTTGACAGTTACAAGATCATCTACATAATCATTGTAAACAGTAACACTCTGCCTGCCACATATGAGACGCTTATCGAAAAGAGCAGCATTAAGCAAAGAATCAGCAGGATAATCAACTGATAATTCAATTATGTCGTTTTCACATACAAACCCAATTTTATCAAGAATTGATTTAAGATAAGATTGTGATTTTTCGATAAAATATCTACCTTTGCCTAAATGAGAAAAAAGCATATCCGCATGATTAGCTACTTGAGGCATAATATCAGGACATGACTGAGTTATAATCGTCGTGACACCATTACACTCAAGTTCTTTTAAAAACAGAGGATATTCACCCGAAACCACAACGTGACAAACCTTATTTTGCGGCAAATTAGCTTTTTCAAGCGGTTTATAACTATTCATTTTGTAGCCGCCTCAAAAGCTTCGCGGAGATTACGAACACCTATGATTTCGGTATCACCTGCAATATTCAAAGAGAGATTTTTCAGGTTATGCTGCGGAATAATACAGCGCGAGAACCCGAGCCTCACAGCCTCTCTGACACGTTGCTCGCAATTGCTGACTCCGCGTATTTCACCGGCAAGGCCTATTTCACCAAAAGCAAGCGTATCATCGCTTACAACAACATCCTTGAGGCTTGAAACAAGCGCCATGGCAACTGAGAGATCACTTGCAGGCTCATCAAGCTTTAAACCACCGACTACGTTTATATACGTGTCGGTTGTTCCGAAAAAGTATCCCGCACGCTTTTCGAGCACGGCAAGAAGCATCGAAACACGATTATAATCAAAGCCTGTAGACATACGGCGAGGGTTACCGAATCCGGTTGGAGTAACAAGAGCCTGTACCTCTGCCATAATAGGACGCGAACCTTCCATTACGCAAGCAATACATGAGCCCGGAGTATTTTTAGGTTTGCCTGAAATCAGCATAAGTGACGGATTTTCCACCTCAACAAGTCCCTTATCTCTCATTTCAAAAACACCGATTTCATTCGTAGAACCGTATCTGTTTTTAACTGCACGTAATATTCTGTATGAGAAGTTTCGATTTCCTTCAAAATACAAAACTGCATCAACGATGTGCTCAAGCACTTTCGGTCCCGCAATATTACCGTCTTTATTAACGTGACCTACCAGAATTACAGGTATGCCCAACGATTTTGCAGTTCGCATAAATACAGAAGCTGATTCTCTAACCTGTGTAACGCTGCCCGGTGAAGATGAAACATCAGAATAATCCATTGTTTGAATTGAATCAACAATTACAAGATCAGGTTTGTTGATTCTGATATATTCAACAATTGATATAACATCGATTTCACACATAACAGACAGCGACGGATTGTTAACACCAAGGCGTTCGGCCCTCAATTTTATCTGATGTGCTGATTCCTCACCGGAAATATACAGAATGTTTAACTTCTTATCAAGATACTGACAAATCTGCAAAAGAATTGTTGATTTACCTATACCCGGATCACCACTCAAAAGAACAAGCGAACCTTTAACAATACCACCGCCAAGCACTCTGTCAAGCTCATTTAAGCCTGTTTTATATCTGACACCGATATCGCTTTTAATGTCGTCAAGTTTTTGAGAAGAAGCAGGTTTTACCGTTGACGAATGTGAAGAAGTAGCCCGTGAAACCGCCTCTTCATTCATAGTATTCCACTCGTTGCAGCCCGGACAACAACCGTACCATTTGGCAGATTCGTAACCACAGGATGAACAGATATAAAGAGATTTAGCCTTAGCCATATTCTTCCTCCAAAAAGTTTATTATTCCGCACATTATGCTGAAGGCAACTTTTGTTTGATAGTCTTCATTTTGCAGCATTTCCGATTCGGAAGTGTTGGACATAAATCCGCACTCAACCATCACAGATGTATTTGAGCAATTATACAATAAGTATATATTTGAACCGATTTCTTTTATATTCCTTTTATTATCAGGCTGTATCAAATTACTAACGGCAAACTGTATGCACTGCGCCAACTGCTTGCTTTCGGACGCTTTTGGAGAATAAAACACCTGAGTACCGTGATATTTTTCAACATCATAATGATTCTGATGAATGCTTATAAAAAGTGCATCAGGATTATTATGTGCAATTTCAAGCCGCCGTCTGACATCGGAGATTTTGCGTTGACGTATCGTCGGCAGCGAATTATTGCCAATTTGTTCATCAGCTGTGCGAGTTAATATCACATTATACCCAACTGACTCAAGCATTACAGCTAAGCGTTTGGAAATTGATAAATTGATATCTTTTTCAAGTGTACCATCGTCTGAAGATGTGTCGCCATCCTCACCGCCGTGACCCGGATCAATTATAATATCCGGTATACGTTGGCCATCAGCTACAGTTGAATTAACTCGTATTTCACTGTTCAGCATAAAAACAAAATAAATTGCAGAAATCACAATAATTAAAGCTAATGCAGCGGCTATGTATCTGTTCATACAGCATCCCTCCGCTGAAGATTATGCTGCAAAAAACAAAATTATTTCAATTCCAAAATCGTTCAAATCGGCCTTTGCTGACCTTTAAAGCAAATTTATTCATAATGTAATAAAACAAACAACCAAGCCAATACCCTAATGTATTCATCATCATATCGTCAAACTCGCAGAATCCGTTTTGGAAAATGTATTGAGAAAATTCCAAAAGTGTAAAGGCGATTATCGGCAGAGCCGTATTTAGTGCCGCGACAAAAAGTTTTGTTTTTGATGACAACAACGAAGTAACAATAAAGCCCAAGGGCGTAAAATAAAGAAGATTGCCAAAAAACATCATAAAAACTTCATAGGGAATTTCCTTAAACTGTTCTGCATATTCCCTGATTGTTGTCAACGGAATAAATCTGAAAGGATAATCCCCTGTTTTTAACCTCAGAAGCACAAAAGAATACAACAATAAAAATGAGTAAAAAATGATAAAAGCAACCGAGCTGAACTTAAAGAAACCTAAAAAATCCATAACGACGTACTTTTCGGCAAACAATCGCTTCAATGAAATAAAAAGCGAACAACCAAACCATACAGTTCCGGTTACAAGCAACTTATCAAAATAAAAGAACTCAATCCATCCGACAACAAATCCGGCTTCATACTGCAGAACAAATTCCTTTACAAATACAAAAGCAAGCAACAACAAATTATAAATAATCATTGAAAAGCCAAGAGGCATACAGGACTTAAAAACCAACAAACTCACGGCACTGATTACAACAGAACCAAAAAAAGACAAACCGATAGGTAATAAAATTTTACCTGTCATTCCAAAGCAAGGAATACTCAACAAAATAAACAATAAAGCAACAACAAATGACTGTGCAATCATTCGTTTATCAGTCAGAACAATTTTCATAATGGCTTCTTTCTGCTGTCGATGAAACTTTGTAAAATCTCAACCGCTGCCGCCGCATCAATAATATCCTTATGTTTCTTTTCGCGTTTACCGTTCATTTGCAACTGACGGTGAGCTATAACACTTGTAAGTCGCTCATCCCAAAGTTTGATCTCAATACCGCAAGTTTTTTCAAGCTCCTGCGCAAATTCGATACAAGCCTGAGCTCTGAATCCAAGAGAACCATCCATATTTTTGGGCAGACCGACAACAATCAGCTCAGGCTTTCGTTCAAGAATGATTTCATTAATTCTATCAATAAGCTTAGGCATATAGCCTTCCTTAATTACACATACCGGCGAAGAAAGAAACTCCGTCTTATCGCAAACCGATACACCGGTTCTTACGTCACCGTAATCAATACCAAGAATAATCATAATAAAAACACGGTCGATGGTAGCTTTATCAGTGCCGCCACCGACCGTTTTTTCCTTTCAAAATTTCAATTTACTCAGTGTTTTGAATATTTTCAGCAAAATAATCAACACCGTCAATTATGACATCAATAGCTCCGTCAATAATATCTTCAACTATGCCGCCATCTGTGCCGTCATTGAAAAATCCGACACAAGAGGTACAAGTTTCGGGCATATTTTTGAGAGAATACCAACCAGTACCGGTCGAATGACAGTTTGCCCCTGCAAGAAGGCCTGTTTTACGGCAATATTTTTTCTCACTGACCAATGTTGATTTTCTGAAATCCATTTGGGGCAATCCGTCATGAATCTGATCCATAACTTTTTTGAAAAGCTTGCCGGCCGGGTTACCGCTAACATTTGATACTGTTTTATTAAGGTCATATCCGTACCATACGGCTGCAACATAATACGGAGTACCGCCAACAAACCAACGGTCATAGTCATCACTTGTGGTACCCGTTTTAGCCATAGTTGCAAATCCGTTTACTTTGTAGGGTCTACCTGTACCAACGCTGTCCGTAGTAACAGACTGCAGCATTTCACACATAATATCTGCAGTATCTTCACTGATAATCTGTTCTCCTACATTATCCGCGTTATCAAAATATACTATTGAGCCATCACTGTTAGTAACCTTGTAGTAACAATACGGTTCATAGTATTTACCGCCGTTGCCGAAAGCAGCGTAAGCTGCTGCCATTTCCAGAGTAGTTATACCATATCGCATAGCGCCGGTTGCAAGAGGTGCAGGAGCTGTATCAAACTCCTGAACTGCTGTAGAAACTTTAAATTTATTCACCAAGTAATCGTAAGATTTATTAAGACCAAGGTTGTAATAAACTAATCTGCCCGGAACAGTATTAAGAGAACGCGCAAGCGCATTCTGAACAGAAACATAGCCACCGGTGCCTTTATCGCCGGTGTAATTCTTGGGCCAAAGTTGACCATTGTAGGCAAAAGCTTTATCTTGAACGAGCGTAGACCAAGTTACAAGCTTTTCTTCAATTGCAGGTGCATACGTTGTAAGTGGCTTGACTGACGAGCCGGGCTGTCTGGGTGAATCAGCCGCTCTGTTTAAGCATCTGTTACCGGATTTTTCACCGGCTTCACCGCAGATTGCAATAACTCTGCCTGAGTAATCCATTACCGTCATAGCGGACTGAGCTTTAACTTCTCTGCCCGATTCATTCGGGAAAGTCTGTCTGTTAGTGTAAACTCTATCAAGTACTTCCTGAGCCTTGACATCAAGAGCAGCATATATCTTAAGACCGCCGTAATAAATCTTTTGTGTTGCCTGACGTTCAGACATTTCATATTCAGTCATAAATTCGTCAACTAATGTGTCGACTATATAGTCAACATAAAAGCTCCAAATCTCGTTTGACTGATTTGTCTCCTCTGTTTTATCCTCTTCGCTTGCAACATATTCGGGGCTGTTTGTAAAAATCATTTTGTACGCAACAGCTTCGTCATATTCTTCCTGAGTAATATAGCCTTCATCAAGCATTGCCATAAGGCACTTATTAACCTGTCTGTCACGGTTTTTTTCAGGATTCACAAGCGGATTATACGTATATGGTGCTTTTGTGATTGAAGCAATACAAGCTGCTTCCGCAATATTGATTTCCGAAACATCTTTACCGAAATACTTTTCGCAGGCAGTCTTTACGCCATAGCAACCGCTGCCAAGGTACAGTGTGTTGAGATATGCCTCAAGTATTTCATCTTTATCAAAGTTCTTTTCTAAATTAAGGGCATTGCAAATTTCATGGAACTTACGGCCGAAATGAGGTTCACGGTTATCCGTAATATTCTTAACAAGTTGCTGGGTAATTGACGAACCACCTGTGGAGAGCCTATCCTTAATAAAAACAGCTACAAATCGTATCCAGTCAACACCGCCGTGCTTAGGAAATCTGGCATCTTCAAGAGCAATAAATGCGTGCTGAAGATGATCAGGTATTTCATCAAGACTTACATAAATACGGTTTTCATCACCATGTAAACGCTGAAGCTCAAACTCTTTACCGTTTTCATCGTATGCATATATAATGGATGTCTGACTTTGATTTGCCTGATATTCATTCAGATCAATAGCAACATCGCCGTAGGTAAAGCTTATCATATAACCAACTACATAACCTACAACAATCAAACCTGCTATAACAAATGTGATAAGTAAGGAAATAATAATAGTCTTAGGTTTAAGGTTGCTGACAAAGGCTGTACCTATCGGCCCTAACTCCTTTTTATTTACATTCAGTCTGCGCATAATACATTACACCTCTAATGTTATGTTTCTGTTTCAATTCCATTACATCAAATAACATTATAGCATAAGTTAGAAAAAAATAAAGCATTTTTTAAAATTTGTGTGTATAAACAGTTAGTTGAGTCAACAATATTTGTGAAAAGGAGTTGATTTTTCTAATATGAAATATTCCATCCGCTTTTTCGTTTGCATTTTTCTGTCAGGTTTGATATTAAGCAATTTATCAGCCTGTAAAATAAAAAAAGAAACCGACAGTGTCAGCACTGTCGGTTTCAAATATACAATTCGCGAATATAACGGAAAAGTTGCTGTTTTTGATTACGGTAAACAAAAACCAAAACTTATATTGGATTCCAAAACAAACAGCTTACCGGAAGCTGAAGCAGAAAACATACGACGCGGAATAGATATACGCACCGATGCGGAACTACAATATTTGATAGAAGCTTTCGATTAGTTCTGTCGGTAATCTTTGAGGAAATCGCCAAGATCGCGCATCGCCTTAGCAATCTGCTCAGGCTCAGGAAGCATAACAATACGGAAATGATCGGGCTCGCTCCAGCTGAAACCTCTGCCGGGAATAATCATAACATTTTTGCTATGCAGATAATCCATTGCAAATTGCTGATCATCGGTAATGTTAAACTTCTTAACATCAATTTTGGGGAACAAATAGAAAGCAGCGCTGTTCTTGACAAAAGAAATACCGTCAATCTTAGCGAGCTCACGGCAGGTAGCCTCACGCTGTTCATAAAGTCTGCCGCCGGGTACAATCATTTCTCTGGTGCTTTCAGGGTCATTAAGTGCTGCAGGAATAACAAGCTGCATAAGTGCGTTAGCACAAAGGCGCATAGCAGAAAGTTGAACAAGACCTGCTATAAAATCTTTTGCATTGTCTTTAGCACCGCTTACAACCATCCATCCGCAACGGAAACCGCATATGATGTGTGACTTTGAAAGACCGTTCATTGTGCAAACAAGAAGATCCGGAGCAAGGGTTGCTGTGGAAATATGCTCAAGGTCATCCATAACAAGTCTGTCATAAATCTCATCAGAGAAGATAACAAGCTGATGTTCACGCGCAACCTGTACAAGCTCCTCAAGAATCTCCTTGGGATAGAGGGCACCCGTAGGATTGTTGGGGTTGATAATAACAATAGCTTTTGTCTTGGGTGTAATCTTTGATTTTATATCGTTGATGTCAGGATACCAGTTTGCCTGTTCATCGCATATGTAGTGAACGGGTTTAGCGCCTGCAATCCAGACTGAATTTGTCCAGAGAGAATAATCGGGAGCCGGAACAAGTATTTCATCGCCGTAGTTAAGAAGCGCAGTGAGAGCCATTGTAACCAACTCACTAACACCGTTGCCGATAAAAACATCATCGGGAGTTATACCCTGAATTCCCTTACCCTTATGGTAATCGCAGATAGATTCTCTGGCATCGGGCATACCCTTAAGATCACAGTATGCAACTGCCTTATCAGCATTGTTGATAAGTGCATTTCTTACACTGTCAGGCATTTTGAAATCAAACGTTGCCGGGTTGCCGGTGTTAAGACGAAGGACATCAATTCCTTCTTTTCTCATTCTCATCGCTTCAACGAAAACAGGGCCGCGGATATCGGAATGAACATTTTGAAGTTTGTCGGATCTTAGAATTTCGCGCATAATACAAATCCCCTTTCAATATCACATTGATTATAAGTCCAAATTTAATTGTTTGTCAATATTCTTGGAAAAAATATCGCTCGAACTTCACTAAATGCAGATTAACAGAAAGATTTTCAAAAAAGCGAATATTAACAGATTGACAACAAAAAACACTGTGTTATAATTGATTAGATAACTATAAGGAAGTGTAATACTATGAAAAATGAGCGCATTGTTGTAAAAGTCGGCACATCAACTCTTACATATGCCACCGGTAAAGCCAATATAAGGCGAATGCAGGCGCTGGTCAGAACACTTGCCGATTTGCATAACAGCGGTTGCGAAATAGCACTTGTAACTTCAGGTGCAATCGGTGTTGGCGTTGGTAAACTCGGCCTGAAAAGCAGACCTGTATCCACACCAGAACGTCAGGCTGCTGCTTGTATCGGTCAATGTGAGTTGATGTTTATGTATGATAAGTTTTTCGGTGAACTGGGCTCTACCGTCGGTCAGCTTCTTATTACCAGGAGCGATATAGAAAATGATGAACGCCGCACTAATCTTGTGAATGCTTTTGAGCATATCTTCAAATACGGAGCAATCCCGATTATTAATGAAAATGACTCTGTTGCAGTCGATGAAATCGTCTACGGAGACAACGACAACCTGTCTGCTCAGGTTGCAAAGCTTGTAAATGCAGATAAACTCATAATCTTAACCGACACAGACGGTCTTTTCGATAAGAATCCTATGGAATTTGAAGATGCACAGCTTATTCCGGTTGTTAAAGATATTAATGATGAAATAGAAGCCCTCGCCGGCGGTAGCGGCACAAACAGAGGTACCGGCGGTATGATCACCAAGGTTCACGCTGCCAAAGAAGCAACCGCTTCACACATAGACACTTATATAATCAACGGCGAAAATCCCGATGACATATACAGACTTATTGAAGGTCACAGAGTCGGCACACACTTTATGAAAGCTGAGGTTTAACGGAATGAATTATGTTTTGGAATTAGGCAAAAATGCAAAAGCGGTTCAACCGCTGCTTGCCGATGCTTCAACAGCATTGAAAAACGATGCCCTGTGTGCAATAGCCAAAGCACTCATAAATCGAAAAGCAGAAATAATTGAAGCCAACAAAATTGACCTGGAAATCGGCAAGCAAAACGGTATGTCCGACTCACTGCTTGACAGACTTGCTCTGAGTGAAAAACGAATAGAAGATATAGCTGCAAGTGTGCTTGAGATTGTCGCACTTCCCGACCCTGTCGGCGTAGTAAAAAACGGTTCCACCAGGCCTAACGGTCTTAATATTGAAAAGGTTGCCGTACCAATGGGAACCATTGCAGTTATTTATGAGGCAAGGCCAAATGTGACAATAGATGCAGCAGCGCTTTGTCTCAAGTCCGGCAATGCTGTTATACTCCGCGGCGGCAAAGAAGCTATTAATTCAAATATTGCAACAGCCGGGATTATGCGTGAAGCAATCAGATCCGTCGGTCTGTGCGAGGATTGTATTCAGCTTGTTGAAGACACTTCAAGAGAAACAGCAAACTCTTTGATGAAGCTTAACGGATACATAGATGTTCTCATTCCTCGCGGCGGAGCCGGTCTTATCAACAGCGTTGTACAAAATGCAACCGTACCCGTAATTGAAACCGGAGTAGGTAATTGTCACATATTCGTTGATAAATCTGCCGATATTGATATGGCTGCAGATATTATATTCAACGCAAAAACATCACGTCCCTCCGTCTGCAATGCTGCCGAAAGTCTCGTTGTACACAAGGATATTGCCGCTGCAGCACTGCCAGCAATCAAAGCAAAGCTTGATGAAAAGAATGTTCTGCTTTATGGTGATGACTTTGCTTGTTCAATTATTGATATTCTTTCCGCAACTGAGGATGATTGGGGCACAGAGTACCTTGATTACAAGATGTCAGTAAAAACAGTTGACAGTGTTGACGAAGCTATCAACCATATCAATACGTACTCAACCGGTCACAGTGAATCGATTATTACAAGTGACTATAACTCTGCACAGAAGTTCACAAAACTTGTCAATTCATCATCTGTTTATGTGAATGCAAGCACAAGATTCACCGATGGCGGTCAGTTCGGTTTCGGTGCGGAAATCGGTATTTCAACGCAAAAGCTCCACGCAAGGGGTCCTATCGGTCTGCCGGAGCTGACAACAACTAAATTTGTTATCCGCGGTAACGGTCAGATAAGATAAGGAGAAATACTATGCTTGAAAATTTTAAAAAATCAGTTTGTGAGGCTAATCTTCTGTTGCCGAAGCACGGACTCGTAACTTTTACCTGGGGCAATGTATCTGCAATAGACCGTGAAAGCGGTTATGTTGTTATTAAACCATCCGGTGTTGAATACGATGAGCTCACACCTGATAAAATGGTTGTCGTAGATCTCGAAGGTAAAGTTGTTGAAGGCGAAATGAAACCCTCTAGCGACACACCGACTCACGTTTATCTCTACCGTCAGTTTGAAAAAATCGGCGGTATAGTACATACCCACTCCACACACGCAACAGCGTTTGCTCAGGCAAGAATGCCTATTGAAGCATACGGCACAACACATGCCGATTATTTTTACGGTGCAATACCCTGCACACGCGAGTTGACAGCTCTTGAAACGCATGAAAACTATGAGACTAATACCGGTAGAGTGATTGCAGAAGCATTCAAACTCCTCGACCCCTATGCTATTCCCGGCACAATTGTAGCAAACCATGGCCCGTTTGCCTGGGGTAAAGATGCAGCACAAGCAGTTCACAACGCAGTAGTGCTTGAAGAAGTCGCAAAAATGGCTATCCTTATGAAAACCGTCAATCCTGATTCTGCACCGATAAATAAGTATATACTTGATAAACACTATAACCGTAAACACGGTGAAAACGCATATTACGGACAAAAATAAAAAGAAAGAGGTATAAGTATGAGCAACGTATGGTTCGTCACTGGCAGCCAGCATCTTTACGGTGATGATGCCCTTAAACAGGTAGCTGAAGATTCCAAAATTATTGCTGAATATCTGAATGGCAAGATCGGTGCTGATGTTATCTGTTCACCAACAGTAACTACTGCAGCAGAGATTACAAAAATAATGCGTGAAGCAAATGCCGATGACAATTGTGTGGGTGTCATTACTTGGATGCACACATTTTCGCCGTCAAAAATGTGGATTGACGGACTGAAAACAATCACAAAACCAATCCTTCACTTCAGCACACAGTTTAATGAGGCTCTCCCCTACGACACAATAGATATGGATTTTATGAATCTAAACCAGTCTGCTCACGGTGACAGGGAGCACAGCCACATTTACGCATTGATGAGAAAAAGCCGCAAGGAAGTTGTCGGCTACTGGAAGGACGAAGAAGCAATTGCAGAAATACGCACTTGGGTAAGTGCTGCGAAGGCATTCGCAGCCGGCTCTACGCTTAGAGTCTGCCGATTCGGTGATAATATGCGTGATGTTGCAGTTACTGAAGGAAATAAAGTTACAACGCAGGCAAAGCTCGGTTGGAGCGTCGATTATTACGGTATAGGCGATCTTGCAGATGAAATCAGTGCTGTATCAGATGAAGATGCCGAAAAACTTATCGAAGAGTACAAAAACACATATACAGTTGTGACCGACGATTTTGATGCTGTAAAGGAACAGGCTAAATACGAAATTGCACTTGAACGTTTCCTTATTAAAACAGGCTGTACAGCTTTCACAACTAATTTCCAGGATCTTCACGGACTCAGACAGTTGCCCGGTCTGAGTGCACAGCGTCTTATGGCCAAAGGTTACGGATTTGGCGCCGAGGGCGACTGGAAAACCGCAGCCCTCACACGAGCAATGAAAATAATGGCAGAAAACGATTCAACTGCTTTTATGGAAGACTACACATATAACCTTACTAAGGGTAATGAAGCAATTCTCGGGGCACATATGCTTGAGGTTTGTCCGACAATCGCTGACGGTGAAGTTAAACTGGACGTACAACCACTCGGCATTGGCGGCAAAGAGCCTCCCGCAAGACTGATTTTCAACTCAAAAGCAGGAAAAGCAATAGCAGTTTCTCTGGTTGACCTCGGGAACAGACTCAGGCTTATCTGTGCTGATGTTGAATGTGTAAATGCCGAAAAGCCAATGCCTAATCTTCCTGTTGCCAGTGCCATGTGGAAACCGCTTCCGAATTTTAAGGACGGTGTTAAAGCCTGGCTACTCAGCGGTGGTGCACACCACTCGGTACTCAGCTATTCGCTGACAAAAGAGCATATTATTGATTTTGCACGCATGGCAAGTATTGAATGTGTAGTAATTGATGAAAACACAAACATTTCAGACTTTGAACTAAGGCTTATACTTGGCGATGCTGCATGGAGATAAAACAAAAATCGTCATTATGTAAAATTATTCTTGCCATAATAGTTATAATGTGGTATAATGTCATTAATATTGTAAAATAGGAGGTTATCAGATGTCAGCTGAACCTACAAACGTTTCAACCGCTGAAGATGCGCAGCGAAGTCTAAACAGACGTTACGTCGGTACAAAAGAGACTTTTGCGTACATACTCGACGATATCGCACAGAGCTTCAACATCGGTAAGTATGATGACGTTTTCAAAATGAATATCCTCAAGATTGACCTTGTTCTTCAGTCAATCACGAATAGCGTAATCGGTATCTGGGATATTATTAACGATATGCTCCTTGCCGCAGTCGTTGATAAAACTCGTACACGTTGGGGCAAGTTCAAGCCCTGGCTTGTTATCTACGCTATTCCGGGTGTTTTCCTGACAGTTATTTATTGGGCATTGCCGATGTTTTTCGGCACAAAGGGTGTCGGTTCCGATTTGACGAGGTTTGCAATATATTTGTTATTGCAGATTTTCTCAAATCTCGCTACTTCTCTTATTTCAATTGTCCGTCAGGGTATGACCTCAACAATTACGCCTAATATTGTTGACAGAACACGATTGATTACGATGGCTAACCTGCTTTCAGGCTTTATTGAAAAGGCTCCCGAGATTCTTATGGGTCTTCTCATTGACCTTTACATCAATAATCCCGATAAGCAGGCTCTCGAAATCACTAACAACATTGCTTACCAGTCCGGCTACAACAGAATGTTTGTTCTTGGTGGTGTTATTACAGCCGTTGTTTCAGGTCTCTTCGCTCTGTTCTATGCATTTGTTGCTAAGGAAAGAGTTATGCAGACAATCGATCGTCCCAGTATCTTCAGCGGTATTAAGTCTGTTATCACCAATAAGCCTCTGCTTCTTATCACACTTTCTGAGTTCCTTGGTGCATTCAGCCTTAACTCCGGCACAAACCTTTATTACATCAACGTTCTTAACTTCGCATCAATGTCCACTGTCGTCGGTATTCCCGGTGCTGTTGTTTCTCCCCTCTCCTACTCATACGTTCCCTGGGCTCGCAAGAGATTCTCAACCAAAGCTCTTTGGATTGCAGGCTCACACGTTGACAGCGTGCTGATGCTCGGTGTTTACGCAGCCGGTGAACTTATCAACGTCAAGGGTAAGAAGGGTTACGAAAACCTTGCAGTTATGATTCCGGCATTTATGCTCCGTGAAACTATCTGGATGTTCTTCTGGGGTATCAGAAAAGTTATTCCCGAAGAGATGAGAAACGAAGCTATCGACTATGGCGAGTGGAAGAACGGCTTCCGAAGCGAAGGTATGACAGGTGTTGCCAAGGGTCTTGTTACTAAAATGGTTAACACTGCAAAAGGCGCCGTTCAGCCCCTTCTCTTCAAGCAGTTCGGTTATGATCCCAATGCTACTCAAGGTAATCAGACTCCTCAGGCTCGTCACGCTCTCTTCTGGATGTGCACACTCCTTCCGGTTGTCACAGGTATACTCAGCCTTGTTCCCCAGCTCTTCTATGACCTCCAGGGTGAAAAGAGAGAAAGAATGTACCGTGAGCTTTATGAACGTCGTAAGCTTATGCAGGAAGAAGTTGACAACCACAACGAGCAAATTTCAAACAACTGATTTATTAAAGCTGTCAGGTAAATCTGACAGCTTTAATTTTTTATGCAAAGAATTAAATAAATTTGTAAAAAAATATTGACTTTATAAATAAATACTGCAATAATAGCCGCGAAATGAGTAATAAATGAGGTGATTAAAACGAACAGCAAATCGTTTCTTACCAACAAGCCATTGCCGCCTCAGCTTGAAAAGAAAGCAACAGAATTGCTTGCCGGTTCAACCGCTCTAATGTGTGTTGTTGCTGACTTAAAGCTCGACGGTACTTATGGAGAATCCGCGCTGCTTATATGTTCAGACCGCATTATTGCAGTAGGCTCTTTGTTAGCTGATGGCGGACAAATGATTCTCTTCGAAGATATAGAAGAGACAAAAGTTAAACGTCTTTACGGCAATGCTATTTTCAGAGTCAAGAAAAAAGATGGTAAAACTGTCGATCTTCTTCGATTCACCTACTCCGCAACAGATCTTTGTGACGCAGTTTCCGATTTTATTACTAAGGTAAAAGACGGTGCAGATATTGACGAACAGATAGAAGTTGTAAAAATCACTTACAATAATCTGCGTTGTTTCTGCCCTAAGTGCGGACGTAAACTTGCTTCACCCGATGCAGAGTGTATGAACTGTAAGGGCAAGGGCAAAATGGTTGAAGTTTTACTCGGCTATATCAAGCCTCATATTAAAATGCTTATAATCAGCATCATCCTTTCTGTTATCACTACAGGGATGGCTCTTGTACCTCCGTACATAACAAAAATGATGGTTGACGACGTTATACCGTCAAAAAATATGCCGATGCTCATCAATGTAATAATTGCACTGTTGATTGTTTATATGCTCCAGTACGGTTTGGGTGCTCTCAGAGCGTATTTACTCAGGATCACCGGCGATAAAATTATTGTTGACCTAAAGAAGGATATTTACGCAAAAGCACAGTATCTTCCAATGAAGTTCTATGATAAAACTTCAACAGGTTCAATCATCAACAGAATTAACAGCGACACTACACAGCTTCAGAACTTTATGCTCAGAATAACACAAGAAGCTGTTGTACAGTTCTTTATGATGATCGGCATTATTATTATAATGTTGGTTATGGATTGGAGACTTGCGCTCTTTTCGCTTGTTCCCGTACCTGTTGTCGCATTGCTCAGCCGTTATTTCGGCCGTAAACTCTCCCCTATGTATCGCAGACTTTGGAGAAGATCAAGCTCAATTTCAACAATTCTTGCTGATACAATACCAAGCATAAGAGTTATTAAATCTTTCACGAGCGAGAACAAAACTATTCAGAAATTCAACAGATATGTTGATGATTGGCTGAAAGAAGACAAAAGTGCAGCTAAAACAGCAAGCATCTTCCCGAATGCAATAACATTTTTCGTCACCTGCGGTTCATTGCTGATATGGTTTGTGGGCGGTCAGTACGTTATCAATGAAGAAACCAGTCTCACACTCGGTATACTCGTCTCGTTCATTTCGTACGCAAGTATGTTCTATGCTCCGGTTAATTTTTTTGCCAGCCTTAGTGACAGCTACCAGAATGCACTTGCATCAACAGAAAAAATCCTTGATATCATCACCGCTGAGCCTGAACATAATTTCGGTGAAGGTAATGCTCCGAAATTCCTTGAGGGTAAAATTGAATTCCGTAACGTCAATTTCTCATTTGATCGTTCCAAAAAAATCCTCAGTGATATCAACTTCATTATTCAGCCCGGTGAAACCGTCGGTATTGTAGGTACAACAGGTTCCGGCAAATCAACAATAATCAACCTTCTGATGCGATTTTATGATGATTATGAGGGTGAAATTTTTGTCGATGACATAAATATCAAAGATATCGACATGGACTTCTACCGCTCAAGAATCGGATATGTTCAGCAGGAGCCGTTGATGTTCAGAGATACCATATTCAACAACATCGCCTATTCTCTGCCGAGTGCACACGTTGATCAGGTTATAAATGCAGCAGATGTAGCCAATGCGCACACATTTATTTCTCGCTTGCCCGATGCATATGATACTACTCTGGGTGAACGTGGTGTAGGTCTTTCGGGCGGTGAAAAACAGCGACTTTCAATTGCACGAGCTGTTCTTAAGAATCCGAATCTTATGATATTTGACGAAGCTACTTCAGCCGTTGACTCAGAAACCGAAAAACTGATCCAGGATGCGATTGATCAGGTAATACGCGGACGAACTACATTTATGATTGCTCACCGTCTTTCTACATTGAAGAAAGCCAACAGAATTCTCGTTGTTGATAAAGGTAGAATCATTGAAAACGGATCTCACGAAGAACTGATGGCTCTTAAGGGTAAATATTATAAGCTAATCAACATTCAGTCTATGTCCGAAAAAGTTGATGCTGATAAACAAGCCGAAAACTTTGAATAAGGAGGTGCGAAGATATGCCTAGAACTTTTATCGATGAACAGCAAATAAAACTTACTGTAAATGACAAAATTTTTATTGATGTCGAGCTTTATACCGGCGAAAAGTTCACTATGCTTGAACCGCACCGTCTCTTCCCTGTCAGCGGTTTAATGAAATACATTTCGTTGCTTGACGAAGAAGGTAACGAACAGATGATTATCCGAAACGTTGATAATCTTTTGCCCGAATCAAAAGAGGCTCTTCTAAGCTGCCTTAATGAGCGCTATATGATTCCTAAAATCACAAAGCTTGTCAAGCGAACAGAAAAATTCCTCATCTGGATGTGGACTGTTGAAACAGACAGAGGCGAATACACCTTTGAGATTATCAACAGTTACCAATCCATCAAAATACTTTATGATGGACGAATTCTCATTAAGGACGGCAACGACAACCGATATGAGATTCCGGATTTATATGCACTTGATAAACGCAGCATCAAGCTTATTCTTCCCGATGTATAATTCAGAATAAAAGGAGATTAAATATGAAACTTATTATTGCTATTGTCAATAACGATGACAGCGCAGTTGTATCATCTGCACTTACGAGCGAAAACTTTATTGTAACGAAACTCTCAACAACAGGCGGCTTTCTTATGGTCGGCAACACGACATTTCTTATAGGTGCTGAAGATAGCGATATTCCAAGAGTTAAAGAAATCATTAAAAAATATTCACAGACAAGAACTGCTTCAAACCCCACTACAGCATCATTCGGCAAAGGGCTTAGCAACCACTCTCTTCCCTCTGAAGTCAAGGTTGGCGGTGCAACTGTTTTTGTACTTGACGTTAACAGTATGGAAAAATATTAATCACTTTGAAACTACCGTGAAAAACACGGTAGTTTTTTTATATATAAATCAAATACATTATTGCATTTGCGTTAAATATATGATAGAATTTAACATTAAGAAAGGATGGTATCAGCCATGAAAAAAAGAATTATCGCACTCTTACTTTCAGTTGTAATGCTGTTCTCAGCAACATCATTCACATCATTAGCAGCCGATGAATTTACATCATCGGAAATTGCACTCAACACAATCGGTGAAAAAGCTCTGCAGGGTCTTGTAGGTATCATTTCTGCACTTATCAAAGCCCCCTACTCCTGGATTTCAGAAGACAAATATTTTGAACAGACCGAGCTTTATGACACATCAACTGAGTTTGTTGATGATGCTCAGGCAGAACACTGGTCTGTTGGCTATGCAAGCGACACACTCCAGACCGGCAACGAGCTTGAGTGCTATGTAGGCGGCAGCCTTTCAGTCAGCAAGAAGCTTGCTACGGAAGTCTGGGACGATCAACGTGTCAGAACTGTTGCTATTTCTGATGGCAGAGGTATTTCGGTTTTTGTTTCTCTTGACGCATTCGGCCTTGCAAGCTCTGAAGTATACAAAATCAGAGATATGCTTTCCGACTACTGCAAGGAAAAAAACATCACAAGCATCAATATATCTGCACTGCACCAGCACAGCTGCGTTGATACACTTGGTCTCAACGGCGATATTGTTGCCGCACTCTTCCTCAGCCCCATCAGAAACATTCTCGGCATCAAAAACCCCAGCGGTCTCAATGAAACATTTATGAATAACCTCTATGCAAAGGTAAAATCAACAATCGAAACAGCCGTTGACTCTATGGAAGAAGGCGATCTCTACTACGGCGCAATCGATGCTTCGGAATTTATACGCGATAAGCGTGATCCTCAAGTTATCGATCCTAACATTAACCGTTTCCGTTTTGTACCCGCTGACGGAGGTAAGGAAACCTGGATCGTTAACGCAGCTATCCACTGTGTAGGTCTCGGTGCAGGCGGCACAACTGTCAGTGGCGACTATCCCTACTATATGGAGAAATATATCAACGAAAACGCAGATGCAAACTTTATTATGATTCAGGGTGCAGAACTTGCTATTAGCTCTGAATACGGCGAAAACCTTGTTGTTGACCAGAAGCTCGTTGAAGAATATGACGAAGGCTATGCAAGAATGGCTGCTTATGGCGCTAAGCTCGGTGAGCTTACATGCGCCATCAAGGATTCAATTAAACTTGATCCTATTCTCAATTATGCGACAAAAACATATACCTGCCCTGTTGATAACAACATACTTCAACTTGCTGCAAAAGGCGGTCTCCTTACAAACACAGTTGTTAAGTCAGGCTTTATGAAATACAGCATTGTAACAGAATGTGGCTATATGGAGCTTGGCAAGGAAATTGCAATTGTTATCAGCGGCGGTGAGCTTGCTCCTGAAATTGCTTTTGGTGGCGCTACAACAGCAGAAGAATCATGGAGCGGTAAAGACTGGGATTTCGAGCCTATTTGCGATAACGTCGGTGACAGAACCCTCATAGTTTTCGGAATTACTAACGACCAAACCGGTTATATGCTCACAGATAACAGTTGGCGTTCATTCCTTTGCGAAAACGAAGAAATTGTTACAGCTGGACCTGCAGCAGGCTCGTCTTTTACAACAGCTTTCTACCAGCTTCTTGATGAAGTCAGATAATAATATTTTAAGATATATCGGAGGAAAAACCAATGAAAATACTCGTTATTAATGCCGGCAGTTCATCACTCAAGTATCAGCTTATTGATATGGAAACAGAGCAGATGATTGCGAAAGGTATCTGCGAAAAAGTTGGCTTTGCAGGTCAGATCGACGGCAAAACCGCTGACGGCAGAAAGTTCTTTTATGAAGTTCCCCTCAAGAACCACACCGAGGCTTTTGTAGAAGTTAAGAAGGCTCTTACCGAGGGCGAATGTAAGGTTATTGACAGCCTTGACGAAATTGCTGCGGTTGGTCACAGAGTAGTTCAGGGTGGTGCACTTTTCCAGAAGAGCGTACTCATTGACGAGAAGGTAATCGAAGGTATCGAAAGCCTTTGTGACCTCGCTCCCCTTCACAACCCCGCACATATTCAGGGTATCAAAGCTTGCTTTGAAGTTTTTGGCCCTAACGTTCCGGAGATTGCAGTTTTCGATAACGCTTTCCACAGCACAATGCCTGAAGAAGCATATACATTCCCTATTCCTTATGAGTATACTAAGAAGTATCAAATCAGACGCTACGGTTTCCACGGCACATCTCACCGCTTTGTAAGTGCTCGCTGTGCTGAGGTTATGGGCAAAAATATTGAGGATCTCAAAATTGTAACATGTCACCTTGGCAACGGCTCTTCAATCACAGCTGTTAAAGGCGGCAAAGTTATAGATACAAGTATGGGTCTTACTCCGCTTGACGGCTTTGAGATGGGTACACGCTGCGGTGCTGTAGATCCCTCTGCTATCCTTTTCCTTATGGAAAAAGAAGGTTGGGATGCAAAATACACCAGCGACGTCCTTAACAAAAAATCAGGTTATCTTGGCGTTTCAGGTGTTTCCAGCGACGACCGAGACCTTCTCAAGGCTATTGATGAAGGTAATGAGAGAGCTGCTCTTGCAAGAAAGATACTTAAGTATCAGGTCAGAAAAGTAATCGGCAGCTACATTGCGGCTATGGACGGTGTTGATGCCATTGTATTCACAGGCGGTATCGGTGAAAATACATTTGACCTTCGTGAAGACGTATGCTCAAACCTCACATTCCTTGGCATTGAAATTGATAAGGAATATAACTCAACACTTGTTAAAGGCAAGGAAGGCGAAATTTCAACTGCTGACTCAAAGGTTAAGGTATTTGTTCTTCCCACAAACGAAGAACTTGCTATCGCACGCGATACTAAAGAAATCGCAGAGTCTCTCTAATTTAAAATATATTAATCCTGAGTTTTTAAAAGAAAGGTGATTACAATGAATAAGTTTGTGCTTAATGAAACCTCCTACCACGGTGCCGGTGCTATCAACGCTATTCCGGATGAAATCAAGGCAAGAGGCTTCAAAAAGGTATTCGTCGCATCCGATCCTGATCTTATTAAATTCGGTATCACAGCTAAAGTTACAGATCTACTTGACAAGGCTGAAATCCCCTACACCGTATTCTCTGATATCAAGGCAAACCCCACAATCGAAAATGTCCAGAGCGGTGTAGCTGCATACAAGGCAGCCGATGCTGATTGTATAGTTGCTATCGGCGGTGGTTCTTCAATGGATACAGCCAAGGCAATCGGTATTATCATCACTAACCCCGAGTTTGAAGACGTTCGTTCACTTGAGGGTGTTGCGCCCACAAAGAACCCCTGTGCACCCATTATTGCTGTTGCCACAACAGCAGGCACAGCTGCTGAAGTTACAATCAACTACGTTATCACTGACGTTGAGAAAAAGCGCAAGTTTGTTTGCGTTGACGTTCACGATATTCCCGTAGTAGCAATTGTTGACCCCGATATGATGTCCTCAATGCCCGCAGGTCTTACAGCAGCAACCGGTATGGATGCTCTTACACACGCTATTGAGGGTTATATCACAAAGGGTGCCTGGGAGCTTTCTGATATGTTCCATATCAAAGCAATTGAAATCATCTCCAAGAGCCTCAGAGCTGCAGTAGCTAACGAAAAAGAAGGCCGCGACGGTATGGCTCTTGGCCAGTATGTTGCAGGTATGGGCTTCTCTAACGTAGGCCTTGGTGTTGACCACTCAATGGCTCATACACTTTCCGCTTACTACGATATGCCTCACGGTAAAGCTTGTGCTACACTCCTTCCTGCAGTTATGGCCTTTAATGCACCTGCAACCGGTGAAAAATATCGTGACATTGCAAAAGCAATGGGTGTTGAAGGCGTTGATGCTATGAACATTGATGATGCAAGAAATGCAGCGGTAGAAGCTGTGCGTCAGCTTGCTGAAGATGTTGGCATTGTTACAAGCCTTAAGGGTGTTGTTAAAGAAGAAGACTTAAAGGCTCTCGCAGCTGATGCTTTTGCTGACGCTTGCCGTCCCGGCAACCCCCGCGATATTACAGTTGAAGAAATCGAAGCTCTCTACAGAAGTCTTATGTAAATATTAATAAAGAACAGCCTGTCAATGAACTGCCCCAAATTGTGCGGACAGTACAAAAAAAGGCTCTATGGCAGAAATATTTAAATTAAGCGACATACTGACTTCGTTTTTCAAGCGGAGTCAGTTTTGTTTTTAATTGGATTCGTTCGTTGTTGTAAAAATGT
>JAZNMK010000039.1:0-8579 GCA_045579585.1 Acutalibacteraceae bacterium
GCCCACAATGAGTTTTCGGGCTTAAGTAATTCTGATAGTTTTATTTCAGGCTTTCGGCTTGGGGCTAGGTTTGCGTATGATACTTTTATAAAAGGTTAAGCTGAAATGTTACTGCATTTGCCGTTCTCAAGATAAACTACCGACAACAACCAAACTAATTGCTTATAAAATATGGATTTATTTTGCAATGTATGGTATAATTATTGAGTAATTAAATTATATCGGAGGAAAAAATGAACGATATATTTGAAGAGTATCTGAGAGAAAAAGAGCCACAGAAAAAAGAAAAAGGCTACGCCTGGCATACAGCGATTGGTCTTCAGGCTGTAGACGGGCTTAAAACAAGTGACTATCTGATAGATACAGCAAAAAGAAACATCGAAGGTGACATCACTTTTGAAGAGGCCGACCGTCTTATTCACAGCTATTATAAAGAGAATATATCTCATACAGGAAACGACCGTACAGAGGAAGCAGACAAGGTTTCAGTGCGCATTGCACAGCTCATTTCGGAAAAGTCCTTTGTAATGTCTCCTGCTCAATATATATCAATTCATGCAAGACTTTTTGAAGGCGTTTACAAGCATGCAGGCAAAATCAGAGATTATAACATAAGCAAATCCGAATGGGTTCTTGACGGTGATACCGTTATGTATGGCGGTGCTTCAGATTTAAGAGCGACTCTTGATTACGATATTTCGCAAGAGCGTGACTTCAGTTATAAGAATCTTTCCTTGGAGCAAACAATAAAACACCTTGCTGTTTTTATTTCCCGTCTTTGGCAGATTCATGTTTTTTCAGAAGGCAACACCAGAACAACTGCAGTTTTCTTTATAAAATATCTTCGCACACTCGGCTTTGATGTTACAAATGATATTTTTGCTGAAAACGCATGGTACTTCCGCAACGCCCTCGTCAGAGCAAATTACACCAACCTGCAGAAGGGTGTTCACGAAACTACAGAATATCTTGAAGCTTTTTTGAGAAATCTGTTGCTCGGAGAAGAGAACGAGTTAAAGAACAGATATTTGCATATCAGTGGCACTTTAGAGGATCCAAAGTGCCACGACAATTCAAAAAATGTCACTTTGGATGTCACTTTGGACGAATCTGTTATACTGGAGCTCATAAAAACCGATCCGCAAATAACACAGGAAAGAATTGCATTATCAATAAACAAATCTTCCAGAACTGTGAAACGTACAATTGATTCATTAAAAGCAAAGGGAATTATCTCACGAGAAGGCGGAAAACGCTTCGGATATTGGAAAGTAAATAACAAATGAGCTGCAAAAAACTTTCGTTTTTTGCAGCTCCCTTAATTTAAAACTTATCTGTAATCCTTGCGTTCGTTGAGGAACTTCTTTTCCTCGGGCTCAAGGTCAAGGCCGATTGTTCCGCCGGGATTCATAAGGTAATCGGGGTCAAAGTAGTCCTTGAGCACCTTGAATACACCGTATTCCTTTTCGCCGATGTAGCCCTCAAGCCACGGTGCAAACATTTTACCGATGCCGTGATGGTGGGAAATTGCCGCACCTGATTTCTGAATTGCATCGAGAATTGTTGTGTGATACGCCTTGAATGCTTTTTCGTCGTTCATCTTTGTGATGAAGATGAAATAGAGGTTGGCTCCCTGAGGATAGCAGTGTGACATATGTGTTGTTACAACCGTGTTGGGAAGTGCGTGGCAAACCTTTCTAACGTCGCGGTGCACCTGAGCCATATTTGACCATGTAACGGTACATTCAAGAGTATCGGTTACAACGCTGAAGTCCATCATTGAATCGCGCAGATAGGGGTCGTTGAAGCGGCCCTTTTCCCAGCTCTTGCATACAAAGCCCGTCATAGGCATACCGCCGTGCTTGAGAGCGATTTTGTTGATGTTCTTTGCAACATTCTTTGAAAATCCCTTTTCGCCGTCTGTAAAGCCGAGGAAGAGACAGCGTTCCATATCCTTATAGCCTAATTTGTCGAGAATCGGCTGCAGAGGCGTTTCGTCAACGTTGTAAAGCTTCAGCATAAGGTGGGTCTCTTCGGGGTCTGAAAGGCGGAATACGGAAGAATAACCGCTTTCGCACTGCATCATTTCTCTTGCGGCATCCATGGCGATTTCCCAGTTCTTGAACATATACGAGAAACGCTTGCGGTTTTCGGGCATCCAACGGCAGACCTTGAGAGTAACCTCTGTAAGAACACCGAAGGTACCCTCTGAGCCCATCATAATCTGATTAAGGTCGGGTCCCGTTGCTTCTCTCGGGTAGTGAGGAGTTCTGATTGTGCCGATAGGAGTTGCATATTTCTGAGAAAGCACGATGTCTGCAATTGTGCCGTAATATGTACTGTTCTGGCCTGCGCCTCTTGTAACTGTCCAGCCGCCTACCGAGCTGTATTCAAATGACTGGGGGAAGTGGCCGCAGGTGTATGCACGCTTTGCACCGAGGGTCGTCGGGGCATTCTGAAGCATATTTTCAAGATCGGGGCCTGACATACCTGCCTGAACGGTGACGGTCTGGTCGGTTTCGTTGAAGGAGATAAGCTTGTTGAAGCGCTTTCTCATATCAAGAGTGATGCCGCCCTTGACTGCTTCCATACCTCTTGTAACGGAGCTGCCGCCGCCGTAAACATAAAGAGGGATTTTATTTTCTACCGCATACTTTACAATTTTTTCAACGTGCTCTGTTGTATCGGGATAAACAACAACGTCGGGGATGTTTTCGAAAATTTTATGGCGGAGCCTGAGAAGGTCGTAGGCTGTTGCACCGTAGGCAACGGAAAGACGCTGATAGTCTCCGGTAGTAACAAAGTCGTCGCCTACAATTTTCTTGAGAGCCGCAATGTGCTTTTCGTCGATTTTTGAGGGAACGCTTGAAAGGTCAACCTGGTCAAAGCCGATATCGTCGGTATATTCCTTGAAATCCTCGTCGGTCATTTTGAAGGTTTCCTTCATAAGCTTGTAGAGCGATTCCTTGGGATACTTGAAGAAGTTAGGGTCACCCCAACGGAAAATTGAACGGTAGCTGCCCTCGGGGGCGGGTGTAAGAAGCCATTTGGGCTCGAATCCTTTGTAAGGCTTTGTACTCATATTTTTTGTCTCCTTTCGAATCTTTTGGTGAGTTTGATTGTCTTTTTATAAATATGCTCAAGACTGCCGAAAATTTTGCTGTAGGCACTCTTGTAAATTACCATATAGGCCTTGTGGTTTTCTTCATTAGGCACAAACACCTTTTTGTTGTGAACCATACTTGCGATGGCATCATCGTAGTCCTTGAAAACGCCCTTTGAGATAAAGGCAACCATTGAAGCACCTATTGAGCAGGCCTCGTGTGTCTGAATTGTTTTCACGGGAAGACCGATAATGTCTGCAAAAATCTGACAGACAATGTCACTTCTTGCACCGCCGCCGGCTATATAAACCTCATCAATGTTGAGCTTTGCACGCTTTTCCATATTTTTAAGGGAGTGATAAAGCTCAAAGCCGAGACCTTCAATAATAGCTCTGTAGAGGTGGTACCTTGTATGATGGTCGGAAAAGCCTATTACGGCTCCCTTTGAGGTCGGATTGATTACACCCGGAGTCCAATAGGGCTGAAGAAGAAGTCCGTCACAGCCCGGCGGAAGCTCTTTGATTTTTTCGTCAAGAAGCTTTTCCGTGTGAATGCCGAGCTCCTTAGCCTCCATCTCATCCTTGGCACCGAATTCGTTTATAAACCAGGATATAAGCCAGAAGCCTCTGTAAATCTCTATTTCGGGGTTGAACATATCATTGGGTACCGCGGGATAGGCGGGCATAAATCTCTGAGGCTCAACGTACTTTTTGAGCGCAAGCTGAACGGTGGCGGTTGTGCCCAGAGAAATTGCGGCCTGATTTTTATGTACAACGGAAAGGCCTACGGTTTCGCACCCCTTGTCAGAGCCGGTGGCGATTAAAGGAAGTCCCTCGGGGATGCCCGTTTTTTCCGAAAATTCCTTTGAAATCTTTCCGAGCTCCTCTCCGGACTTAACCAGGTCACAGCATTTATCTGAGGGTACATCGCAGATACAGCGGTTAAGATTGTTTTTACTTCTCCATACACGCTTCTGATAGTCAAAGGGAATGTGACCTATCATATTTGCTTCGCTGTCAACAAGATTACCCGTTATTCTGTAGTTAAGATAAGTCGGAAGCATAACATATTTTGCGGTTTTTTCCCAGATTTCAGGCTGATACTGCATAACCCAGTTGCATACAGAGGCCTGATAAATAATTTTTGTGGCTTCTCCCATACCTACAAGCTTGAAAAGGGCCTTCTTGTATAAGGGGAAGGGATCGTTGAAATCTGCCTGACGCTTGTCAAGCCACAGAATAATATCTCTCAGCGGCTTGTTGTCCTTATCGAGACAGAGAACGGTATCTCTGATGACCGTAAGAGTTACGGCAATAACCCTGTCCAGCTTATCCTTGTTTCTTTCCGCTATAATCTTTCCTGCCTCGCAGATCTGCTCGTAGTAAAAGTCGGCCTTCTGCTCTGCCCAGCCGGGGTTGGGAGAGTAATAGGGCGTTTCGTATTTTACCTGATGAATGTCTTCAAAGCTGCCATCCGTTTTAACAAGCAGACAACGGGCACTCTGAGTGCCGACATCAAAGGTAAGAATAAGAGGATTATCCAAAGAGCTCACTCCTTCCCGTTAATTAAGCTTCAGCAGCATAGAGCTTGTTGCAATAACATCAACGTTCAGACCGAGAACATTTTCAATTACAGCATCGCCTCTTGCAATTTTCTTGTTAACCGTGATTTTGTTTATTTCTGCCATTACTTCAAATATTTTGTCCTTGGGTATATCGGCAGAAACCTTTACGGGAAGAACGGGGCATTGGGGGTAGGCGGTTTTTACGGTGGTGCAGATTGTGCGCTTGGGCTCGGTCATTTCGGAAACGGCAAAGTCCTTGCCTTTTTTACAGAAATTACCGCTGACGCTTATGCCTTCGCCTTCACCTTCAATTGTGAGACTGCAGCCTCTGGGACAGACTATGCATACAAGTTCACGCATTGTTCTTCACCTCGATATCAAGTTCTATTTTTGAATTTTCGTTGAGACTCATTGAGGAAAAATCTATAATCAGATTTTCCATTTCGGGAGGTCTCAGAAAAGCATATTTCTTTGAAAATACGGGTTCACCGTCTTTTTTGATTGTGAAGGTGCAACCGTTCAGCACATCGCGGCTGCGGAAGTAAAGAGTGGTTTTGCTGTTATCTTTATTCAGGTCGAGCTTCTGGGGTACGGCATAAAGAAGCTTATCCGAAATGCTGATGTCAATTTCCTTTCGCTGTGCTTTACAGTAAAGTGCCGCATTTTTACCTGCGATTTCACCGCTTTCGGAAACATAGTCAACAAGGTCATTTACATGAAGAGCATTACCGCAGGAGAAAATTCCGTCAATGCTTGTCATCAGCTGACCGTTTACGGCAGGACCCTTTGTTCGGGGGTCAAGCTTTACCGAAAGAGCTTCGGCAAGCTCGTTTTCGGGGATAAGACCTACCGAAAGGATGAGAGCGTCACATTCGATAATTGTTTCGGTGCCCTCAATGGGGGTCATTCTTTCGTCAACCCTTGAAATTTCTACAGCTGTGAGTCTGTCCTCGCCGAAAACCCTTGTAACCGTGTGGGAGAGGTGAAGGGGAATATTATAGTCGTTAAGGCACTGATGAATGTTTCTTGTAAGACCGGAGGGAGTGCTTTTTGCTTCGTATACACCGAGAACCTCGGCGCCTTCGAGGGTGAGTCGTCTTGCCATAATTAGACCGATGTCACCGCTGCCGAGAATTACACATTTTTTAGCGGGCATAACACCTAAAAGATTGGTGAAGTGCTGTGCGGTGCCCGCGGTGAAAACACCCGAGGGCCTCGTTCCGTGAATCATAACCTGCTTAGCCGTTCTTTCACGGCAACCGGTTGCAAGAACAAGCGCTTTTGTAAAAACAGCCTCAACACCGTTACGGTTTACGAGCACTACTCTGAAGCCGTCTTTTTCCTTTTCAATTCTTGTAACAAAGGTGAGGGTGAGAGAGTCGATTTTTTCTTCTTCAAAAAGCTCGGTGAATCTTTCGGCGTATTCGGGGCCGGAAAGCTTTTCTTTAAATCTTACAAGGCCGAAGCCGTCGTGAATACACTGCTTAAGAATACCGCCGAGCCTTGCTTCTCGTTCAACAAGAAGAACCGAAGCGCCGTTTTGCTTTGCGCTGATGGCTGCCGCGAGGCCTGCAGGGCCGCCGCCGATTACAACAACATCATAGCTTTTCATATCAATCCCTCCTTACTTTGTTTTTCCGTATGTAATAACAGAAGTTTCCGATGACTTTTTAACCTCGCTCAGAGGAACACCGAGAAATTCCGCAATTATCTGAGTTACCAGAGGAGAACAGAAGCCTCCCTGACATCTGCCCATTCCGGGACGGATACGCTTTTTGATGCCGTCAACGGTGGGAACGCAGATAGGCGACCTGAGTGCATCAAGAATTTCGCCCTTGCTGATTTCCTCGCATCGGCATACGATTACTCCGTAGTCGGGATTCTGCTTTATAAGCTCATTTCTTTCTTCGTCACTCATTTCGTTGAGCACGGGAACGCCATTTCGTATCGGTGAATAATCAGGATTTTTTTCAACCGCTCTGATTTTCTTCAGCTCTTCAACTGCCATTTTTTCAATATCAAGAGCCACTGCGGGAGCAGTTGTAAGACCGGGTGACTGAATACCTGCGCAGTGAATAATATTTTTTGTTTTTCTTCCCTTTTCAATAATAAAGTCTTCTTCAAAGGTGGGGGCGCGGACACCCGTGAAATAGGTGATGATATCTCTCTCCGAAACAGAGGGCATGGTTTTTTTCTGCTTATCAAAAACAGTTTTAATGCTCTCTTTTCTTGTTTCGGTATTTTCCTTTTCGTAGGTTTCTACAGCATCGGGGCCTAAAAGCAGATTATGGTGCACCGTGTGGATTGTGCCGCCGCCCTTAGTATGGCTTTTGCCGAAGTTGAGGCTTACGGTAGAAGCAACCGAGTGCATAAAGGCGCCCGCTTTTTTATCGAGAATTGAGTTTGTGCCCCTTCGGGGATGAATTGAGAAAAATCTGTCCTGAGCCATAGCCGCAATATCCTCGGAGAAAACGCCTGCCGCATTGATAACAATTGCGGGGTAAACCGTACCTCTGTTGGTTTCAACGCTTTTAATTTCTCCGCCTTCTACCTGCATATCCGTAACAGCCGTGTTAAGAAAAATCTCCGCTCCGTTCATTGCCGCATTTTCCGCGTAGGCGATTGTCAGCCCGTAAGGACATACACAGCCCGTTGAGGGGTTGGAAATTGCGAATTTGAAATCCTCTCTCAGGTTGGGCTCTCTTCGTTTCAGCTCTTCGCCTGAAATAATTTCCGTGTCGCTGATGCCGTCGTGCTTTTTTCTCCAGAGAACATACAGATATATAATGCCCTTCATCCACGCCTTATCAAAGCATACATACTGACCTACACGCTTAAAGGGTACGTCAAGCTCCTTGCATATTTGTCCGTACATCTCGTTGCCTTTTCTTATGTAATAATGCTTTTTTGACCCCTTTGAAAGGTCAACGCCGGGATGAACCTCACCGTCGTTTCTGCCTGAAGCCTGAAGTGCCAGGTCTGCCTCCTTTTCAACAAGAAGAATACTGAGCTTCCATTTTGAAAGCTCTCTTGCAATTGAAACGCCGGAGATACCGCCGCCAATGATGAGCACATCAACTTTTCTTCCGTCAAGAGCATTATCCTTAAGCTTCGGTACGCGCATCGGTTTATTCTGCACTTCCTCGCAGATAATATCGTTTACTACGTGAATTTCACTGTACTTTGTTGCCGCTGTCTGACAGGCGGCAACAACATCAGACCATTTTGAAAGCTTACCTTTTACCGTGATTATATTATCACTGAGCTCAGCCTTTACCGCTGAACCGAACTGTTTCTGCAGCTTTTTATTGATTTTATCGATATTCAACAGAATCAGACCCCTTTATGCAATGAGATGTTATATGTAATTTGTATAATAGCCATATACACCATAATACGACAAATGTCGGGCTTTGTCAATAGAATACAAAAAACTAAACATTAACATTATTTTATGTTGCAAATATACAAATATATTTTAAAAATCCCATTCGCTGACACGAACGGGATTTTTTGGAAGCACGTCTCATTTCAGAATCTGTTTTATCATACAAAATCTGAAAACTGTCATAAAATATACTCCTTTATAACCGGATTAAATGATAAAACTATACAGTTCTCCCTCAACCAATGTTACTTCACCGCTTTGTCCTATTTCAAGACCGTCATACATTTCCTGAGGAATATCAAGCTTAATTATCTTTTCATCGATTTTAATTCAACGGTATAAATTGTAACGGCTTTTTGCGTTTTAATTCCTACCATATCAACACGACAGCGCAAATCAACTATTTGAGCCTTAAATTTAACAGTTTCAAATTCAGTTTTTATCTCCGAAGGCGATGAATTTGATTCAGTTTTTTCTTTTTGTTTATATGGTTTTATAATTTTTCTGATGTATAAAGCAAAAA
>JAZNMK010000040.1:0-147260 GCA_045579585.1 Acutalibacteraceae bacterium
TTATTTCTACAATCATCAGCGTATCCAACTTAAAACAAAACTGACACCACTTGAAAAGCGATGTCAGTTCGTTGCTTAAAATTTGATGTTCACTACCATATAGGTCGTTTTTGTGCTGTCCGCACAATTTGGGGCAGTGCATTTAAGTTTGCTCGGTTTTATTCTTTTATAAAGTGTTTTCTGTTTGCATCAGCAGCTTCATCTGTCCGTCGTAAATTTCAGTTCTGTCTTTATAAACTACCCAGACGTATGATTTGTCGCCAAATTCGATTATTTCGCAGTATTCGCAGTCTCTGAAGAGGTATTTGTTGCTGCTGCAGTCAAAAAGGTGATACGGTCCGTCGTAAATATTATCGCCTTTATACTCGAGGTCTGCTACACTCAACAGTCCGCAATCACCTGCTGTGTTGACAGGTTTCCAAACATTTTTGGCGTTGGATTCGATGCTGGAGAGCGTAAACACCTGCTCGTGGGTCTTGGCGTCAAAGTAGGTATGTGTGCTGCTTTCTATATCACTGACGCTGTATATGCCTTCGTACTCTACAAAATTGTCAGCGTTTTTATGCTCGGCGAGCAGCTTGCCGTTTTCGTCACAGATAGTTACCGTGCGTGTCGCGCTGTCAATGTAGTAGAAGTAACTGAAATATTCAGAATACATATCCATATTGATGCCGTTGCAGGATATTATTTCGTCTGTGAATGCATCACGGTAGAATGCGTCGGGTGCATCTATATTAGAATAGTACCTTATGAGTTTGCCGTTCAGCTCGAAATAGTAGCTGCCGTTGTTTATGTATGTGCCGCATTCTCTCTCGCGCAGCAGTTTCATATCGGAATCGTATATGTATTCGCGTCCGTTATCAACTGCAATGAAATATTTGCCCTCGACCGTTGAAATGTCGTCATATACGGGCTCGAGCAGCCATTCTCCCTCGGCAGATATAATGCCGTAGCCCTCGTCACGGTTATAGCTTGCAACAGCCTTGCCTGTAACAAACGGGCCGCAGTAATCGAATCTTTCGAGCGCAACGTTGCCGTTTTCGTCACGGACCTCCATATAGTTTTCTTCACTCAGGAAATCGTATACAACAAGCAGACCGTTGTAAAATCCGTTTGAGTCGGTGTCGACGGTCTGGTATTCGTTGCCGGAGAAAATCTTGTTGCCGCTGTAATCGTAAACTGTAAACGGCTCCTCAAACTGCTGGCAGATGATGCGGTTTTCGGATAATGCTACAATATTGTCCTTTAATTCAAGTCTGAACGAGCCGTCTGCGGATATGAGCAGCGAATTGTGGCATATCGGCTCCCAGTCACCCTCCATAACCTGCATACAGTAGTAGGTTTTGCCGTCAAGCTCAAAGGTGCGGTAGGAGGTGTATATCGGCTCTGCAACGGTCTCGCCGTCGGCTGTCATAACGCCGAAAAGCCTTTGCGCCCAATATCCGTTTTCTTCGTCACATTTGTAGGCGGATAAGTAAGGTATGAGCTCAGCCGTGTTTTGTTCGGGGGTCTTCACACAGCCTGCAAAGCTGAGGATAAGTGAAAGTGCGAGCAGGATAACCGTAATTCTTTTCAACATAAAAAATCCCTCCTTCGCCTGTATTATAGAGCAGGCAAAGGAGGGAGTCAAATTACAGCTTTGTAACTTATTCGAAGCAGTAAAGGTTCTGCTGTGCATCAGCATACTGGAACTGAGGATAAAGCTCGTTTGTTGCTACTGTCGGCTGTGTGTCGGTGCTCATAAGCCAGAAGAGCATTTCGGCAAGCTCAGAGCCGTAGTTGCAGGGAACGTGGCAGGCATCCTTGATGAACCAGGTGCTGTCGGGAAGCAGGCAGGTTGAAGCGTCAATTCTTCTGTCGGGTGAAAGCTTTGCCGGGTCAGCAGGTACGTAGTCGTCGCCGAGGTCCTTACCGTAGGGGGCGATGGTTGCACCTGCTGACATAAGCTCGCTCTCAAGAATCACGTCGCCGTCAACGTATGCACGGTCATAAACGGGCGTTACGGGGCTGCCGTAAGCTGTGACTATTGTTACGATAACACCGTCAGACATCATTTGTTTGATGAAGTCGTCTCTTGTTTCTCTGAATTCCTGGAATTTGTCGGTGCGCTCGATAAGTCCTGCATAATCTGCAATATCTTCGCCGAATACAAATTCCTTTGCAGCTTCATATTCATCAGTCTGCATCATTGCCCAAAGGCCGGGCATTGTGCCGAAATTGTCGCGCATTGTGCCTTCGTAAATTTCGGTTTTATATTCTTCCGTAATGTTGTTGATAACGTTGCAGAGAATTCTTGTGATGCCTGTTAAGTCAAGAATTGTCCAAAGCCACTGTACGTCGGGTACGCTGTGGGCAAGGAAGTTGTTGAGGATTTCCGGGTAGAAGCCGATGTTGCCGCTTAGTGCGTCTGATGCAACGTATGAACCGTAGATTGTTGAGGAGAGGAACAGACAGCTCTCGACTTTGTCGTAGCCGTATTCGTCGAGGTAAGCAAGCGTCATAACACCGCCGAGGCTGCAGCAAACTATGTCAACCTTATCGCTGCCGCTTTCGCTGAGTGCAAGCTCAACGTGCTCGTTTATCTTTTTTGCAACGGTGTATGGGTCAAGGCGCCAGTCGTATGTAACGTAGTATACGTTTTCTGCGCCCAGTTCATCGGCTGCCTGCGCAACAATGCCGGGCTCACACTGACCGTATTCTTTAAACTCGGCAAGTGCCTCCGGGTAGTTGCTCATTGCAAGCGGATACTCCTTGACAGAGACGTTTGCAACCGTGTTGCCGTCCTTGTCGCAGGCCATATCGGCAAAAAGTACGTTGACAAAGTCACAGATGGAGTCAACGGCACCGTCCATACCGCCAAGCACGGTTGAAACAACCAGGCTGAAAACAGCACCGATAATCGGTCCGGCAGAAACAGAGAGGGCAGGGCGCTCGTTCTCTGTGCCGAGGTCAACGGTGAGCGCCGCAAAATCGAGCCCGCGCACTATGACAATCGGCGTAACATCTTCTTGTGTTGCTAATGCGGTTGCGGTGCAGGAAAAAGCAAGCACCACAGCCAGAATAACGGAAATAAAGCGTTTCATTTCGGTTCCTCCCGAGTTTATTAATTCTTATTCGCTATTATATTACATTTTGAATGTTAAATCAACCTCGGCACTGATTAATGCGAGGAAAAAATATTGCAAAAAATCAGAATAATCCCTTGACAAATAATCAAGTGTTATGTATAATAGCTGATGTTGTGCGGATGTAGCTCATCTGGTAGAGCGCCACCTTGCCAAGGTGGAGGTAGCGAGTTCGAGCCTCGTCATCCGCTCCAAAAAATAAAAACCCTTTGTCAGCTGACAAAGGGTTTTTATTTTTAACTAAATCCGTCTTTCAGACAGGATAAATCTCACTTACGTGGGATGAAATCACTTCGTGATGAAATCCGACCTTGTCGGAAGTAAGAGACGGATTTGATTTCATCTGCGAAGCAGATTTCATCCGATGCTTGCTCGGATTTCATCGCGTCTTACGCGATTTCATTGAAAAAATTATGAAATGGTAGTATAATCAGCGCAAAGAGGTGAATTTGATGGCAGAAAACAAACTTGCGGATATGTCAACAGAATTTGCAATTCAAATTTTAAAACTTACAGAAGGTATAAAAGGCCACTATTCTTTGTCTAATCAGCTTGAAAGAAGCGGAACAAGTATTGGCGCGAATATGCGTGAGGCGAAATACGCACACAGTCGGCCTGATTTTATTGCCAAACTTCAAATAGCATTAAAAGAATGTTATGAAACTGAATACTGGATAGAAATCTCGCAAAAAACAGGTTTGCTCTCTGATGATATTGCAAAGAATATTATGCATGATTGCGGAGTGATTCGCAGAATGCTCATCGCCTCCATTAATACTGCAAAGGGCAATAAATAATGATACAGTTAATAACTAAGATTGAGCAAATAAATATCCGACCCGGAAGAAGGATACTGGCAACAAGTGATATTCACGGTTGTCTGTCTCATTTTAGAAACGTTTTGAAAATGGCGTCTTTTTCCGATGATGACATTTTATTTATCGTTGGAGATATTATTGAAAAGGGTCCTGAAAGTTTGGCGACCTTGAGATATGTGATGGACCTTTGCAAACGCGAAAATGTTATTGCGTTGATTGGTAATGTTGATGCGTATCGCTTAAAATTAATTCAAGATTTAAACGAATCTAATGTGACCGAATTTTTTAATTACATTGTAAATTTGAGAAAATGGGTCGGGTCAAGTTTCTATCAGGAGCTGGCTGCCGAATGCGGTTATACACTTAATTCACCGGAAGATGTTTTGGCGGCAAAATCAGATGTAATTTCCCGCTTTGAGAGAGAATTCAGATTTCTTGCAGAGCTTCCGACTGTTGTGGAAACACAGAACTTTGTTTTTGTTCACGGTGGCTTGCGCGAAAGAAACGTCTTAGATAACGCAGATAAAAGCGTATTGGAATTGACCAAATATGATGCTTTTGCTGATAGAACGCCTTTTGAATTTGAAAAATATGTAGTTGCAGGTCATTGGCCTGTGCCGTTATACAGCTCCTCTATTCAGCAGTTTAATCCGATTATAAATTACGACAAGCGGATTATTTCGTTAGACGGCGGTTGCGGTATAAAAAAAGACGGCCAGTTGAATCTTCTGATTATTCCGGATATTAATTCTTCTGTTGATTTGATTTCTTATATGAGTTACGATGAATTGCCTTCAGTTATAGCGTTGGATGATCAAACGGAAAGTGAAGATCCAATTGCGATTTCTTGGGCAGACAGGGAAATTAAGCTGATTGAAAAGGGTAAAGAATTTTCTCTTATCGAGCATGTAAGGAGTGGCAGACAATTACAAATCCCCAATACTCATTTGAAATCTGAAACCGAATGCTACGATTATTCCAACTATGTGCTCCCGGTGAAAAAAGGAGACACTTTATCTGTGCTTTCTGAATATTCAAAGGGAATTATTGTTAAAACAAACGGAGTAGTCGGGTGGTATTTCGGCAACTATAAAAAATGCACTTGACAAATTGCAACTGTTCGGATATAATCCCACTCGACAACAGAAGATTCCAGAGGGGTGCTGATGTTATCGGCTGAGAGTCGGGCTTTAAGTCCGTAACCCATGAACCTGATCCGGGTAATGCCGGCGTAGGAATTTTAAGAGTTGCAGCAGATTTTTCAATTCGCCAACAGGAGAAATTCCTTTTGGCGTTTTTTTGTTGCAATTTCAAGTTGAAAGGTGATTTTCAGGATGTCAAAGTCAAATCTCAATCGCACGGAAAAAACAAAGCGCCTTGCGCTGAGCGGTGTTATGCTGGCACTTGCAACGGTGCTCTCGTTCATCAAGGTTTTTGAGTGGCCGTTCGGTGGCAGTATCACTGCCTGCTCAATGCTGCCCATTGCCATAATCGCCTACACCTATGGTGTTCGTTGGGGTCTGGTCAGCGGTCTTGTTCACGGTGTTCTGCAGGCTGTGCTCGGTGCAACGATGAGCCAGGCTTTTGCAGGTCAGGGTGCAGGTAACATCATACTTATTCTTATTCTCGATTATTTTGTTGCCTTCAGTGTTGTCGGTGCGGCAGGTATGCTGAAAAACAAGCTGAAGAATCACACAGCGGCGTTTGCGTTGGGTACGGCTGTTGCTGTGTTTATGCGATATATCGTTCATGTTGTGTCCGGATATATTTTTTACAGGTCATATGCCGAATGGTTTTTCGGCGAGGCCATTGTCAATGATTTTTCGGCTATGCTTATGGAAAAATGCAACCCCGAGTTGCTCGGATTTATATACTCGGTAATTTACAACGCTGCCTATATGCTGCCCGAATTGCTGTTGACATCTGTTGCGGCAGCTCTCGTTATATCGTTGATCAAGCCTGTCAGGCAGGAAATGCTCCGTGACCGTACCGTTAAAAAATAAAATAATAGTGATAGACAAACGCTGCCTTGTGTGGTATAATATAGGTGTATTTGTATATTTTGCGGAAGGAGTGTGCGGCGGTAGCGCGCCGCACGTAAACTGATATGCTCGATATTAAAGAAGCTCTTGATAAAATCTGTTCGTCAGTTGAGCCGACGATGAAAAAGGCAGGTATGTCTGTTGTTCGCCCTGATGGTGTCGGTAAGGATGAATCTCCCGTTGCAAAGGGCGATAACGGAGTCGGCTACCGTCTCGATTTTAAAGGTGAGGCAGGCGCGGTTGCGCTCAAGCATTTTGATAATAAACTTACTTTCGAAATTTCGACAACATCAGATGATGAAGGTAACTTCTCGGATTATAAGGAGGTTTCCGTTTCACTTCTCGATGCTGAAACAAGCGATGATAAGGATATCCGTTCCATCAGCGGCGAAATTTCCGACACAGTAATGGCAAAGTTCTGCAAGCCTACAAACCAGCCCAAAACAAAGGCTCCGAAAACAGTATCTAAGGCAGCTGCAAGAAGCGGCAGTGTTTACTATGATGCAAACACTCTCGCAAGCCGTCTTACAAATTCAATTTATCCCCAGTACCGTGCTGCATACAATGAAAATATCAATAAGTACGGTGAGTTCCTTGCTGAAGATTTCTTTGCACAGGGTTGCGCTCAGGCTGTTATGGATACAATCAGACGTAACGATCCTGCAGAGATGAAAAAGCTCTTCAATCTTATCAATGAGATTTATCCCGATGCCACAAATGAGGCGCAGAGTATTATTGCAGTTACTCTGCTGGGCGATCTTGGCGAAGATCAGGTTATGCTTGCAAACTGCTGTGACTATATGTGTGACGATCTTATGGGTCCCGTCATCAAAGTCAATAAGTATCTTTCCTCAGCAAGAGGTAAGAAGGCAAAAGCAAAGCTCAAAAATCCGCCCATCTATAAGCCCAAAAAGCAGAAGAGACCCGGTATGATGGAGCGTATGATGAACGCATCACAGCAGCAGAGCAATCTCAACAACAAATAAACAGAAGCACCGTTAAGGTTAAACCTTGACGGTGCTTTTTTTGTATTGACCGCAGGTATAAAATGGTTTAGAATACAAATTATAGAAAAAAGGGGCTGATATAATGAAGGTTTATCAAAAAATACTTACCGGTGCGGGTGTAACAGCACTTGCTGTTGCGGCAGCTTCTCCGTTCATTGTGGGTGAGCTTCTGTGGTACGGTGTGCTTACAAAAAAAGGCAGCGATAAGTTGAGCAAAATTTTTGGCGAAGAGCCGGTTGAGCCGAGCGTAAAACCGCAGTTCAATATCTGCGAAGGTGCAGGCGAATGGTTCGATTCAACACCGCACAGTGACGTTACAACCGTCAACTCTGTAGGTGACAGACCTACAGCTGTGCTTTTCAGAAACGGTGACAGCCACAAGTGGGCAATCGTCTGCCACGGTTACACGGCGGGTCCCGGTGCGATGGCACGCTATGCAAGGGAATATTACAAAAAAGGTTACAACCTCATAATGCCATATATGCGAGGCAATGAAAAGGGCATAAAATCACCTAAGGGCATTGTTGCATATACAATGGGTTACCTTGATAAGCTTGATCTTGTTGCATGGGTTGATTATGCTGTTGCGCTCGACCCTGAGGCAGAAATCGTGCTTCACGGCGAATCAATGGGTGCGGCAACGGTTATGATGACCGTCGGTGAAAATCTGCCCGACAATGTAAAGTGTGCAATTGAGGATTGCGGCTATACAAGTGTGTGGGATGAGTTTTCACATCAGATTGTCAGAATGTTCCACTTGCCCGTTTTTCCTTATCTCTATGCTTCACAGCTTTGCATAAAACGTCACGTTGACCTTGATTTTAAGAAAGCTTCCAGTATTGATGCACTTAAAAAGTCAAAAACACCTATGCTTTTCATCCACGGTGAGGCGGATAATTTTGTACCGTACGAAATGGTTTACAAAAACTATGAAGCTTTTAACGGTGAGAAGGATATTCTTACAATTCCCGAGGCTGACCACGCGGTATCTGTCGATACCGACCCTGTAAAATATTTTGATAAGGTCTGGGAGTTTGTCGGCAAATACATCAGCGAATAAAACAGAGCAAAACGAAAGAGCAGTTGAACGGTTATCCGTCCGACTGCTCTTTAATTTTATGTGTTCGGATTTTTGAGATTAGTTTTTGGGCCTTCTGTCACCGCGGCGGAAATCCTTGCGGGGAGCGGGGCGGCGGGGAGCATCGGAGATTGTGTTTTCGGGAACCATACCCTCAATCTCGATGAGTGCATCTCTTCTGGAGAGGTTCAGTCTGCCCTGATCGTCAATCTCAAGGACCTTAACAATAACCTCGTCGCCTACACCGACAACATCTTCAACCTTCTCTGTGCGCTTAACGTCGAGGCGGCTGATGTGTACAAGACCTTCCTTGCCGGGAGCAATCTCAACGAATGCACCGAAGTCCATAATGCGTGTAACAACGCCGTTGTAGAATGAGCCGGGCTCGGGATCGTTAGCGATTGTGTTAACCATAAGGAGTGCGCGCTCTGCATCAGCCATATCAAGTGCGCAGATGAAGATTGAACCGTCTTCTTCAACGTCAACCTTACAGTTGCACTCAGCGCAGATCTTCTGGATGACCTTACCCTGCTTACCGATAACCTCGCTGATCTTCTCAACGGGAATCTTGGTTGTGAGCATCTTGGGTGCGTACTTGGAGAGCTCTTTACGGGGCTCAGCGATGCACTTGAGCATTACATCATCAAGAATTTCGCATCTTGCTGTGTATGTCTTGTCAAGCGCCTCGCGGATGATAGCGGGTGTAAGACCGTGTACTTTAAGATCCATCTGAATAGCTGTAATACCCTTCTTGGAGCCTGCAACCTTGAAGTCCATATCGCCGAAGAAGTCCTCAAGACCCTGGATATCAACCATTGTCATGAAGCGATCGCCCTCTGTGATAAGACCGCAGGAGATACCTGCTACGGGAGCCTTGATCGGAACGCCGGCTGCCATAAGGGAAAGTGTTGAACCGCAGACAGATGCCTGTGATGTTGAACCGTTGGAGGAGAGAACCTCGGAAACGAGGCGGATGCAGTAGGGGAACTCTTCAACGCTGGGAATTACGGGAAGAAGAGCCTTCTCTGCAAGTGCACCGTGACCGATCTCACGTCTGCCGGGGCCTCTGGAGGGCTTTGTTTCGCCGACTGAGTAGGAGGGGAAATTGTAGTGGTGCATATAACGCTTCTCTGTCTCGTTGTCGATACCGTCAAGAAGCTGAGCGTCGCTCATGGGGCCAAGTGTTGTTACTGTGAGAACCTGAGTCTGTCCTCTTGTGAACATACCTGTGCCGTGAGCTCTGTCGAGAAGGTCAACCTCTGCTGCGAGAGGACGGATCTCGTTGATGCCTCTGCCGTCAACGCGCTTGCCGTCGTCAAGAAGCCAGCGGCGTACAACGTACTTCTGTGTCTTATAAAGGCAATCGTCGATCTTTGCGATATCGTCGGGATATACTTCGTCGAATTTCTCGTGAACCGCATCGTAGATGGGCTTGAGTCTTTCGTCGCGGATACGCTTGTCATCTGTATCAAGAGCAACGCGGATATCTTCGATAGCGAAATCCTTAATTGCCTCGAACATTTCGGGAGCGGGATCGTTTGAGGGGAACTCAATCTTTTCCTTGCCGCACTCAGCCTTGATTGAGTTGATGAATTCAACGATTCTCTGGTTTTCAGCGTGTGCAAACATAATACCGTCGTACATTTCGTCGTTTGTAACTTCGTTTGCAGCGGCTTCAATCATAGCGACAAGGTCAGATGTGGATGCGACTGTTACATACATATCGCTCTTTTCCTTCTGCTCTGCTGTGGGGTTGATGATGTACTGGCCGTCGATCATACCGACAACAACGCCTGATACGGGGCCATCCCACGGAATCTCGGAGATGGAGATTGCGATGGAAACACCGAGCATAGCTGTAATTTCGGGTGAGCAATCGGGGTCAACAGACATAACTGTTGCAACAACGCCGACATCGTTTCTCATATCTTTGGGGAAGAGAGGACGGATGGGTCTGTCAATAACGCGGGAAGCGAGAGTAGCTTTTTCGCTTGCTCTGCCTTCACGGCGCTGGAATGAACCGGGAATTCTGCCAACTGAGTAGAGCTTTTCTTCGAAGTCAACAGAGAGGGGGAAGAAGTCAACGCCTTCACGGGGCTTTGCAGCCATCGTAGCTGTGCAAAGCACGTTTGTCTCACCGTAGCGTACGAGACAAGCGCCGCCTGCAAGCTCAGCCATTTTGCCGATTTCGACAACAAAAGGACGGCCGGCAATTTCGGTTTTGAATGTCTTGAATGTGTCAAAAGTTCTCAAAGTCATTTTGCTTTACCTCTTTCTTTTATCATTGTTATTTTTCCCGGAAAGCGGCACGAACTTACTTTTAGCAATAAATAAAATGTTAGAGCTTGTCCGTTCAAACACTTTATTTACCGCTAAAGCCTGTCGGCGGCTTTCCGGTGCTTTTTAAAATTGCAGGGCGGCAACCGCGTGGGAAGCCGCCCTATTAGCGCCTGGATTATTTACGAAGACCGAGTCTTGCAACGATTGAACGGTAACGCTCAATGTCAACCTTCTGAAGGTATGCAAGAAGGTTACGTCTGTGACCAACCATCTTGAGAAGGCCACGGCGAGAGTGATGATCCTTGTGATGCTCCTTAAGATGAGCTGTAAGGTCATTGATTCTCTTTGTGAGAACGGCAATCTGTACCTCGGGAGAACCTGTGTCACCCTCGTGGATAGCGTACTCAGCAATGATTGCACTCTTTTCTGCGTTTGTCATTTTGTTTTCACCTCATTATAAAATATTTATTCTCAACCCCAGAACAGGGCAGGTGAGAACCTCGTTGAGGTTTGCTCCCTGATCCGAGAGAAGGAACATGCAAAGCAAATTATAACACAGCAACGCTCATTTGTAAAGATTTTTTTACTGTATTATATGCACAAAATATGGCGCAAATTTATGCGCCATACTGTTTTTTATGCATTATAATTATCTTTAAGACCCTGCTCATCGTAAAGGAATACAGATTCAAGCATAATGTTGATGCCTGTTTCAATTGACTTGAGGTCGAGGTTGTCGCCTGTGTCAAGTCTTGTGTGATAGTACCTTGCAGGTGCGGGATCCATAGCGGCAAGTGTTGCGCCCTTGAAGCCTGCCTTACATACGGCGGCTGCATCGGATGCACCGAGGAAGATTGCCTTATAGGGAAGGTCGAGACCTGCGTTGAGAGAAGCCTGCTTGAGCAGTGCGCACACCTGCGGGTCGGATTTAACGGTGAACGTCATATCACGGCTGTAGATTGCATAGAAATCGTAATCGCGGAGTGTATCGACGCCGACGAATACAGTTTCCATATCCTCAAGCTCTTTTTTGTGTGTCTTGGCAAAAGCCTTAGCGCCTCTGAGTCCTGCTTCTTCTGCACCTGTGAGAAGTGTCCATACCTCAACGTCATCGAATCGGATATCGTTGTCCTTGAGGTACTTCATAACAGCGATTGAAGCAACAGAACCCGTGAGATTGTCGTTCGCGCCCTCAACGGGAAGTTTGTAGTTTAGGAAAAAGATTGCTGCAGTGAAAAGGATACACCATGCGAGCATTACCCAACGGAGAATGTCGATAAGAAGTGAGCCTGTGTTGCCTGTTGCAACGCTGTAAAATTCAGCAACAAGTGCGATAACGATACCTGCTACTGCGCCGCCGATAACCGTTGTGATGAGGGGCGGACCGCCAAGGTATGTGTAGCGCCACTCGTATGATGAATCGACGTGGCCGGATACGATGATGCGCTTTTTTGCCGTGCCTTTTGCGTTGTATTTCGCAACAACGTTGTGTGACGTGCGCTTGGGGAAGAAAGGATCGAGTGTTTCGCCGTAGAAGAGGAACTCTGTTACGATGAAGAAAAGACAGATAAGGCTGAGTGCAAGCGGAATTACAGGCAGCCATTTGGGCGCACCTTCGAAGAATGTGCCGGCGAAGAAAACAACGTTTGCGATAATCATAATGATTGCGCAAAGACGGATCCAGCCGAGAAATGCTTTTGGATGAAGATCGAACGGCTCAATCTTTACGTCATCGGCATACTTCTTGAGCTCAGCTGCAAATCTTTCCTGTGCCTTCTTTTCAGCTTCTTCGCCCGGGGCACGGGGACCGATTGTCTTGCAGACGTCCTTGATTTGTCTTGCGGTGTAGTTTGCGTATTCGCGCAGCTTCGGAGCATAATTAGGGATGCTCTCTGATGCTTTCATTGTGGAAAAATCCCCTTTCGTGTTGGTGTAAGATAAAACCAATAAAAGTATAACAAATCTTTGAAATAATTCAAGGCTTTAGCGTGAAAAAGTGCAACTTTTTTCGCTGGCGGAATAACTTGCTTGAAAATCGCACGAAGGTATGTTATATTAAATACAACTATGTATTGACAGGATGGTTCCGTTATGAAAAGAACAGTTGCACTAATTCTTGCCGTGCTGATTACGGCACTCACGCTCTGCTCCTGCGGCGCGGATAAAAACAAGGATCTTGAAGAGGTTTACGTCGGCGTAATTACAGGCGCAGCTCCTCATATGGAGATCTTTCACAGCGTCGAGACTCGACTTCCCGAATTCGGATACGAGCTTATCTACAAATCCTACGACACCGCTGCACAGGCTAACAATGCGCTTGCAAACGGTGAGATAGACTTTACTTGCGTCACAACTCAGAAGGAGTATGAACTCAGCAAAATGAGCGCCGGCGGTAAGTTTGTCAACCTGGGTGCTGCCTATTACTACCCCTACGTAATGATTCTTATCAGCTACGACACAAAGGACGAAATTGAAAACGGTGCAACGGTTGCCATTCCCTCAGATACCGACGGTATGACACGTGCGCTCACGCTTCTTGAATACTACGGCTTCATCAAGCTCAAAACGGCTGCTCAGACCACTCTCACGCTTGACGATATCGAAAAGAATGACCGCGAGTTTAATTTTGTTCCCGTCGGACCCGATAAAGTGACGGGTTATGATGCGGATATCATAATAACCGATTCGGTCAGAGCTATTGCGGCGGACTACGAGATGCTTTACGACACAATCTATGTAGAGCAAAAGGATGCGCTTGCTACGCAGAGAAGCTCAACGGTTATTCTATCAACTCCCGAAAAGATGTCCGGCGACAAGATGAAGGTTGTAAAAGAGTACCTTTTCACACGCCGTATGTTCAATGCTATTGACGGCTGCACGGACCATATTGTAATGCCTGCTTTTGAGCCGAAATGATGAAGGTAGGAGTTGCGATGAGCGGCGGAGTTGACAGCTCCGTTGCGGCGCTGCTTGTAAAGCAGGAGGGTTTTGACGTCCTCGGCGTTACTATGCGCGCTTTTGAGGGTGCGCCCGTCAGAGATGAGGAGGATGCAGCGGCTGTTGCTGCGCGCCTTGGTTTCGGGCACATAACAGTTGATTTGTGCGATGAATTCCGTCGCACGGTAATGGAATATTTTGCAAACAGCTATATCGCAGGTGAAACTCCGAATCCCTGCGTATACTGTAATAAGGTGATAAAATTCGGTGCTCTTTTCGACAGCATCAGAGAGCACGGCTGTGATATTATTGCTACGGGCCATTATGCCCGTGTTACAAAGCCGGCAGGCTCCGGCAGAGTTTTGCTTGAGCGTGCAGCTTTTCGCGAAAAGGATCAGAGCTACGTGCTGTGGCAGCTTTCTCAGCGTCAGCTTGCCGGTGCGATGTTTCCGTTGGGCGGTTACACAAAGCAGCAGGTGCGTGAGCTTGCTGCGGAAAACGGCTTTGTTTCATCGGACAGACCCGACAGCCAGGATATATGCTTTGTGCCGGATGGATGCTACCGTGAATTTATAGAGGAGTTTACGGGCAGAAAGTTTATGCCCGGCGAATTTGTCGGCACTGACGGCAGGATTTGGGGTATGCACAAAGGGCTGATAGGCTATACGGTCGGTCAGCGCAAGGGTCTTGGAATCAGTGCTCCTGCGCCATTGTTTGTCATCAGTAAAAACGTTGATGAAAACAGGGTTTACCTCGGTTCGAATGAGGAGCTGTTTTCAAAGCGTGTGAACGCAAAGGATATAAATCTTATCGCAGTTGAGCGGATTGACGGCTCGATGCGTGTTACTGCAAAAACAAGATACAGTCAGAAAGAGGCTGCTGCAACCGCTTATCAGACGGGTGAGGATACGCTAGCGGTAGAATTTGACGAGCCGCAAAGAGCTGTCACACCGGGTCAGTCACTTGTGCTTTACGATGGCGAAACGGTTATCGGCGGCGGTATAATTTGCTGAAGGAAGGCTGTGTGTGAATGAGCGAGAACTGTGCGGTAATTCTTGCCGCAGGAGAGGGTACAAGAATGAAATCGGCAAAGCCAAAGGTGCTTGCACAGGTGCTTTTTGTGCCGATGATAGATTGGGTTGTTGATGCGGTCAGAGAGGCGGGTATCGACGATATCTGTGCCGTTACGGGTCACCTGAGCGAGCAGGTTTGCGATCATCTGGGAGGCTCGTGCGAAACCGTACTTCAGGCTCGGTGCCTGGGTACGGGTCACGCTGTGGCTCAGGCAAAAGCTTTTATTGCGCGCCATTCGGGCGGCAACGTGCTTGTGCTCAACGGCGATGCTCCGCTGATTGATTCAAAAACCGTCACCGCTGCGTTGGATTTTCACGTATCAAAGGGTAACTCCGCAACGGTGATTTCCGCAACTGTTGATGATCCCACGGGCTACGGCAGAATGGTCAGAGCGGCAGACGGTTCGCTCCGGCGCATTGTTGAACAGCGTGATGCAACGGATGACGAAAAAAAGATAACCGAAGTCAATTCCGGTGCATATTGGTTTAACTGTGATGATCTTCTTTCTGCCCTTGACGGCATTGCTGAAATGGGCAGGGCGAAAAAGGAAATATACCTGACGGATGCAGTGGAAATTCTGCTTGCCTGCGGCAAACGGGCTGATGCATTTACTGCGGAGAACGCTGATGTTATACTCGGTGCAAACGACCGTTTTCAGCTTATGCAACTAAACGAGCTTGCACGCAGAAAAGTGCTCAAAGAAAATATGCTGAGAGGTGTTGACATCCCCTGTACCGACGGTGTTATAATATCACCCCGGGCTGTTATCGGTGCGGATACGCAGATTCTGCCGGGTACAGTAATAACCGGCAGAACGGTTATCGAAAGCGGTTGTGTTATCGGCCCTGACAGTAAGCTCGATTCGTGCACGGTGGGTGAGGGCTGCGTTATAGATGCAAGCCGATGCGAAAGCAGTACGCTCGGCAGAAACGTTACGGTAGGTCCGTTTGCTCACCTCAGACCCGGGTGTGTTCTTTCTGACGGTGTCCATACGGGCAACTTTGTGGAAATCAAAAATTCCACAGTCGGTAAAAATACAAAAATAAGCCATCTCACCTATATAGGCGACAGCGATGTAGGTGAAGGCGTCAATTTCGGCTGCGGCTGTGCAACTGCCAATTACGACGGTACGCAGAAATTCCGTACGACCGTAGGTGATAAGGCGTTTATAGGCTGTCATACCTGCCTTGTAGCGCCTGTAACAGTTGGGGATCACGCCTATACCGCTGCAGGTTCGGTCGTGACGGATGATGTGCCAAACGGCACAATGGCAATCGCGAGAAGCAGACAAACTATAAAAAGAAAAGTGAGGAAGTACAATGAAGACTAAAAGAATAGCAGCCCTTATACTTGCTGCTGTAATGCTGTTTACGTTTGCGGCCTGTAAGGGCAAAGAGAAGGAAGGGCCGCAGGCGGGTAAGCTCTATGCAGGCCTTGATCTGATTTATGAGGATACCCAGACAAAAGAGTTTTATCTGAAGAATCCCGATACGTTTATGAGGGCAGCTCAGACGGATTTCGGCCTGAGTGAAAGCGATGCGCAGAATTTTCTTAAGGGCGGTGACAATTGGATTGTTTACAGCCTCAATATCGAAATCAGCAATAACACCGATAAGAATTACAGCTTTGTCAGCTTCGAGGGCGGCGAAACTCCCGACGGTATGTGGCTTAGCTCCTGCCCGATAAACGGTGAGCTTTCGGTTCCCCCTGCACAGACAGATATACTTTATCCGGCAACTGTGCTTGTCGATTCAAGTAAGGTTGACGTAAACCTTATGTATACAACGGTTGCAGGTTTTGAGCTTAAAATAGTTTGCTACGAAACACCTGCTGACGACAACATAGAAGTACCCGAAAGTGACCGCGAAAAACTTGAGGTAACGATCAACATTGTTGCTCCTGAGGATGACACCGTTAAAGTGGAGGACCAGATAACTGCAAAGCGCGCAAACATAGAAGACGGCTCCGATTTCCTTGATGCGCACAGATCAAACAGTGTCGCATTCTATAACGAGGCGAAGCTTTACGGCATGACAAATGAAATAGCTGCAAATGTCATTGCTGCCGACAGCGGTTGGGAATGCTACATCCTCAACATCGAGATAAAGAATAAAACCGACAGCGACCTTACGGTTTACAACGTTAACGCTGAAGATAACGGTAAGACAGGTGTTTGGGTATGCAGCGTTTCACAGTACGGTGAGTTTGGTATGCCTGCAAACGATACACAGGTTCTGCCCGTTAATGTGCTTGTCAACACAGCGGAGCTTGGCGGTAAATCTGCTCAGGAGGCAATCTCTGAAATGAAGATTTCACTTGAGTATATTGCCGGCGAAGTTGTTGACGAATACGGCAACGAAAACATTCTTCCCACAAAAACTGTTGAAGTAGATTAATCTGCAGCACTCTGAGTTGCACAAAGGCTGTGTCCGCATTGCGGATGCAGCCTTTGTTTGTCATTTTTCAGCGGTAGATACAGAATTTGTGATAAAAAGCGAGCAATTTTTTAGTATACATATATGGACTTTTAAATTTTGTTATGATATAATTCAAACGTATGCATTTATAGAATAGAACCTATGCATATCGTATCCGCAAGGGTGCGGTGCTGCCGCAGCAAAAGGGCTGCACGGTTTTATCCACTCTACGACAAAGGAGGAAAAGTCGAATGCTTAAAAAAATCAGCAAAATCCCCTTCAAGGGCACACCTGAGCAGGAAGCTCAGCTCATGGCAATTATCGAAGAGAATAAGCACGATTCCAGTATGCTTATGCACGTAATGCAGCAGGCACAGGGAATCTACGGTTATCTTCCCTTCGAGGTTCAGGTTATGATTGCAGAGGGTATGGATATTCCGCTCGAAAAGGTTTACGGTGTATCAACCTTCTATGCTCAGTTTTCTCTCTCGCCCAAGGGCAAGTACAACATTTCAGTTTGTCTCGGTACTGCTTGTTACGTTAAAGGTGCACAGGCAGTTCTTGATGAAATTGCTTCCCAGCTCGGTATAGCAGCAGGCGAATGCACAGAAGACGGTATCTTCTCTCTCGAAGCAAGCCGTTGTATCGGTGCTTGCGGCCTTGCTCCCGTTATGAACATCAACGATGATGTTTACGGTAAGCTTACACCTGACCAGGTTGCAGGTATCCTTGCAAAGTACAAGGGCTGATAAATTATGCGTGAGCTTTCACTCAATATTCTCGACATTGCACAGAATTCGATAGCGGCAGGCGCAAGCCTTATCAATATCGAAGTTGCGGAGGATACCGCAAAGCAGGAACTGCTCATCAGCGTTTCCGATAACGGTTGCGGTATGACGCAGGAGCAGGTAAGCAATGTGCTTGACCCGTTCTTCACAACACGCACAACACGCAAGGTCGGCATGGGCATACCGCTGTTCAAGCTCGCAGCAGAGCAGACGGGCGGCAGCCTCAGAATCGAAAGCGAAAAAGGTAAGGGCACAACGACGGCGGCGCTGTTCAAAACGGACAGCATCGATTTCACACCGCTTGGTGATGTAACGTCCAGCATAGTAATCCTTATCTCAATGAACACAGACAGAGATTTCATCTACAAGCGCAGCAGAGACGGCGAAAGCTTTGTTCTCTCAACGGCTGAAATGAGGGAGATACTCGGCGGAGTGCCTCTCAGCGAGCCGGAGGTTGTTGAGTGGATGAAAGACTATATCAACGAACAAACCAATATCCTAATCGGAGGTGTAACCCAATGAAATCACTTGCAGAACTTCAGGCAATCAAAGAGCGTACACTCAAGAATATGTCAGCAAGAAACGACAGTGAAGACGCAACAAGAATTGTTGTCGGTATGGCTACCTGCGGTATCGCAGCAGGTGCACGTCCCGTAATGAACGCTTTCACTGAGGAAATCGCACGCCGTTCACTTAAGGGTGTCACAGTTTCACAGACAGGCTGTATCGGTATGTGTCAGTATGAGCCTATCGTTGAGGTGTTTGTACCCGGCCAGGAAAAGGTCACATACGTTCAGATGACAGTTGAGAAGGTAGCAAAGGTTGTCAGCGACCATATCGTCAACGGCAATATTGTTACAGAATACACAGTCGGCGCTGTTGCCAAATAACAAGGAGGAAACAAAATGTATCGTTCCCACGTTCTTGTCTGCGGCGGTACGGGCTGTACTTCATCTCACAGCAATGAGATAATCGAAAAGCTCGAAAGCGAACTCGCAGCAAAGGGACTCCAGGATGAGATTAAGGTCATCAAGACAGGTTGCTTTGGCCTTTGTGCTCTCGGTCCCATCATGATAGTTTATCCGGAGGGTTGCTTCTACAGCGAAGTCAAAGTAGAAGATGTTCCCGAAATCGTAGAAGAGCACCTTCTCAAGGGCCGTATGGTCACACGTCTTCTCTATGAAGAGACCGTACAGGAGGACACAGTCAAGTCCCTTGAGCAGACAAAGTTCTATGCAAAGCAGCAGAGAATTGCTCTTCGTAACTGCGGTGTCATCGATCCCGAAAATATTGATGAGTATATCGCACACGACGGTTATCAGGCTCTTGAAAAGTGCCTTAACCAGCTCACTCCCGACGAGGTTATCAACATCGTTAAGGATTCCGGCCTTCGCGGCAGAGGCGGCGGCGGTTTCCCGACAGGCCTCAAGTGGAGCTTTGCAGCAAAGAACGCTGCAGACCAGAAATATGTAGTATGTAACGCTGACGAAGGTGACCCCGGTGCATTTATGGACCGTTCAATCCTTGAAGGCGATCCCCACTGTATCATCGAGGCTATGGCAATCTGCGGTTACGCTATCGGCGCAACTGAGGGTTATGTCTATGTCCGTGCAGAGTATCCGATCGCTGTTAAGCGTCTTCAGCTTGCTATTGACCAGGCTAAGGAATACGGCCTTCTCGGCAAGAATATCTTCGAATCAGGCTTTGATTTCGATCTTCACATCCGTCTTGGTGCAGGTGCATTCGTCTGCGGTGAAGAGACAGCTCTCATGACCTCAATCGAAGGTAACCGTGGTGAGCCCCGTCCCCGTCCGCCCTTCCCTGCTGTCAAGGGTCTGTTCGGCAAGCCCACAAACAACAACAACGTTGAAACCTATGCAAACATTCCTCAGATCATCCTTAACGGCGCTGAGTGGTATGCTTCAATGGGTACAGAGAAGTCAACCGGCACAAAGGTATTCGCACTCGGCGGCAAGATCACAAACACAGGTCTTGTTGAGGTTCCCATGGGCACAACCCTGCGCGAGGTTATTGAGGATATCGGCGGCGGCATCCCCAACGGTAAGAAGTTCAAGGCTGCTCAGACCGGCGGACCTTCCGGCGGATGTATTCCTGCACACCTTATGGACACAGCTATCGACTTCGACAACCTTACAGCTATCGGCTGTATGATGGGTTCAGGCGGCCTTATCGTTATGGATGAGGACAACTGTATGGTTGATATCGCTAAGTTCTTCCTCGACTTCACAGTTGATGAGTCCTGCGGTAAGTGTTCACCCTGCCGTATCGGTACAAAGCGTATGATGGAAATGCTTGAGAAGATCACAGAGGGTAAGGCTACTCACGAAGATCTCGATAAGCTTGAAGAGCTTGCTCTTTACATCAAGCAGAATTCACTCTGCGGTCTCGGCCAGACTGCTCCCAACCCTGTTCTTGCAACACTCAAATTCTTCAGATCAGAGTATGAGGCACACGTTGTTGATAAGGTTTGCCCTGCAGGTGTATGTAAGGGTCTTGTACGTTACTATATCGATGCTGATAAGTGTATCGGCTGCGGTATGTGCGCAAGAGCTTGTCCTGCAGACGCAATCGCAAGAACAGACTACATTGCTCCCGGTCACAAGCTTGCTTCATTTGCAATCAATGCAGAGAAGTGTGTCAAGTGCGGTGCATGTATGGATTCCTGCAAGAAGATTCAGGCAATTTACAAGAAATAAGCGAAAGGAGTGTGCCACATAATGGAAATGGTAAATATCAAAATCAACGGCATGCCCTTAAGTGTGCCTAACGGTATATCAATCCTCGAAGCTGCACGTTATGCAGGTATCGAGATTCCCACCCTCTGCTACCTCAAGGATATCAACGAGATCGGTGCATGCCGTATCTGTATGGTTGAGGTAAAGGGCGCAAGAAGCCTTGTTACAGCTTGCGTTTACCCCGTTAACGAGGGTATGGAAGTATTCACAAACACAGAGAAGGTAAGACAGTCACGCAAGATGACTCTCGAGCTTATCCTCTCCACTCACAGAAAAGAGTGCCTCTCCTGCATCCGCTCCGGCAATTGCGAGCTTCAGAAGCTCTGTAAGGAATTCGGTGTTGATGACGAGCACGCTTTCGACGGTGAGATGCCCGCATTTGAGTTTGACGATTCAGCTGCTCACATGGTCAGAGATAACAGCAAGTGTATCCTCTGCCGTCGCTGTGTTGCTGCATGTAACCAGCAGAAGGTAAGCGTAATCGGCGCAAATGCACGTGGTTTCGACACACACATCAGCTCCGCATTCGATAAGGATCTTGCTGATGTTTCATGTATCTCCTGCGGTCAGTGTATTGTTAACTGCCCGACAGGTGCTATCTATGAGAAGGATGACACAGCAGCAGTATTTGCAGCTATCAACGATCCTGAGAAGTTTGTTGTTGTCAACACTGCTCCCTCAATCAGAGTTACTCTCGGTGAGTGCTTCGGTATGAGCATCGGCTCCAACGTTCAGGGCAAGATGGTTGCTGCTCTTCGCAGACTCGGCTTCGATAAGGTGTTCGACACCGACTTCGCAGCTGACCTTACAATTATGGAAGAGGGCTACGAGCTTCTTGACAGAATCAAGAACGGCGGTACACTTCCGATGATCACATCTTGTTCACCCGGCTGGATCAAGTACTGCGAGCATTACTATCCCGATAATCTTAACAACCTTTCAACCTGCAAGTCACCCCAGCAGATGTTCGGTGCTATCACAAAGACATGGTACGCACAGAAGATGGGTATTGATCCCAAGGATATCGTTGTTGTCGGCATTATGCCCTGTACAGCAAAGAAGTTCGAGACAAAGCGTGACCATCAGGCAGCTTCCGGCTACCAGGATGTTGACTATGCACTCACAACACGTGAGCTTGCACGTATGATCGAAACTGCAGGCATCTACTTCAACCATCTTCCGGACGAAGAGTTCGACAATCCGCTCGGTGAGGGTACAGGTGCTGCTGTTATCTTCGGCGCAACAGGCGGCGTTATGGAAGCAGCTCTGCGTACAGCTGTTGAAGTTCTCACAGGCGAAGAGCTTGAGAGCGTTGACTTCACAGAGGTCAGAGGCCAGGGTATCAAGGAAGCAACTTACAAGGTTGCAGGTATGGATATCAAGGTTGCTGTTGCCAGCGGTGCTGCTGCAGCACACGAGATCATGGAAAAGGTTAAGGCAGGCACTGCTGATTACCAGTTCATTGAGATCATGGGTTGCCCCGGCGGTTGCGTAAACGGCGGCGGTCAGCCGATTCAGTCCGCAACAGTTCACAACTTCGTTGATCTTAAGGGCAGACGTGCAGCAGCTCTCTACGAGGCTGATAAGAACCTTCCCAAGAGAAAGTCACATGAGAGTGAGGCTGTTAAGAGAATTTATGCTGAGTTCCTTGGCGAGCCCAACAGCCACAAGGCACATGAGGTTCTCCACACAAGCTATGTAGCAAGACCCAAGTATAAATAATCTCAAAAACAATAAGAGCCGCAGGCTAACCTTTACGGTCGGTCTGCGGCCTTTTCTTTTTGTGTTATGCGGTTAAAAAGTTTAATAATTGTATTGACAAAGCCTGATGAATGCGTTATAATTACCGATGTTGTCACAACTTATGGACGTTTAGCTCAGTTGGTAGAGCACTCGCTTGACGTGCGAGTGGTCAGCGGTTCAAGTCCGTTAACGTCCACCACACGATCCACATTTGTCCGAGCGGGCAGATGTGGATTTTTTATCTTAACACACGAGGAGGTGCAGATGTGGCAAACATCAGACCATACCGCGAAACCGATAAGTTTAACGTTCAGCGTGTCTGCTTGCAGACTATTAATGACGATATAGTGTTTGAAGGACTTAACAGAGAGAATGCGGAGCTTTTTCTCGCATTATATAATGATTATTATACGGAGCATGAGCCTGAAAATTGCTTTGTATGCACGGATGAAAACGATGAGGCTGTCGGCTATATAATATGCTCCGATAACGTCACGCGTTGGCGTAAGATTTTTATGAAAGAGTATCTGCCCAAAATTCGCCACCGCAACCTCGGTGACAGAATTAACGGATTCGGTGAGGTTGTTGCGCACAGCCTTTTTGCAGGCAGGTATCCCGCTCATCTGCATATTGATATTCTAAAAGATTACCGCGGTAACGGCACGGGCACACAGCTTATGGATACGCTTGTTGCTCACCTGAAGGAGAAAGGCGTGTGCGGTGTGCAGCTTTGTGTCGATGGCAATAACGTAAGAGGTATAAGATTTTATGAGCGCTACGGCTTTAAAACTCTGCTGAATTTCTTTAAGGGTAGGGCAATGGGTTTGAGAATACTTTAATTTGCCGATTACTATTGATTTTTTTGATTTTTTGTTATACAATAATCCTTGCTGTTAATTTGCCGGTGTGTTGGAATTGGCAGACGAGGCGGACTCAAAATCCGTTGGTAGCGATACCGTGCGGGTTCGACCCCCGCCACCGGCACCATGTAAAAAACCTCTTTTGTCTACCAGACAAAAGAGGTTTTTTACAATGATATCCGTTCCTTGCGGAACGGGTGATATACCCTGCGGGTATGATATCTGCTTCGCAGATGATATACGCTTCGCGTATGAAGGAACGGATATTATATCATATTTGCGCCGCAAATATATCATGCGGCAAAGCCGTATATCATATCGCGCAAGCGATATATCATTGAAAAACGCAACATTATGTGATATAATATCGATGAAAGAAGGTGCTTTTATGTCCGAAAACAAATTACTTAACTTATCTTTTGAATTTGCGGTTGCTATCGTAAATCTTGTTGACGGTGTAACTGCACCGAAAAGTGCTTATATGACCGATCAACTTGCAAGAGCAGGTACATCCGTTGGAGCAAATATCCATGAAGCACAATATGCGCAGAGCAAGAAAGATTTTGTAGCGAAACTGGAAATCGCTTTGAAGGAATCTAATGAGACGAGTTACTGGTTGAAATTGATGCATGAGACAAAAAGAATTGACACAGCATCATATCAATATACCGAGAAACTTTGTGGCAATATTCGCAGATTGTTGATTGCATCGTGTAAGACCGCAAAGGAGGACAAATGAAAAACGAGAAACATAAGAAACGGTTAGGTCTATTCGTTTTGTTCTTTGAATTTTTTGGAATACTATTCGTCGGATTTTGTCTCTGCAATGTAATAGCAGTTACTATTGATTGCGTATTTGACGGCTTCAATTCTTTTTTGGAAAAAATTATGGATTTGCCGTTCTTATTGTATCTTGGCTTTTCTTTTGTTATATCAATAGTGTTGACTATCGTCATGCAAAGTAAAACAAAATAACATTACTTTTGGTCGTTCTTACCCCTACATATACTACTTTTAGTCGCTCTTTCGCAGAAAACAACCCACATTTGTCTGTGACAAGTGTGGGTTGTTTTTATTGCGTTTGCGAATAATATTGACAAAATACGGCAAAAATAGTACGATTACTGAGAAGGGGGCACGGATTATGAACAAGGATGTTTTTATCAGCTACAGTACGGAAGATATCGATAAAGCCAATGAAATACGCGACATACTCGAATCGCACGGAATAAAATGTTGGTTTGCTCCGGAAGATTTGCGCGGAACAGATGATTTCTTGAAAAAAATTCCTCCGGCAATCCGTGAATCAAAAGCATTCCTTTTGCTCCTTTCAGATAAAGCACAGGAGTCTGATTGGGTTGAAAAAGAACTTAAGTGTGCGGTTGATAACAAAATTCCTCTTTTGATTTTTTCAATAGATAATTGTAAGATTAAAGATCATTTTAATTTTATTATAGGCGCTGTTAACCGTTATGATATGAAAGGTGAATCGGAGCCGGCGAGATTGGATCGTCTTCGCAAGGATCTTAAAGAGCTGTTTGACGTAGGCGATTACGATCTGCGCATTAATAACGATTCTGTTGAAATAAAAATTAAAAGGGAAGAAAGCAGTGGTTCTGTGAAAAATAATAATGGAAATACAACGAAAATCATAATCGGTGCAGTAGTAGGTATTGCGCTTGCTGCAGTAGTTGCTGTTGTGCTGTTTTTTGCTTTGGGCAACAAGGATCAGGATGGTGAATATATAATCTGGGCGCCTGAATACAGTGTTGCGTTGTCCGGTGACGCGGCAAAAAATACGCATTACCGTAAGGGAGAAGAAGTGCGCTACAATGACGGAGAGATATCCGGATACACAGAAAACGTTGTATGGACTTTGGACTTTGCAGAGGATGGCACGTTTACCATCGGCAAGAACGGCAGGTTGCTTGGTATAGAGCCCGGCTATAACGGAATCGGCTTTGATGATAACTATTCGGCAAAACGCTGGGAGATTGTTGAGGCGGAAGACGGACTGTGTTATATCAGAAATGTTGAAACACGCAATTGGCTCGAGTGGTACCCCGAAAAAGATAATTGGTCAACACATTACGAAATTATAGACGGTAAAGACAGCCAATTCCTCGTTGAGCTTTACGAGGTTGCGTAATTTACTAAAAGACCTCTTTTGCACTTCGGGATAAAGAGGTCTTTTGAATTTTGTTTAGGCATAATGAAAGCAGGAGTGTTTTAATGAAAAAACGGATTATTGCAGCGGTTGTTTTTGTGGTTGTTGCTTTGTTGGGATTTTTTGTTTTTGACAGCGTTTTTCCAAAAGCGGAAAAGATAGATATCCCCGATAAAGCGCAGGTCACTTCTGTTATGTTGGGCAGTGACAGTTGGGCAGAATTTCAGTTGATACCGGATGAATATGATAAGCTGTTTGCATTAATGGGCAGTATAAAGCCGACCAGAAAGCAGAGCGTTAACGATTATCCCTATGTAACACCGTATTATACAGTTACAATTTCTACGTCAGAGCAGGAATACAGATGTTTTGTCTACAGTGAGGATTCGCGGATTTACGTAGAATTTCCGTATCAGGGAATATATGAGTCGAACGGTCAGCTGATTGATTTTATACTCAGCAACAGGGAGTAAAACGGAGGAGCGAAAAATGAAAAAAATACTTGTTTTAAACGGCTCGCCAAGAAAAGATTCGGTGTCAGCGGCACTGCGTGATTCGTTTATATCGCCCGCACAAGGTGTAGAAATCAAAACGTATAACGCCTACAAAATGAACGCAAAACCATGTGTGGGTTGCGGATGGTGCGGCAAAAACAAGGGCTGTTGCTTTGATGACCTTGATGAATTTATGGCGGATTTTGAACAGGCTGATTATTTTGTTGTTTCAACCCCTGTTTACAACAGCGGTGTGCCTGCACCGCTGAAAGCCGTTGTGGATAGGTTCCAACGCTATTATGCACTCAGGTTCGACCACGGTGTAAAGCCTGCCGTCGCAAAGCCCAAAAGAGCAGCGCTTATCATTGCGGCAGGAAGTAAGGGCGAAGGTAAGGAAGAAATCAAAGCGATGTTCGAGCGCCAGTTTACCGTGTTGAACACATCGCTGGAGTCAGTTGTGTTTTTTGACTCTACCGATTCGCATCTGCCAGACGAATCTGCGCATAATTTTGTCGCAAAAGAGGGAGAAAGCTTTTTTAATTCATAAGCAGAGATATTGACAAACACGGCTTATTTTGATAAAATATCCGTTGTTGTACGGAGAGTTGTCCGAGTGGTCGAAGGTGCAGCACTCGAAATGCTGTAGGCCAAAAGCCTCTAGGGTTCGAATCCCTAACTCTCCGCCAGAAAAAAACAGAGATACCAAGAGGTATCTCTGTTTTTTGTTATAAAGAGTTAGGGATTCGAAAGCCCGTTTAAAAAACAGTCCGGTGGACTGTTTTTAGGGCGTCGCGCTGATGTTGATTCGCCAATAGAACAATGGACGGGTTCGAGATGTCGGTTATTTTCAGATAAAACTACCCTAACTCTCCGCCAGAAAAAACAGAGATACCAAGAGGTATCTCTGTTTTTTGTTATAAAGAGTTAGGGATTCGAAAGGGCGTAAAGAAAACTCTCCTGTGGAGAGTTTTTAGCCCGTCGCGTTGATGTTGAATGACCGATAAATCAATGGACGGGTTCGAGATGAAAGTTGTTTTCAGATAAAAATACCCTAACTCTCCGCCAGAAAAAAAACAGATACCAAGAGGTATCTCTGTTTTTGTTATAAAGAGTTAGGGATTCGAAAGGGCGTAAAGAAAACTCTCCGGTGGAGAGTTTTTAGCCCGTCGCGTTAATGTTGAATGACGATAAATCAATGGACGGGTTCGAGGTGAAAGTTGTTTTCAGATAAAACTACCCTAACTCTCCGCCAGGAACAAAACCGCAGATGATACAAGTGTGTCATCTGCGGTTTTGTTATTGCGAAGCAACAAGGTTCCCGAACGCAATGCGTGAGGGGTTCTTATTCAGCTATCCCAAAGCCTTATACATCAACATCTCCAAAAATAAATCGTTGCAAACGGAGCTATTTTATTCATCTGCAACGATTTATTAATGGTTGTTATACTTTATTCAGCTCATTCTTTGGATGATAATAATTTGCCTTTATCCATTGGTTTATATGGTTTTGGTTGATATTTGTGTCAGCACTCAATCGCATTAGATAACACTCTTTGTTGACCGATTAAATAAGTTCGATATTATAATCTCTTCAGATAATCTTCTTTATTGATGATAAATCTATATGCTTTTTTGCTTCCAACAATTTTTATTAGATCGTATTCTTGCAGCTCTTTGTCAGTGGTAAGTTCTTCTCCGTTAATACAAATTGCATTGGGTAATCCGCAAGTGTTTTTGATTTTCCAGACAAAATTATTCTTGTCATAATAAATCATTGCGATTTTTGCTATTCCGGATTGCTGTACAATAACACTACAATCAGTACTTTCGCCTATATACGACCCTAAAGCTTTTATTGTAGTTTCTTCCTGTCCCGGAATAGCATACAGATAACTTGCCAAATCATCAATGGTCATACGGGTTACAACAGGTTTCTTTTCTTTTTGTTCGATGAAAGGATCATATTGCTTGTACCAGTTGTCAAGGTCTGTTGTAAAACGGTAAGCCTTACTGTCGGATACCCTTATAATTGCATTATCACGCAACGGCAGAACAGATGTGAGTTCTTTGTCGTACAGATAAACATGATTATTTTTCGGAGATTTGTTTTCAATTTTCCATGATCCATTATCTCGGTATATACGGAAACACTCTTCAACGCCTGTTGTATAAACTGAAAGATCACATTTAGATCCGGCACCTACAGTGAAACTGTCACCATCGATAGGGAAGGGGTGTTTGGATGGTATTTCAACGAGAGCAACAACTTTTATAAGCGGATCAAACATCTCGCTTTGTTTTGCATGTTCCTTTGCCCCTTGAGGTATAAGCCTTTCGGAGTATTTTGTACCGGTAGAATGCGTGGGGGTTGCGGTCGGTGTCGAGACAAAGGATGTTTTTGCGGGCGACGTAGAAGGCGTTTTTGCAGCAGGTGCAGTAGTTGTTTGGGTAGGAGGTGTAAAAGTTGTTTTTTCAAGCGGTGCAGAAGAAGGCTTTTTAGGTAACTGTTTTTTCTCTTCGTTAATCAGTTCCACAACAAATGAAAGAACCGGTAAAGCAGGGTTTTTTACTACAATACTAAATTCAATGTCAGGAATATTGGTACCTGTACGTTCTATATACTGTGTACGCAAAGCTTTGATTTTTTTACAATAAGTAAAATAGCTTTCGCTTGACACTGACTGCGCTGCCAAGTTCATTGCTACAGAGTATATAGGGTTATCAAAGAAAAATTGATAAGTTTTTCTGCCTGTGTTTTTAATGTCAGATAAAATTAATTTGAAAAGTGTTCCAACAATTCTTTCAGCATTACATTCGCTGAAACTTAAATTTTTTCGTACAAAATAGTTGTTCTTTTTTGATGTGCATCGAGGAAGATGTTTGGCATAAACCAAGTCGGTTTGATAAAGATGTAAAACAAGTTCATCGTTTAATCCAAAATACGCATAATCGGTTTCAACGTTGTTATCTTTGCCGTAACGTCCGTTATAGTCAGCGTACGTGCAGTCGATATGGCACCATTCGCCGTCAATCATTGCCATATTCCATGCATGGCCGGCTTCACCCGGGATTTTGGATGCCGCAATCACTGTCAGGCACGGTATGCCTCGTCTTTTCAATATAAGATTATAGGCACTTGCATATCCGAAGCAAATAGATGCACCTTTGACAAGGGGGCCGTAGGCAGTGTTGTATTTCAAATAAAGAGATCTTGTGGCCATATCATTTTTATCATCAGATATAAGTGAGTAGTCATAATATGTGTGTGTGTCAAGCCACTCCATAACTGAAAGCGCAAAGTCAAAATCTGATTGATCTTTATAGAGATTGACAACCTCATCTATGCGAGCTGACATTTTTGCAAGCTCTGCATCTCTTAGCTCTTTGACTGTATTGTACGACAGCGTTATACATATGGAGTGGATGTTTAGAGTGAATTGAAGTATCTTGCACTGTGATGGATTAAACCAGAATATTTCAGGGTGGTCAGCATTAAGCATAGGGTACAAAATAGAGTGTATTATTCCGGCGACATGGCTTGCATCCATCCTTTTACCGTTTTCGTCTTTGGGAATGGTGATTTTAACGCTGTTGTCCATATTCATTACAGCTTTGTATATTTTGTCGTAAATTTTTTGGTATCTTTCCTCAAGAGAACTTCTGCCTATTAATAATTCCTTTTTCTTCGATTCAAACAAAATTATCACCTCTATTTTTTTCACATTATAACAATATATGTTGTTATTTGTCAATTTATTGAAATATTTTAATTTCGTTTTTATTAATGTGTGTAGGGAGCTGGTTACATAATACAAAATTGGTATAATAAGTTTAGTTAATAATCACATTTTTGTTTTTGAAAAGAGCCCGTCGCGTTAATGTTGAATGACCGATAAATCAATGGACGGGTTCGAGATGAAAGTTGTTTTCAGATAAAACTACCCTAACTCTCCGCCAGAAAAGATACCGCAGTTGATACAATAGTGTCGACTGCGGTATTGTTATTCAGCTATCTCAAAGCCTTGTATTGCAACATTTGAAAATAAACCGTTATATTAGCGGCGTGTTTCTGGATTGTTTACATTTATTAACAGGTGTGCTATAATTTATTTGGGTGATTATAATGAAAAAACAGATTAAACGTATATTATGCTTTGTTATTTTGTCGGCGTTGCTTTGCGGTGACTTGTTTATCACTGCAAGCTCTGCGGATGCATCTGTTTATGAACTTGCATTTGACAATGACTTTGTTTTTGAACAGTGGGCAAATAATACGCTTTCAGGCATTGTGAGCGCCGGACTAAGCGGCGGCACCATTTCAAAGGATGTTTCTGCCGGAAGCTTTACAATGACTAACGGCTCTACGTCCGAAATCTACACAGGTCATTCAATGGATCCTAATCCTGCGGGAAACACATCCTATTACTCAATGCAGGTTGAGCCGGGCACAGAATATGTTTTTTCTTATAATGTATCCGGTTCGGTTACAAGCTTTGAAACCTTTGTTTTTATTTTTGATAACACAGGTGCATATTCCAGCCTTTATAATCATTCCGCGCAGAATTACGGTGTTAATGAGTGGACTTTTACTACCCCCGAAAATGCGGAGAATATTCAGATCCGCTTTGATGTCAATGTTCCGGGCGAGAGTGCAACTGTTAAGGATATACGAATATGTAAAAGTGAAGTTTATGCATATGCCTCGGGGATTCATACCCGAAAGGCTTATGTATATTCATCAGCAGGTGTATACGGCACTTTGCCGACGCCTGAAAGAGAAAACTTGGTTTTTGCCGGTTGGTTTACGGGCAAAAACGGCACGGGTGACCGTATCACCTCAGATATGCCGATAGCCGCTTACAGTACAAGTGTTTACTCAAAATGGGAACCTGCTACCAGCTCGATAACAATTGTGTCGGCACCTGTCAAGCAGAATTATTACGTTGGTGAAAAGCTGAATACAACAGGTCTGAAGATTGGCGTTACTTACCCCGACGGCTCAAGTGAAATGCTCGAATCAGGCTTTGTCTGCACACCTGCGCGTTTAACTCAGCAGGGCACCCAGACCGTAACTGTCAGCTACGGCGGCAGTACGGTTCAGTTTACGGTAACGGTCAAAGAGTTTGCCAACAGAACCGTTGTAGTCAACAATACCGAATATCAGGTTCAGGTAAAAAACAACGAGTATATATTCAACTGTACAACGGATACTTTTAACCGTTTTGAGCTGACATATTCTTCAGATGCTTATATTAAGGGTACTGTTGTTATGGGGTCAGCAAGTGAAGATTTCTTTATGGAGCCGTCAGAAAACGGAAGATTTTCCGAATTCATTGACGGATTTCTTGGCGGTACAACACAAACAGGAATTACAAGTATCAGCTTTGTGCCGCTTGATAAGGATGAAATGGAGTTCGATCTGTTTTCTGTATCAACCGTGAAATCGGATATTCCTTCTAATATGCTGTACCTTACAGGCAGTGATTACAAAATCGGTGTTAATCTCAGCTGGGGCGGTGCGTTGACATATCTTGAGGATCTGACAAACGGCGTTATGTCCTCAACCAGAAGAATCGGCTCTTCGGCAACTGAGGTCGATTTTTCATCCAAGGTCAACAGCTCATTTTTGTATAAAACAAGCAGTAACGTCAACCTTATAAACTGCCATGATACGGGCAGACTTGTTCAGCAATCCTATTACGGTACGGGAGCCTATCCTTATGAGCCCGGCATATATCAGGATGTCAACTGGCCTTACAACCCCGTACAGGGCGGTAACCTTTATAACGAGGCAAGTAAAATTGTTGATTACCGCGTAACAGAAAACGAAATATACATCAAGTGCCGTCCTCTGGACTGGGCTAAACAGGCAACGTATATCACCCCGTCATATATGGAGGCGTGGTATACACTTGAAGATGGCAGAGTAAAGGGAACGTGCAGGTTTGTTGACTATTCGGGTTATCCGTCAGTTACAACAACTCAGGAATTCCCTGCGTTTTACTGTGTTGAGCCGCTAAATAATTTTGTCTACTACACCGGCGGTGAGGCATGGTCCAATACCAACAAAAAAACTACCCTGAGCGATCTGGCTTTCTGGGGTACGGCGGTAGACCAGCGTTATGACTGTAATGAAAACTGGGCTGCCTTTATCGGTGCGGATGCTGACAGTTTCGGTATCGGTATTTATGCACCTGCACAGACAGAGTTCTTTGTCGGAGTTTTTGAACGCGGAACTGCAAAGACAATTGATCCTTCTACAGAAAATGCAACATCATACATCGGTGTTGTCGATACGATCAATTTCCAAAGCTATAATCCGACGTCCTACGTTTACTACATAACAACGGGAAATATAGATGATATCCGAAGCAGCTTCAGTGAGCTTGGCACAAGCGTAAAAGATGACTGTAACGTCGGCTATACAAACGGTTTTTGTAATATGTGCTCGCGTTATGAGGAGCCGACACTTACAACGGATAAATATGACCTAAATGGCGACAATGTGCTTGACAGCGTTTATGAAATTGCCAACGCAGGTCAGCTCTATTGGTTTGCTTCTCACGTCAATTCCGGCAATACGTACATCAATGCAATTCTGGTAAATGATATTATTGTTAATGAGAATGTATTGGTTAACGGTGCTCTAAGCTCCGCCGCTTCATCTTTCAGATCGTGGGCTCCCATTGGCAGCACCTCAAACAAGTTTAATGGTATGTTTTACGGTAACGGTAAGACCGTCAGCGGACTTTATTTGAATGATTCCGGTGCGGAGAATGTCGGTTTGTTCGGCTGTCTTGGCTCCTTAGCAAAGGTAAACCGTGTCGGCGTTGAGAATTCCTATTTCAATGCATCGGCCTATGTAGGCGGTGTTTCGGGACATTGCGAAGGTCAGGTTTCGGACTGTTATGTTGAAGCAACAGTAGCAGGCACATCTTATGTAGGCGGCTTGTTCGGTCTGATGAACGGCACCGCAGATGACTGTTATTATTCAGGTGCGGTTTCCGGCAACTCTGTTGTAGGAGCAATTTGCGGCTCAGTTGAAGGCGGTGCAAGCGTTAACAACTGCTATTTCGATAAAACCAAGTATAGCGGTAATGCTTGCGGCAGTAATTACGGCACAGTTGTATCGGTTGAGAGCTTAAGCTCTTTTGATAAGGGTGAGGTTACATATCTGCTCAATCACGGTGTTACCGACGGTGCACAGGTGTTCTATCAGACGTTGGGAAAGGATTCTTTACCGAAGTTTACGGGTAAAACGGTTTATTGCGGCTTTGAAGACTGCGAATCCGAGCAGGTAACCTACAGCAATACTGTGTTGCGTGAAGAAGCAGGGCATAAGGGCGGTACAGCCACTTGTGCAGAGCCTGCAGTGTGTGATATATGCGGCAAGGGCTACGCAAGCAAAGATGCGGCAAACCATACGGGTGGCACGGAATTAAGGAATGTTGTTCAGCCGACCGACATAAAAGACGGATATACAGGTGATACTTATTGCCTTGGCTGCGATGAAAAGCTGGCTGACGGTGAGATTGTGGCAGCAACGGGAATTCAGGAACCCGACCGTTATGTTTTTGCCGATAACGGAGCTGTAATCGACCATACGGACAGATATATTTACGGACTCAGAGCAGGCATTGATTCGCTGGACGGCTATGTGTATTTTTCTGAAGAAGCTTGCAGTATAAAGTATAGTGAAACGTCAAATGGCTTTGGCACAGGCACTAAAGCGATTATGATTTATGAGGATGAGGCTTTTGCAGAATATACAGTCATTATATACGGTGATGTTGATGGTAACGGCTGGTACGATGCAGATGATGCGTTCCTTGTAAAGCTTATGGTTAACGGTTTGCTTACGCAGGATATGCTGCCTGCATATATGTGGAAGGCTGCCGACTGTAATCACGACGGTTTGATAAATGAGTCTGATGCCGATTTACTCATTGGTGCAGGTGTCAGAAAAAATGATATCGACCAGAAAGTTGCTCAGGCTGAGCTTGTAACTCAGACAGCGTATATTGAATACACTTTGCTTATTGATCAATCCGCAGGAATTGATATGGAAGATGCAGAGCAGGGTACAACAGCTCCCGGAACAAATGAAGATGCTGAGTCGGATGAGTCTGTCGAAGGCTATGATATCGGTGTTGTTTTTACAAATCTTTTCTTAATAATAAAAAAGTTTTTTTCGATGGTTTTCTCTTTTATAATTCACTAAACTGTCACAATCCGATATTCTCAGATTGTATTATTTGAATCGAAATATATAGTGGCTCACACGGTTACTGATACAAAAATATCTACCGTATCAGGTGACCCGCCATTAGACAGAAAAAGGTAAGGTGACGAAAGGTATCTTACCTTTTTTTGTTTTCAGAAAGAGTTAGGGATTCGAAAGGGCGTAAAGAAAACTCTCCGCCATAAAAAAGATACCGCAGATGATACGTGTCATCTGCGGTGTTTTTATTTAGTATTCAAGCAAGCAATGAACATTTATTGCGGTTGCCGAATGGTTAATTTATTCTTACAACAAGGTCGCTTTCGGGGAAACAGCAACAGGGGTGTATAAAATCAAACTGCATATCCGCTATGCGGCGTTTATCCTCGCCCTCAGGTATATAAACCTTTCCGCTTACAAGCTTGCTTCTGCAAAAACCGCATTCGCCCGTGTGGCATCTTGCGGGCACAACTATACCTGCACGCTCAAATGCACAAAGTACGGTTTCGTTGCTGTTTGCTTTAATTACCTTTTCATCACCGCGGTTAATTACAGTGATGCGGTATTCTTTCGGTTCTTCTTCGGCTTTCTTGCCGGATGAGAATACCTCAAAGCGGATATACTTGCTTTCAAGTTCTAATTTGGGCAGCTCTGTTTCAAGGAATTTGTATAATCCGCCCGGGCCGCATACAAAAATGCTGTATTTGCCTTCGGGTGCGTATTTTCTGATGATATCTGCACCGACAAAGCCCTTTTCGTAGCCTTCCTCATCGCTGTGGCTGAGCACGTAAACTACGTTTATTTTCTCGTTGCGTTCAGATAGTGAATCAAGCTCTGATTTGAAAAGAATCTCTTCTGAATTTCTGCAGCCGTAAAGCAGAGTAAGTGAGCAATTCTCATCACCTTCGTCTATTGCCCTGGCAAGTGAAAGGAAGGGGGTTATGCCGCTGCCTCCTGCAATAGCAACTATGTTTGCGGCATCTCTCAAGGGGTTGTATATCATATTGCCCTCGGGTGCATAGGCTGTTACCTTATCGCCTGTTTTCCAGTTGTCGAGGATATAGTCGGAAACAAAGCCGCCGCTGATGCGTTTGACAGTTATCTGGTATTCGCCGCTCAAAGCGCTTGCAGGAGAAGAGGCTATTGAATATGAACGGGTGACTACTGAATTACCGATTTCGAGCTTGAAGGTAAGGTACTGGCCTGCTTTAAAATAGGCGATGGGTGCGGATTCACTTTTAAAGTAATAGCTTTTCGCAATATCTGAATGTTCTTCAACTCTGCTTATAATGAGCTTCTGCTCTTTGGGGTGAAGGCTTTTTGCAACTTTGTTTACGCCGAAATCATCCGTACGGGTGGGCAGTACGGGTTCAGCGCCGTTTATAAACTTTATTCTCTCTGTCAGAAACTTTACTGTATTTATGCTGTCTTTAAAGTTGCCGTTTACAGAAAACTTTTTCTTGCTCATCACTTTGCCTCCTTTTCCATAGCCAGAATTGCAGCCTGTGCTGCCAGGTTGCCTGTTGTGTAGCTGGGGGAATAGCCCATATGTCTGACGGAATAGCCGCCTGCAAAGTAGAGACCGGGAAATCCTTTTTCCAGCAGATCAAAAACAATCCTTTTGACGATACCGTCTTCTTTGCTTGCTTCATATCCGTAAATAGTTCCGGCAGGGGCATCGGTATAGCGCGCATAGGTCATAGGTGTTGCGATTTCAATTTCTTCAATATAATCACGTATTGCGACACCTGTTGCTTTTTCGAAATTATCTATCATTTTTTCAGCAAATGAATATTTGGTTTTGTAGTAATCTTTTGCAGAAATCTTGCTCCATTCATCGCCGGCAAAAATAGATGTCATATAAAGGATACTCGTGCCCTCAGGTGAGCAATCATCAAAAGCTCTGTTGAGGCACACTGTTGCCTGAACATCGTTTGTTTCGAGCTTTCGGCTCAGTTCATAGCACTTTCTGTTATCGTTGTTGGGATAAATAAAATAAGTGTGATTATTAAGCCCTAACTCATCTGCAGTTCTGTTAAGACCGATAAAGACTGCAAAGCCTTTTGAGGACAGTGTTCTGGCATTTACTTCTTTTTTAAACTTCTCGGGGATATCTTTTTCGTCCATCAGCTTAGTGAATGCATTATACGGTGAAGCGTTGCAGATTACCGCTTTTGCGTTTATCTGCGTGCCGTCATCAAGTACAACGCCTGTTGCAATACCGTCCTTGACGATTATTTTGCTGACGCTTGTGTTGAACCAGGCTTCGCCGCCGTTTTCGGTAAATGCTTCAAGTAAGGCTGTGCTTATCTGGTGGCTTCGGCCCCTGGGGATAACCGCACCGTCAATTATGTATGAATGCAGCATTGTGAAATAATGGATAACATTGAGTTCGTCCGTAGGCTGACCAAGATAGCACCAATATCCGTTAAGTATATCTCTTGTTGTTTTGCTTACTCCGAATGTATCCAGAACCTCATCGACAGAATAGTTTGCAACTTTGAGAAACTCTGTGTGTTCAGAGAAGATTTCTTTTATCATTGAGGGTTTGAAATCTTCAATTGCTTCGACAAAGTCGAGAGTTTTTTCAACACTTTCAATAAGATCAAATATTTTTCTGACAATCGTTGATGAGCCGGGGTCGTATTCTTCGAGCTTGCTGATAAATGCTTCCTTTCCCAAAGGCATAGTATAGTCGCACTTATCGTTTTCGTCGAGGGTAATTAATCTGTATGCTTCATTGAGCTGAACCCATTCTATTTTATCTGCCGCGCCAACTTCTTCGAATATCTTCTGAAGCGGTGATTTTCCTGTGATAGGTCCTATGCCGCAAAGCTCATGAAGCGATGCTTCAAATTCAAACCTGCCTCTCACAAAGCTTGTGGCAAAACCGCCCGGAAGATTATGGCGTTCAATAAGTAATGTCTTTTTTCCCTCTTTGGCGAGACGTGCTGATGCAACCAGCCCGCCATTGCCGGCACCGATAACAACTGCATCATAATTTTTTACCATATTTCCACTTCTTTCATAATGATATTATAAATTTTTATTCTAATCATAGTGTATCACAATTTTGTAAAGCATACAATAGAAGAGAAATTTTTTAGCTGAAATTATATTGTATATCAAAGCTGCAATATATAACTTTGAATGCATCCTGAAGCAAAAACATCTGTTGTATCAAGCAAGTTAATGGGCAATGTTTGTTTTCGATAAAATTCAAATAATCAGAGCAATTCGTTAGTGATACCGGTGTTGAATGGGCCGCCGTTTTTGCCGAACCAAACACTCTCAAATGCATATTCCGGCCAGTTTTCGGGATTTTTTTCGTTGTTGATGTTTACGCGGTTTGAATACTGTTTTAGCGGAACATATTCTCCGGCAATTGCTTTGGTGAAATATTCATGCCAGCCGTATGTGAAATCACAACTGTAGTTATTGCGGTTAGCTCTTTTAAGTACGCATTTTTGATACTCTGTAATTTCATCCAATATAGTTTTATCACTTTCGTAAGACTCAAGGAGCGGACGGATTGCGCGGTAATAATCTTCAAGGCGGAAAATAGAATCCATATGAACGGTGTGGTCGGGTGCCCAATTAACTTTTCCGTAAATCTCCTCGTTGCGATAAAGCTCCATTGGTTGTTCTAGGCTGAATTTTTTATAAAAATCATAAAGAAATCGATACGGGCGGTTAATGATTTCGTTGTCGGAGTTTCTACACCAGTTTATAACACTGTTGTAGAAATCTTCATAACGAACATTTTTTTCATAGTGAAAATATATGGCGAATTTCTGGAGGATTCCGAAGTGATGAAGCGACTTTTCAAAGCAGGCAAATATATTTACGGCAATCCATTCTTCGGAATTCATACTGGATGTGCCGACAACGCATTTTGTTTTTTCGGCAATTTCAGTTTCAACTTTATTGTGCGCTGTGAACAGAACAACTTCGGCAGTTTTTATGCCATATTTATCGAGATAGTCTATAGGAGAATTTGGCAGAATTACGCAGTTATATACAAAAATATCTCTATGCTGTCCTGCCTCAAGAAGGGTGCCTATTCCGCGGCAAAAAGATTGGTATGTTTCGCAGGGCAGACCCAAAATAAGCTCGGAATATGTTGAAACTCCTGCATTCCTGTACATAGACATTAAATCGCCGAATTTCTCCAGGCTCACATTTTTTCTGCCGATAGCGGCAAGGGTGTCAGGGTTCAGGCTTTGGAACGAAATGGTAGAGCCCAGCTTGCTTAATCCGTATTTTTCAAATTTCTGATTAATCCTGAAAACTCTCTCCGGGTTGTCTTTTGCATAGTTGATCTGTATTCGTTCGGGATATCCGAATTTTTTCCTCATCTCAACGATATAGTCGGCTATTTCCTCGTCTCTGGCATGTGTGCCAAAGTTCGAGTCCGCTCCCCAAAAGTATGCGATTTTATTCTTTGCAAACCATTCAATTTCAGCGTAAACGCGTTCGAGGGAAAAAAACTTGACCTTTGAGTTTGTGCAGCCCCAATCACAGTATGCGCAATTTCTTGGGCAGCCACGGCTTGTTTCAAGGATTGCATCAAGTTGCATATCGGAATTTTCTTTCAGTATATCATCAAAAACGCCTGTAAGGTAACGGATAATCTGTTTTTGTGAGAATTGTTGTAGGATTTGTTGTGAAACCGCCGTCAATATTTCTGTAGGAGATATTCGGAACCTTACTGAAATCAGGCTTGTTTTAAAGAAGTTCAAGCAGAAGGGCGAGGAAGGCTTCTTCGCCTTCACCGTGAATAAGGAAATCAATGTAATCAAAATCTCTTAAAAACTCATCACCGGGAGGGACGTTATGTCCACCGAAAACGGTAATGCATTCCGGATAAAGTTTTTTGATTCTTTGAGCTAAAGCCTTGTTGTATTCAGTGTTCCACAAATAGTTCGAAAATCCTATAACAGCAGGGTTTTCAAGAGAAGATACAACAGTTTATATGTCTTCACGAATAAAAACAAATTTTTTAAAGCGATATTCACTTTTGATAATTTCATTTGACTATGCGTAGCTGACAAGGAGTCCTGTTGCATAGGGGAGATAGGCAGCCTGGAAATTGTTTCCGTTGTGGATTGTTGAAGCCTGAACCATATAAACATTTTTCATTGATACATCTCCTCTTGTTAACTATGGCATATACCAATTTCATTGTATAACACATATGCTGAAAGTCTATGTTTGAATTATAACTATTATCTGTTTTGAAAAAAAGAGTTTTTCTAAGTACGCAGATGATATTCTGAGTTATCAAAACTATGCTGTTTGCAGGCTGTGTTGTATGTAGGTGTCGGTCTGTGTTTAAAGTGCCTGTGTATGCAAACGTCGATGTTGACAAAAGTTCATCTAGGAATTATACTTATTAAGAATATATATTACATAATGAGGTGCAGTATGTCCAAAGAAGTGCAACAATATCATACACACATAACCTCTACGCACAAATGGTTTGACCTTAAATTGGGGGAGGTATGGCAGTACAGGGATCTTATTTTGCTTTTTACAAAGCGTTCCTTTGTGCTCAAATATAAGCAGACCGTGCTTGGCCCTGCGTGGCTTTTCCTCAACCCGATAATGACCAGCCTTATTTATACTTTTGTTTTCGGCGGCATTGCAGGTATCGAAACAGACGGTATTCCGCAGATTCTTTTCTATCTCAGCGGCAATGCCGTGTGGACGTTTTTTTCTACTTGCATAACAGCCAATGCCAATGCATTTGTTGCAAATTCCGCAGTTTTCGGTAAGGTGTATTTTCCGCGCCTTACTACACCGATTTCAAATATGCTGTCTTCTGTAGTGCAGTTCGGTATCCAGATGATTCTGGTGCTTGCTTTCCTTGTGTACTATGTCGTAACAGGTGCCGTGCATCCGAATTGGCTTGTCTGTCTTACAATTCCGCTTGTTCTGCTTGTTCTCGGAGTTATGGGGCTGGGCTGCGGTATTATCATATCAAGCCTTACAACGAAGTACCGCGATCTTTCCATTCTGATCGGCTTTGGTGTTCAGCTCTGGATGTATGCAACACCTATTGTTTACCCTCTTTCGCAAATCGAAAGCGAGCTGTTTAAAACAGTTCTTCTCATAAACCCCGCAACTGCTCCGATTGAGCTGTTCCGTTATGCGCTTCTGGGTCAGGGAATGATATCGGTTCCCGGCCTGATTTACTCAAGCGTGTTTGCGGTGATTGTTATGGTGCTTGGAATTATGGTATTCAACAAGGTTGAAAAAACCTTTATGGATACGGTTTGAGGTGAGAAGATATGGAAAACACAAACCGTGAAATAGCTATTAAAATGACAGGGGTCAAAAAGCGTTACCGCCTCGGTCAGATTGGCGGCGGCACACTTCAGGCAGATTTGCAAAGCTGGTGGGCAAGGTTAAGAGGTAAAGAAGACCCCAATACCAAAATCGGTGAAGAAACACGCCTTGTCGGTCAGACCTTTATGGCGCTCAACGGCATTGACCTTGAAATATATAGGGGCGAAGCCGTCGGCATTATCGGCACAAACGGCGCAGGCAAGAGCACTATGCTCAAGCTCCTCTCACGCGTTACGGCACCCACAGAGGGCGAAATAGATATCTACGGCAGAATTGCATCCATGCTTGAGGTCGGTACGGGCTTCAGCCCCGAGATGACAGGCAGAGAAAACGTTTATATGAACGGTGCAATCCTCGGTATGACAAAGGCTGAAATTGACGCAAAAATGGAAGATATTATCGAGTTTTCCGAAGTGCGCGATTTCATTGATACACCCGTTAAGCGTTACTCGAGCGGTATGTATGTAAAGCTTGCTTTCTCCGTTGCCTCTCACCTCGATAGCGAGATTATGATTATGGACGAGGTTCTTGCCGTCGGTGATATGGCTTTCCAGCGCAAATGCCTTACAAAGATGAAAGAGGCAGCCACCAAGGACGGCAGAACGGTGCTTTACGTCAGCCACAATATGAACACTATCCGTCAGCTTTGCGAGCGTTGCATAGTGCTTGATAAGGGCAAGGTTATTTTTGTCGGAGACGTTGAAGAAGCTATAGGTGTGTATCTTAACGCGAAGAGTAATTCAGAAGCATTTGTAAATTTATCTGATGTTAAAAGAGATTCTGAATTTTCCAAACACGCTATCACGATGAAAAGCTTGTCAGTCGTAAATAATAACTGTTCAGTATTTTCGGTCGGTGATAAGATAGATTTTGAATTGTCTTTTGAACCGGATAAAGATATGGATGATGTACATTTCAGGATGATGATAAAAACCATTGACGGAATTCCGGTAACAATGCAAACAACATCAAATCCGTTTAAGGTATTCGGTAAAACAGATAACACAATCAAATTTACTCTTGACATTTCCAATATTGTTCCGGGGCGCTATTCGCTCAGCCCGGTTTTCTATAATGTTAACGATATTGGTATCAATATATATCTGGATGGTTTAAAAGATGTATATTGCTTTGAGATTGTTCCCACGCCGCAGTTTAACAATAATATGGAATGGCTTCCTCGTTACTGGGGAAATGTTTACAATAAGCCGTTAGAAATCAAATTAGGATGAAGAAGTGATATAGGTTATGGATAAAATAAAACGTTTTTTTGACTGTTCCATTGCAACCGAAACTTGTAATTTGCGCTGTCACTACTGCTACATAACGCAAAAAAGAAAATTTAACAACAAATTAGTTGATTTTGAGTATCCGATAGATACGATGGTAAAGGCTTTATCAAAACAGCGTTTAGGCGGAGCTTGTTTATTTAATTTTTGTGCCGGCGGAGAAACACTGTTATCCGAAAAAGTTTTACCTTTAGTGTATGCTCTGATAGAGGAAGGGCACTACATTATGATTGTTACCAATGGTACATTGACGCAAAGATTTGAAGAAATCTCCACATGGCCAAAAGAAATACTTGACCATCTCTTTTTGAAATTCTCTTTCCACTATCTTGAACTCAAAAGATTGGATTTGATGCAGAAATTTCTAGACAATGTCAATCTTATGAAGCAAAGCGGTGCATCGTTTACTGTTGAAATAACCCCCAGTGATGAGCTTATTCCGTATATAGAAGAAATCAAAAAAAAGTGTCTGGAAGAACTGGGCACTATGTGCCATATAACAGTTGCCCGTGATGAACGCGTTGAAGATATATGCCATTTGAGCAAATATCCTTTCGATAAGTACAAAGAGATATGGAGCACTTTTGAATCCGATTTATTTTCGTTTAAACACAGCATATTCTATCAAAAAAGAAAAGAGTTTTGCTATGCGGGCGATTGGAGCGCTTTCTTGTATATGTCAAACGGAATGCTGCAACAATGTTTATGCGGTAAAGTTCTTTCTAACAGTATTTTTGAAAATACAGATGAACCTATTCCTTTCGAAGCTATTGGTGCAAAGTGCGAACTTCCTCACTGTATAAACGGACATGCATACCTTACCTTAGGCACTATCCCAACTTTGGATTCGCCAACTTTTGATAAAATGCGAAACCGTGTTTGTGCCGATGGCAGCGAGTGGCTTTCGCCTGTAATGAAGTCATTTATGTCAAGTAAACTTTGTCAAAGCAATGAAGAATACAGCGAAAAAGAAAAAAGAAGAATTAACAAAGCGGGTAAAGAATTAACTCCGCTCACAGTTAAAATAAAAGCAGCTGTTAAAAATTCATTGCCCGAATCTTTTGTGAAAAAATACGACAGTATCAAGCACAAATAAATTTATTGGTTGGGAGAAATACCATGGATTTTCCGCTCGTAAGTATAATAATTCCGATATACAACGTTTCGGCCTATCTTGATGCGTGCATTGAAAGTGCATGTAGGCAAAGCTATGCAAATCTGGAGATTATACTTGTTGACGACGGTTCTCCCGATGACTGCCCGCAAAAATGCGACGAATGGGCAGAAAAAGACCATCGCATTAAAGTTATACATAAACCCAACGGCGGACTTTCCGATGCAAGGAACGCAGGGCTTGATGTTGCCGCGGGAAAATATATCTATTTCCTTGACGGTGATGATACTGTTGAACCCAACCTTATAGAAACTGTACTCCCGATTATGGAAGACGGCGCAGATATGGTTGTGTTCAGTTTTGCGATGTGCCTTGATGACGGCACCAAAAAAAGAGGACAGGCTCACGAAATCGGCGAGTTTTCTCTGCCTGATGAAAAGCACCGCCACGATTTTATTATTGAAAAGCTTCTTACCGAAAAAATCGGTTGGGAAGCGTGGAGCAGAATATACCGCAAAAGCAAAATTGACAAATATAATCTTCACTTTGCAGATAACAAAAAGATATTTGCCGAAGATTTGTACTTCTGCCTTTGCTACTGCGCACATGCTCAAAAAGTTGTAAGCATACCTGACTGCTTGTACAACTACGCTGTGCGTTCAACCTCAATAATGAACACACAGCAAGCAAAGCTTAACATCGGCAGAATGAACGATTTGTGCAAAGAAGTGTCAGATTATCTCGGCAGGTGGGAGGATTGTACACTTCTTACCGAGAATTTTCCTGCGGTTCATTTCTTGGTGATGAAAAATATAATCGGCCGTGCATGCAAAGCGGTCGGCAGTGATGACCTCAATGTGATAAGGAAAGCCATTACAGAAGATATTTCAGATTTTGTTTTTTTTAAAAAGCAGAGCCGAAAATATACAGGAAAATTTTTCTTGCTGAAAAAGGCTGCGCCTGCAGTACAGATTGCAGAACAAATAAGCTTTTTCAAGTTTTTGATGGGTGGCACACGTATAGGGTTGAGCCTTCGCAACCGTGCCATATATGCGTTTGCAAGAATATTCAACATTTTTTTCGGTGACGATAAAAAGCGGGCAAAAGCTTTCAGAAAATCAATAGCCGGCGACAGGAGCGTTATTGTTGTCGGAACTGAAGATTTTGGTAACATCGGTGACCATCAGATTGCCGTTTCCATGATTGATTTTATAAAAACTGCTCTGCCGGACTACAATATTGCAGAAATAACGGCAAGCAACTACCACAAAGAAAAAAGTTTGCTTAAGTATGTAAAACCTCATCACATAATAGCGATGCCGGGTGGCGGAAACTTCGGCAATATTTATCCCTTTGCCCAGAATATACGTGAAGAAATAATTGCAAATTATCCGAATAATAAAAAAATTATTTTTCCGCAGACAATTCATTTTTCAGATGATGAAGACGGTGTCAAAGCGGTTGAAAAAGCCGCATCATTGTTTGCCGAAAATAACAATGTGTTTTTATTTACCCGTGACAACGTATCTTTTGATTTTGCAAAAAAACATTTTTCGTGCAGTTGTCTGTTTGCACCGGACATTGTTCTTTCTCACAAAGGATATGAAACTGACGGAAACCGCAGCGGTGTTTTGCTTTGCTTAAGAAGCGACGCCGAAGCAAAATCTTCCGCTGATAAGCGGGCATTTATAGATGGAATTGTACGTGAAAGTCATTTGCATTCGGCTGAATTTGATACTCAGCTCGCCTATGACATTCCCGTTTCGTTACGAGATAAAACCACTGATAATACGCTGGGTTTGTGGGCAAGCTCAAGGTTAGTTATAACCGATCGGCTCCACGGTATGATTTTTGCCGCAATTACCGGCACACCGTGTATTGCGCTGAGCAACTATAACCATAAAATAAGCGGCACATACGAATTTATAAAATATCTGCCGTATATAAGATTTGCCGAAACTGAAGAAAAAATTAAATCGGCTTTCGATGAGCTTATTACAATGACAGACTGTAAATATGACAACACGCCTTTGTTGCCGTATTACGAAAAGCTTACGCAAGTATTTAAGCAAAAATAAAATTTAACGAAAGGAGCACCGTTGATGGATTTGATTTCGATTATCGTTCCCGTTTATAAAGTTGAAAAACACATTCACCGTTGCGTGGATTCGGTAATAAACCAGACATATAAGAATATTGAAATCATTCTTGTTGATGACGGTAGCCCCGACAACTGCGGCAAAATCTGCGACGAATACGCCGCAAAAGACAGCCGCATTAAAGTTATTCACAAGGCTAACGGAGGTCTTTCCGATGCCAGAAACCACGGCATTGATGCCGCAACCGGTGAATGGCTGTTGTTTATTGACAGCGATGACTGGATTCATCCGCAAACTGTTGAGGTTTTATATAACGCAGCAATAAAAAACCGTGTCAATGTCAGCGCTTGCAATTTTGCGGAAACTCAGGGTGAACAACCTGATGTTGACAGTTCAATTGAAGCTGAAAAATATACTCCGAAAGATTTTTATACAACCTATCATGTGGTTGCAACCATTGCATGTGCCAAGCTTTATCACAGAAGTTGTTTCAAAAATATCCGATATCCCAAAGGTAAGCTTCACGAGGATGAATATGTTACATACCGTATTCTTTTTGCCGAAGATACTGTTGCTTTTATTAATCAACCTTACTACGCATACTATATCAATTCTGACGGCATAACAAAATCTTCATGGTCTCCCAAAAGATTGGATGCAGAAAAGGCACTTTATGAACAGATTAATTTTTTCAAAAGCAGAAAAGATCAAGAGCTGATTGATTTTTCTTTAAAAAACTATTTTGGGTACTTACGCCGTCAGGGTTTGTTATGTGATGAAAAGGTTTACAAAAAAGAGCACAGGTTTATTAAGAGGAAATTAAACACTGTTGTTTTACTGAACATCAAATACTTCTTTGATATTCGAAATGCGTATATGGTAGAAATTATACACCCTGTTTTTATGAAGTATTATTGGCTTGCCAGGGCTGCCGTCAGGAAAATATTGCGGAGGAAATGATATGCCGAAAATAAGTATAATTGTGCCTGTTTATAACATTGAAACATACATATCTGCTTGTATTACCGATATAATCAATCAAACCTTCCGCGATTTTGAACTGATTCTGGTCAATGACGGTTCAACCGATTCAAGCGGCAAAATATGCGACGAATTTGCAAACACGGATGACCGCATCCGTGTTATACATAAGAAAAACGGCGGTGCATCCGATGCACGCAACTGCGGTATTGACGTTGCAAAAGGCGATTGGATTATATTCTTCGACAGCGATGACTGTTTTGAGCACGACATTGTGCAAAAGCTTTACGATGCGGTGCAAAGAGAAAACGCCGATATGGCTGTGTGCGGTATGGATTTGTTCAATGAAGATTGTCCGGAAGATAAATATATACCCGGCTACTTTGTTTTAACGCCCGGAATATTTTCGGGTACAGATATTTTATTAACCGGCAATATTTCGACAATATATGTTACTCCCTGCTGTAAAATTTTAAAGAAATCTCTTTTTGATAATCTGCGATATACAGTCGGCAGAATATGTGAAGATGAAGCTATCATTCACCGTATTCTCCACAGATGTAAAAAAATAGTTGCAATAAACGAAATTCTCTACCACTACAGACAAATACCAACCAGTGTATCGCATACCGTTTCGCCCAAAAGGCTTGATGCTCTGTACGCTTTTTACGATAGGTTTTTCTTTTACAAAGAAAATAAAATTCAGAATTCAAATGTTGTTCTCAACACCTATTTCTGGAATCTCGATAATTATTATTTCAAAGTTGAGAAAAATGCCGAATCTGCACCGAGGCTTCGTGAGTGCCTGAAAAACACACGCAAGCTTATGCCTTATTACCTGAGGGTTAAAGATATATCGCTGAAAGAGAGGCTGTTGAAGCTGGTTTTCTGTATTTCGCCTTCTTCCTATGAGCGGATTGCTGAGCTTGTCAGCCGTAAACGTAACTGAGGTTCAACTGTTTCAATATAACGGCAGTGTTTACAAAGGTAAAAAGCTGCAGCCGATACGGGTGTAGCTTATGCGGCTTTTGAATGAGAGTTTGTGTTGACACTAATCAACTTGGATGATATAATTTTTACGTATATTGTTTTTAAGAATATAACAAGAGGAGATAAGGTGTGAGTGAGAAAATATTGGGCATCTGGGGTGCCGGAGGACTTGGCAGAGAAGTTCTGGAACTTGCAAAGATAATTAACGGCAAAAGCAAACGCTGGGACGGCTTCATTTTCATTGTAGACGGTGTTACGGATGCTCAGGTGAATGGCGTTCAGGTTTTTGAGTATGAAGATGCCAAGAAGAAATTCAGCAGCCTTGAAGTGGCTATGGGTATAGGTGAGCCTGCCGTTAGGGAAGAAAAGTTCAGGTTGCTCAAAAATGACGGGATTACAACACCATCGCTGATTCACCCCGAGGTATATGTTCCGGAAACAACCGTTGTCGGTCAGGGCGCGGTTATTCAGTACGGATGCTTTATCTCGTGCAATGTATCTGTAGGTGATTATGTTTATATTCAGCCGCACTGCAATATCGGACACGATGATAAACTGGCGGAAGGATGTATCATATCAGGCTTGTGCAATGTTGCCGGAGCGGTGTCAATAGGCAGATACACTTATCTGGGATTGAGCGCAGTTGTAAAAGAAGGCGTGAATATAGGAAATAATACCGTCGTAGGAATGGGATCGGTTGTTTACAAAGATATACCTGACGAGATGGTGGCATTAGGAAACCCGGCAAGACCTATGGCGCGCAACACCGATAGAAAAGTATTCGGGCACTAAAGAAACGGAGGAACAAAATGGGTTTACTTGACGGAAAGGTTTGCCTTGTAACCGGTGCCAGCAGAGGAATAGGTGCTGCTACGGTGAAGAGGTTTGCTCAAGAGGGCGCAATAGTATATGCGAATGCACGCACACCAAAAAATCTTGATGATGTGTGCGCTGAGCTGAGCGAAAAATACAACACTACGGTTAAGGCATTATATTTTGATGTCCGAGATGAGGCAGCATCAAAAAAAGCTGTTGTACAAATCAGGAAGGAAACCGGTAAGCTGGATGTTCTTGTCAATAATGCCGGAATAATGAAAGATGCTCTTATCGGTATGATTTCAAGAGATTTGATGCAGGAAATATATGACACAAACGTTTTCGGCGTAATGAATATGATTCAGCTTGCGAGTAAAGTTATGATGTTCCAGAAAAGCGGAAGCATTATCAATCTTTCTTCAATCGTAGGGTTGGAAGGAAATCCGGGACAGCTGGTCTACTCCGCAACTAAAGGTGCTGTTGCCGCAATGACTAAGACTGCGGCAAAAGAGCTTGCTTCTCAAGGCATCAGAGTAAATGCCGTTGCACCGGGAATGATTGATACGGATATGTTCAGAAGTATCGGCGAAGAAAAAATGCAGGAACATATTGCTAATATAAGACTGGGACGTTTGGGTTCAGCTGAAGAAGTTGCGGATACTATACTGTTTTTAGCATCTGATTTGTCGCGCTATACTACCGGCGAGATAATCGGCGTGAACGGAAGCGCCAAAGTTTAAAAATTTACTATCAGAGAGGGAACAAAAAATGAGCAATACAGAAAAGTACAACAAGATTTTTACAGAAACTTTTGAAATTAAAGAAGAGGAACTTAACGGCTTGACTTACCAGGGTATCTCTGCATGGGATTCCGTAGGTCATATGTCGCTGATTTCTTCTTTGGAGAATGCTTTTGATATTATGTTTGACACGATGGATGTTATAGACTTCAGCTCTTATGAGAAAGGAAAGGAGATTCTTTCTAAGGAAGAGTACGGGGTTGATTTTAATGCGTAAGTCCGTAACGGTCAAAATGTGGGATTTTGAAAAATATGCGGACAAGTGTGCGCTCATAAGTGATGACGGCCAATCGGTATCATATAAAGAATTGCAGGAAATCTCTGACAGTATAGCTGATTGTGTCGGAGAACGCTGCCTTGTTTTTGCGCTTTGTAATAATGAAATCGGTTCGGTGGCAGGCTATACGGGGTTTATCAACAACGGTATAGTTCCTGCGCTGCTGAATGCACATCTTGACGATGATCTGTTTGAGGGTTTGTGTGATCTTTACCTGCCCTCATATATCTGGCTGCCTGAGTCGCAGGCAGGAAAATACGGTTCGTTTTCCGTTGTGTTCAGGTCGTACGGGTATGTCCTGCTGAAAACCGATTACGAAAAAAAATACCCCCTTCATCCGGATCTGGCACTGTTGCTCACTACATCAGGGTCAACGGGAAGCCCTAAATTTGTTCGTCAGTCTTATGCAAATATAAGGTCAAACACAGACTCAATTATAAAGTATCTGGAGTTGGATTCGTCAGAGCGGCCTATAACTACGCTGCCGATGAATTACACTTACGGCCTTTCAATAATAAACACGCATCTTGCAGTGGGCGCTGCGCTTCTGCTTACGGATAAGACACTGATGCAAAAGGAGTTCTGGTCTTTTTGTAAGGACCGTAAGGCAACTTCTTTCGGCGGTGTTCCGTATACTTACGAAATGCTGGATAAGCTGCGCTTCTGGCGTATGGACCTGCCGTCGCTGCGTACAATGACTCAGGCAGGCGGAAAGCTGACACCGGAACTGCATGAGAAATTTGCAGTTTTTGCTGCCGAGAACAACAAGAAATTTATTGTAATGTACGGCCAGTGCGAAGCAACTGCGAGAATGGGATATTTGCCTTTTGAATATGCTGTTGAAAAGAAAGGCTCTATGGGCATAGCTATTCCCGGCGGTAAGTTTTCGCTTATTGATATTGACGGAAACGAAATAAACAAATCCGATACACCCGGAGAGCTTGTATATGAGGGTGACAATGTAACGCTCGGATATGCCGAATGCGGTGATGATCTGGCAAAGGGTGATGAGCGGCACGGCAGGCTTGTAACAGGGGATATGGCTCAGTTTGACGATGACGGTTTTTACTATATCGTAGGAAGAAAAAAGCGCTTCCTTAAGATATACGGAAACAGAGTAAATCTGGATGAAATAGATCGCCTGATAAAATCGGAATTTAATATCGAGGTCGCAAGTTCCGGCATTGATGACCATATGTACATCTTTGTTACAGAGCAGGATAAGGCTGACTCTGTCAGGGATTACGTTATAGGTAAAACAAAGCTTAATCCGGTGGCATTTAAGGTGATTGTAATTAATGAGATACCGAAAAATGACTCGGGAAAAACTTTGTACAAAGAGTTGGCAAAGTATTATACAAAATAATTCATACTCCCGTGTGCAGGCGGGAGTATTGCCGCTTTTAGGAGATTAACAGACTTTACAGATGAAAAAGCGAAGACCGTTTATAAGTACGATGAGGTAAAATATATGATATTTGAAGAGATAATGAGCCTTTCTCCGTATTCGTTAAGTGAAAAAGAAAAGAACGAGCTTCTCACAGAAAGGCTTTCGGAATTAACCGTACATCATACGGAGAACTGCCCTGAATACAAGAAAATGCTTGAATCCGCAGGCTTTGATATTGATAGGGTAAAGAGTTACAAGGATATTCCTTTTTTGCCTGTGCGTCTTTTTAAGGAGCTTGATTTGAAGTCTGTTTCTCAGGAAGAGATTGTGAAAACAATGACGTCCTCCGGAACTACAGGCCAAGCGGTAAGTAAGATTTACCTTGACAGAATAACGTCGGCAAACCAACAGAAGACAATGGTTAAGATCGTTCAGGAGTTTACCGGCTCGGCTCGTATGCCTATGATTATCATTGACTGCCCCGGTGTGATTAAGAACAGAGCTATGTTTTCGGCAAGAGGCGCAGGTATTCTGGGATTTTCAGTTTTCGGAGCTAAAAAAATATATGCCCTGGATGATGAAATGCGCCTGGACGTTGAGGGGTTAAGAGATTTTCTTGAAGCAAATAAAGGGCAAAAAATTCTTCTCTTCGGATTTACCTTTATGATATGGCAGCATTTTTATAAAGAGCTGTTGAGGCTTAAGGCCGAGGGTATAACGTTTGATTTGTCTGACGGCGTGCTGATTCACGGTGGTGGGTGGAAGAAGTTGATATCCGAAGCGGTAAGCCACGATGAATTTCATAAGAGGCTGGAAGACGTTTGCAGTTTAAAAAATATTCACGACTATTACGGAATGGTTGAGCAGACGGGCTGTATCTATATGGAGTGCGAATGCGGACACCTTCATGCGAGCATTTTTTCGGATGTTATTATTCGCCGTCCGTGGGATTTCACTGAGGCAGACGTAGGTGAAACAGGCATTATTCAAGTTGTTTCCGTAATTCCGGAATCGTATCCGGGTCACAGCCTGCTCACCGAAGATGAGGGTGTACTGCTGGGAACGGATAACTGCCCTTGCGGACGGAAGGGAAAATATTTTAAGATAAGCGGCAGGCTGAAGAATGCTGAGATAAGGGGTTGCAGCGATACCTATGCAGATAAGTTTAGATAAAGAATTGCTCGGAAAAGTCACATATCTTACCGGTTCGGCAGATATTGCTGAAAAAATAGCTTCTGTACCGGCGCTGGTTCCGTTTGATGACAGAATTATAGATTTCCTCAATGACGTATCGAAAGAAATAATGAATGATCGCAGAAGCAGAGCTTATCCGGATGTTATAACGTTTGGTTTCTGGATTCGAAAAGCCTCTACTCTGAAAATTAAACAGAGGTTTGAGATTAACGACGGTTGTTTTCATATAGGCCGAGGCGTTGCCTTTCATATAGCTCCGTCGAATGTTCCCGTGAACTTTGCATATTCCCTCGTGGCGGGATTACTTAACGGTAATGCAAATATTGTCAGAGTGCCGAGTAAAGATTTTCCGCAGGTTACAATTCTGACGGATGCATTCAACAAAGCGCTGCGTGAGCATACGGATATGCAGCCGTATGTTATGTGCGTGCGTTACGCACGTGATAAAGCGCTCAACGATATGTTCAGCTCTGTCGCGGATGTAAGGGTTGTATGGGGTGGAGACAGTACGATAGAAGAACTGCGCAAATCGCCGTTGCCGCCGCGTTCGGGGGAGATAACGTTTGCAGACAGGTATTCTATAGCTGTTATTGATTCCGATAAATATTTATGCATCGAAGACAAAAGAAAGGTAGCGGAAGATTTTTATAACGACACGTTTTTGTCAGACCAGAATGCATGTACCAGCCCAAGGGTAATAGTGTGGATTGGTAACCGTATTGAAGAGGCAAAAAAAGAATTCTGGGAAAAGGCACATGAGGTTGCAGAGGAAAAGTATACTTTCCAAGCTATTCAGGGCGTTAACAAGCTGACTAAGTGTTTTATGGCCGCTGTTGCGCTCGATGACCTGAAGGTGCTTCCTCATAAGGATAATTTGATTGTAAGGGTTGCGGTTTCAAAAATAACGGATACCCTGATGGATTATCGCGATAACAGCGGATATTTTTACGAGTTTGATTGCAGCGATATCTGCTCGATTAAATCGATTTGTGACGATAAGAGATGTCAGACAGTAGCTTATATCGGCGATAAGGACACAGTAATTCCGCTTTTGCAAGCGGGAGTGAAAGGTATAGACAGGGTAGTTCCAATAGGAAAAACAATGGATTTTGATCTGATATGGGATGGCTATAATTTATCGGCATTGATGACAAGGACTGTTGTTATATCGTAATGTAAAAACACCGCAGTTGATACTGGTACGTACCGACTGCGGTGTTTGGTTTATTTTATAAATCTGAATTTGAATCTCAATAAATGCATCAGCCTTATCTTGAGGCTGATGTTTTTTTCTTTCATAAATGCCTTGATGTGCTTTGCGCCTACTTGTTTGCAGGTTTTTTCTGCAAGCTGTTCAAATTCCGTGCCCTTATAAAGCCTGCGTTTATTATTGAGCTGATAAAAAACAGCCCTCAGCGCAAACGCTTTTATCTGTCCGTTGTCCGTATCGGCAAGTGTATCGCAAAGCCTGTCGTAAGCGTTGACGATGGTGAGCTTCTTCTCGTTCAATGCGGATTTTGTTGCTGAGCCCGGACGTCTGTAATAGTAGTACAGCGGTATATCCGTTACGTATACGTTTATGTTTTCGTTGAGCAGCAGTACGATGTAGCAACCGTCTTCGCCCATTGCAACACCGTCAAAAAAACGAATTTTTTTTGCAATATCTGCTTTTATGAGCTTGGCAAAGCAGCACTTGCCGAGTGCTTTTCCTTTGGTGAACAGTGTGTTGAAATCCGTTTGCGTGAAATTACGCGTGAGGTATTCTTCGCCTTTTTCACTCAGACTTTCCGTAACCGTATAATCTGAGCAGACCATCTCTGCGCCTGTCTTCAAAGCGCCTTCAACAAGTATCTCAATAGCCTGCGTGTGCAGGTAATCGTCACCGTCGAGGAAGAAAACGTAATCGCCTGTTGCTGCTTCAAGCCCTTTGTTGCGGGCGACTGAAACACCGGAGTTGCATTGATTAACGTAAACAATTCTGCTGTCATTTTTGGAAAAGCTGCGTATTACTTCAGCTGAGCTGTCAGTGCTTCCGTCGTCAACGCAGATTATTTCAAGCCGGTTGTAGCTCTGGTTAAGCACGTTTTCCAGGCAGTTTGCTATATAATTTTCGATATTGTACACCGGAATAATGATGCTTACTGTCGGCTGCATTTTTTCACGCTCCTTCAACTTTTTCATTTTATCATAAAGCACCGTCAAAAGCAAGATTGAGAGGGTACTGCTGAATTTTTTTGTCAAAATTTTCAAATACTATTGAGAAAAAAATATATGGGTGTATAATTAAAGCAAGCTGACCTTAAGGAGATGTTACCGTGAAAAAGACGCTGATAGTTATTGATATGCAGAACGATTTTATCGATATGGCGCTCGGCACAAAAGAGGCAGTTGCAATTGTTCCTGCCGTTAAGGCTAAAATCAAAGAATATGTTGATAACGGTGATGAGATAATTTTTACAAGGGATACTCACTCCGAGAATTATCTTGAAACCCCCGAAGGCAAAAAGCTGCCCGTGCCGCACTGCATCAAAGGCACTGACGGCTGGGCGATTGCAGACGGGCTTTATATTGAAGGGTGCAAGATAATCGATAAACCGAATTTCGGTTGGTCGAATTGGTGCGAGGAATCGCTTGAGGCTGTTGAGCTTGTAGGCCTTTGCACAGATATATGCGTTGTTTCAAATGCACTTATCATAAAGGCGTTTTTCCCTGATGCAGACGTTAAGGTCGATGCTTCCTGCTGCGCAGGCGTTACACCGCAGACACACTCAGCAGCACTTGCAACTATGAAGATGTGCCAGATTGACGTTATCGGAGAATGATATATTAAGAAGGAGAATTTATTATGTTTGATGCAAAAAAAGCAAAGGATGCCTGTGTGGAATGGATTCGCAATTTTTTTGAAGAAAACGGTAAGGGCTGTAATGCGTTGATAGGCATTTCGGGCGGCAAGGACAGCTCGATTGCGGCTGCTCTCTGCGTTGAGGCTCTGGGCAAAGACCGTGTTATAGGTGTGCTTATGCCGCAGGGTGAGCAGCACGATATTGATAAGGCATATATGTTGGTTAATCATCTGGGCATAAAGCATTATGTTGTCAACGTTAAGGATGCTGTTGATGCCGTGCTCAAAAATATGCCTGCCGATTTGCAGATAACTGCACAGACCGTGCAGAATATTCCGCCCAGAATCAGAATGTCAACGCTCTATGCCGTATCGCAGAGCTGTAACGGACGCGTTTGCAACACCTGCAACCTCTCGGAGGATTGGGTCGGCTACTCAACACGCTATGGCGATTCTGTAGGTGATTTTTCACCGATGAGCAACTTCACCGTAACCGAAATCAAGCAGATAGGCTATGAGCTCGGTGTGCCGCGTGAGCTGGTTGATAAAACACCTATCGACGGACTCTGCGGCAAAAGCGATGAGGAAAATCTGGGTTTTACCTATGCAGAGCTTGACACTTACATCCGTACGGGTGAAATAGCAGACGAAGAGAAGAAACAGATGATTGACAGAAGGCACAGAATGAACTTGTTTAAGCTTGCGCTTATGCCGTCGTTTGATTACGGCATTCCCGTAAAAGCATAATAAAAGAAACACCGCAGTTGATGCACTTGGTAACAGCTGCGGTGTTGTTATATAACTTTTCAGAAAACAATATCTGCGAATATGGGGTAGTGGTCTGAAATATAGGTGTCGCCGTAAATATCTCTTACTATACGGTATTCTTTTACAGACGTAATTTTTTCGTTTATACAGATGAAATCAATCGGCTCGCCGTCTTCACCGCCGTTATAAGCGTGGTAGGTTTTGCCGTACATTGTTTTTTCTGCAACGTCCTGCGTATCTGTAAGGTTGCCTGAAATAAGCTGTGTGTAAAGCGGGTCGGTTTTCTCGAAGTTGAAATCGCCGGTTACTACTACGGGTAAATCAAAACTTTCGGCTTTTTCCAGTATGAGAGCAAGTCCGTTTGTGCGTGCCTGCTCGCCCATATGGTCAAGGTGAGTGTTGATGTGAACGTATTGTTCGCCTGTCTGTTTGTTTCGGAGCGTTACCCATGTGCAGGTTCTGTGGTGCTTTGCGTCCCAGCCGATTGAAACCTTTTCGGGTGTTTCGGACAGCCAGAATGTGCCGCTGTCCACAAGGTCATATTTATCTTTGCGGTACATAATCGCCGTTGCTTCACCGATGCATTTGATGCCTGTGAGCCTGCCTACACCTACTATGCCGTATTTAGCTTTTAAGTGTGTGTTCAGGGTCATATACCAAGTACCCTCACATTCCTGAAGCCCGACTGAGTCGGGCATATAGTCCGCGATAAATTGCGGCACGTCTTTGCCGCGGTCGTGTTCACCGTTGCGTACGTTGAATGACATGATTCTGGTTACTTCATCAGTTTCGGGTGCTTTGGAGCCGTAGTTTTCAACCGTACCTATGCCGAAAAAAGGCAGGATAAGTGCAAAGAGAGCGCATACAATCTGTTTGACGTGGTTTAAAATTTCGCCGAATGACATTTTTGTTCACCTTCCGTTACAGTATTAACCTAAATATAATATATTTTTTTCATTTTGACAATATAAAAATTGAGTTGTAAATTGCAACAGTTATGCTATAATTTTATTAATCGAAATTTAATCGGGGAGACGGACAATGGTTGTAATCATAACCGGCGCATCGCACACCGGAAAAACAGCACTGGCACAAAAGCTGCTCGAAAAGTATAAATATCCTTATCTTTCGGTCGATCACCTGAAAATGGGTCTTATCCGTAGCGGCAACACCAACCTCACACCGCTGAGCGATGAAGCAGCGCTGACGGTGTATTTGTGGCCGATTGTGCGTGAGATTATAAAAACTGCGGTTGAAAACAAACAGAATCTTACAGTTGAGGGCTGCTATATTCCGTTTGATTGGCAAGCCGATTTTAATAAGGAATATCTTGAGCAGATAAAATATTACTGCCTTGTGATGAGTGAAAACTATATCAGAAATCACTTTGACGATATAAAAAAATATGCCTGTGTGATTGAAAACCGCATTGAAGATGATTGCACGCTTGACGGGGTGCTGAGCGATAATACGAAGAAGAAAGAACTTGCAGTTGCGAACGGACATGATTATATTCTGATTGACAGTGAATATAAAATCGATATCAGTTTGTAAGACGAAATAAAGACAGGAGTGTGTTTTATGTACAGTATTGATCTTGGAAAAAGCGGCCTGAAGGTGCCGACGGTTGCGGTAGGCTGTATGCGAATCAGCAATATGGACGAAAAGGAAGCTTCAGCTTTTGTGAACACAGCTGTTGAAAACGGTGCGGTGTTTTTTGATCATGCCGATATTTACGGCGGCGGTAAGAGCGAAACCGTTTTCGGCAAGGCGATTGCGTCAATTCCGAGAGAGAATCTGATAATCCAGACCAAATGCGGCATCCGTCCCGGTAGGTTTGATTTTTCTTATGAGCATATCACTCAGTCGGTGGAGGGCAGCCTTAAAAGACTGGGCACGGATTATATTGATGTGCTTCTTCTGCACAGACCCGACGCGCTTATGGAACCCGAAGAGGTTGCGAAAGCGTTTGATGAGCTTAAGGCTTCGGGTAAGGTGCGCCATTTCGGTGTTTCAAACCAGAATCCGTATCAGATGCAGTTGCTGCAGGCCTGCATGGATATGCCGCTTTGTGTCAATCAGCTTCAGTTTTCCGTTATGCACGCACCGATGATTCAGTCGGGGATTAATGTGAATATGTATAACGATTCTGCCGTAAACCGTGACGGCGGTGTGCTCGACTATTGCCGCCTCAATAAAATAACGATTCAGCCGTGGTCACCTATGCAGTATGGCTTTTTTGAAGGCTGTTTTGTTGATAACGAAAAATTTCCCGAGGTTAACAAAAAGCTTGAGGAGATAGGTGAGAAATATGGTGCATCCAAAACAGCAGTTGCTTTTGCGTGGATTCTCCGCCACCCTGCAAGAATGCAACCGGTTACCGGCACAACAAACCTGACACGTCTTGTTGATTGTATCAAGGCAAGCGAAATCAGACTCACGCGTGAAGAATGGTACGAAATCTACCGTGCGGCAGGTAATGTGCTTCCGTAAAAGAGAATATAAAAACAACACCGCAGTTGTACAAAACGTACTTCTGCGGTGCTTTTTTTTATGTTGTTTTAAGTTTGAATTTATCGGATTCGCGAAGGTTGAGCGTTTCGATAACGTGTTCGAAGTTTTCTTTGGTGCCGACAAGTGCCGAAGCTTTGTGCGAGTCGCTGCCAAGGTAAAACCTGCATCCGCATTCCTTGGCAATAAAGTAGGGACGCAGGAAAATTTCGCTTTCAACCGCTTCGTCCCAAAAGTGGTTTGTCAGACAGATTGAGCTGAATCCGTTAAGCTTCGCATAACTCAGAATTGCTTCGGGGGTCTGGCTGTCATCGTGGCAGCACAGCGAAACCGTTGAGTGAATGTGATAATCGTGGTCTGCAATATATCGTGCGTTGTCAATCTCACTCATTTTCTTTTCTCATTTCCTTGAGCTCTTCAAGAATCTTCTCGTGCTCAGCCTCTGAAAGCTTGTAGCCGTGAATCGGGAGAGCCTGAAGAACGCAGCCTGCGGCAGGGATAAAGGTGATGAGGATAAGCAGGGCTGTTGTGATATCGGGATAATCCTGAGCAAAGTTGAGGGTGAATACCTGGCCGAGGTTGGCAGCCTTTTCGATTGCTGCGCCGAGGGTCTTGATCGTTTCCTCGTAATTGACCGTTGCAAGGACACCGTTTGTGACAATAGCCGTAATGGCTGCCGTGAGCTTTGATACAAAGTTGAGGCCGGAGAAGAATACGCCGTCGTTTCTAACGCCTGTCTTATGCTCCATATAGTCTATGCTGTCTGCAACCATTGTTGTGTTGTAAACGGTTGAGAAGCCTGTGAGGAAACCGCTGATGAAGAGCATAACAGCCATAAAGATTATATGCTCAAAGCCGACGAAGAAGATGAGCACGTAAGGCACGGCGTTGAGGTATGCCGTGACAAGGTACGTCTTCTTTTTGCCGAATTTTGCGGCAACTTTTGTGCTTATGTTCATTGCGATTATCATACCGATAAGGAACGGGCCGCCGAGTTTTACGAGCCACAGCGTTTCGTCGCCGCCGTTACCGTATACCCACTTGCAGAAATACATACCTGCTGTGAGCATAAGCGTTTTTGTGCAGCCGAGGATATTTGCTGCCATTGCACGCAGGAAAAGCTTGTTCTGCCACATAATGCGCAGATTTTCTTTGAAGGTTTTGTCTTTCTCTTTAGGTGCCTGGGTGATTCTTTCGCGGATGAAGGGGAACGGTGTGCGGAAGAGAATACCGCCCACGAGAGCGATTGCCGCAACGGCAAACAGGTAGCCCTGAGGCTCCGAAAAATAAGCAAGGTCGGAGTTGGCTTTACCTGTGTTTGCGAATAGACCAAGGTCGATAGCACCAAACAGGTCTTTTATAGGGTAGAATGCTACGATTATGATACTGCCGACGCTTGAAACCGTTCTTGCGGCAGAGATGAGCTTTGCACGCTTCTGCTCATCGGGAGTCATAAGCGAGGTGACACCCCACAGCGGAATATCGCCGAGCGTATAAATCGTTTCCCAGAGAAGATAGCTGATGATAACAAAAATTATCTTTGCCGCAACGGGAAGATTGGTGAGCGGAAGGAAGAGGATAATTGTCATTATCGCGACGGGCATAGGGACAAATTTGAGGTACGGTCTGCACTTGCCCCAGCGGGTGTGCGTTCTGTCAACAACCGTGCCCATAAATATATCGTTGAGTCCGTCCCAGATTCGGGAAACGCCCATGATAATGGTGAGTGCGAGCGGCGGTATGATAAGCACGTCGGTGTAGAATACCTGGAGCACCGAGCCGATGATTGCATAGATAAGGTTCTGGCCGAACATACCTATTAGGTAGACGTTGCGCTCTTTGTTTGTGTAGTCACCGATGTCTTTTGTCGCGTTGGGGAAGGATTTGCACAATAACTCTTTTACTCCGTTGAGCATACTGTTGACCTCCGTTTTTTTATTTGAGCAGGCTTATGATGACTGCTGCGATTACTGTTACTGCCGCTGCTATTCCGAGCACCTTGAGCACTCTTGACACAGCGTCGTATACGTTTGTCGGCATTATCTGATAAAAAGCAAACCGGAACTTTTCTTTCACCTTTTTGCCCACAAGGCTTCTGTATCTCAGATCGTAGGTTTCAAATGTGCCGTCGGGGTTGAGATTGATCATTCTAACACCTCTGTCATGCCCCGGACCGTATATGTGAAATCCTGCGCCCTGCGTATAGCCGACATCAATGCCGTTTACCTTGCCGTTGAAGGAGTTTATGTGGTCGTGGCCGAAATATATGCCGATTACGTCGCCTTTTTCTGCCATTGCGGCAAATTCGCCGCTGTTTTCCATCGGGTCGGCAGGTGATTCTTTCATAAAGCCGTTTGCATTGACCCTTGCTCTGTTGAGGGTATACCACTTACCCTTATGGTTGCGGAAACCCTGCACAGCACCCTTTGTTCCTTTTTTTACCTCATTGAGAAGCTCGAAAACCTCGGGGACGGGTATGTGCTGAATTACGATTGAGGGTATAAGCGAGCCACATTTCTTTTCGTATTCGTCGCGCGTTTTTCTGTACCATTCAATCTGGTTTTCGTGCACGTTATCGTAGCCGATTTTAAGGCTCGTGTTGCTGTCGATGCAATAGAGTAAAAATTTTACGTCGTCACCGTCTGCAATCTCAATAACGTGGTTTGCACAGCCGTCAATTCCCTCGGCACTGTCACCGACAAAGCAAGGAATTGAACGGTAGATTTCAAGCTGCTCTTCGTTAGACAGGCCTACCTGCCTGTCATGGTTGCCGAAGCATACGGTAAAGGGAATGCCTCTTGAATGCGCAGGCTCGGTGAGCTTGAAAAGCACGTCCCTTACCGTGTCGCGGTTGCCTTTGAATGAGGCGTAATTCCATATCTGGTCGCCCGAATATACAACAAGGTCGGGCGATTCTTTCTCGATTGCAGCGTTTATAAGGGCGAGTGTGTCGGGGCTGACGTTTTTGCCCTCTTGCGTATCTGCAACCTGCATTATTTTAAACTGTGAGTTTTTGAAATTCAGCTGCATACGTTAATTTGCCTTTGCTCTTTTTCCTGCGATGTGGTCGTGCACCTTTGTGCGCAGCTCACCGTGGAGTTTGAATTTGAAGCGGAAAATTAGAAGCGAAACGAGCATAAGTACGGGCGGAATAGCAAAGCAGATGATGCCGATAACCGACTTTGTTTCATTGTTGAGGGAGTGAACTTTTATCTGCTCGTTGTAGTTCATCATACCAAGACCGCCAAAGAGCACGATTGTCTGAATCGTGTATGCCATCTTCTGGAGGAAACCTTTCATTGAGAAGGTGATGCTTTCGCTTCTTTTGCCTGTTTTATATTCGCCGTAGTCAACGATATCTGCAAGGAAAATAGTCTGGTTTACAAACATTGAGCCGATACCGATGCTTGCAAGTGTGTAGCTCAGGTCAAGTGCAATGTTGATTCGAAGTACGGGGCCGAAAACAAACATAAGCACATATCCCGTAATAGCAAGGCTGAGCGAAATCTGATAGATTGTGCGGTTTGAGAATTTCTTGCTAAGCAGCGGAATGACGAGCAGACCGAGTGCCGAGCCGACAGCACCGATTGTTGAGAATAGGCTCTGTGCTTCCGGGTCACCGAGTACGTCTGTGAAGAAGTAAACGGCAGTGCCGCTTGTGAGGTACCAGCCGGCGTTTGAAATCATGGCGAAAACCATAAAAACAACAAGCTGATCGTTGTTCTTGAGAACCCTGAGCACTTTTTTGAAGCTGAACTTATCGTTGCTGTATACAACATTTCTTTCCTTGGTTGAAAAGAAAGAAATAAGGGCAAAAGCAATGAGAAAACCACCGCAAATTATTGCCCACTTTGAAAAACCGGATGCGCTGTAGCCCTTGTCGGTTGTCATACCGCTTGAAAGCTTGGGCAGAATGATTGGTGTGAGAATTGAAATAAGTCCCTGGCCGATGCCGCTGAATGTGCGGGCAACGGTTGCGATGAGGTTTCTGTCTTTCGGGTCGTTTGTGAAGCTGGGCACCATTGACCAGTAGGGGATATCGACCATTGTGTTTGTCATACCCCAGAGCACGTACATAACAGCGATATAGATATAGAGCTTTGTGCCGCTCATACCGAATGAGGTGAAGAGAAGTGAAAGCACAACTGCATTGGATACGGCGCCGATGAGAATCCACGGCCTGTATTTGCCGATTTTTGTTTTTGTGCTGTCAACGATTGAACCCATCATCGGGTCATTGATTCCGTCCCATATTCTTGCAAGAGGGGTGAGGAGAATAAGAAATCCTTCGGCAAGGCCGAGCACGCTTGAAAGATAGTAGGCAAGGTAGGAGTAGAAAAGACCGTAGGATAGGTCGAGTCCGACAGCACCGACACCGTAGCCGAGCTTTTCGCCCCAGGTAGTTTTGTATTCGCTCATAGCTGAATTCTCCTTGATGAGGAAGTTTTTCTAATTATACCACAAATACAGAAAAAATAAATATAAAATTTGCTATTTTGCAAAATAAAAGACAGCCACACTTTTGAGTGACTGTCTTTGCTTTGTTTTACGGTTTCCAGATAATCCAGAGAAGTACATATCCGGTGATAACTGCTGCCATTGTGAATGGTATACCGTATTTCATAAATGTTGTTGCCTTTACTTCGTGGCCTTCTTTTCGCAGTATACCGATACCTGCGATGTTTGCGCTTGCACCGATGGGTGTGAGGTTGCCTCCGAGGGTTGCACCGCAAAGCAGACCGTAGTAGAGCAGGGTGGGCTCAATGCCTACACCCTGAGCGATAACAGGAACGATGGAAAGCATTGTTGCCGTGTACGGAATGTTATCGATAAATGCGGAAAGGAGAACGGACATCCATACGATGATTGTATAAACCACAAAGGGCGATCCGCCGCCAAGGCTCTTGATAGCCTGACCGATAACATCGATAACACCTGCGTTGCTGATGCCGCCGATAACAACAAAAAGTCCGGCGAGAAGAATGATTGTGTAGTAGTCAATTTCTTTGAATGCGTTTTTGACAATATCTTTGTTCTTTTTTATGAGCAGCTCGCGGATAATACCGACAAGGAAGAATGCGATGCAGATTATACCGTTTGTGATGTCCGGTTTGCAGAGCTGACCCGGCGCTGCTGAATCCTTGTATGGAATAAAAGATACAGCTATGAGTGCAACAACCGTGCCGGCAAGAAGGAGGGTTGGGAATTTATCTTCAACCTTTGTGCGTGTGTTGAATGTGATTTTGTCTTTTTCTTTGCGGAACATAAACAGAATGATGAGAGCGCTTACAACTGCGCCTGCCTCAACAACCCAGAACATACCGGGCTTGCCGCGGTCTACAAAGAAATCGGAAAAGTCGAGGTTAGCCTGCTTGGCAAGAAGGATTGATGTCGTGTCGCCTACAAGCGTTGCCGCACCCTGAAGGTTGGAAGAAACGGCAATACAGATGATTGACGGAACGGGTGAAATGTTTATCTTTTTGCAGAAAGCGAGAGCAACCGGTGCAATCATAAGCACTGTAGCAACGTTGTCAACAAAAGCGGATACGATGCCCGCGAAAAGTGAGAGCGCAACGACAGTCCATTTGACGTTTGGCATTTTTGAAATTAGGATGTCGGACATAAGCTGCGGCATTTTTGACTCGATAAAAAGGTAGACCGTGCCCATTGTGCCGGCAATCATCATAATTACGTTCCAGTCGATTTCGGTGAGTGCCTGGATGATGCCGAATGAAAAATGTGTGCCGTCTGCAAGCTCGAAGAAAGGCGAAGCAGGGTTGAACGATGCTGTAAGACCCAGGATAATAAAGATGAAAGCCGAGGCGACTGTTACGTACGGCCTGATTTTTTGAAATGCCATCATCAGTATGTAGGTTACTGCGAAGAGGACAAGTGCGGTGATGGTAATGGGAGTCATACTGTTTCCTCCATGTACGGTGTAGCGGAATTTGTCAAAAAATAAGCAGAATCCTCAAGAAAAGGATTCTGCCGTATAATCGTAAAAGGACGCCTAAAGCGTTTGTTGACCAATTACAACCCAAAACAAATAGAACACACGGGGTGCCCTATGACAGACTCCACCACTCATTTTTGATTGTGAGGCCATTATACTCCTTAACAGAGCGCTTGTCAACAGCTTTAACGGCAGTGTGCTTTATTCGTGGTTTTTGATTTTGCGCAGAGCGCCCTTCTCAAGGCGTGATACCTGCGCTTGGGATATACCTATTTCACTTGCTACCTCAATTTGTGTCATACCTTTCATAAACCTTAGGTTTAAAATTCTTTTCTCTCTGTCCGAAAGATTTTCAATCGACTGGTATATCATCATTTCGTCTATCCATCCTTCGTCCGAGCAACTGTCGCTTATCTGGTCCATAACGTATATTGTGTCGCCTCCGTCGCTGTATACAGGCTCGTACAGCGATACGGGGTCAACTATTGCCTCAAGTGCAATCACAACGTCCTCTTTTTTCAGCCCCATTTCATTTGCGATTTCCGTTATCGTGGGTTCTCTGTCAAACTCGTTTGTCAGCCTTTCTCGCACCTGAATTGCGTGGTAGGCGGTGTCGCGCATTGAGCGGCTGACCCTGATCGGTGTGTTATCGCGCAGATAACGCCTTATTTCACCTGCAATCATAGGTACGGCATAGGTGGAAAACCGCACCTGTTGGTTAATATCAAAGTTATCTATGGACTTTATCAGGCCGATGCATCCGACCTGAAAGAGATCATCCATATTTTCGTTTCTGTTTGAAAACCGCTGAATTACGCTGAGCACAAGCCGGAGGTTGCCGTTTACAAGCTCCTCACGTGCCTTTTTGTCTCCGTGCTTTGTTTTTTCAAGCAGCTCGCGCTTTTCGCTTTCTTTCAGCACCTTAAGCTTTGCCGTGTTTACTCCGCAAATCTCAACCTTGTTAAAATGCATTGTTCCGATACCCTCCTTGCAGATGATGAAAGTATGGGCCGGGTTTGTGCAGATAATACGAATGGAAAAAATTTTAAAATTGATTGACCGACGGCAGCTAAATTACTATAATTAATACTATATTATCGTTAAAGGATGGTGTGCAGATGCTTTACATAGGCATAGATCTCGGCACGTCGGCGGTTAAACTGCTGCTTGTGAATGAGCGCGGCGATATACTCGGCGAGGTATCAAAGGAATATCCTGTCTGTTATCCGAAGTCGGGCTGGTCTGAGCAAAACCCTGCCGATTGGTGGCAGGCTGTTAAGGGCGGTATTGCACAGCTGACGGCAGATGTCGATAAATCTCAGATTGCAGGCATCGGTGCGGGTGGTCAGATGCACGGTCTTGTTGTGCTGGATGAGAACGATGAGGTTATCCGTCCGGCAATTTTGTGGAACGACGGCAGAACACAAAGCCAGGTGGATTACCTTAACGGGGTCATCGGTAAGGATGTGCTCAGTGCAAATACGGCAAATATCGCTTTTGCAGGCTTTACCGCACCGAAGATACTGTGGATGAGGGATAATGAGCCTGAGCTTTTTGCAAAAATCAAAAAGATAATGCTGCCCAAGGATTACGTCAACTATATGCTGACGGGTGTTCATTCCTGCGATTATTCTGATGCTTCGGGTATGCTTCTGCTTGATGTCAGGAATAAATGCTGGTCGGATAAAATGCTTGGGGTTTGCGGTGTTACCGCAGAGCAGATGCCTAAGCTTTACGAGAGCAGTGACGTAATTGGTACCGTTAAGGCAGCGGTTGCGGATATGCTCGGTCTCGGTTGTAACGTTAAGGTTGTTGCCGGCGCAGGCGATAACGCCGCAGCAGCAATCGGCACGGGTACTGTCGGTAACGGCAAGTGCAACATATCTCTCGGTACGTCGGGCACGATATTTATTTCAAGCAGCAAATTCGGTGTTGATCCGAATAATGCACTTCACGCCTTTGCACACGCGGACGGCTGTTATCACCTTATGGGTTGTATGCTCTCTGCCGCATCGTGCAACAAGTGGTTTATGGAGGATATCCTGCGTGATGATGATTACACATCCAATCAGGCTCCGATAACCGATTCAAAGCTCGGCAGAAACAACGTATACTTTTTGCCCTATCTTATGGGTGAGCGCAGTCCGATAAACGATACGTTTGCACGGGGCACATTCCTCGGTATGAGTATGGATACGACGAGGGCGGATATGCTTCAGGCTGTTTTTGAGGGCGTTGCCTTTGCAATACGTGACAGCTTTGAGGTTGCAAAATCGCTCGGTATCGAAATAAATGCAAGTAACATCTGCGGCGGCGGTGCGAAGAGTGTACTGTGGAAAAAGATTATGGCAAACGTGCTTGGTATACAGCTTGACACAGTTAAAACAGAGCAGGGTCCGGGATACGGCGGTGCAATTCTTGCAATGGTCGGCTGCGGTGAGTTTGAATCTGTTGCCGAGGCTTGCGATAAGCTTGTTGAGATATCCGATACGGTTTATCCCAGCGGTGAGCTGACTGCACTTTATAACAAAAAATATGAAATCTTCAGGCAGATTTATCCGTCTCTCAAGTCGGTGTTTTCAGGATTAAAATAAGGAGAATAAGAATATGAGCGAAATTTTCAACGGTATTTCCAAAATAGCTTATGAGGGTTCAAAGAGCACAAATCCTCTCGCTTTCAAATTCTACGATGCAGAAAAAATGGTTATGGGCAAACCTATGAAGGATTATCTTCCCTTTGCAATGGCTTGGTGGCATAACCTCGGTGCGGCAGGTACGGATATGTTCGGCAGAGATACTGCGGACAAATCTTTTGGTGCTGATGAGAAGGGCACGATGGAGCACGCAAGGGCAAAGGTTGATGCAGGCTTTGAGTTTATGCAGAAGCTCGGTGTTGAGTATTTCTGTTTCCACGATGTTGACCTTGTGCCTGAAGCAGACGATATCAATGTTACAAACGCAAGGCTCGACGAAATCACCGACTATATGCTCGAAAAGATGAACGAAACAGGCATCAAGTGCCTCTGGGGCACAGCCAATATGTTCTCGAACCCCCGATTTATGAACGGTGCAGGAAGCACAAACTCTGCAGAGGTTTACTGTTTTGCCGCTGCTCAGATCAAGAAAGCGCTCGACCTCACCGTTAAACTCGGTGGCAAGGGCTACGTTTTCTGGGGTGGCAGAGAGGGGTATGAGACTCTTCTCAATACAGATATGAAGTTTGAGCAGGAGAATATTGCACGCCTTATGCATATGGCTGTCGATTATGGCAGAAAGATCGGCTTTACGGGTGACTTCTATATCGAGCCCAAGCCGAAGGAGCCTATGAAGCATCAGTACGATTTTGATGCCGCAACGGCAATCGGCTTCCTTCGCCGGTACGGTCTTGATAAGGATTTCAAGATGAATATAGAGGCTAACCACGCAACGCTTGCGGGCCACACCTTCCAGCACGAGCTTCGCGTTTCAGCCATCAACGGTATGCTCGGCAGCATTGATGCTAACCAGGGCGATTACCTCCTGGGTTGGGATACGGATGAATTCCCCTTCGACGTATATGAAGCGACAATGTGTATGTACGAGGTAATCAAAGCGGGTGGTCTTACCGGCGGATTCAACTTTGATGCTAAGTGCCGCAGACCCAGCAATACGTACGAAGATATGTTTGAAAGCTATATTCTTGGTATGGATACGTTTGCACTCGGCCTCATCAAGGCGGCACAGCTTATTGAAGACGGCAGACTTGACGGCTTTGTTGCCGATAAGTATGCAAGCTTCAACGATGGAATCGGTGCAAAAATCGTTGCAGGTGAGACTTCACTGGAAGAGCTTGCAGCATATGCGGCTGAGATTAAGAAGACCGATATTCCCATGTCGGGCAAGCAGGAGCGACTTGAGAGCATCGTCAACAGTGTTCTCTTCGGTTAACAGTTGTTTATTGGGGCAGGTGCCGTCGGGCACCTGCCTTTTGGCTGTGTAACACAGTTGTTTTTAATTAATAAAGTGTTTACAAAAAATATTGGTAAAAAACCCTTGACATTATGCGGATTCGGATATATTATATGTATAGTTTAGCACTCGAAACAATTGAGTGCTAAAATTAGCACAAGCAGAAAGGAGACGGATCAGACTATGGATATGACCGAACGCAAGCAGAAAATTCTTGCCGCTGTAGTTGAAAGCTATATCCGCACGGGCGAGCCTGTCGGCTCAAAAAATCTTCTTACCGAGCTTGACTTTTCCGTTTCTTCTGCAACAATCCGTAACGAGATGGCGGACCTGGCAGATATGGGCTACCTCGAACAACCCCATACGTCAGCAGGTCGTGTGCCCACAACCCTCGGCTATCGCTACTATATCGATAAGCTTATGAATAAGGTTGAGCTTAACGAGGCAGATTGCAAGAGCATCACCAAAACGGTTTCATCCGGCAGCGGTGACCCTGAGCAGCTGCTTGAAAAGGCGGGCGAGGTTATAGCAAAACTCACAAACTGTGCGGCGATCACAACACTGCCGTCAGGCGAGAGGGCAACGGTGCGCAGGGCGGAGATTGTTCCGGTCAGCAACCGTACGGCGATGATTGTTCTTCTCACCTCGGCAGGCACACTCAAAAGCAAGGCATGCAGAAGTGATATGCCGATCACTCAGCAGACTGTTGAACGGTTTTACAGCGTTTGCGCATCGCACTTTATCGGCAAACCTCTTGAGGATATCGGTACGGTAATGCTTCAGACGCTTGTTGCTTCGCTGGGTGAGTTTGCGCTTGAGATGTCCCCGTTTTTTGTGGCACTTGCCGACCTTGCGGAGGATGCACTCAAGTCAGACGTGCTGCTTGAAGGTCAGTCAAACCTGTTTAATCACAGGGAGCTTGGCAGTAACGTAATTGAGCTGATGGAATTCTTGCGCAAAGGTGACCCGATTGCAAAGCTTATTGCAAAAGGCAAAGATGACGTAGACATACGAATCGGCACAGAAAACGAATATAAACAGCTGTCAAATTCAAGCGTTATAATTTCGCATTACGATATCAACGGTGAACGGTCGGGTGCGCTCGGTATTATCGGTCCGACCCGGCTTGACTATGCAAAGCTTATTCCCTACATGCAGTTCGTTTCGGGCCTTGTAGGTAAAATACTTACCGAAACGTTGGAAGAATAACAGGAAGGAAGGTTAAAAATGGAAGAAAAGGAAAACGTAACGGCAGCAGAAGAAAAGGAAGAGAAAAAAGAAAAGAAAGCTAAGAAAAAAGCTGACAAATCGGCTGAGCTTCAGGCAGAGCTTGAAGAGCAGAAGAATCAGTACCTCCGACTTGCCGCAGAGTATGATAACTACCGTAAACGTACTCAACGCGAGAAGGATGCGCTTAACGGAGATATCAAAGCCTACATCATCGGTGAGATACTTCCCGTTATCGACAACTTTGAGCGTGCATCCTCAAATGCTTCGGCAGATTATGAGACTTACAAGAAGGGTATGGAGATGATATTCACTCAGTTTGCCGACATCTTTAAGAAGCTTGGTGTTGAAGCCTTTGGTGAGCCGGGTGAGGCGTTTGACCCGATGATGCACAATGCAGTAATGCACATCGACAGCGAGGATTTCGGTGAAAGCGTTGTTGCTCAGGTTTTTGCAAAAGGCTACAAGCTGGGCGACAAAATAATCCGCTGTGCAACTGTACAGGTTGCAAATTAAATTAAGTTTAAAATATTTTCATTATACAAAAGGAGTAATTAATTATGGCAAAAGTAATCGGTATTGACCTTGGTACAACAAACTCATGCGTAGCAGTTATCGAAGGCGGCGAGCCCGTAGTTATCGCAAACGCTGAAGGCGCACGCACAACACCCTCTGTTGTTGCATTCAGCAAGGATGGCGAAAGAATGGTAGGCCAGGTCGCAAAGCGTCAGGCTATCACAAACCCCGACCGTACGATATCTTCAATCAAGCGCCAGATGGGTACAGATTTCGGCGTTAAGATTGATGACAAGCGCTACACACCTCAGGAGATTTCCGCAATGGTTCTCCAGAAGCTCAAGGCAGATGCAGAAGCTTACCTCGGTGACAAAGTAACAGAGGCAGTTATCACGGTTCCCGCATACTTCACAGACGCACAGCGTCAGGCAACAAAGGACGCAGGCCGCATCGCAGGCCTCGAGGTAAAGAGAATTATCAACGAGCCTACAGCTGCAGCTCTCGCTTACGGTATCGATAAGGAGAACGAGCAGAAGGTTATGGTTTATGACCTTGGCGGCGGTACTTTCGACGTTTCCATCATCGAGATGGGCGACGGTGTTCAGGAAGTTCTTGCAACTGCAGGTAATAACCGTCTCGGCGGTGACGATTTCGACCAGAGAATTATCAACTGGCTTGCTGACGGCTTTAAGGCAGAGCAGGGCATTGACCTTCGCGGCGACAAGATGGCAATGCAGAGACTTAAGGAAGCTGCAGAGAAGGCAAAGATTGAGCTTTCAGGTGTTACAACATCCTCTATCAGCCTTCCCTTCATCACAGCTGATGCAACAGGCCCCAAGCATCTTGAAACAACACTCACACGTGCAAAGTTCAATGAGATGACAGCTGACCTTGTTGAAAATACAATGGTTCCCGTTCGTCAGGCTATTTCCGATTCAGGTCTTAGCGTAAGCGAAATCGATAAGGTCCTTATGGTTGGCGGTTCTTCCAGAATTCCCGCTGTTCAGGAAGCTGTTCAGAAGTACCTCGGCAAAGAGCCCTTCAAGGGTATCAACCCTGACGAGTGCGTTGCAATCGGTGCAGCACTTCAGGCAGGTGTTCTCGGCGGCGAGGTTAAGGGTATGCTCCTTCTCGACGTTACACCCCTTTCACTCGGTATCGAGACAATGGGTGGCATCAATACAAGAATTATTGAACGTAACACAACTATCCCCGTAAAGAAGAGCCAGATCTTCTCAACTGCTGCTGATAATCAGCCCTCCGTTGAGGTTCACGTTCTTCAGGGCGAAAGAGAGTTCGCAAGAGACAACAAGACTCTCGGCATCTTCCACCTCGACGGCATTATGCCCGCTCCCCGCGGTGTACCCCAGATCGAAGTAACATTCGATATCGATGCTAACGGTATTGTTCACGTTTCCGCAAAGGATCTCGGCACAAATAAGGAGCAGTCAATTTCCATCACAGCTTCCTCCAATATGTCCAAGGACGATATCGAGAAGGCTGTCAACGAGGCTGCACGCTTTGCTGAGGAAGACAAGAAGCGACGTGAAGAGGTTGACACACGCAACAACGCTGACCAGATGGTTTACCAGAGCGAGAAGCTCGTCAGCGAAAACGGCGACAAAATGTCCGAGCAGGAGAAGACAGACATCAACGAGAAGATTGACGCTCTCAAGGAAGCTCTCAAGGGTGAGGATATCAACCTCATCAAATCCCGTCAGGATGAACTTACAAAGGTGCTTAACGATGTTTCAGTAAGACTTTACCAGGAGGCTGCAGCAGCACAGCAGGCAGCTCAGGGTGGCGCGGATCCTTCTCAGGGTGCAGCTCCCGGCGGTAACGAGGGCTACTACGATGCTTCCTTCGAGGATGTAACAGACAATAACTAAAATCACTCAATCGCAATGGGGGACGCAGTGCCGTCCCTCATTGAGCGATTTATGAAAGAGGAAATACCTTGGCAGATAAACGTGATTATTATGAAGTGCTCGGTGTCGAGAAGACTGCGAGCGATGATGAAATAAAAAAAGCATACCGAAAGAAGGCTAAGGAGTATCATCCCGACCTTCATCCCGGCGATAAGGAAGCTGAGGACAAGTTTAAGGAAGCGAACGAGGCTTACGAGGTGCTTTCTGACCCCGATAAGAAGTCAAAGTACGACCGATTCGGTCACGCCGGCGTTGACCCTAACTACGGTGCAGGTGCAGGCGGTGGCTTTGGCGGCGGTTTCGGCGGTATGGATTTTGACCTTGGCGATATTTTCGGCAGCTTCTTCGGTGGTGGCTTTGGTGGTGGCGGCAGACAGGCTAACCCCAATGCACCGCGCAGAGGTTCTGATACTCAGGCACGTGTAACCCTCTCCTTTGAGGAGGCTGCAAAGGGCTGCAAGAAGACAATTGAATTTACCCGTGTTGAGGTTTGCTCCGAATGTAATGGCAGCGGTGCTCAGTCCGGCACGAGCCCCGAAACCTGTCCTGAGTGTAAGGGCAGAGGTCAGGTTAACGTCCAGCAGCGCACACCTTTCGGTGTTATTCAGACCTCAAAATCCTGTTCACGCTGCGGCGGTAAGGGCAAGATAGTTAAAACACCTTGCTCAAAGTGCCACGGTAAGGGCGCTATCAGCAGAAAAGTTAAGCTTGAGGTTAATATTCCCGCAGGTATTGACGACCGTCAGGTTGTCAACGTCAGCGGTCAGGGTAACAGTGGCGCAAACGGAGGCCCTGCAGGTAACCTGCACGTTGCCGTTTATGTGCGTCCTCATCCCTTCTTTGAGCGCGATGGCTATGATGTCTGGTGCGAGGTTACAATCAGCTATGCCCAGGCGGCACTCGGCGATTCAATCGAGGTTGATACGCTTGACGGTAAGGTGCGTTACGATATCCCCGCAGGTACTCAGCCCGGCAATGTTGCAAGACTTAAGGGCAGAGGTATCCAATCCGTCAACGGCAGAAACAGGGGCGACCAGTACATCCGCATTATTGTAAACGTGCCCAGAAATCTCACCTCCCGTCAGAAGGAGCTTCTTCGTGAGTTTGATGCTGAATTCGGTTCAAAGTCAACTCTCGGCGGTGACGGCGATGATAAGAAAGGCTTTTTCGGTAAGAAGAAAAAATGATTGATACCGTAATTTTTGACCTGGACGGCACGTTGCTCAACACGCTCGATGACTTGACCGACAGCGTGAACTATGCGCTCTCGTCACTCGGCTATCCTGTTCGTACGGCTGACGAGGTGCGTATGATGGTCGGCAACAGCGTTATCTATCTGATTGAGAAAGCGTTGCCTGAAAACACTGAAAAAGAGAAGTTTGAGCGATGCCTTTCGATCTTTGAGGAACATTATCAGACCAATATGCGCAACAAAACCGCACCCTACGGCGGCATTGAACAGATGCTTGACGAAGTGAAGAGTGCGGGATATAAGCTTGCTGTGGTTTCAAATAAGCCGGATGTGTTCACCAAAAAACTTGTTGAGGAGCTTTTCGGTGCGTATATTCCGCTTGCTATCGGCAGGAGCGATACCATTCCTCGCAAGCCTGCACCCGATATGGTGCTGTATGCGATGAATCAGCTCGGTAGTGATAAAAATACGACGGTTTATGTCGGCGACAGTGAGGTTGACGTGATAACCTCAAAGAATGCAGGCGTACCGTGTGTAGGCTGCCTGTGGGGCTTTCGCGATAGAGAAACGCTCGAGCGTGAAGGGGCAGATTATCTGATTGCTTCGCCCTCAGAGCTGATCGAAACAATTAAACATATGCAGTAAAAAATAAACGCACTTACCGAAATCAAGCGGTAAGTGCGTTTTGCTATACAGTTATTTGGTGTTGAATGTCGCGAAAAAGTGATTCGCCTATGCCGTCAACCCTCATCAGGTCGTTGACTGTTACAAAAAGACCGTTTTTTGTGCGAAAGTCAATTATCCGCTGTGCCTTGGCTTCACCTATGCCATTGAGAAGCATCAGCGTTTCTTTGTCAGCGGTGTTGATGTTGATAAGTGCCTCATTGTGTGATTGGGAAATCTGCGCAACGGGTATCGGCAAGGGCTTGCCGAATTCTTCGCTGAAAGCGTGTATCAGTATTGCTGTGGCTGTGATAATCAGACACAGAAAGAGGAGAGTACGTACAGAGGAACGGTTCATTTATGCTGTTGCAATTTCGATAGAGTTGATAACAACGTCTTCTACGGGCTTGTCGCGTCTGCTTGTCTGAACGTTTGCAATAGCATCAACAACATCCATACCTTCATATACCTGGCCGAAAACAGTGTGCTTGAAGTCGAGCCAGGGTGTGCCGCCAACAGCTTTGTAGTTTTCAACTGTTTCGGTGGGGAATCCTCTGTCGGCAAGCTGTGCCATTTGTGAAATGAAGCCGGGGTCAACGTCACCTGCCTGCACGATGAAGAACTGGCTGCCGTTTGTGCAGGGGCCGGAGTTTGCCATGGAGAGCGCGCCTCTGAGGTTGTGAAGGTCAACGCAGAATTCATCCTCAAAGCTGCTGCCCCAGATGCTCTCACCGCCGCAACCTGTGCCCTCAGGATCGCCACCCTGAATCATAAAATCTTTGATAACGCGGTGGAAAATAAGGCCGTCGTAGTAGCCGTTTTTAGCGTGTGTTGTAAAGTTTTCAACAGTCTTGGGCGCAAGCTCTGCAAAAAGGCGGATTTTTATATTGCCCATAGATGTTTTCATTGTTGCTACGGTTTCGCCGCTTACGGGCTTATCAAGCTGATTGATCATTTTTATTTCTCCTTAAAATTATTTTAGTTTGCGAATGCGTTGTATGTGTAGAATACAAGCCTTACATTGTTGTCAGCCGGCAGATTGTTTTGTGCGTAATACTCGTCGCCATACCACTGCGCGGCAACGTAGATACCACGGCGGTTGCCGATCCATGATGCGTTGTAAGTGCCATCGTCGAGTTTTTCAGGCAACATATCCTCCGTTGTAACCGTACTGAGAGGGGATGTCTTATACACGGAGAAGCCTGCTTTTTCAAGCTCGGCTATATAGCTGCGGAAATCGTCGTAATCCATCCCGTCAGCTGCAAAAGAATAAGTGTAGCCTTTTTCGTTCTTATCGTCATTATAGAACGTAATATTGTCGCCTACAGATGGGATATCTTTAAAAAATGCATTATCGGGCCACATTGGAGATGCGGATGATGCAGTTGTGGTTTCTGCGCCGGCATCTGTCGGTTTTTCGGTGCAGGCTGCAAGCGACATTACGGATGCGACAGCAAGAATAACGCAAAGGAATTTTTTCATACTGAATCCTACCTTTATTAGCATAATTAATATTATTATAGAACGATGACTCTTCTTTTTCAAGTGATAAGCACTGTTTTTTAAAAAAACACTTGAAAAAAAATGAACTGTCTATTATAATATACTGCGGCAACGATATATTTGCTGGAATAGCTCAGTTGGTAGAGCAGCTCATTCGTAATGAGCAGGTCGCGTGTTCGAGTCACGTTTCCAGCTCCACGAAAAAACCTCTTTTGTCCACAGACAAAAGAGGTTTTTTCAATTAAATCCGCTTCGATGGCGGGTGGTTGGATTTAATTTCATCAGCGAAGCAGATTTCATTGAAAACTATGGGGATCTGTGCTATAGCGAGTATGAAGAGGTGATCTGCTTGAAAATCCACGGTGTTAAAAGAGAATTTTCAAGACCGTTTTGGGTGCGATTCAAGAAGCATTATTGCCCTGCTTGTATGAATTTGCTTACTGCAAACAAAGTCTCAAAGATCGTCAACTCCAATTCCGAGGAAGCAAAGGACTACGATTTTTCTTCCTGTGATACCTATATGACGGGAAATATCAAATTTATTTGGACAGAGTTTTTATGTACAGCTTGCGGTAAAACATATTCGCTGCAAGAAATAAGAAAAAATGAGAAAAAGTTCAAATAGTATATACTATGTTTAGTCAGTCTTTAGCGTGAGAAAAGTCACATTTGTCCGCGGACAAATGTGACTTTTGGTTTTATATTAGCCGGTTTTATCAGACGGTTTCGTTCTTATAGTCCTCTATGATCTTTCCGTCCTGAATACGGATAACGCGCTGTGCTTCGTCTGCAATGCCGTTGTCGTGCGTGATAAGGATGACCGTGCGTCCCTCCTCGTGCAGCTCGTGCAGAATTCGCATAACCTCCTTGCCTGAGTTTGTGTCGAGGTTACCCGTAGGCTCATCGGCAAGGATTATCGGGGGCTTTGCCGCAACGGCTCGAGCGATTGCAACACGTTGCTGCTGACCGCCCGACATCTGGTTGGGTCGGTGGTCCATACGCTTTTCAAGCCCTACACGTTTGAGTGCGCTTGTGCTCAGCTCCTTGCGCTGCGCCGCTTTAACACCTCTGTAAACAAGGGGAAGCTCAACGTTTGCCTGTGCCGTAAGGCTGGGGATAAGGTTGAAGCCCTGGAAAATAAAGCCGATTTCCTCGTTGCGGATTGATGAAAGCTCGTCATCCTTCATCGTTGAAACGTCTACACCGTCGAGCATATATGAGCCGCTTGTGCATACGTCAAGCAGGCCGAGCATATTCATAAGCGTTGATTTGCCTGAGCCGGATTGACCGACAATTGCTATAAATTCGCCGCGGTCAATTGTCAGAGAAACGCCGTCAAGTGCGTGCACTTCGTTTTCGCCGGGATTATATATTTTGTATACGTCTTTGATTTCGATAAGGTGTGCCATTCGGTTACTCCTTTTGTTTCTTATATATGCTATTTTAAACTCACTTGAAAACTAAGTCAAGGAGAAATAAGTCAGGTTGAAAATATATTGACTCTATGATACAATAAAAACAAATAAATATTGAGAAAAGGTGACAAAATTTGAAAAAATCTATTATTTTCAGAGTTATAGCTCTCACTCTTGCGGCTGTAATCGCTATTTGTGCGTTTGCAGGTTGCTCAAAAGGCGAGGCAGATACCCCTTCGGGGCACACAAGGGTTAAGTTTGAAATGGAAATTGCAGGCAAGGATGCAGGCAGCTTTATAATTGAGCTTTATCCCGAGCACGCACCGATTACTGTTGAAAACTTTATTAAACTTGTTGAAGGTAATTACTACGACGGACTTAAGTTCCACCGCATTATCGATGGCTTTATGGCTCAGGGCGGCGCGAACGAGGATGACCCCGCCAAATCAATCAAAGGTGAGTTTGCCATAAACGGCATTGAAAACAGCCTTCAGCATGACAGAGGTGTTGTATCAATGGCACGTACGCAGGATCCGGACTCTGCAAGCAGCCAGTTCTTTATCTGCTATACAAAGGAGCATACGGCACACCTCGACGGTCAGTATGCCGCATTCGGTAAGGTTATCGAGGGTATGGAGGTTGTGGATTCCTTTCTTGAGGTTGAGCGCACATACGGTGGCGACGGTGCAATGTCTGCACCCGTTGAAGATATTGTTATTAAGTCTGCTTATATACTTGAATCGGATGAATCAGACGCAACCACAGGCGAAACCGGCACTACAGAGCCTGCCGCAACAACTGCTCAGCAGACAACCGAGCCTCAGCCGGAAATCCCCGCCGGACATCCCAAGGTTAAGTTTGAGATGGAGATTGCGGGCAAGGATGCAGGCTCTTTTGTTATTGAGCTGTATCCCGAGCACGCTCCGCTTACGGTTGTGAACTTTATGAAGCTGGTTGAAAATAAGTTTTATAACGGGCTGACCTTCCACCGCATTATTGACGGCTTTATGGCGCAGGGCGGCAGAAGCACAACCGAAAAGGCTGAGCAGATAAAGGGTGAGTTTTCTGCCAATGGTGTTGAAAACAACCTTCAGCACGACAGAGGTATTGTTTCAATGGCTCGCACAAATATGCCGAATTCAGCAAGCAGCCAGTTCTTCATCTGCTACTCAAGAGAGCAAACGGCACACCTCGACGGCAACTATGCTGCATTCGGCAAGGTTATTGAGGGTATGGACGTTGTTGATTCATTCCTTGAGGTTGATCTTACCTATGGTGGTGACGGTGCAAAATCGCAACCCGTTGAGGATATTGTTATAAGGGCGGCTTATATTGTTGAATAAAGCTTTCTGAATGTATAAAAGGCTGTGGGCGTTATGCTCACAGCCTTTATTTTTTTATTTCACGTATTTTTCGATTGCTTTGCGGTAATTTTCTTTCTGTAATTCAGAAGGCGTGCAGGGGCGGGAGTTGCAGGGGATGTTGGGAGATGTACCGTCGGAGAGAGGAATCGGTCGTTCGTTATCGTTTTCGTACTTCACTCTGTCCTCTTCCTTGCGGAAATCCGGCACGTCATAAGGTTGGTTGCCGTTTAAAATACTGCGGTGTGCAAGTATTGCAACCGATGCCATTGTTGTTGCAAAGTATACGTCAAACGGCTGCTTTTTGCCTGTGCGGATACACTCGAGAAATTCGCGTGCCACAAAGAAATCACCTCCGCCGTGACCTGCGTTTTTGGCAAGCTCGGCATCCTCAGGACTTTGTTCGGGATCATAGCAGTTTGTTTCATGCATACCTTCGGGAATCTGCCAATCGTTATAGCGAAGCATTATTTTTTCACCCATACCGCGTATGTTTTCAATCTGACCGTTTACACCGCAGATTCGGTAGGAGTTGCTGTGTGCACCGAATGCGGCACAGCCTGTTACCTTGAATACAGAGCCATCATTATTGAGTGTGGTGATGATTGCGGCGGCATCATTTACGTATCTAGCTGTAAAGCAATCTGGGGGTATTTCGTTTGCTACAGGCATTGCGGTGACTCGTACGGGCACAGAGCCTGTTGCATACATAATAGGTGCGAGCGAATGGGTGATGTAATAAGCTCGCGGCAGGTAGTTGCGCCAGTGATTTTCGTGCGGTGCAAGTGTTGCACAAGCTTCGGCATCGTACATATTGAACGGGTGATTGTATTCGCCCTCAGCATAGAGAATTCTGCCTAGCGTGCCGCTGTCACATACACGCTTCATCTCTTTATTGAACAGCATAAACGGGTAGTTTTCGGCGAGCATATAAATTGCGTTGCTTTTTTCTGCCGCCCTTACCAGCGCCACGCCTTGAGCCATTGTGCAGTTTGAAGTGCATTCGCTCAGCACGTGTATACCTTTTTCAAGGCAACGTATTGCGTATGGTGCGTGCTCTGCAAAGTAGTTTGCGAGCACAACAGCATCCATCGGGTGCTCAATAAACTCATCAAAATCGTTATAGACCGCAGTCCCTTCGATTTTGTCCTTTTGCTCTCTGATTACTGTTTCGTCACGCTCACATACGGCAACTATCTCTGCACCGTTTGTTTTAAGGTTGCTGATGAAGTTTTCACCGCGTCTGAGTCCGAATATACCGATACGAATTTTTTCCATATTTATCACCTTTAAAAAAGCTCAACCTCCGTTTGTGAAAAAGAAGATTGAGCAAATTTGTTAATATGATAATTACTCTTTGACGTTGTCAAGCCAGCCGAGCTTGTGCATTGCGAGTGCGCCGCCGACGGAAGCTACAATACCGATGAAGAGAAGTGTACTTGCACCTGTTTCGCCCATACCGGGGATGAGAAGTGTAACTACCATAATAATAATCGGGAAGAAGGAAATTCTCCAATGCTTGATGAAGTAGCCTGCGCCGAGTGCACCGAAGAGTGCGGGAAGCACCATCTTGAATGCGGGCTGAAGCAGGGGACTCTTTGTAAAGCTGTCAAGGAAAGGAGCAAAGGCAATAATACCGATTGCAAGAACAATTGTAGTAACGATTGCTGAAGTTGCAATAGCTATTGTTGAAATAACTTCGCCCTCTTCAGAGTTAGCCTTTACCTTTGCACCCTCCATTGCGTTGATAGCGCAGGGGAGCTTGAGGTTTGCAATATTACCTGTAACGAATGAAAGGTAAGTACCGCCTGCACCGAGCATGGGAGTGTAAACTATAACCTCGACAACGGCAACTGTCCAATATGTCGGGATAAGCTTGAGAAGACCCTTCCAGATTAAGTTAAGGTCAGGGAAAACATTGAGATAAAGGCAGATTGCTACGGGGAACATAAGCAGAGCACAAAGTGCTGTTATGGAAGAGATTCTGCCCCATGAATGGACGCTGTCGATATAAGACTTCTGTTTTTTATTCTTAGCCATTTCTTAACCCCTCCATTCAAGTGTTGCAATGTCTGCAGGCAGAACATTGTAAAGTACGATTGCGGCTACCATTGCAACAATCATACCTATAGGCATAACGAAAGGCTCGAGCCATGTGAGCTTGAGCTTCTTGACAAGAATCTCAAGAAGAATTGAAACAACAATTGCAACGATAAGAGTACAGACAGAAAGCACACCTGCACCGTCAAGCTCTTTAGGCTCTTTTGTGCTGCCCTGACCTGCGATTGCTACGGCGATGAAAGCGCCGATAAGACCGATAAAGATTGCAGGTGTTGCAAACTTGTTGATAAATTCGCCGATTGTTCTCTTCTTTTTGCCGCCTTCGGGTGCTGCTTCAGCTGTCTTTTCCTTGTTGCTTGCTGCCATAAACTTCTTGTGAAGGGGCTTTGCAAGGAAAGGAAGAATAACGAGGGAGAAACAGATACCGAGAGTCATAACCCAGGCAATACCTGCATAAACCGTCGGGTCTGTAACTGCGTTAGCGATACCGCCTGTATGACCGAAAGCTTCCATAGCAGCCTCAGCTGCAGTCGTTTCGTACATCAGGTTACCGATAACGGAAAGACGTACCCACGGAATAACAAGGCCGAGAGAAGGGGCGAGAGCAATAACCGTAGCGAGTACGGAAAGTGCAGAGGGAATTGTGAAAAGTGCGCTTGACGTAACCGCGTTACGAAGCTTTGATTTGTCCAGCCCCAGCTTCTTGCCCTGCTTCCATGCTTTGACAAGGAAGAAGACGGACTGAGCGAGGACGAAAATGATGACAGCGCCGGCTATAAGGTATAAGCCGAGACTACCGTTGTTGAATGTACCATCCATTCAGTTTCACCAACCTTAATATGTTTGATTTCACTTTATAATATATTAAATAGTTCGATATGTCAATAATATCAGTCGACGAATTCTTTGTATTGGTAGCATCTGACGTAGTCTACTACGAATTCTGCAGGCCAGTTTTCTTCGGGAGTTTTGCTGATTTCGCCTGTGCCGTGTCTGTCAGACCACTGCACACCGTTTTCACCTGCAAATTCGCAGGAGAGGATGAGGTATTCGGGGTTTTGTGAAACACCGCCTGTGGAGAGTCTGCCCGTTTCAACACCGTTGATGTAGAAGATGTATTCTGTCGGGCTCCACTCAAGGCCGTATGTGTTGAACTCGTTGTAGGGGTCACCTTCAACGTAAACCTTGCCGATGGAGTCACCCTTCTTGTCTGCACCGTAGCCGTCGTATACGATGCCGCTTATAACTGCATCGTTGCCCCACCAGTAATCCTTGTAATACATGGATTCGAAAATATCAACCTCTGTGCCGTCCTTGCCTGTTCCGTCAACATCTTCAACGTTGTGGTTCATCATCCAGAATGCGCTCCACATGCCCGTTGCGGCAGGCAGCTTACAGCGCACCTCAAAGTAGCCGTAGCACTGCTCGTATAAATCTGCTGTGCGAAGACAGGCTGTATACCAGCCGGGCTTGTATTCTTTGAAGTTTATTTCATCTTTCCATGCGTCGTAATATCTGTTTTCAAGAGGCTCTTCGAGATATTCAGCGCGGATGATGAGGTTACCTCCGCTAACGCTTGCCATATCCTCGTGCCAGTAGCCGCCTTTGCGTTCGGTTTCCCACCAGGGGAAATTCCACTTCGTTTTGTCAATTTCCGTGCCGTCAAATTCGTCTGCCCATACGGGTTCTTCCGTGAACTTGCTCATATCAATTGTTTTGCTTTTGTCGGGGATTCTGCCCATATCGAGGGTGCCCGGAATCGAGGGGCTGATGAGGGTTGCAACAATGATAAGGAATTTTACAAGTGCTTTTAATACTGTGCGGAGCATTTTCAGTTACCTCCCAAAGTGAATTTGTGTGAACCTGCTTTTACCGTTGTTTCTTTGCCGTTTACTATAACCCGTGCTTCACACGGTACGGTTACGGTAAGATTTTCTTTAGTCCATTCAACGCTTATTTCTCTGTGTGTTGCCTTTACCCAATCGAGTGTGGTGAGGAAATTCGGCTTGATAACAAGCCCCTTTTCATCAAGCCTGATACCTGCAACGTGGCGGTAAAGCCAATGGTCAACCTCGCCGTACATATGGTGGTTGAGTGAGTTTTTCATCTCCCAGTCCTCACAAAGCGTGGTCATACCGCTGTTTATCCAGAAAGCGTAGCTCGGGTAAGTCGGCTCTGTCACCATTCTGTACAGCACGTCTGCGTAGCCGTTGTCATCAAGAGCCGAGAATATGTATTTTGCGCCGAGGATTCCGCAGTCGATATGCCAGCCATTTCCTTCAACAAGCTTTGCAAGCTGAGCGGCTTTGAGCGGTATTTCGTCCGGTTCGTACATCCTGAAGTAAATTCCGCAGGCAAGGCAGGTCTGCTTTTTTTCAAGCTCTTCGTCACCAAGGAATTTGTTGCGCCAGGCAAGCCTTATTCTGTCGGATATTTCTTTGTACGGTGTCGGATTTTCACCCATAAGCTTTGCGCATTTCGACATTGTGAGCGCAAGATCGGAGTAGTCTGCCGTGCTTGTTACCAAGTTGGGGCAGCGCTCAGTATTCTCGGGCGCACACCAATCGATAAGACCTATGTAGAGTATGCCGTTATCCTGCACCGTATCAAGGTAGGCAATGTAGCGCTTCATATTCTCCCACATCTGCTTTATTGCGCTGTCGTCACCCGTAAGCTGGTAAATCTGCCACGGTATGTTGATTATAGCGCCATCCCACGCAGGACCTATGTACCAGTCATACCAGCTTGCTGTGGGGATTATTGCAGGCAGTGAGCCGTCAGGGCGCTGTGCATCCTTAAAATCGTTGAGCCACTTTTTGTAAGCCTGCACCATTTCGAAATTGTGCATTGCCTGCTGGCAGGAAAGCTGTGCATCACCCGTCCAGCCGTTTTGCTCGCGGTGAGGACAGTCTGTGGGCAATCCCATAAAGTTTGTCAGTGTTGCAAGGCGTGTTGCGGCGTGGATTTTGTTGAGCATTTCATCAGAGCATTCAAACGAGCCTATGCTTTGTAAATCCGTGTGTACTACACAAGCCTCAATCTCAAAAATTTCCGGGGCATTGACAACCTTCACATAGCGGAAGCCGTGATAAACAAATCTCGGTTCCCATTCTTCCACACCTTCACCTTTGAGAATGTATTTATCGGTGTGGCGCTGAAACTCTGTGAATGAATTTATGTTTTCGTTGTCAATGTCGCTGCCGTCTTTTTTTAGCTGTTCGGCATAGATAAGCTGAATTTCGGTATCTCTTTCACCGCTTGTTTTGATTTTTACCCAACCTGAAATGTTTTCACCGAAATCGTAAATTCCGTTACCGAGATGTTTGTTCTCAAGCGTGCGGATAACCTTTATCGGTACCCAATCGGCAGGCTCAATTATTCCGCCGGGACCTGCGCAGACATTAGCGTTTATCCAGCCGCTGTCATCAAAGCCCGGCAGATTCCAACCGGGGATTTCAAGCCTTGCATCGTAGGTTTCGCCTTCGCGGATATGGTTGTAGGTGACGGGGCCGTTTTCTGTTTTCCAACTGCTGTCGGATACAACGCAGTCGGTCGTGCCGTCGGTGTATTCGATATCAAGCTGCATTATCATTTTGATATTGTTGCGCCAGGTTGCCGACTGATAGTGCCAGGTTTTGCCCACGTCGTTATACCAGCCGTTGCCGGCAAAAACACCGAGCACGTTTTCACCGCCGGTGATGAAATCGGTCACATCGTAGGTGAGATATAAGGTACGTGAATCAAACTTGGTGAACGGAGTGGAAAGTACCTCATCGGTTATAGCCTTACCGTTTATCGTGTATTCGCCGTAGCCGAGCGCAACCGTGTGCATAACAGCTTTTTTGACTGCTTTTTCAATGTTGATTCTTTTGCGGAAAAGTCTGCTGCCGTCATCACGCTTTGTACCTTTGGATATCCACTTTGCTTTTTCAAACATAGGGCAAATCTCCTTGAACTGTTATAATTACAGTTTAGCAATGATATTTACAAAAAGCAATAATATTTTAAAATATTAGCTTTACCAGAAAAATCTCAAAAGCCACTTTACAATTTATTCATAATATGTTATAATTTGGTTAACAAAATAAAAAGGGTAGTGATTCCGATGGCGTTAAGAGGAAAAACGATACAGTTAAGCAAGGAATAACTATAAAATTTCATTTGTAAGGAGTTGAAAAAAATGAAAAGTTTTTTCAAAAAGTCACTGGCAGTTATAACGGTTATTGCTTTGATGTTAAGCTGTGCTCCGTTATTGTCTAGTTCATTCGGTTTTACCGCTTCTGCGGCCGAAAAAGAGGGATATTACACCTATGTAATATCTGAAAATCAAGCAATAATAGCCGACTGTGATAGCTCAGTCAGTGGAGATATTGTAATTCCGTCAACACTTGGCGGATATCCTGTTACAGGTATTGGTTCCAGTGCTTTTAAGAAATGCGTTGGTATTACGGGTGTAGTCATTCCTGACAGTGTAATTTATATTGATAAATATGCTTTCAGTACTTGTGAAAGCCTTGAAGAGATATCGATTCCCCAAAGCATTGAAAGTATAGGTAAAGATGCTTTTTACAGGTGCTACAATCTGAAAGAAATAGTTGTTGATGAAGAAAACGAGTATTATTCAAGTGACGAATACGGTGTCCTTTTCAATAAAGAAAAAACGGAGCTTATAGCTTACCCGGCATCAAATGAGGCAGAGCATTATGTTATTCCCGACAGCGTAGCAGTAATTGTTGAAGGAGCTTTTCGCTACGCAAAAAATCTTGCGGGTGTTACAATTCCTGACGGAATTGTAACTTTGGAGACATATGTTTTTAGAGAATGTACAAGTTTGAAAAGTGTTACTATACCCGACAGTGTGACAGATATTAAAAAGTATGCTTTTTATAAATGTACTACATTGAGCGAGGTTAAAATCGGAAACAATGTAGTATCTATCGGTGAATCTGCATTTTCATTTTGCCCTATAGACATACTTGTAATTCCGGATAGTGTAAAAACGATAGGTAACAGTGCTTTTAATGATGTGAATGAATTTTACATCGGTAAGAATGTCGAGAAATATGGCGGAATGCCCAAAAAAGCCAAAGCGATAGTTGACAGTGAAAATCAGTATTATTACAGCGATGAGTACGGTGCTCTTTATAATAAAGAGAAAACGCTTCTTTTGCATTTCCCGTCAAGCTGTGAACTGGATGAATATGACATTCCCTATGGAGTAGAGACAATCGGCAAAGGAGCTTTTCGCAACTCACAGCTCAAAATAATCAATATTCCATCAAGCGTAAAAACTGTTGGAGATTCGGCATTTTGGGAATGTACAAACCTTACTCATATGATATTCCCGGAGGGAGTTACGGAAATAGGCAATACCGCTTTATACGGTTGTTATGCTATAGAATATATTCATCTGCCTAAAAGTCTGACTAAAATAGGCCATCACTTTGAGGATGGCTGTGGCGTATTCAAGTTCTGCACAGTTTCGGATGATTGTTATGCGAAAACATATGTAGAAGAAAATTTTGGCGCAAACTTGGGCTTTTGGTATACGCAGTGTGACGGTCACGGCCTTCCGGAAGATGACCATATACACGATGACAACACAGGCGATGATAACACAGGCGATGATAACACCGGTGACGATAATATAAATGATGACAACACAAACGGTGACAACACCGGTGATGATAATACCAATGATGATATCGGTAACGGTAACACAAACGATGATGATATCAATGACGATATCAACAACGGCAATACCGACGATAATGTAAACGATAACACCGGCAATAACGATAATGATAATGTTGTTGATGATATGCCGCCAATAAATGTATTAATAACACCGGCAAATATTACATCGGTAAATTACGGCGATACACTTGTTCTGAGCGCAGAAGCAATCGGAGTGACAGATGATATTAAGATAAATTGGATTGTTGAAGGTGCCGGCTTTACGACACGTGTGAGCGATAACGGTAAAGAGTGTTATATCACTTCTACAGCAGACGGAAGTGTAACCGTAACAGTTCAGCTTGTTGATTCTGACGGTGGAGTAATAACAGATGCCGAGGGTAATAATATATCTGACGAAGTAACAGTACGTTCAAATGCAGGATTTTTCCAAAGGCTGATTTCATTCTTCAAATCTCTCTTTAGCATTTTCTTTCGTGTCAGCAGAATAATTCGCTAAGCTAAATAAAAACAGGTGCAGCAGGATTTTATTCCTGTTGCACCTTGATTTTTCACAGTGTTTTAAGGTGTTGCTTTTGCTCGGGGGTGATGCGGCAGCTCTCCCTTGCTTTCTGTATGGCTTTTGCGTGTATGCATCTGTCAAGCTTATGCTGCTCAAGGTAGGGCAGAGTACAGCTATACTGCTTTGCCAGCGCCGTTGCAAAATACCACGCAACCATCATAATTACGTAGTATTCGTCGCTTTTTACTGTGGCAATTTTTTTCGTAATGCAGGGCTCAAAGTGCTCGTCGAGGAAATAGAGCATAAGCGCTTCTATTGCAAAACGAACCGTGTAGGTGTGCTCCGATTCTATCCATTCAAAGCATTTCTCCTTCAGCTCCGGTAAGTGCTTTTTAAGTATCTTAGGGCGGAGCATATCGCAGGTTGCCCAGTTATCAACAAAGGGCAGAAATCGCTCCAGCTCCTTTATACATTCATCGTAGCTTTTTATCTGCTCGATAAGGAATGCGTGCAGGTTGTTTTCTTCATAGTAGCAGTGCGGCAGTGCGCGCATAAAAACCTTTGCCTGCGGAGAGCCTGCAATTTCTTTTGCAAATTTACGAAGCTCAGGTGTGCGCACACCGATTATGGTTTTTTTGTCAATTCCCGGCATAAGTTTGCTGTGAAAATCACGGTATGATAAATCTTGCATTTCAAAAAGTCGGTTGACGATAGTGTTCATAAGCTGTAACCTCGTATGTTGATAAGCTGATTTTAACATATTTTTACCCTAAGTCAAACACAGTTTTTTTGCGTGGATAATTGATTAGTGCGCTTTTTTATGCTAAAATGTAAATATATCCAAACGAAAGGGGATACTAATATGAAACGCAGATTGAAAATTACGGCAATGCTTCTTGTGCTTGTGATGGCTTTTCAGTGCTTTTTCGTTTCTTCTGCTGCTTTTGACGATAAGTCAATGACACAGGAGGAGTGGGACGCACTCTATGCCCAGCTCAGGGACGAAAACACTTTGCCTACACTGTGCGTGGGTTCGGATGAAACACAGCTTAACATCTGCTGGCATGCCGACGCAGACACTGCACAGCCTAAGGTAAGGCTTGCAAAGAGTGCTGAAATGAACAGCTACGTCGAGTTTACGGGCGAAACAACACCTGCCGAAACAGAAGAACAGGTTGTATGCCGTGTTACAATGACGGGTATTGAGGCAAACACAACATACTACTATCAGTGGTTCGGTGACGATGGCTGGAGCGAAGCTTACAAGTATGAATCAAAGGGCTTTGACAGCTACAAGATGATGCTCATCGGTGATATTCAGATAGGCGGCCAGAGCACCGATAACCCCGAAGAGCAGTCAAGAATAGGTTATGTATGGCAGAGTGTGCTTGATGAGGCACTAACAAAGAATCCCGATATCAGCTTCTTGCTTTCCCCCGGCGATAATACGTCAACGGGTAAGGCGGCTGACGAGTGGCAGACACTTCTTATGCCCGAGTATACACGCAGTCTGCCTCTTGCTCTTGCAATCGGCAACCACGATAAAAAGGGTATGATGTACGAATACTATACTCATATGCCCAACGAATTCTTCGGCAAGTATTTTACAGGTCTTGACAGAGATTTTTGGTTCCGCTACGGCGACGTGCTCTACCTTGTGTTTGATGCTTGCTCAGGCTCTGCGGCAGACCACAGAGCAATGGCAGAGGAAGCAGTCAGCGCAAACCCCGATGCAAAGTGGCGTATAGGTGTTATGCACCAGGGCCTTTATGCACCCGGTATCGCAATGCTCGAGCCCGAAACGAATATTCTTCTCAATGCGGTTTTCCAGCCTATTTTTGAAATGTATGACCTTGATATGGTCTTTACGGGCCATACACATATGCAGGGTCGCTCGAACTTCATCAGCGACGGTGTTGTAGTCGGCAAGGCAGAAAGCGGCAAGACCTACACAGACCCCAACGGCATTATCTACCTCAACACAAATGCCTGCTGCGATCAGGGCTCGATGGACGATATGTATCTCTGGCCATACACCGCATACGCTTTTGAGGATGCTGATGTCACTACCTACTCAACTGTCGAGTTTACGGCTACTACTATGACTGTCAAAACCTTCAGAGGCGACAACAGTGAGCTGCTTGACAGCATCACAATTGAAAAGACCAAGGACTTTGACGATAACCCCGTTTCAAAGTTTGTGCGCACCGCTCTTTACAAGGTTGTTGAGCTCCTCGGTCTTGTCTATATGAAGATAGATGAGGTTGTTGTTGCAATCCGCGGCGGTCACTTCTGATACTGTATAAAATAAAAATCAAACGCAGACTTCTTTTACGAAGTCTGCGTTTTTTGTTGTGGTTTTATTGGTTTGTGCCGAATTCTTCGGAGTAGCCGATGACGTTTTCCTGACGTCTGTCGGCAAGCTCGTTATACATTTCGTCGCGCTTCTGTTTGGATATAGGCCAGAGGAATTTAGGCACGATGCGAAGGATGCCGGTAAGTGTGGGTACGATTGTGCAGAGTGCAAATTCCCAGAACTTTGTTCTGTCGTTCTGTGTGCCGATTTCAAGGCCCTGAACATAGCCGATTTTTTTCATAATAAGGCTGGTTACTGAGCCGAGCAGTGCGCTCTGCATCTTCAGGATAAGACCCTTTGCAACGCCTGTTGTGGCTTCCATACGATAGCCGTTTTTCCATTCGCAGTAGTCCATCGCTTCGTTCCAAAGGTCTGCCGTGATTACCTTTGAAATGCCCCATGACCATTTTATAAACCACTCTTTTATACCGAATGCAATACACATCGGCACAGTCTGTTTGAACATCTTTTTGCCGTTTGTCATACCGAACAGGAATACACCGATTGACAGTGCGCTGGTGTAAATATCGTTGAAAATCCACAGCGATTTGGATGAGAAGCGTTTCCTCAGCGGCTCAACAAACATATAACTTAAGCTGCCGTTGATGCTTGAGGGAATGTTGAGAATGGTGATAAGCGAATAGCTGCCAAGAACGTCGATGAAATAGTTTGTTTCGCTTTTGCTGATTGAGAAGTTTCCGAGGAATTCGGAAAGGCACATCAGCAGAACGGGATAGTTTGAGAGGATTGCTTTCAGACCCTCTTTTATACTTGGCTTTTCGATGGATTGGGGCACTCTTTCCTTGGACTGAAGGAAGAACCAGAATGTGCAAAGTGAAGAGATAAGCGCTGTTGCCGAGCCCATTATCATAAATACGTTGCTCAGCTTCCATGATACAACCTTGTTATTTACAAGGTCGATAAGCACGCCCATTATGTATCGCGGCATATCCTCGCCCATATAACCTGTCAGCAGTTCGGCTAGTGTAATAAGCCGTATACGCTCGGCAGGGTTTGGCGTGATGGTGGACATATAGCCGCTTTTTGCAACGTTTGTGAAAGTGCCTGCGGTCTCATTTATGATAAGGAAGAAATAGTAGTAAAAAAGCTTAGGCAGGTATGTGCCGTTTGTTGCCGGGAAGAACAGGGGTATCAGCCAGGTGAATATGCTCATTATTGTCAGCGGCAGCTGCATACCAACGAGGAAGGGACGGAATTTGCCGATTCTTGTGCGTGTACTGTCAACAATAATGGAGATAAACGTGTCGTTTATAACGTCCCATACCGTTGTAGCGATGTTCATAACAGCGTTAACGGTGAAATCAATATTTACAACGTCCCAGATGTATCTTTCGGAGAAAGAGTTGATGTTGAATGTGTTTGACCAGTCGTTAAGCAGGTATGCCGTGGTTTCCTTTACGCCAACGTAGTTACGACCTTTGTAATAAGATACCTTTTCTTCCTGCTTTTTTGTTTTTGTTTCGGACACGCTTCCACCTCCTTAACCGTTGGGGTTATTATCGTCGTTAACAGTAACCGTACATTCATCGGTGAATTTTTCACCGAGATACTCGAGCGTTACCGTTACCGTAACGGGTACGCATGAAGCTTTGATTCCTTTGACGTAGCCCATTTCATCAATTGTTGCAACGTTGGGGTCGGATGAAGTGAAGGTTACGGTATAGTCGCTGTCATTTTCAATTACAGCGTTGACCGAGAGCATAATTTCACCGCCCGGCTCAACCGTAACCGAATTTTCCGCGAAGCTGATGCCTGCATAGGCATATTCGTAACGTCGGCTTGTTTTGTATTCAAAGCTTATACTTCTGTCTGCAAAAACTGCAAGTTTACCGCAGAATGTGACATCAGCAGTGATGCTGTAGGTCTTATCAAATGTAACCGTATCGATTTCATCGGTAATTCTGTTTATTTTTGCGCGGATTACATTCTGAGTGAGCCTGATGTCGCTTGAGTTGACTTTGCAGATATCTGTGATATCGGCTGTGAATTTTTGGCTAATTTCAGTTGAATAATCCTCAGCTGCGGGATTGAGATAAACTGTGATGAAGTAGTAATCGGCATCGATCAGTTCGCCCGTGTCGGTGTTATATACGGGGTTGCCGTTTTCATCCGCCTCACCTACGGAGAAAGTGACACGCTCAACCTCGTCAGGTGAGATGTTGAATAAGGGCATACCGGGAGTGAAGCTGCCGAAAACGCCTGTCACGTCTTTGGGATAATAGCTGTCAATGGTTGAAAGTATTTTGTTTTTTGCATAAATAATCAGATTGCGGTCAGGTTCAAGCGCGTTGCCGCTTTTATCTGTTACGGTAACAGTACCGTCATCAACAGAAACATCGGTGTATATATCAGCCTTAATGAATTTATTTTGTGTTGTCTGAGATGTGAGTCTGCCAAGATAGGCGAGGAGCGTCGGGGTATCGTTGCTCAGTTCGGTTTTGCTCTGTGTTTCGTATTCAACCGAGGATGATTTTTCGTTTTCAACTGAGCGCACCGTTATTACAAGCACAACCGCGCATACAGCAAATGCAATAATGCTTATCAAGCCGAAAATCATAAACTGTAGCTTTCTGTTTTGCTTTTTCTCAGCCATTCTGTTCTCCCTCCTCTTCTTCGTGCGTTCCGAATACGGGCAGGGGCAGCTCATCAAGCGTTATTTGGCCTGCTTTTATTTTTTTGCGTATTTTTACACGCTCAATGTCAAGCGGGTCAATGTCGGGCTGAACATTCTTTTTGATAAGAAGAACGTTGAGCAGGAATATCAGTGCGAAAACAGCCGCAATAACAAAAGCACCCGCACCGCCTGAAGCTGTAACGAAAGAACCCTGAGCGGCTTTGGGCATCAGCAGGCTGACGATTGCTGCGGCAATGCACAGTGCAAAGCCGGCAGCAGAAAACGCACAGCATACTTTAGCTGATTTATAAATATTGACGAAAGTGAGCACAAGTGCAACAAAAACGCCCAGACCCATAAGGAAAATAAGCACAAACAATACGGCATCAGCCGCAAAGGCTGCGAATAATTCGGGTATGTATTCGCGCAGGCTCAGCAGTACGGACAGCTCACCGCCCGAAAATGCCTGGTATACTCCGAATGCTCCAAGGCTTACCTTTGAGGAGATCAACGGAAGCTCTGCGCTGAGTGATGCAAACGGAATAAAAATTGAACCTATTGCTGCGAGCATTGCAACTATACGCAGTATTTGCAGGGTTCCTCCTATAAACGCACATTTTAACTTGGCTTTAAGGATTCTGAATGAAGCGAATTCAAGCTCACAGCGTTTTGCGTCTTGTGAGAGTAATTTCTCCTGCTGGCTGTAAAATATATTGACACCGCAATATTTGCAGTCGGGAGCAAGCTCGAATCTTCCTATTTCACCGCCACAGTTGGGGCACTTCATAACCTCACCTCTTTTGTGTTTGTATTATGTTGGTAATATAACATTTTTTATTGGAATTTTCAAGTGAATATATGTTTAGCTTCGGGCGATAATAGTTACAAAAGGGTGTGATGAATTTGCCTGAAAAAATCGGCAGACAAACCGTCTTGCTTAAAAATTCACCGTGCGTTCTGGCTTCGGCAGGCGTTGTGGGTAAGCGTGAGGGTGACGGGCCGCTCGGGGCCGAGTTCGACCGGGTGTTTGAAGACGGCAGGATGAACGAGGATTCGTGGGAAAAAGCAGAGAGCGATATGCAGAAGTGCGCAGTTAATACCGCGATTGAAAAAGCTAATCTAAGCGCGTCGGATATCGATCTGATACTTGCAGGTGACTTGCTTGGCCAAAGTATGGGCACAACTTTTGGTATGAGAGGTCTGGATATTCCGTTTCTTGGGCTTTACGGTGCGTGCTCCACTATGGCGCTGTCGCTGGCAACCGCCGCCTTGTTTACGGATTGCGGTGCTGTGAACACCGCTGTTGCGGCAACCTCATCCCATTTCTGCTCAGCGGAAAAGCAGTTCCGTCTGCCACTTGAATACGGCGGGCAGCGACCTCCGCAGGCGCAATGGACAGCTACCGCAGCAGGTGCAGCAGTGATTGGCAGGGGAGACGGTGCGGTTAAGGCAACCTGCCTGACGTACGGAAAAATCTGCGATATGGGAATAACCGATGCCAACAATATGGGTGCGGCAATGGCACCTGCTGCAGCAGATACCGTGGCGGTGCATTTGCGCGAAACGGGTAGCACGGCTGAAGATTATGATCGCATTGTAACGGGCGATCTCGGCGCTGTCGGCACAAAGCTGCTTTATGAGCTTCTTGAGCGAGAATACAACATTGACATAAGAGACAAGCACAGTGACTGCGGATTGATGCTGTATGATATGAATGACCGTGACATAAATTCGGGTGCTTCGGGCTGTGGCTGCAGTGCGGCTGTGGTGTGCACACATTTTATGCGCAAGCTCGCTTCCGGTGAGATTAAAAAAATGCTGTTTGTCGGCACGGGCGCTCTGCTGTCACAGCTTTCGCCGCTCCAAGGTGAGAGCATACCGTCAATTGCACACGCAGTTGTGTTGGAGGGAGGAAAAAACTGATGCTTATAAAAATTTGCCGATGTCTTAAAACAATCTGCAGGGCGGAAAAACTGCTCAGATTCCTGACTGCGCTGAGAATAGCCGTGTTTATCGGTGCATTTGTTTATGCCGCGTCTACTTCGGTTTCGCTGATTAAGCAGTGTCTCTCAGAATAAAAAAATCCCCGACTGTGCATAGTGCACTATCGGGGATAATTGAAATCAGCTGAAACATCTTTTGATAACTTCGATGATCGAGTTTTGCTCTTCGGCTGTCATCTTTATATCGCTGGGGAGGCAGAGACCTCTGCTGAATATGTCTTCGCCGACACTCGATTTTGTCGTGTCAGCCTTGAAAAACTCTTTATCGGTAAATAACGGTTGCATATGCATCGGCTTCCATATAGGTCTGGCTTCTGCATTGATTGCCGCAAGCTTTTCAAGAATTTGAGCAGGGCAGCTTTTTCCGGGCTCGCTTGTGTAGGTGGCACTTGTGTCGCCTATTGTTTGGGTGCACACAGCATCTTTATCTATGATCATACAGCTAAGCCAGAAGTTAGGCACTGCCTTATCCGCTTCATACGGATTCATTGAAACGGGCAGCCCTTTGAGGCCTTCTCTGTAGCGCTCATATATCTCGCGCTTGCGCGCAATGTGCTCTTCGAGGTAGGGGAACTGACCTCTGATAACGCCTGCGATGACGTTACTCATGCGATAGTTGTAGCCGACGTCCGTGTGTTGATACCACGGCGCAGGTTCTCTGCTCTGTGTTGACCATTTCTGCACAAGCTTTGCCGCTTGCTCGTCGTCTGTCAGCAGCATACCGCCTGAAGAACCTGTTATTATTTTGTTGCCGTTGAATGAAATACAGTTGTATTTACCGAATGAGCCTGTCTGTATTCCGTTGTAGGTGGCGCCGAGTGATTCGGCAGCGTCTTCAATCAGCACAGCATTGTTTTCGTTGCAAATGCTTATAATTTCATCAAGTTTTGCCGGTGTGCCGTAAAGGTGAGCGACTACAACCACTCTGACCTCGGGATGTGCCTTGAATGCATTCCTGAGTGCATCGGGGTCGATATTCCATGTGTCTGCCTCGCTGTCGATAAATACGGGCTCCGCCTTTTCGTAAACAACGGGGTTTACCGTTGCGGCAAAGGTCATATCGGAGCAGAAAACCTTCTCGCCGGGTTTAACCCCTGCGAGCTTCACTGCCATATGAAGCGCCGATGTGCCTGATGAAAGTCCGACGGCATATCTGCATCCGACTTTTTCGCAGGCAATACGCTCAACCTCTGAGATGTTTTCACCAATGGTGGACATCCAGTTTGTGGTATAAGCCTCTGTCATATATTTCAGCTCTTCACCGTGCATTGTGGGTGAAGCCAGCCATATTTTTTTATTTGGATTATGCATTACTTGTTATGCCTCCGCAGTAGTTGAGTATAATAATACATATCACACTTTATCACTTTTTTTCGAATTTTGCAACTGCTTATTTACTGAGCGGTTAGAATGTTGATTAAGCTATGGATGAAATTGATTGAAATTCGTGCAACAAGGGGTGCGGATTTTTTTAAAATATGTTATTGCATCTTTATCCTCTTTGTGATATATTTTCGTTGTTAATATACCACTTGAATACGGAGGCGTATCAGCTATGATAAGAATAGGCATATACGGTTATGGCAACCTCGGCAGAGGTGTCGAAAATGCCATCAGACAAAATGACGATATGGAGCTGGTTGCGGTTTTTTCGCGCCGCGATCCTGCAAGCGTAAAAATCAACACACCGGGTGTTGCTGTATGCAAGGCGGAGGATGCCGCGAATATGACCGATAAGATCGACGTTATGATAATCTGCGGAGGCAGCGCAACAGACCTGCCTGTACAGACTCCGGCGCTTGCAAAGCTTTTCAACGTTGTTGACAGCTTTGACACTCACGCAAAGATTCCCGAGCATTTTGACAGAGTTGATGAGGCGGCTAAGGCTTCGGGTAAAACAGCTATGATTTCTGTCGGTTGGGATCCGGGTATGTTTTCGCTTAACCGTCTTTACGGCAGCGCAATCCTTCCCGACGGCAAAGATTATACCTTCTGGGGCAAGGGCGTCAGTCAGGGCCACTCCGATGCAATCCGCCGTGTTGATGGTGTTGCGGACGGTAAGCAGTACACAGTTCCCGTGCAGGAGGCTCTTGATGCTGTCAGAAGCGGATCTGCCCCCGAACTTACTACCAGAGAGAAGCACACAAGAGAATGCTTTGTTGTTGCTCAGGACGGTGCGGATAAGGCGAAAATTGAGCAGGAAATCAAAACGATGCCCAACTATTTTGCCGATTACGATACAACGGTTAATTTCATTTCGCAGGAAGAACTCAACGCAAACCATGCAGGTATACCTCACGGCGGCTTTGTTATCCGCAGCGGTAAGACGGGCGCTGACCTTGAGCATACTCATATTATCGAGTACAGCCTCAAGCTCGATTCCAACCCTGAGTTCACGGCAAGCGTACTTGTTTGCTTTGCACGTGCGGCTGCAAGAATGAACGCGGAGGGGATGTGCGGCTGTAAAACAGTTTTCGATGTGCCTCCTGCATATCTCAGCTCCAAATCAGGTGCAGAGCTGAGAAAAAATTTGCTTTAATAAAAATAAACGCAGCCTTTCGGATAACGGATAACTGAAAGACTGCGTTTTTTGTTTTTATATCGGCTTTGTTACAAATACCTTGCCGAGCTTTTCGGGAATTGCTGCCGCGCATTCGTTGGCTTTTTCCTCACTGCCGAAAATACCGAACACTGTAGGACCGCTGCCGCTCATACAGCAGGCAAGTGAGCCGTGATTTCGCATAATTGCCTTGATTTCAGCCCTCTGCGGAACTTCGATGAACTGTTCGAAGACATTGCCTACGTTTGCGGTGATGCCGTCAAAATCGGAGTTTGCCGCTGCGTGAAGCATTGCTGTATAGTCGGGGTGTCTGATGCTGTTGCACGAATCAAACGCTGCATACGCTTCCTTGGTGGAAACGCCTGCTTCGGGTTTTACAAGTACGATAAAGCAATCTTTGAGTGCAGGCAGCTCAGAAAGCACTTGACCTATATCCTGTGCAAGCATTGTGCCGCCACGGATACAGAAGGGTACGTCTGCGCCGAGCTTTACGCCAATCGCGCAAAGCTGCTGCACAGTCAGCTTTGTGTTACACAGTTCGTTGAGCGCCTTGAGCACTGCGGCTGCATCCGTGCTTCCGCCGGCAAGACCTGCTTCGAACGGAATGCGCTTTGTCAGAGCAATGTCAGCACCGCAGTTGATGCCCGTAGCCTCGAAGAATTTTTCTGCTGCGCGGTAGGCGATGTTTTTGCTGTTTGTAGGCAGTGCAGCTTCACTGCAGGTGAGATTTATTCTGCCGTCATCGCGCAGTGTGACCTCAACGGTGTCACACAGGTCAACAGTTTGCATAACCATAAAAAGGCTGTGGTATCCGTTTGGCAATCTACAGATTATATCCAGCAGAAGATTGATTTTTGCAGGGGCCTGAAGCGATAGTTTTTTGCCTTGCATATGAGTTACCTTCTTTATTTTTCGATTCTGACTTGCACGGGCTTACGCTCCTTGAAGTATGTCACGTATTCAAAACCGCAGCTTTCCGCAATGCGGTAGCCGTCGTCAATGTTTGCGCCAACGTGCTGTGTGAAGTGAGCATCTGAGCCAAGCGTGAGCAGTTCACCGCCAAGCTCTCTGAAACGGCGCACGTAGTTATCTGTCGGCATAGTTTTGCCAATAGGTTGTCTGAGACCGCTTGTGTTGATTTCGAGTGCTTTGCCGTTGGAGATAAGTACTTTGAAAATTTCGTCGGTAATATCGTCGTAGCGGCTCAGGTCTGTGTTGAATCTGCCTGACTGTACAATGTAACGCATCGGGTAGGTGAGATGCGCCAGGGTATCAAATCCGTTCCACTTTGCCAGAATAAGCTCCTCTTCAAAATATTTGTCGAGCAGAGCGTATACGTCATCCTGCGTGAGTGTTGTGTAGTCAAGTTCGCAGAAATCGGGGGTTTTGCGCAGGTTGTGGATTGAACCGATTACGAAATCGTAGCTGTATCGGTTGAGTGATTTTTCGGTAAGCTCAGGCTCGTACGTGGGCTGACCCATCTCAATTCCTACAAGAACACGTATTTTGTCGGCAAACATATCTCTTGTGCAGGTTATGTCGTCGTAGCTTGTCTGCTGACGTAAGCCCAGATTTTGCTGCTCGTAGAAATCGACGTCAAAATGGTCTGTAAAAGCGATTGTTGCAAGGTTTGCATCAATTGCTGCGCTGCACATCTGCTCAGCTGTAAAGTTGCCGTCAAACGAGCTGAGTGTATGCATATGAAGGTCAATTCGGTTTTTATATATTGCCATTGGTATCACCTCTGAATATTTGAACACAAATATTATAGCACAATAAAAAAAGCTTGTATAGTAAAATTTACCGTACAAGCCCTATATTTTATATTGGTTTATTTTTGAGCTCCACAATGAAGGTTGAACCTTCGCCGAGTTTGCTTTTAACCTTAATTCTGCCCTTGCAAAGGATAATTATGCGGTAAACGATTGAAAGTCCGAGTCCTAGTCCGGCTGTTGCTTTGTCGGTTGTGCCCTGGTAGTATTTGTCGAAAATACGCTGCACCATTTCTTCGGACATACCGATACCGTTGTCCGAGATTGTTGCGGTTATTTTTTCGTTTTCCTGTTTGAGGCTTACCTCAATGGTGCCCCCCTCAGGCGTGAACTTGATCGCGTTGTTGATGAGGTTGAGCCAAAGGTGCTGCATCAGATCTTCATCGCCGTTGAAAATTACCTCGTCTATATCGCCGGTAACGTTGATATTTTTTTCGCTCCACTGGTTGGAGAGCATTATTACACAGCGGCGAAGCTGCTCGTCAAGAGAGTAGGGCTTGATATCTGCAAGAATCTTCTGTGATTCAAGCTGAGACAGCAGAAAGGTGTTGCTCGAAAGTTTTGAAAGGCGTTCTGCCTCTTGTGCGATTATTTGCAGATACTTTTTTCGTTCTTCTTCGCTCAGGTTGTTGTTTTCGTCGAGCAGAAGCTGAGCAAAGCCACTGATGGATGCAATCGGAGTTTTGAATTCGTGAGAGTAGCTGTTGACAAAATCCGAACGGAGCATATGAACCTTTTTCAGCTCTTCACTCAATCGGTTGATGTCGATTGCAAGGTTGCGGAAAACTGTGTATTTGCCTACCTTGAGCTTGTGGCCGTAGTTACCATGGGCGAGCATCTCGATAGAGTTGTATATTTTTTCGAGGTGTCGTTTTGTGGCGCTGTACTGAAGAAGTGTGAATACGCCGAGAATAACTATCAGCAATGCTACGAAGCCCGCAAGTCTCAGCGGGTCAAAGTCAGGTGTGTTATCAAGGTATTTGTCAGCCTGGTCCATAACGATTGTGGTGAAGCCGCTGATGCCTAACATAATGAACGTTTGCAGTACGAACCAACGTGATAAGCCTCTGTTAAGCTGAATGTCATTTACAGTAGGGCTTTTTTGATTTTTTTGTTTTTTCTTCCTGCTCATTTCTTTATCTCAACCTTGTAGCCGAAGCCCTTGATAGTGATTATCTCAATCTCTTCACAACCGACAAGCTTATTTCTCAAGCGGTTGATATGGGTTTTGATCGTGTCCTCGGTGCATTCGGAGTCTATACCCCATATTTCATCAAGAAGCTGTTTCTTTGTAAAAATCTTGCCGGGGTAGGAGAGGAATTTGTAGAGCAGGTCGAACTCCTTGCGTGAGAAGGGGATTGCGTCACCGTTATATGATGCAACATGCTCTGCTTCGTCAATTGAAAGCTTGCCGATTTTTATTTGGCGCTCCGTTGCAATTCTTGCTCTGCGCAGCAGTGCGTTTACTCTGAGCAGAAGCTCATCATAATCAACAGGCTTTGTAACGTAATCGTCTGAGCCGAGGTTGAATCCCTCACGCTTGTCCTCCATGGCTTGCTTGGCTGTGAGTAACAGAACAGGGGTGTTGAATCCCTCACTGCGGATTCGCTGAACCAACTCAAAACCGTCCATATTAGGCATCATGATGTCGCTTATAATGAGGTCGATATGGCGGGCATAAAATACATCGAGAGCATCCAGACCGTCATCTGCACAAACTACGTCAAAATACGGTTTGAGCCTGGTGGCGGTAAGTAACTGGGTGTTTTTGTTATCTTCTACAATAAGAATAACTGCCATTTTTATCACCTTTTGTATAAAATGATACAACTGTATAATACCACTAATTATAACATTTTGCAACACACCGTTTACTGTTCTGTTACAATGTATTTACAATTGTGTTACAGCCTTGAAATACAATCAAGTTGCAACTCAGGTGTGGCAGAAGCCTGTAGCTGCAAAACAAGGTATTTGACGTCCAACAAGTACCTTTCTATATTCCCTTTTTGTGTAGCCCATAGGGCGAAAAACAACCGCAGTTGTTTAGCTGCGGTTGTTTTTTATTGTTTGCAATACTGAACGAATTATTGGTGAAAAAATTATCGTAAAACTTATTCCATAAAACAGAAAAATGTTGTATACTGAAAAACAGAATGTTAATCGGAGGTTAGATTTATTTATGGATAAACAAAAGCTTATTGAAGCACGTGGATGGATACGTTCTGAGCTTGAGAGCTGCGCAGATTTCTGGCTTAAAAACGGTATGGATAAAGAGCACGGCGGCGTATATACCTGCCTTGACAGAGAGGGCAAAATCTTTTCAACGGATAAGAGCGTCTGGATGCAGGGCCGTTGCGGCTGGATTTATGCCTGGCTTTGCCACGCATACGGTGTAAAAGACGAGTGGCTTGCTGCATCAAAAAGTTGCCTCGATTTTCTTGAAGAGCACTGTGTCAACCGTAATGCAGGTGACAGGCTTTATTTTACCGTCACAGAGGACGGTCAACCTCTCAGGCAGAGAAGATACTGCTTCTCTGAGGCTTTTTATTGCATTGCAAATGCTGAGTATTACGGTGTAACAGGTGATAAAGAACACCTTGAGCGCGCACTCAGAGCATATGATATGTACTGGAACCTTAACCACGGTATGCCTGACCCGACAGGGATCGGGCCGAAGACTGTGCCTGAAACCCGTAGTGGCAGAGCGCTTGGTATTCCGATGATTCTGCTTAACGTTACCGCTGTGCTTAAGCGCGTCAATCCCGAAAATGCTGAGCTTTACGATTCGAGAGCAAGCGAATGTGCAAACGATATTCTCAAATATCATTTCAAGCCGGAGCTTGGCTGCACACTTGAAAACGTTGCGCCCGACGGTACAGCAAGGCTCAACTACACAGATGGCAGAATGGTTAACCCCGGTCACGATATTGAGTGCAGCTGGTTCCTTATGGAGTACGCAAATGATACCGGTGATAAGGCACTTCACGCAAAAGCTGTTGAAATTTTTGATCTTGCCTTCAATGCAGGTTGGGATAAGGAGTACGGCGGCATCCTTTATTTCCTGGATTGTATGGGCAATGCGCCCGAGGCCTACGAGCACGATATGAAGCTCTGGTGGCCGCATAATGAGACGCTTATTGCCTCGCTTATGATTTACCGTGACACAGGCGATGAAAAATACCTTGATATTTTTTATCAGGTGCTTGATTACTGCAAGACTTATTTTGCCGATCAGCCCTACGGTGAGTGGTACGGCTACCTGCGCCGTGACGGTAAACCGACACAGCCTGCCTGCAAGGGCAGCACTTTCAAGGGTCCGTTCCACGTTCCGAGATGCCTCTCATTCGTAGACATTATGATAGGTGAGATACTCGGCGAAAAATAAAAAAATCCGCCTGATGGCGGTTACAAACTTAATGTATACAAATTTCCCTCATAAATGAAATAACCCTTGACTGATGTTTCTTTACACATTCAGTCAAGGGTTATTTCTGAGAATTCTTAGTATCTAACATCTTTGTTTACCTCTCTTTCCTAGTTTTTGCCAACCTTCATTTTTTACACTTAGCCCTTTTATACCACTACACTCTTCTGATTAAATCTTGTAAGCAAGATACCCTGATGTTTACGGTGGACTTTAATTCAGTTTTTTTATGAAGGCTGTGTCTGCGGCTCTCCTTAAAGCTGGTTTGATTTTTCACCTTTGTATTGTTAATTTTGTTTCGATCAGTATTTTGGAGGTTCTGCTTCAGGTGAGCCTAAGAGATTTTACTTGTACATCGGTACCACCTCGTTTAGTATTTGGAGTTGTTACCTGTTCATTGGTATCACCTCTCTGTGTCTATAATATAACACATGATTTTAGGTTTTGCAAGATGTAATTTTGTACAAAGTTCACTAAAAATAATTATGCATATAGCAGAAATACAGCATAATCACGAAAAATGTATTGACATATGTATTTGCTTTGTGTTATGATGTATTTGTTGGGGTGTCTGAGGGCACCTTTTCTTTTTATTATTTTATATAAAGTGAGCCACCCGTAACGTCAGATGAAAGTTGCGGGTGGCTTTTAGGTTTATTTTGTCTTGGTTTTTCCTCTTAAGGCCTTCTTTTCCTTTGTAATTGCTTTATCAAGCGTTGCAAGAATACCGGGCAGGAAAAAGACGATAAGAACAATCGCGGAGAAAACACCGATTGAAATGGTGCGGCATATCTGCGATACTGTCGGGTCGCTGTAGAATGAGGATATTATTCCTGTTGCAAGCACCATTATCAGACCGGAGGTCATAATAGTATGCATTGAGCCTTTGTAAGTTGCCGCAAGCGCCTCTTTGATAGGCATTGTCTTGCGCGTTTCGCGGTAATAGTTTGTTAAAAGTATGCCGTAGTCAATCGTAGCGCCCATCAGTATACATTCAACAATCAGCAGTGCAAGGAAGTAGATGGTGAAGCCTTGCCAGCCGATGACCGTGATTGTGATGAACACGCCGCATTGAACAAGAAGCACAAGAATCATCGGAATTATCAGCGAGCGGAAAGATATCGCAACGATGATGAAAATTGCAAGTGCTGTCAGTATTGTGATAAACAGCAGTTCACCGCTGAAAGTTTGTGACATTTCGTAAGCCATAGGTGAGTTGCCTATCAGGTAGAGCGTGCCGTTCATTTTTTCGCCCGCTGCAGTTAGATTGTCAAGGAATGCTGTGGTTTGCTTTGACTCGACGGAGTAGGAGGTCTGGAGTATCATACGTGAGTGATTTTTACCCTTGAGCATTTCAACGCCTGAGGCGAGTGCAGTGCCGGCACCTGCAAGCTGCGATTTTACATCGTCGCCGATTACCTGTGAGAATACCGGGTCGTTTACAAGGTCGGTTGAAAGGTGACCGAAAAGCTTTTCAATGCTCATTTTCCACTCCGGATTGTAGTGGGTGTCGCTTGCGATGAAGAGGTAAATAAGCTCAACGGTTGCTTTGTCGAGCATACCTTCACCTGCAAGCGAGGTGAGCAATGAGGTCATATCGGTAGTGCTCAGCTTTTTGCCGCTTACAACTGCGTTTACCATAGTTTGGGCACTGCCGAGCTTTGCTTTCATTCCGGGGTCAATCATTGCGGAGTATTCGGGTTTATCGAGCACACCGCTGTTAAGGCAATCGAGAAGATTCTTGACCGATACGTTCCAGTTGCTTGTGTTACCGTACTGTGTTGTGTAGAGCAGGTAAAGCTGGCGAAGCTGTTTTTTATCCATGCCGATAAGGTCGGCAAGCTCATCAGGTGTATATGCTCTACCTTCAACTGTGCCGTTGATTATTTTCTGTGCAAGCGGAAGCTGCTGCATATTCTCTTCCGACATCATTGAGGAGAAAGTGCCCGAGTTTTCTACAACGTAGTTAATTACCTGCTGAAGGCTGAGTCTGCGTGAAGCACCGTTTATAAGGTCGATCGAGGTGTTCTCGTCGGAATATGCGGCGTAAAGCAGACGCATCTGAGACGGTTCAATGCCGAGCAGGTTTGCCATTTCCTCAAAGCCTCTCAGTTTTGTTACGGCATCTTTATCGGTGTAGGTTTTAAGCATATTTATTTGCTCCAATGTTTTTTCGTCAAACATGGATGCGTACATTTCGTTTTTTGCTACATCTTTTATGATAAAGTCGGCAAAGGTTGCCATTGTCATTGTGCCATAGTCAGCACCGCCGTTTTCGCTGTAGTAGAGCAGCATCATGCTTTCGGCTGTCTGTTTGTCCATCCCGAAGAAATCTGCAAGCTCCTCGGCACCGAGCTCAGTTGTAAGCCCCACAGCATCACCGAAGGGTCTGAGCTGATCAAGCTGAGCGAGCATATCATCTGTAATGAACCCGCTGAAAGCACTGTTGTTTGCAATGTCCTTTGTCAGGAACGTGATAAAATCAGCCATCGGCACATCGTGTGTTTTGCCGCCGTAATAGCTGTAATATATGAGCTGCAGCATTGATTGATCAATTTCAAAGCCCTGTGTCATACTTACACCGAAAGCACTGCTCAGGTCATTTATTGAGGTGAGCATTTCCTTTGCGGTAAATTCTTTGCCCAGAAGATTCGGATAGCCGAGTATCTGCTTAACTTTCGGGTCATCCTCAAGGTCTTCTGCAATCTGAAGTGCAACGTCCTCATCGTCATTATCGTATATCATAACAACCATATTGCTCTGAGGGAAAACTTTGGCTATCGGGTCAGCCATTTCGAGGTTGTAAACAATCTGTGTGTTGTTCTGCAAAAAGTAGAAAGCGATAAACAAACCGACGAAGAGCACAGTGAAAACATAACGCGCCTTGTGGCTGAATTTTGCAAGGCCGCCCATTGGAATCGAAAGCTCTTTCTTTTCGGCTTTGGTGAGTATCTTATCGCAAAGCAGAATAAGCAAGGGTAGTACGGTCAGTACACACAGCATGCTGACAAATACGCCCTTAGCCAGCACAACGCCGATATCAAAGCCGATTTTGAACTTCATAAACACAAGCATCAGCAGGCCGACGACAGTGGTGAAAGCGCTGCCTGCAACGGATGAGAATGAGTTAACAATAGCTTTTTTCATTGCCTCAAATTTATCGGGCGTGTTCTTTTTTTCCTGGCGGTAACGGTTCATCATTATGATGGAGTAGTCCATCGAAAGAATCATCTGCATTATTGCAGATATTGCTTGGGTAACGTTTGATATTGAGCCAAGCACAATGTTTGTGCCGGAATTTATTATTACAGCAACTCCGATTGTAAGCAGGAAAAGTATCGGATCAAACCACGAGCCGCACATCAGGAACAGAATTACAATAACTATACCAAGAACGACCATTATAAGCCACATCGGCAGTTCGACGTCGGTTGTGTTATCGTTTTTGAACTGAAGGTCGTATTCACCAAAATCAGTTGCAAGAGCCTTTTCGATGGCGAGTTCTTCTTTTGAGCCGTAGGCATGCTTTGTGTTGAGTACGTAGAGTGCGTAACCGTCTTTGTTGTATTCACTGGTGCGGTTGTAGTTTACACTGCTGACGTATTCGATATCTTTCAGCTTTTGGAGAAGATCTGCTTTGCCTCTATCGTCAAGTCCTTTTACCATTACACGTATGGTAGGGTCTGTTGCCATAGCGGGAAATTCATCATTCATAATATCTACGCCTTGCTTCATGGCAGAGTCAGAGGGCAGATATTTTGTAAGGTCAGTGTTTATGCCAACCTTGAACGACAGAGCTGCGCAAACAATACAAATCACAAGTGTTGCAATCAGCACAAAGCGCCGCTTTGATACAATGATGTTCGCAATCTTTTTCATGTCGGTCTCCTTGATATATGTGTAGTGCATCGTAAGTAAATTTAAAGTAACAAAAATATTATAGATGTAATTATGTCAGATGTCAATGCTGCATTAGAAAAAACAACACTATATTTAAAATGTGTCGCGTAAATTGCCAAATATACTCAGGCCTTTACCTCCATGTTAACACAAAAACGGAGGATACCCGAAGATATCCTCCGTTTACGCTTATCAGATAAACATACAGGTACCCGCAAAGCACAAGGCTATACTTATCCATTGCGGCTTTGTGATTTTCTCTTTGAAAATTATTTTGCCTGCAAAGGCAGAAAAAATTATGCTGCCTCCCGTGACACAAGGGTAAAGTACGGTTGCCGGCAGATTCTGTGCACCTATAAGCTGCAGCATATACGACACACCGCCAACAACGGCTGAGGCAAAGGCAAGCGGCAGAATGTTGACCGGCTTCGGCAGCTTATCGGTGGTTTTGCATTTTGCAAAAATCAGAGCGATGCTGCTCATAATGAACTTTGCAATACCCGAAAGCATAACAAACTCAGTTGAACTGACGGGAGCGTGCAATGTATCAATCTGATGTGCTTTTGATATGATGCTGACCATACCGTTGAGCAGAAAGACTGCAACACAGAGTGTCAGTTGGGTTGCTGTCGGCTTTTTTGTTCCGCTGTTTGAGAACACCACCGCGGTTATGATTACCGCAAGGCCTGCAATACGAATAAGCCTGAGCGGCTCATCGAGGAACAGCAGACCGAAAACGTAGGGCAGAATCATACCGCCCGTCATAAGAAAAAGTGTGTATACCGCCATATTTCCGCTTTTGAGAATACGGAAACCTATCAGGCTGTAAGTGAGTGCAAATGCCGCCATAGCAAAAGCCATTATTACAGAGAACGGTGAAAAAGTAAATCTGAACCCACCTAAGACGAAGAAAACAACGGCGGTAAAAAGGCCGTTGACAGCATTGAAGCTTAAGCCTGCAGTAATTCCTGCGCCAGACTTTTTCTGATAGAGCTTTGAAAATGCGAAATCAACTGCGAGCAATACAGTTGCACCCAATATAAATAAATAATCCATAATACGTGTTCCTCCGCAGGTGATTTTAACAGATGACGGATGAATTTTCAATTGTCTGTTTACAAAACGGATGCTTAACGTATATAATTAATTGTATTTAAAAGTGCAGCAGGTGATAAATCATGAAAAAAATAAGGTTCGGTATTGTCGGCACGGGCACTATAGCTCATCGCTTTGTAAACGCGATTGCAAATGTCAAGGGGGCAGAGCTTGCGGCTGTTGCCTCAAGGTCGGCAAAGAATGCAAAAAGCTTCGGTGACGAGTTCGGTATTCCACACCGTTTTGACAGCTATGAAAAAATGGCACAGTCTGATGTGATTGACGCGGCTTATATTGCCGTGCCGCATTCAGGCCATATAGGTTGCTCCTGCCTTATGATGAATAACGGTAAGCACGTAATCTGCGAAAAGCCTATGGCGGTAAACCTCAGAGAAGCGCAGGAAATGTTTGAGTGCGCACAGGCAAACGGAGTTTTGCTGATGGAGGCTATGTGGGCACGTCTTGTTCCCGGTACGCTGAAAATGCTTGATATCGTAAATTCCGGTAAGCTTGGCGATATCCTGGGCGTTGAGGGTAAATTTTGCTATACGATGGATGAGGACGAAATGGAACATCACGTATTCAAAAAAGAAAACGGTGGTGGTTCGCTGCTTGACGTAGGTGTTTACGGACTTAACTTTGCCAGCTGGTATCTGGGCAAAGCTGTTCAGCAAATCAATGCGCAGTGCTCAACATACAACGGTGTTGACAGCCACACCTGCGTGCTGATGAAATATGATAGCGGAGCGATTGCCGATATATCCTCTGCAATACTTCTTCGCAAGCCTAACGAAGGTTATGTTTACGGCACAAAGGGCTATGCCCGCTTGCCGCGCTTTTATGCACCGCAGGAGATTGAGCTTGTTTTCAATGACGGCAGCAAAGAAACGCTGCACGTACCTTATGCCGGTAACGGTTTTGAAGAGCAGATTGATCACTTTTGCAAATGCATCAACCGGGGGCTGACGGAAAGCCCGGTAAATACTGCAGAGCAGACACTTTATATCACTGCACAGATGGATGAAATCAGAAAAACGGTTGGTATAGTCTATCCGCAGGATGAACAGTAAATGTCGGCTTGTAAAGCTGAATTACTTGACGAACGGTGCTTTTATTGAACTCTGTCAGGTTTTGGTGGGCAAGAGTTGAGTTTTATAAAGCGCTTTTGGAAAAAATCCTTTATTCTGCTTGAGAATTCGTTGTTTTGCTATGCGTTGCTCAGGAGGATGTTTATTCCGGAAGATATGGATTCAGAAGGTTATGTAAAGTGTAGCGACTTTACAAGCTCGCGATGATCCGATTTAATATGTACTTTAATATAGGGCGGTCTGCGAGGCAGGCTGCCTTTTTTCCGCTTAATGCGGTCAATCGACCGAACACTTTGGAAGTGTTGATTTTTTTGTTGACGTATTCTATTATGAAAATGCAAGGAGGGATGCTATGAAGTTCAGGATGTTTATCGACCGTAACCGTGAGGAAGAGGTTATCGTATACGCTCACGAAAGGAATGAAGTTGTTGACTCAATTGAGCGACTTGTTTCAGAAGGAACCGAGCTGATAGGCTATAGCGGAAAAACAGCGGTCAGGCTTTATCTGAATGAGGTTTACTGTTTCAGTGTTGAGGGCAACAGAGTGTATGCGGTTACCGAAACGGAAAAATTTGAGATGAAATTGCGGCTTTATCAGCTGGAGAAAATTGCCGATAAAACCTTTGTAAAAATCAATCAGTCGTGCATAGCAAATATCAGAAAGATTGAGCGGTTTGATGCATCGGTATCGGGTACAATGCGAGTTATCTTTAAAAACGGATATACGGATTATGTATCGAGGCGGCAGGTTAAAAACGTTAAAGAAAGGTTGGGTTTGGTATTATGAATCAGTACGTTAAAAGTTTTCTGCACAGGGGTCTTGTTTTCGGCGGATTTGGTCCGATTGTAGTTGCAATTGTTTTTATGTGCATTTCATTCGGGCTTGATGATTTTCGCCTTACCGCATTGCAGGTTTTGCTTGCAACGGTGTCATCTTATCTGCTTGCTTTTGTTCAGGCGGGTGTTACCGTGTTTAATCAGATTGAGCATTGGAGCACGGTTAAATCCTTGCTATGCCATTTTGTAACGCTGTATGCGGCGTATTCCGTATGCTACGTTGTAAATTCGTGGATTCCGTTTGAGCCTATGGTGCTGGTCATATTTTCTGCTGTTTTTGTTTTACTGTTCTTTGTAATATGGGCAATTGTCTATTTTTCTGTCAGGTCAACAACTAAAAAGTTTAATTCACAGCTCAAAGGTTGAAATTTAACCGGTCCGGGTGTTATAATATCTCCGATGCAATAAAAATGTTGTTTTGTGGGAGAATAAATATGAACAAAAAATTCAGGTTGCTGTGGGTTGCGGTGCTAGGCTTGCTGACGGTTGGCCTTGCGGCCTGCGGCGGCAATAACACAAACGAGGGGCAGACACAGATGAATAACACTTACAGTCAGATATCCGCTCAGGAGGCTAAGGCTCTGATGGACAGCGAAACGGATTACGTAATAATCGATGCGCGTACTCAGGAAGAGTATGATGCAGGGCATATCGAAGGTGCGGTGCTTATACCCGAGTATGAGGTTGCACAGCGTGCAGAGAATGAGCTGCCAGACAAAAATCAGCTGATCCTTGTCTATTGCCGAAGCGGCAGACGCAGTAAGATTGCGGCGCAGGCTCTTGTGGACCTTGGCTACACAAACGTCAGGGAGTTTGGCGGAATCATTGACTGGGAATACGAAACCGTAAACTAAACAAAAAAGCAGGATTCGGTGGGCTTGAATCCTGCTTTTTTATTGGGATTGCAATATGCCGTACTTATGATATAATGTTTACGGAGGCGAAAACCAATGGCAGAAATTTTAGAAGTGATAATGATTGTGTGCTTTGGCATATCCTGGCCCTTCAACGTGGTCAAATCATATAAGGCGCGCACGGCAAAAGGTAAAAGCCCGGCGTTTTTGTGCCTTATTATTTTCGGCTATATTGCAGGTATAGCTTCAAAATTTATGAATGAAGCTTATATGGCGGCAATCGGTGAAAAGTGGTACGTGCTTTTTTTCTACTTTCTCAACCTCGTTATGGTCAGTGCCGACTTTGTGCTGTACTTTCGTAATTGCCGTTTTGACAGGAGACGCGAAAAATGAAACTTTTATCAATCGGCAACAGCTTTTCGACCGATGCGCATCACTTCCTGCACACTCTGGCAGAGCAGAACTCCTTTGCGCTTGATACTGCAAACCTGTTTATAGGCGGCTGCAGTTTGAAAACTCATTGGCAGAACGTCTGCGAGGATAATGCTTATTATGATTATGAGCTTAACGGAAATGAGGCAGAAATAAAAATCAGCATCAGGCAGGCACTCGAAAACGAAAAATGGGATGCTGTAACGTTACAGCAGGCGAGTGCAGACAGCGGAATGTACGCCACCTATCAGCCATATCTTTCCTCCCTTGCAAAACTGGTGCGTGAGTTTCAGCCGCAAGCAAGGTTGTATTTTCATCAGACCTGGTCTTATGAAAACGGTTCGAGGCATCCCGGATTTTTGAACTATGAGCGTGACAGCCGCAAAATGTTTGACTGTATCGTTTGCGCTGCAGCACAAGCAGCGGAAAGTATTGGCGCAGAGCTGATTGCGACAGGCACGGTGATTCAGCATTTGCGCGAAAACGAAAAGGTTTTTGACTATCAGAGCGGCGGAATATCGCTTTGTCGCGATACCTTCCATTTATCCGAAACCTACGGCAGATATGCCGCGGCAGCAAACTGGCTTCGCACGCTCACCGGCAAAGAATTCATCGCAAAAGATTTCAGCGGTATGGATACACAGCTGCTTAAGGTTATTGCATGTGCGGTTAACCAAACAGCAAGCGATGCTTTATGAGAATAAACAACTGACGGAGGTAATTATAATGCGTAAAAATTTCGGTGCGATGACAAGCGTTTACCCTATGCCTGTTTTCATTGTTGCAGCATATGACGAAAACGGCAAGCCTAACTGTATGAATGCAGCCTGGGGCGGAATATATGAGGAAAAGCAGATAATGGTCTGCCTTTCCCATTCACACAAAACGACCAAAAACATTAAACTCAGCGGTGCTTTCACCGTCAGTATTGCGGATGCAAAGCATGTTGTTGAGGCGGATTACGTTGGTATGGCTTCGGGCAATAATGAACCTGATAAAATGTCAAAGGCGGGCTTCACAACCGTTAAGTCGGATTTTGTGAATGCGCCGGTTATCAATGAGCTTCCGATGACGGTTGAGTGCAAGCTCATCAAATTCAATGAGGACGGCATCTGTATTGGCGAGATAGTGAACGTCAGCGCAGATGAATCGGTGCTTGGTGAGGACGGAGCGATTGACCCCTCAAAGCTCGGTGCAATCACGTTTGACCCAGTTCATCACAGCTATATCACCCTCGGCGAAAAGGTTGGCAATGCATTTGCTGACGGCAAAGCTTTGAAATAACCGCATACATATAAAGACCTCTGATGAAAACATCAGAGGTCTTTTGTTATTATGGATAGTTTAATTCATTTTAAACAAAAATCCGTCAGCTTCTTCTCTGCTTTTGAAAATTACAATCTGCTTTTCTGCTTTATATTTTTCAAGCAACTCATATATTGTCGGAAGTGTGGTTTGCGGAAATTCTCGTATAAAGGCTTCAAATTCGGGGTCCAATTCTTTTTCAATCCACGGCATATCGTAGCGACCCTTGCCTATCCTTTCGGTTGCCCCCTGCAGGCACACCTCGGTTGGCAGGTCAAACAAAAATACGGTGTCGCACTCTTTGAGTCTCATCTCGATTGTTCTGGAGTAATTGCCGTCAATTATCCAACTCTCGGTGCTGAATATTTCACGTATTCTGCCGTCAAATTCCTCGCGCGGAATATGCGTTTTGTCCGGCTTGTGCCAGATGGCATCCAGATAATACAGCGGTAACCCGGTGAGTTTATTCAGTTTTTCGGCAAAGGTTGTTTTGCCCGAGCCCGGGCAGCCTAATACAATTACTTTTTTCACATTCGTTCCCCATATTACGGTTTTGCTTCGTTATACAATGGCGTAAAACAGCTGTTGAGTTAGCTTTTTTGTTTTTGGTTCAAATTTTATTTCACTTTGCCGTACAGGCATCTTGTGGGCTCTTTTTCAATTACCAGTCCGCAATAATTGCACATGATGCACCTTGCCTGCGTTTGTCCGTTTTTGAGCCTTTTAACAAGGTCGTGTTCGCATATAAACGGTCTGCACATCGAAACAAAATCAGCACTTGCAGAGCTTATAATTTTTTCCATATCGTTGAGCTTGTGTATTCCTCCGACTACAATTACAGGGATCGAAACGCTGTCCTTTATTGCTTTTGCGTTATCAACGTTAAAGTTTTCAAGGGGAGAAGGCTGTTTAATCAAAGGGTTGACAAGGTTTGCCACAGGCAGAGCGATTTTGTTAAGTACTTTCGGGAATGAAGCACAGGGCTCGCGGTATTTGAACACAGCATCCATTGGCATCAGCTTGCTTCTCATTGTGTTCATTCCGTCCTGAACTGTGCCGCACGAAACCTCGATTGCATCACATCCTGCATCTTCGAGCCTTTTGCATATCTGAGCGGCTGATTTTATATCCATGCCGTTTTTTCTGTTGTCTTCTGCGCTCAGCTTAATCCACACGGGCAGCTTGGTTGCGGATTTAATTCCTTTTATAATCAGCTCAACTATTCTGCATCTGTTTTCAATACTTCCGCCCCAGGAATCACACCTTCTGTTGCCGTAAGGTGATAGAAAATCGTGCAACAGATATCCGTGTCCGCCGTGTAGCTGGACCGCGTCAAAGCCTGCTCTTTCTGCCCTTACAGCCGCCGCAACAAAATCGTCAATGATTGAATTTATTTCACCGTCGGTAAGTTCTTTGGCTTTGTCGGGATAAAAAGCATGGAACACGTCTGACGGTGCAACTTTCTGCATTCCGATTGCTTTGGATGAGGTCTGCCTGCCGCAATGAGCAATCTGCAGCACAATCGGTGTGTTGTGCTTATGTACGGCAGCAACAAGCTGTTTGTATTTTTCTACCGTGCTGTCGTCAAAAATCGTCAGCATTCTCGGGTAGGGCGAAACGCCGTTGCGGCTTACCGCGGCGTATCCCGTTATGATGCAGCCGACTTCTCCAATTGCAAGCTGTTCATATTTTTTAATCAGCTTGTCGCTCGGTGCGCCGTTGCTTTCTGCCAGCCCGTCGTGAGTTGCGCTGCGGATTATTCTGTTGGCTACAGTAATGCCTGATATTGTTGTTTTGTCAAAAAGCATATCAATAAATCCTCATCGGGTTTAATTTATCTGTGTTCAGCTAAGTTGATTGTAGCATATGGGTAAAACAAAAAGCAACAGTGAAAACTGTTGCTTTGATGCGAATTTTTATTAAGCTGCAATTTTTTCTGTTGTGCTGATCGGTTTGGGCTGAGTGTTTCTGTAGCGGATGATGCCGATGACAACCGAAATAAGCGAGATTGATTCGCTTAAAATGCCGCTGTATGAGAAAGCAAAAATATTGTAAACAAGGATAAGTGTTGATGAGATAAGTATTGTTTTGCGGAAACTCTTGGCGTCGAATATACCCATACAAACTGTATTAACAACGAGGCCGAGAGTTATCAGCAGTGAGTGAATACCTTCCCAAGAGAAACAGCTCACAACAGCCATGGCCGCTGCGAAAATAACAGGCGTTATCAAATCTGTTTTCTGGTTTTTTTCGCGGTAGAAGAATGCGAAGTTGCGAATTATGCACACAACGTTTAATGCAAACCCCGAAAGAGCACCTATAAGCAGATACTGTAAACAGCTTAAAGCAGTTGCAACAGTCTGAATAATCATTATCTTGCTTTTTTGGGTGCGTTGGTAGGAGTAAAAGAACAAAGCGACGGAAATAAAACCTAAAATGTGACCGAGTAAAGTGATGGGATTGAGCATAAGTACCTCTGAATAAATTTGTGCTGAAATATTTTGTTACCGACAGTAAATTATACGTATTTTAGGGCTAAAGTCAAGATGGCTATTAGGAGATATTGCACAACCAAAGTTGGTGTAATTTAGCGAAAATGACGAAACTTTTTCGCAATAAAAAACGGGGCAATCGCTTTGTGCAGTTGCTCCGTTTTGGTTAATGTTCATTTGTTTGCAAATGGGGTAGGTGACGGATTTTTAACGGTTGATTTAAGCGCTTTTTTACACAATGCCTATCGCAATTTCAACAAGCAGGGCAACAATTACAACCAGCGCTGAAATTATAAAGCCGTGTATCATCGGACGTATTCCGGCTTTTTTAAAGCTCGAGAACGATGTGTTGAGGCCGATTGCCGCAAGAGCGCTGACCATAAGGAATTTGCTTGCGGTCTTTGTGCCTGAAACAACCTCAGCGGGAATTTCGAAAAAGCTTGCAACAACCGACATTGCAACAAAGCCGAGTATAAACCAGGGGAAGATTTTTTTGATGCTGAAATTTGCCTTTAATCCGTCGGCGTTTTCGCTGTTTTTTTGTGCCTCTTTCTTTTTGATTCTGAGCTGGATAAAGGCGAAAGCTATAACCGTAGGGATAATCGAAAGAGTTCGTGTGAGCTTTACCATTGTTGCAAAATCGCCTGCAGCCTCAGAGAAAGCGTAGCCTGTTGCAACAACGGATGAGGTGTCGTTAACTGCCGTACCTGCCCAGATTCCGAAAGCTTCATCGCTCATTCCGATTGCTCTGCCCATAATCGGGAAGAGTATTATCATCGCCATATCAAAAAGGAATGTGGCGGACATAGCATAAGCAACGTCATCGTCATCAGCATCTATTGTTGTTGATATTGCGGCAATAGCCGAGCCGCCGCAAATTCCTGTGCCTGCCGAAATAAGGTTGGATAGCTTCCAGTTCAGCTTTAATGCTTTGCCGATGAAATATCCGCCGCCAAAGCAAGTAAGTAACGTGAAAACCATAACGGTCAGCGACATTTTGCCAACCTGCAAAACGGTTGTGATATTAAGCGAAAGGCCAAGAAGAATAATAGCGAATTTAAGTAGCTTCTTGGATGTGAACTTGATGCCGCCTGCAAAAACTTTTTTTGATTTTATGAATGGATTTATTATCATGCCGATAAACATCGCAATAACGGCAGAGCCGATTAAATGAATGGGGAGCAGGCTCTCAACCCACATTGCAAAAACGGCAATCAGAGCCGATAAAATAATTCCCGGAAAATACTTGATAACCTTCATAAATACACCTCTTTTAAACTCAGGGTATTGTATCACTATGGTGCGCAGAAGTCAACCGCTAAATAGAATTGAAAGCAAAAATTCTACCGGATAAAATGCAAAAGAACAGAGCAACCACTAAAGTGATTACTCTGTTCTTGTCTAACTACTTCACCTATGATACAAAATTGGGGTAGGTTGCAATTTGCTGTTGCAGGTTGCAATTTGAAATAGTAGGTTGCAAATGAACAAATAGGGTTGCAAAGTGATAACCAATGGGAATTATTTGGATTTTTTGCGTTTCTCTTTGGCACATTGAGGACAACCGCGACCTCTACTTCTGTCAGCTATACGTGCTTGCCATTCGTGTCCGTGTTGACATTTCCACCAAACCTTTTTGTTGCTATTGGGAGCCACATCGACAGGAGTTAATCCATTGTTTTTGGTATAATGCCATTCTTTTGCTAAAGCTGGATTAACTGTTTCCAAATCAGTTTCTCCTTTAACAATAGTTCGTCCCGAACAATACGGACATCCGCGTCCGCAATTTCTGCTCGCTATTGTTGCTTGCCATTCGTGCCCGTGTTGGCATTTCCACCAAACTTTTTTATTGCTGTTGGGGGCTACATCGACAGGCGTTAATCCATTGTTTTTGGCATAATGCCATTCTTTCGCTAATGTAGGATTAACCGTTTGCAAATCACCTTCTCCTTTAATAGTATATCTTCCCGAGCAGTATGGACATCCGTGTCCCTTGTTTCTCTCTGCTATTTTTACTTGCCACTCGTGCCCGTGTTGACATTTCCACCAAACTTTTCGCCCACTGTTTGCCGTAACGTTTTCTGGTTTCAAGTCGCCGTTCTTTTCATAGTTCCATTCTTTAGCTAATGCAGGATTGGTTGTTTGTAAATCATTGTACTCTTTTAAAACCTTTTTGCCTGTACAGTATGGGCATCCTTTTCCATTATTTCTATGAGCTATTGTTGCTTGCCATTCGTGACCGTTTTGACATTTCCACCAAACTTTTTTGTTGCTATTGGGTGCTACAACCGTAGGTTCTAATCTAATGTTTTTGATATGATTCCACTCTCTTGCTAAAGTGGGATTAATTGTTTGCAAATCGTTATATCCTTGTAAAACTTTGACACTTGAACAGTATGGACATCCTTTTCCATTATTTCTATGAGCTATTGTTGCTTGCCATTCGTGCCCGTTTTGGCATTTCCACCAAACTTTTTTATGGCTATTTGCTGCAAAATGTTCGGGTTTTAAATTACCGTTCTTTTGATAATTCCAATCTTTTGCCATTTCAGGATTAGTAAATAAAAGAGAATTTTCCTTTTCTGTATATTCCCTCAGGTTTTCTATATCAATAGCATCTCTTTTCAAATCGACATCTACGACGGTTTCGATGATTTCACTTAAAAGAAGTTTGAGTATTTTTGAGAGATCTTCTTGATTTCTTTGAACAATATAATCTATAGAACTATCTTTTAGGAGTGGTAAACCTTCTCTTATTCGATATAGTTTAATTCCATCTTTCGCACAGATATAGTTTTTTCTCAAATCCTGTTTCGTTTTGCTTTTGTGCCAATGATACCCATCATATTCAATGGCTGTTTTTTTGGAGGGAATATAGATATCTAATTCGTATCCCAGTTTCTTATATGAATGAATTACTTCTAAACCATATTTTTCAAGATAATATACAATTGCGTATTCTGGAAAAGAAGTGTGTCGTTCAGAAACACAAACAGGGCATCCGCTACCTCTGTTACGGCAATCTATTGTTGCCTCCCACTCATGCCCTTTATTACATTTCCACCAAACTTTTCGTCCGCTGTTTGCTGTAACGTTTTCTGGCTTTAAGTTGCCATTCTTTTCATAGTTCCATTCATTTGCTAAAGTGGGATTAACTGTTTGTAAATCGTTATATCCTTGTAAAACTTTTTGACCGGCACAATATGGACATCCATGCCCCTTATTTCTGCCTGATACTGCCACTTGCCACTCATGCCCTTTATTACATTTCCACCAAACTTTTTTGCCACTATTAGCTGTTACTTCATCAGGCGTTAGCCCATTGTTTTTTTCATAATGCCATTCTTCAGCTAATGTCGGATTAATTGTTTGTAGGTCATTATAGCCTTTTATGGCTTTTTTACCTGCACAATATGGGCATTTATTTCCATTATTTCTACTTGCTATTGTTGCTTGCCACTCGTGACCTTTGCTACACTTCCACCAAACCTTTTTACCGCTACCAGGTGTTATATCGTCAGGAGTTAAGCCATTGTTTTTTTCGTAATGCCATTCTTTAGCTAAAGTAGGATTAAGAGTTTGTAAATCATTGAATCCTTTTAAGGCTTTTTGGTTGGAACAGTATGGACACCCTAATCTTTTGTTTCTGTCGTAAATTATTGCTTGCCATTCGTGTCCATGTTGGCATTTCCACCAAACTTTTTTGCTACTTCCAAGTGTTAATTGTGTTGGGGCAAAATCCGTATTTCTTTCCCAATTCCATTCTGCCATCAGTTCGGCATTATCACTCACATATCTTTTTTCTTTCTTATCTGCCATAATGCTCACCAACTTTCTAAATCAATTATACCACTCATATAAACGAAAAATCAACAGTTATACAAAAACAAAAAAGTACAACAGTTTGTATTAAAACCGTTGTACTTAGGTGGTCGGAGTGAAGGGACTCGAACCCCCGGCATCCTGGTCCCAAACCAGGCGCGCTACCAACTGCGCTACACCCCGCTGTTAAGTTCGCGTTGCGCTGTTTAGCAACAACTGTGACCTATTATATTAAATTAGTCGGTTTGTGTCAAGTTGATTTTGCCCGATTTTATATCATTTCCCAACCGTCGATAACAACCTCCTCCTCTTCGTCCAGGTGAGACACAAGGCGGTATCTGTTGCCATCGCTTCCCTCTGCCGTGCCGTCGGTATATGCATCAATCATTACGTCATTATCCAGCAGCGCGGTGTACATATACGGCTTTTTGAAATATGATTTTTCCAGGAACAGCATACAGATAACTCCTTGTAAATAAATTTCACAGTGACATTATCTCACAAAATCATATAAAAATCAAGTCCTTTTGCTGTTTTTGTTGATTCGTTTGTGCCGAGCGGTTGACCGAACGATAAAAGAGGTTTATTATTATATATACCGAAAAGCAGAAAAGAGGTGGCTGTTATGCCGAAAAGCTACATAGATTTCAAAAACGCAAGACCTTATATCCGTATAGGCTCATCGCTCAATACAGCGATGGCATACACCACCTATTTTGAAGAGCTTGGCGAATACTCCTATTTTATTGCTGCAGGCTACAGGATTTACTTTGTAAACGTTTCTTTCACCGATTTGCCCATAAACAACACTACGGGCTTTTCACCGTTCAGAAAAGGTGTTTTTGAGGGAGAGGAGCCCGACTACAGCGAGTTTGATTTAACCGTGCGCAGAATTGTGGCAGAGTGCCCTGATGTTTTTATCTTCCCCAGAATCAATATTGCGATGCCTCGCAAGTGGCTTGATGACAACCCGTATGAAACCGTGCCGACACCCCTTGGCGGTAACAGGGAATCATTCTGCTCCGATTTATTCAGGCGAGACGGTGCAAAGTTACTTGAAACATTGATTGAGCATATCCGCTCGTCTGATTATGCGGATAAAATAGCCGGCTACCAAGTATGCGGCGGCACTACTCAGGAGTGGATGCACCACGATATGTCAGGCTCGTATTCTGACTTGGGCCTTAAAAAATTTGCGCTGTGGCTCAAAGAAAAATACGGCGTTGAAAATGTGCCCGAAATAAAAAAAGAAGACCTTACAAAGCCCGGATATAACGAAGCTGTCAGCCGTTACTATGAATTCTGCGGTGAAACTGCGGCAAAAACGGTTGAGCATTTTGCCAAGGAACTCAAAGGCTTTATCGGCGGTGAGCAGGTTGTGGGGGCTTTTTACGGTTATCACGCTTTTGTTAACGATTGTTTGCTCGGCCTGCACGGATTGAGGTTTGTTATCAATTCACCGTATATCGACTTTTTTTCGTCGCCCTGCGCTTATGATGCAGGCAGACAACTTGGTGTTGACTGGGGCGATATGCTGTCGGGCGAATCTGTAAGACAGCACGGTAAGCTGTATTTTGTCGAGTGCGACATAAGAACGCATCTCACACAGCCTATGCAGGCCTCACGCCCGGGCGAATATCCCGAGGGTATATATACGCAGTTTGATGCACAGGGTAACAAAACCGTATGGTGCGGCCCCGATACGCGCGAGCTTTCGCTCTCTGCAGTCCGTAAAGCGTATGCGCACCAGCTTACAAAGGGCAACGGCATATGGTGGTTTGATATGTGGGGTGGCTGGTATCACGATGAGGCGATAATGGCTGAGCTTGCCCAAATGAAAAGAATTGCCGCGGCGGCAAAGAGTAAAAATGCAGCTGATTATCCCCGAGCAAAGGCTGTGCTGTTTGTTGATGAAAAGGCATACATCAACAACCCGAGGTGCACGCATTATGCAGACAGCGTGAGCAGCACAAGGGTTGCGGCAGGTAACACAGGCGTTCCTTTTGACCTTTGCATGGTTGAGGATGCCGAAAAAGTGCTCGGCAACTATTCCGCGGCTGTTTTCACTTCGGCTTTTCCCTCTGAATCGGGCAAGGCGGCTGTTGAGCTTTGCGAAAAGATGGGTATACCTTATATTTGTGCAAGTGTTGAAAAACACGCGTATACTACCCGTGAGTTGCGTGACTTTTTCGTCTCCTGCGGTGTTCATTGCTACAATGCAGAGGATAACGTTATATATTGCGGTGAGGGCTTCCTTGCCGTTCATGCTGTCAAGGATGGTGAAATTAATATCAGCCTGCCGAAAAAATACACGGTGAAACCGCTGCTCGGTGCGGATATAACCGAATGCAAAACCGATACCGTGAGGCTGACGATGGAAAAATACGGTACGGCAGTTTTTGAGTTGGTGTAAAGATGAATTTTATTAACACATACAGTAAGAAAAAAATGACGGTAACCATCGAGCCGCTTGCGGCAGAGGATTACGACAAGTGTTCCAACATCTGGAATATGAAAACGCAGCCTCTTACAGATAAGTGGCTTGAAGAGATAAAATCGGGCAACAGACTTGTTTTTATCTACAAAATAAACGGCGAATTCATAGGCGAGGGTGCGTTAGTGCTTGATGCGGATGATCCCGATTATACGGTTGAGGGCAGCAGGGTATATGTGTCGAGGATGATCGTAAAAAAAGAGTACCGTAACAAAGGCATAGGCAGCGAAATACTTGCTTTCCTTATAGATAAAGCCAAAGAAATGGGCTACAGCGAAATGACAATCGGTGTTGATAAGGACAACGTGAATGCGCTTCACCTGTACCGGAAATTTGGTTTTACCGAAGTGTTGTTTGATGGCGCAGATAAAGACGGTGAGTATTTCAAGCTGATGAAAAGAATATAAAGCGATATAAAAAGAGTACACTTCCGCTCGGAAATGTACTCTTTGTGTTTATTCTGCAGCTGATTTGCCTGCAAGCCTGCCCGAGGCAAATGCCCACGCGAGGTTGAAGCCGCCGCAGGCACCGTCAACGTCGAGAACCTCTCCGCAGGCGTAGAGGTTGTTGACCTTTTTTGACATCATCGTACCGTTGTCAAATTCGCTCACGTCAGCACCGCCGCGCGTTACCTGCGCATCGTTGTAGCTTTTTGTGCCCGTTACGCTGAGCCTGAAGTCTTTCAGCGTTGCGGCAATTATCGCTGCCTGCTTCGGCTTGATTTCTCCTGCAGTTTTGGGCAGAAAGCCGAGAGCTGCTTTGATTGCAGCCGTACCGATGGCCTTGTGTATAATTCCGCCGAGCATACCGTCGGCAGGGACTGCGGGGTTATGTCTTGCAATGCGGGTGATGATTTCCTTTGCTTCCTCTTGCGTGAAGTCGGGCAGAAGGTCAAGCGAAATTTCCGCCTTTTTGTCCTGTTTTATAAATCGGCTCAGGTCCATTGCGGCAATGCCCGAAACTCCGTAATCGGTAAAAAGAATTTCGCCCTCGCTGCTGCCTGACGCAGAAAGCGTCAGCCTTGCCTTTGCGCGCACACCCTTGAGTGATTTTATGCTTGCTGTATCGGTCTTTATCTGCACGAGTGAGGGGGCAAGAGGTGTGAGCGTATGTCCGAGCGACTTGAGCAGGGGATAGCCGCTACCGTCGCTGCCTTGTGACGGTGCGGATTTGCCGCCCGTTGCGATTATTAATTTTTTTGCCGTTATATTTCCGTTAACGCTGAAACCGATCTCCGACTTTTTTATCTGCGTTGCCTTTTCTTCGCAGATGATATTAACATCGAGCTTCTCGCACTCAAATCTCAGCGCATCAAGCACGCTTGCGGCAGCGTTGCTCATCGGGTAGAGTCTGCCCTCGCTGTCTGCACGAGTGTATAGTCCCATCGACTCAAAAAAGGCAATAAGGCTGTTTGTGCCGTATTTTTCGATAACGGGCAATGCGAATGCGGCATTTGTGTATTTGTGTGAGGCAGCATTCAGGTTGCCGAGGTTACATCTGCCGTTGCCCGTTGCAAGTATCTTTTTGCCTACCTTGGGCAGATGCTCAAGCACTGTTACCGATTTGTCGGGCGAGGTGCGCGCCGCTTCAATCGCGGCAGCGAGTCCGCTTGCGCCGCCGCCGATAATAAGAATATCTGTAGCTTTCATCAGATAACTCCGTAAAAATGTATTATATTCATATCCTCGGGCATCATCAGACCGTGACCGCCCGAAACACCGTCAATCTCATGACAACCGTGGTCAGGTGCAAAACCTATGAGGGTGGTGTGGTTTTTCCAATGTCTGCGCACGGCTTGCGCAAGTGTTGCGAAGGCGGCTGTGTTGTGCCTGAGTGCGGCAATTGCCTCTTCGCCCTCGGGGCTGACCTTATGCATAACAGAGTCATAGTTGCCGTTGTATACGCTGATAAGGTCGTATTTATCCTGTTCAATAAGCTCAATCGCCTTGGCGTTGGCTTCATCCGGTGTGCTGACAATAAAGTAGTCCATATCCTTTTCGAGGAATATTTTGGACATACTGTCTTCACCCGTTGAAACTATGCACGGCTTTTTACCTGCGCGGATGAGCGCATCGTAAACACTGTCGGTCTTAACTACGGGCTTGCGGTATGCCTTGATACCGTGAATATCGGGGTCTGTGCCCGTGTACATTGTTGCAAAGCAAACAGGTGTTACGCTTGGCATAACCGTCTGTAGGGGCAGGGTTAGCTGTGTGTTGAGCATTACGGGTGCGAAAATATCCGTGTACCTATCAAAAAGCCATAGTGCCACCGCATCGGGGTTGTACATAAGCACACGGTCAATGTTCTTGCCTGCAGTGAATTTCGCCATTATGTCAAGTGCCGGCTCTGCCTGAGTCGGTGCATCAATGCCGAGTGCGTCCGTAAGTGAGGCGGCAATGCCCTTGAGGCTGAGGGGGCAGTAAAGGTCGTTTAGCAGGTCTGCCATTATTAATCATCCCTTCCGTCAGATGAAGTCGTTCATGGTAAAAAATCGGCGTTGAGCAACGCCGATTTTTAAGTGTTTATTCAGATTAAAGCACACATTTGAGCCACTCTTCGGCAATAACCTCGTGGCCGAAATCTGTCGGGTGAACACCGTCTGCAGAGAGCTTCTCCATAGGTGTACCGTCGGCTACCATCTTGTCGAAAAGAGCCTGAATGTCTACAAACGTTACGTCGTAATCCTTGATAAGGCGGCTGATAACCTCCTGCTTTTCAACGAGGTCCGGGCGCATCTGTGCCTTGTCGGGTGTGACATCGAGCAGGAAGATGTTGATAAGGATTATCTTTGCCTTTGTCTCTTTTGTGATGCGGTCAAGCAGCTGACGCATATTTGCCTCATATTCCTCTGCGGTTGTTACCATACCCGAATCGTATCGGCGCCAGGTATCATTAACACCGATGAGCAGTGAAATATAATCCGGCTGAAGATCGATACAGTCCTTATCCCAACGCTTGAGCAAATCCCAGGTGCGGTTGCCGCTGATGCCGCGGTTGATAACCTTGATTGAGCGCTCTGCGAGCTTTGCGGCAATCTTTGCAGGGTAGCCTTCACCGAGGCTGACCGAGGGGTCGGGTGCACCTGTGCGGCCTGTATCTGTTATACTGTCGCCCTGGAAAAGAAGGAGAGAATTATCCTTTAACATAATCTGTGCCCTCCTGTATATTATTTGATGATGTCTGTGCCCATATAGGGTCGAAGAACCTCAGGCACTGTTACGCTGCCGACAGCATTCTGGTAGTTTTCAAGGATTGCGGCAACTGTACGACCGACTGCAACACCTGAACCGTTGAGTGTGTGAACAAGCTGTGCCTTATCCTTAGGTGTTCTCTTGAAGCGGATTGCGGCTCTTCTTGCCTGGAAATCCTCAAAGTTTGAGCAGGAGGAAATTTCGACGTATCTGTTGTAAGAGGGCATCCATACCTCAATGTCGTAAGTTTTTGCGGAGGAGAAGCCGATATCGCCTGAGCAAAGGCAAACAACTCTGTGAGGAAGACCGAGCAGCTGAAGCACACGCTCTGCATCGTTTGTGAGTTTCTCAAGCTCGTCGTATGATGTTTCGGGGTCAGCAAACTTAACAAGCTCAACCTTGTTGAACTGATGCTGACGGATGAGACCTCTTGTGTCGCGGCCTGCGCTGCCTGCCTCTGCACGGAAACAAGCCGAATAAGCACAGTAGCTTATGGGCAGCTGTGCACCGTCAAGGATGTCGCTGCGGTGCATATTTGTAACAGGAACCTCAGCTGTGGGGATGAGGAAGTAATCCTCGCGCTCAAGTCTGAAAGCATCCTCTTCAAACTTGGGCAGCTGGCCGGTGCCTGTCATTGATGCGCGGTTAACCATAAAGGGAGGGAATACCTCTGTGTAGCCGTGCTCGGTGTGGGTGTTGAGGAAGAAGTTGATTACAGCTCTCTCAAGTCTTGCACCTGCAGCCTTGTAGAAGTGGAAGCGTGCGCCTGTTACCTTGGCTGCAGTTTCCGGGTCGAGAATACCGAGGTCAGCGCCAACATCCCAGTGAGCCTTGGGCTCAAAGTCGAACGCTGTGGGCTCGCCCCAACGGCGGATTTCAACGTTATCGCTGTCATCCTTACCAACGGGAATTGTGGGGTTGGGGATGTTGGGGAATTCGTACATAATCTTCTGCTGCTTATCTTCAAGCTCGGCAAGGCGTACGTCACCTGCTTTGACGGTTTCCTTAATTTCGTTCATGCGAGCCATGATGGCGGAAATATCGCCGCCTTCTTTTTTGATTTTGGGAATCTCACGGCTTGCTGCATTCTGCTCCTGCTTGAGCTGATCAAGCTTAACTGTGAGCTCACGGCGCTCAACGTCAATTGCAAGTACTTCATCAACGAGAGCGTCCATATCCTTGTTACGCTTTTTCATAGCATCTTTAACGAGCTGAGGGTTTTCACGGATTACTTTGATATCAAGCATTTTTTGCCAGATCCTTTCAATAGTATACTACAGGGTTTTCCTGATTAATTACGGTAAATTCAACGTCGGGGAATTGATTGCGAAGTTTATCTGCCAGCACTCTTATAACGGGATTTTCCGTCTCAAAGTGGCCCGCAGCAATTGCTGTAATGCCGTTATCGGCGGCATCAATAAAGTAGTGGTGGCTGAGATCACCGGTTACAAAAGCATCGGCCTTGCCGATAAGCTCGTATGTGAGCGAGCTGAGTGAGCCGCCGCATACTGCAACGGTGTTTACTGTTTTGCCTGAGTCGGCAAGTCTGAGCCGACAGTTGAGCTTTTCTGCAATATGCTTTGCAAGCTCGTCACCGCTCATCGGGTGCGGCAGCCTTCCGATTCTTACGAGCGGAGTGTCTGTGCCGTCGAGCTCAAGAGGTCTGATATCCTCAAGTTCAAGTATTGCGGCAAGCGTGTCGTTAACGCCGTCTTGCGCTGAATCGAGGCAGGTGTGTGCGCTGATGGCGCTTATGCCGTTTGAGAGCAGATAATAGGCAGTGCTGCCTGCAAGCAAATTTTTTAAGGGGGAAAAGATTACCGGGTGGTGTGTTATAAGAAGCTCGGCACCGTTTTCTTTTGCCGCTGTGACGGTTGCGCAGGTTGCATCGAGTGCAAGGGAAGCGCGGCTTACCTGTTTGTCCGGGTCTCCGAGGAGCAGGCCGCTGTTGTCCCAACTCTCCTGCGTGTCAAACGGTGCAAGCGAATTTATAAAGTTAAATATTTCTTTAACCGTGGGCATTGTTTACACCCTCTTTGCAAGCTCGTCTGCTTCGTACTGCTTGATTTCGGTCAGCCAGCCCTCTCTTGCAGGTATGCCCTTACGTGCACAGTATTCTTCCCATACGTCACCGAAGGGGTAGAGCTTGAGTTCTTCCGTCATAGCAAGAAGCGACGTGAAATCGGCACTGTCCTGCATAGCCTTAAGCTGTGCGTGGGGGATGAGCATTGCGCTCAGCAGTGCCTTGCGCATATTGCGTGCGCCGATTATCCAGGCAGCAACGCGGTTGATGCTTGCGTCAAAATAGTCAAGGCCGATGAGCACTCTGTCAAGTGCATCGCAACGTACGATTTCTTTTGCGATTTCCTTAAGTTCATCATCAAAAGTTACAACGTGGTCACTGTCCCAACGAACACCGCGTGTTACGTGGAGAGCTACCTTGTCGCTGAAGAGAAGCATTGATGGGATCTTATCGGATACAACCTCTGTAGGATGGTAATGTCCGTTATCGAGCAGGCATACGCAGCCTCTTGTAGCGGCATAGTTCATATAGAATTCGTGTGAGCCTACGGTGAATGATTCAACACCGATACCAAATACCTTTGATTCTACGGTATCTACAAGATATTTAGGGTCAATCTGCTCTGAAAGGATTTCGTCGAGTGCATCCATAAGGCGCTTCCTCGGGCCGATACGGTCCGCCGGTACATCCTTGTAGCCGTCGGGAATCCAGATATTGTTAACGCAGGTGATGCCGAGCTCTCTGCCGAAATATTCACCGATTTTTCTCATTGCTTTGCAGTGGTCAATCCAGAAACGGCGGATTTTCTCATCAGGATGAGAAAGCGTGAGTCCGTCTGCTGCAAGGGGGTGAGAGAAGAGAGTCGGGTTGATATCGAGGCCGAGACCTCTCTGCTTTGCAAATTCAACCCAAGGGGCAAAATGCTCGGGGCGAAGCTTATCGCGGCTTACGGTTTCGTCACCGAGAATTGCGTAGGTTGCGTGCAGATTTATCTTATGCGCACCGGGGATAAGGGATAGTGCTTTGTCGAGGTCTGCCATAAGCTCCTGAGCGTTGCGTGCCTTGCCGGGGTAGTTGCCTGTGGCCTGGATACCGCCGGAAAGCTCGCCGCTGTTTTCGAAGCCGCTGACATCATCGCCCTGCCAACAGTGCAGGGAAATACGCACACTGTCAAGCTTCTCAATTACGGCATCGGTATCAATGCCGATTGAAGCGTAGATTTTTTTTGCTGATTCATAACGCTCGGTCATAATTTAACCACCTTATTATAAAGTAGGATATATATAGTTTATAATATATGTGTTTTAATGATTTGTCAAATATTTTCAAGCAAAAAGATGCAGAAAAGCAATAAAAAGAACCGTCGCGGAATATCCTATAGGGCATATTCGGACGGTTCTTTTATTCAACGGATGATGTTGATTGATCGGTTGTCTGTTCGGTGGGTTGTGCAGCGGCCTGTGTGATAACTGCGGTTGTTGCAGGTATCGGTTCTTTTGAAATTTTGATGCAGGTGTCGGTAACTATGAATGTTACGATAAACAGCAACACCAGCGCAACACCGTAAAGTATACCTTGCCTGACCTTGCGCTTGAATTCCTCTTGTGCAAAGCTCTCGGTATGCGTAGAGGTCGGATTTTCCTGAACGGGATAGTTTTTGTGAAACCCGATCAGCGGTTTGCGGTGAATTTCGGGTTCGGGTATAATCGGTCGGAAATCTTCGGGAAGCTGTTCCTGGTTTTTTTTATCAAACTCATTATCTGCCATAATATCACCTCAGACAAAGAGCGACTGACCGGAAAGACCTGCAAAGCCTAACGAAATCAGTGCAATATAGATGAAGAGGGCAGGTTTGCCCTTGAATGCATTGCTCATTGTATCGTTTGCTTTGTTACGTTCCTCTGCGGCAGATATAAGCAGAACCGCGATAATGAACGCAACACCTGCACCAAGACCGAGGCCGATTGACTCGAAAATATCAAAAGCGGCACGGCGATTTATAATCGGAACGGCAAGCACAAGCGTATTTACAGCTGCCATACCGATACGGTGTGTGTCTTTTTTACGTTTGCGTGATAAGAGGATGATAACTGCGGTGAATACTAGATAAACGATTGCAAGAACAAAGCAGTAAATGCCGAGGTGCTCTGCCGTAGAGAGTGCATTTACGAATGTAATGCGGTCAAGCAGGCTGCATACGGCAGCAGTCATACTTGTAAAGAATGCAACGAGCAGGGCGATGGGGAAGAAATCCTTCGGTTTTGTAGCGATTCGGATGGCTTCACTCATTCCGAAGCCACCGTTGAAAACAAGGTTCTGCAAAAGCAAAGCAAAAACCGAGGCGTTAAAAAATGCAAAAATCATTCTTCTTCATCCCCCTTGTCTTCGGTTTTTTCGGCAGATTTTTCACCGTGTTTGTCGAGTATATCGCCTATTGAACGGTTCATAAGCTTTTCGAGTTCATCGTCACTGCCTGACGAAATTTCTGTTGAAACATTAGCTGAATCAAGGTCCGCAAATGAAAGCTCTTTGTATACCGGATGTTCTTTTTCTGCTGTTGTCTCAGGCACCGTCGGCTCCGCGGGTGTGTTTTGGACGGTGTCAACATCAGGCTGAGTTTCTGTTATTGAGTCAGCGGATTGTTGCTTGGCTTCTTCGGTAATTACCGTTCCGGGGAACTCAGCGTTCTGCGGTTGATTATCTTCCTGTTCGGAGAGATCATCAAGGGTGAATGAAGGCTCGTCTGCCTCAAAGTCGGGAATCTGCACGGGTACGTGTGCAACGCTCTGCTTTTTGTTTGAGCTGTGTTTTTTTCCGGATCCCGGCTTAGGCTGCTTTTTGTCCAGGAACTTAGGCCAGAATTTTGAGATGAGCACTCTGAGAATTGCGCCTGAAAAGCCGAGCATAATGAATCCGCCGAACGGCAGAAGAAGGCCGGACATTGTACGTCCCTCAAAGAATCTGAAGCCGAAGATACTGCCGCTGCCGAGAACCTCTCTGATAAGGCCGACAACGATCAGTACGGCAGCATAGCCAACAGATGCTGTCACACCGTCAAGCAGTGCAGCCAAGGGAGAAATTTTAACTGCAAACCTCTCGCATCGCAGAACGTTGAGCGAGTTAACCGCCATTATAGGCAGATAAATACCCAAAGAACCGAAGAGAGGAGCGTTTGTACGCTCTATAAGAATCATAAGCGGAGCGACAATTGCACCGCCCAAAATGATGTATATGCCGATTCGGACCCAACGGGGAACTTTTTTGAGGAAAAGTGAAGCTGTCAGCTCGCTGAGTGTGATGATAACAGCAGAAATTGCGGCAAGAAGTGCGGCGGATTTGACGGAAGTTGCCATTGCCACAACGGGGCAAAGACCGACCGCCTGAACAAGCACAGGGTTGAATATGCCTGCATTACGAAGCAGCAGACCCGGCGATTTGCCATGTGATGCCATATATCTTTTCCTCCTTTTCAGATTTTTGGGTATGTCAGTTGCCGAAAAGCTGTACCCAGTAATAAGTGTCGGTAGCGCTGTCGTAATAACAGCCCACGCCGATTGTTTTGTAGGCCTTTGCAAGTATGTTTCCGCGGTGACCCTCGCTTGACATCCATGCGGCCATTACTTCTTGCGGCGAGGTCTGACCCTTTGCAATGTTTTCGCCCATAGCTGATGGACTTATAGAAAGCGATAAACTGCCGTCCGGTCTGATGTGACCGTAGTTTTGTGAGATTTCCTTGGCTCTGACATTAGCGGCCTCAGAAAGCTCGAGCGAGTAGCTGAGCTTCGATAAGCCGAGCTTTGCACGCTCTGCGTTGACGGATTTTATAATCACCGTTTCAAGGTCAGTATCTTCACCGTCAGATATAACGGTGGTTGTCGTTTCAGACTGTGTTGTTATAACAGGCTGTGTAGTTGTCGGTACAGTGGTTGTGGGTTGTGTGGTTGTGGGAGCCTGCGTGGATGTCGGCTTGGTTGTGGGGGCAGTTGTTGAAGGTTTGGTTGTTGCAGGCTTTGTTGCGGTTGCTGTTTCGCTCACAGCCGTACTGTTTACGCTTGTGTGTGTGCTTTCGTGTGTTGTGGCTCCTGCGGAAGAGATGCTTTCAACGGTTGAATTTTCCGTTGCTGCCGTTGATGCGTTTGTTGATTCCTGAGCCGATGGCTTTTTTGATTCACACGAAGCAAGCAAAAAACATAGTATAGCCGTAACAAGGAGCGAAAGTATTACGGTGATTTTTTTCATTTGCTCTTCTTTGCTCCTTTTTTGTTTAAGAATTTCATAATGGCTTTATCTGCAATCGGCCATGCGGCGCTGATAATAAGCACAGCAAAGCATGAACACTCTTCAAAAGCACCGAAACGGCGCATAAGCATACATCCTGCACCGGCAGTAAAGCCGTAGAGAAGGCGGCTTAGGGGATGGGCAGGCTGAGTGCCTCTTTCGGTTATGAGGAAGAGTGCGGCAAAAATAATGTAGCCTGCGCAAAGCTCAAACACGAGTGAAGAAAAACGGTTTGTAATTCTCGGCACACATATTGCGGAGAGTGCGGCGCCGGTGAGAAAGCCTGATGCAGTTATGAAAAGCTGTGTGCGACGTATGAGCATATATATTGCACTGCCTATGAGTATAATAATACAGCCCGTGCCCATTGCACCGGGGAAGTTGCCGATGAAAATATCAATTGCCTTTACCGAACCGAGGCTTACGGATGTGTTGCGCGCGAGCATTGAGGCAAGCGAAGATGAGCTTGTGTTTGAAAGTGCGGCACTGACCGCCGAAATCTTCGGGTAGTTAAAAATTACGTCGGGGTAGCATATAGTTAAGAAAGCGAGGCTTGCCGCAGCGGGGGAGAAGGGGAGCTTCTCGACAGAACCGAAGGGCAACTTTGTAACGATGATGGCAAAAGCACCGCCGATAGCCGGAATCCAGATCGGTGCGTTTGCAGGCAGCATAAGCGCAATAATAATGCCCGTTGTCACGGCGCTGAGGTCGGCTACAGTGGAGTTTTGCCTGAGCAGCTTACGGCCAAGGAATTCGCAAAGCACGCAAACAATCACGCTTACGAAAATAAGCTTGATTGCGTCTGTGCCGTAGAAATACCACGAGCTTACCGCAGGCAGTGCGAGCATAGCAAGCAGATCCAGGCTGAGCATACGCTGAGCTGCGACAGGGGTTATCTTGGCCATATTCAGTCTCCTTTCTGTGATACCATTATTTGTTCATTGATTTTATAGTCAAATCGGTTGTACGATAGTATTGGCTAATTAAAGTTTGAGGGGGAGAGAAGGATGAGGTTTGAGGTTCTGGCAGATGACGCCATAATTGTTGAACTTACGGATGACGATATGAAAAATCTTAATATTACCTATGAGGAGATGGATTATTCAAAGATTGAAACCAAAAGGGTAATATGGACGATTCTTTCGCGTGCCGGAAAAACACTGGGCAAGGAAATCAATACGTCAGGCAGATTGCTTGTAGAAGCAATGCGTAAGGAGTCCGGCGGATGTGTGCTGTTTTTTTCGGTTGAACGCAGTGTGACAAATTCGCCTGCAAGACGGTATCTTATCAAAAAAACAGAATACATAATATGTGAACTGAAAAATGCACAGGAATTGATGAATTGTGCATCAAGGCTCAGCCTTATAGGCGATATGCGCGAGAGTAAGCTTTATGTTCGCGATGAAAAATACCGCATTGTTATCAGGACTCAAACACTGGGGGCAGGGCTGTTAAAGCCCTGCCTGTCCGAGTTTGGTAAATTGGTTGGCGAGGGTGCGTTGGCTGAGGCTCATACCGCGGAGCACTGGCACTGTATCGCTCAAGAAAATGCAGTCAGTCTGCTCAGCTCTGGAAGAGGAGCATCATAAAGCCTGCTGCAACAGCTGAGCCGATAACGCCTGCAACGTTGGGACCCATAGCGTGCATAAGGAGGAAGTTTGAGGGGTTTGCCTTTTTGCCTTCAACCTGTGCAACACGTGCAGCCATAGGTACGGCTGAAACGCCTGCAGCACCGATAAGGGGGTTGACCTTGCCCTTGGTTACAATGTACATTAACTTACCGAGCAGAACACCGCCGGCAGTTGAGAATGAGAATGCAACAAGACCGATAACGATAATGCCGAGTGTTTTGAGCTGGAGGAACTGTTCGCCGTTTGCTGTTGCACCAACAGTTACACCGAGAAGGATTGTAACGATATTGCAAAGTGCATTCTGTGAAACGTCGCTGAGTCTTTCAACAACGCCGCACTCACGGAAAAGGTTACCGATCATAAGCATACCGATAAGCGGAGCTGTTGAGGGAATGAGCATCGCACAAAGCACCGTAACAACAATCGGAAAGATAATCTTTTCTGTTTTGCTTACCTTACGCAGCTGACCCATCTTTACTTCGCGCTCTTTTTTTGTTGTGAGGAGCTTCATAATGGGCGGCTGTATAAGCGGAATAAGCGCCATATATGAATAAGCTGCAACCGAGATGGGAGCCAGCAGGTGAGCTGCAAGTTTGGATGCTGTAAAGATAGCTGTCGGGCCGTCTGCACCGCCGATGATTGCGATTGATGCCGCTTCTTCGGGCTCAAAGCCGAGGATAATGGCAATGATGAACGCAACGTAGATGCCGAGCTGTGCGGCAGCACCGAGAAGAAGGCTTGAGGGGTTTGCAAGCAACGGACCGAAATCGGTCATAGCACCGACACCCATAAAGATAAGGCATGGGAAGATACTGCTCTTTACACCTGCGTAAATAAGCCTGAGTACGCCATCGTCATACCAATGTGCACCTTCAACCCGTTGTGCAGAGTCCATAAGACCTGCAGGGTCTGCCATAAGGCCTGTTTCGGGGAGGTTTGCCAGCATCATACCGAATGCAATCGGAAGAAGAAGCATCGGCTCGAATTTTTTAACTATTGCGAGATAGAGAAGGCCGAAGGAAACGAGGAGCATAACGCCCTGTTGCCAACCGAGCGCGGCAAAACCCGAGCTTTCCCAAAGGCCTTGGAGAACACCGAGAAAAGTCATACGTTAAACCGCCTTGTTCTTTTAGATAACAGCGAGAACTTCATCTGTGTTGACAACTGTGCTGCTGCCGACAAGAATCTGCTTAACAACGCCGTCACACTCTGCTGTGATTTCGTTTTCCATCTTCATAGCCTCAAGGATGAAGAGTGTGTCGCCTGCCTTGACAGCCTGGCCTACGCTGCAGAGAACCTTGAGCACTGTGCCGGGCATGGGAGCGAGAACCTTTGTGCCGTCAGCTGCGGGTGCTGCTGCGGGTGCAGGTGCGGGAGCTGCTTCCTGAGCGGGTGCTGCAGGAGCTGCTGCGGGTGCGGGAGCAGCAACGGGCGCTGCTACAGGTGCTGCAATGGGTGTGGGTGCTGCGCCTGCTGCTGTTGTAACGTTTGTGATAACTGCATCGGTCTCATTGACCTCTACTTCATAGCTTTTGCCGTTAAGTGATACGATGTATTTCATAATTTTTTACCTGGCCTTTCTTTTATTCTTCAATAGGTTTGATTGATTTGAATTCGAGTCTTTCGAGCGGAATGCCTGTCTGGTGACTGACGAGTGCCATTATGATTGCAACGGTCGGTTCGTCTATGCCGTTCCACTCAAGCGAGCGGATTCGTTTGAAATCCAGCTTGTCAAGCGGGATACCTGTCTGGTGGCTGACAACTGCCATGACCATTGCGGCTGTCGGTTCATCAACGCCGATGAGTTCAAGCGGTGTATCGAGCAGCTTAATCGATTTAAAATCGAGATGCTTGAGGTCAACGCCTGTCTGATGGCTGACTGTTGCCATTATTGTGGCGGCTGTCTGCTCGTCAACACCGTACAGCTCTATGCAGCTTGTGCCTGTTGCCCGTGCGGCGGATTTTGAGGTGGCAACGGTTTTGCCTGTGCCGTCGTCAAAAACTTCTACACCGTCAATATCCTCGTTCTTTTTGTTGACGAGTGCGCTTACAAGGCGTGAGAGCAAAAACACCAGAACAGCAAGCAGAGCAAGCTCTGCCAAAACTACAACTATACCGACGCCTGAAACCATAAGAGCATCGGTAATGCCGAGTGCTTTACCTGCTAACATTTTCTAATCACTCCTTGATTTTCTGGATGGTATATTTGAATGTGCGTTTTTCTCTTTCTGCTCTTTCTTCAAGGAAAGCCTTTGCCTGCTGCGGGAATGCGATGTATGAAAGAACGTCCTCATCGCTGTGTGCAAGGTTGCCGATTTCTTCCTTTGCAGCCTCAAAGCCCGGCTCAAGTGTATCTGCAAATCTGCCTGTGAAGGGCTTTTCGTCGCCAAGAACAAGCTTCTGGAGGTCTTTGCTTACCTTTCCGGGAGCCTTGCCGTATTCACCCTTGATATATGCCTTAACTTCTTTGGAGATGTTTTTGTAACGCTCGCCGAGGAGGACGTTGAATGTTGCCTGAACACCGACCATCTGGCTCATAGGAGTAACGAGGGGCGGATAACCGAGGTCCTCACGTACTCTGGGTGTTTCGGCAAGAACTTCATCAAGCTTGTCCAACTTGTTCTGTGCCGTAAGCTGTGCAACTAGGTTTGAAAGCATACCACCGGGGATCTGATAATCGAGGGCATCGGTCTCTGTTGCCATAACAACGGGATTGAGAACACCGTCTGCAAGATACTTTGAACGAAGGGGTTTGAAGAAAGCGTTGATTCTTGAGAGTGCCTTCTGATCCAGATCAACCTTGTAGCCCTGATTCTTGAGAGCATATACAAGTGTCTCCGTCGGGGGCTGTGATGTGCCGCCCGAAAGGCTTGAGATGGCGGTGTCGATTATATCTGCACCTGCTTCAACTGCTTTCTGGAGGGTAACAAGTCCGAGGCCTGTTGTTGAGTGTGTGTGAACAACGACGGGAAGCTTGACAGCAGCCTTAATGGCCTTTACGAGGTCGTATGCTTCCTGCGGAGCGAGGATACCTGCCATATCCTTGATACAGAGTGTCTGTACGCCCATTTTTGCAAAGCCCTCAGCAACCTTGACATAGTTTTCAATGCTGTGAATGGGGCTGGTTGTGTAACAGATTGTACCTGATGCGATAGCACCGCTCTTGAGTGTTTCGTCAACAGCAACCTCTACGTTGCGAAGGTCGTTGAGTGCGTCGAAGATACGAATGATGTCGATACCGTTTTCTACGCTTTTAGAAACAAACTTGCGTACTACGTCATCCGGGTAATGCTTGTAGCCGAGTAGGTTCTGTCCTCTGAGAAGCATCTGGAGCTTTGTGTTGGGACAAGCTGCCTTGATTGTGCGCAGTCTCTCCCACGGGTCTTCGCCCAGATAACGCAGACATGAGTCGAATGTTGCGCCGCCCCAGCATTCAAGTGAGTAGTAACCGGCTTTATCAAGCTCGCCGAGAATCTCCTTGAAATCGGAGATAGGCATTCTCGTTGCGATGAGTGACTGGTTGGCGTCACGAAGCACGGTTTCTGTGAATTGAACTGTTTTCATCTTTGCCATATCGTTTCCTTTCCTCAGGGCAGTTATTGTATACACAAATTCTTACCCATTATAATGATATTTAATCTATAATATCTTATCCTTTTTAGCATTAAAATGCAAGCAGTTTTACACATTTTTATCATATAATGGCAATTATCTGCGTTATGACGGAATATAAGGCAATAAAATGGCGGAAATTGTAAATTATTTATTAATTATTAATTATAAACTTGAAATTTTATTATCTTTTATTATAATTATATTAAGCTTTTGTGAGCTTAAAGACGAGTTAATTTCAATAATCATACATAAGGAGCGAATAACAATGCCGGAATTCACCTATAATATCGTAGAAACACTTGGCGTCCTTTCTGAAACGGCAAAGGGCTGGACAAAGGAACTCAACCTCATCAGCTGGAACGGCAGAGAGCCTAAGCTCGACGTACGCGAGTGGGCACCTGAGCACGAGAAGATGGGCAAGGGCGTTACACTTACAGAGGAAGAGGCTAAAGAGATCTACAAGATCCTCGCACAGCGTTACTCCTGATTTTAATTTCTACAAAGCTTAAGGCTACGCGGGCAGGCTTTTAAAGGGCGTGCTGGGCGTAGCCTTGTTTTTTACTCTGAAAAGCGCATAAAATCAAACGGTCTGTCGAATTAAATCTGACAGACCGTTTTTTTACTGTTTATCTATAATACTTATGTAACCCTTAATGATCTCAACGCACTCATCGTAGGAGAGGCGGCTTGTATCGAGACAAAGGTTATAATTCCGGGCGTTTTCCCAATCCAGACCGGTATAGTGCTTGAAGTACTCGCTGCGCTCTTTATCTGTTTTGATAATAATGCGCTGAGCTTCCTTTTCGCTTATTCCGTACATATCGACAACGTTCTTTATGGCTGTTGCCATATCGCAGTGAATGAATACTCTGATAACATCATCACGCTCACGCAGAATATAATCTGCACAGCGGCCTACGATGATTGCAGGCTCCTTGTCTGCAAGCTGCTTGATTATTTTAGCTTGATAGTTGAACAGATTTTGATCGGATGTAAAATCAGGGCTGTCGGGGCTGATGAGTTCACCCTTGTAGATGCCGCCCTTGCGAAGGAATGAGCCCTTGAGCTTTTCGTCGACAAGACCGAAGAAACGCTCGTTGATGCCGCTTTCTTCGCTTGCAAGGCGGATAAGGTCTTTATCGTAGTATTTCATACCGAGGTCTTCGGAGAGCATTTTGCCTATCGTTCTGCCGCCGCTGCCGAATCCTCTTGCAATTGTAATTGTTTTTGCCATATCAGAAACCTCCTTATTCGCCCAGGTAAGCTTTCTTGATGGATTCATCGTTGATGAGGTCAGATGCCTTGCCTGAGAGGACGATATTGCCCGTTTCAAGTACGTAAGCTCTGTCTGCGATTGAGAGAGCCTTTTTAGCATTCTGCTCAACGAGAAGAACCGTTGTGCCGTCCTTACGGATAGATGTGATGATATCAAAAATCTCACTTACGAGGATGGGAGAAAGGCCCATTGAAGGCTCGTCCATAACGACAATTTTGGGCTTGGACATCAGTGCTCTGCCCATTGCGAGCATCTGCTGTTCGCCGCCGGAAAGTGTGCCTGCAATCTGGTTTTTACGCTCAGCAAGCCTGGGAAAGCGCTCATAAACCATCTGGAGGTCCTTGTTGATGTTTCCCTTGTCTTTACGAGTGAAAGCACCGAGTTTAAGGTTGTCAAGAACGCTGAGCTGCTGAAAAACGCGACGTCCTTCGGGAACGTGAGCCATACCCATCTGAACGATTTTGTGCGCGGGAGTTTTGGTCAACTCTTTGCCGGCAAGCTTGATCGAGCCTGATTTGGCAGGAATAAGGCCGGTAAGGGCATGGAGCGTAGTGGTTTTGCCTGCACCGTTTGCGCCTATAAGGGCAATAACCTCGCCCTCGTTAACCTCAAATGATATGCCTTTGAGTGCTGTGATCATACCGTAGTTTACGTGGAGATCGTTGATTTCAAGTAAAGCCATTTTTGTTCCCTCCTTTATTCACCGAGATATGCCGTAATAACTTCGGGGTTTGAAAGAACTTCACTTGTTTCGCCCTCGCAGAGAAGACGGCCGAAGTTGAGAACGGAGAGCTTTTCGCAGATGACAGAAACGAGGCTCATATCGTGCTCGATAAGAAGAATTGTCATATCGAAATTGTCGCGTACAAAGCGGATTGTTTCCATAAGTTCTGCGGTTTCGTTTGGGTTCATACCTGCAGCAGGCTCGTCAAGGAGAAGAAGTTTGGGCTCTGTTGCAAGTGCACGGGCAATCTCAAGCTTACGCTGCTTGCCGTAGGGGAGGTTGGAAGCCTTTGTGGCAGCCTCACCGTCAAGGTCAAACACTTTGAGGAGCTCCATAGCCTTTTTATCCATTTCTTTCTCTGTTTTGAAGTAACGGGGAAGGCGGAGGATACCCTCGAGTGTTGAGTAGCTGTAGTGATTGTGAAGTCCTGCCTTTACGTTGTCAAGAACGGTAAGGTCCTTGAAAAGGCGGATGTTCTGGAAAGTACGTGCAATACCTGAGCGGTTGATATCGATTGTGTTTTTGCCTGTGATATTTTTGCCGTCAAGCAGAATAGTGCCGGAGGTGGGCTTGTAAACGCCCGTGAGCAGGTTGAAGAAGGTTGTCTTACCTGCACCGTTGGGGCCGATGAGTCCATAAAGCTCGCCTTTTTCGATTTTTATGCTGAATTCGTCAACAGCACGCAGACCGCCGAAAGAAATCGAGAGGCCTTTAACTTCAAGCATTGCCATTATTGAACCTCTCCTTTCTTGGTTTTATCTTTGATGATAAGGCTTTTGACCTTGTCAAGATTTGATGCGATTTTTGAGTTGGATCTGAAGAGCATCATTGCAATAAGGATAACTGCATAGATGAGCATACGGTATTCGCTCAGGTCTCTGAGAATGAGCTCGGGCAAGCAGTGAAGAACAATTGCCGCAATTACACTGCCTCTGATTGAGCCGATGCCGCCGAGAACTACGAAAACAAGGATGAGGATGGAAAGGTTGTAATCGAATTTCTGAGGCTGGAGTGAAGAAAGGTCGTGAGAGTAAAGCGCACCTGCGACACCTGCGAGGAAGGCTGTAAGGCCGAATGTGATGAGCTTGTACTTTGTGATGTTAAGACCAATTGATTCTGCTGCAATTCTGTTGTCACGGATTGACATAACAGCACGGCCTGTGCGTGAGTTTGCAAAGTTGTATGCGATTACAACCGTGATGAAAAGAAGAATGAATGCGATTGTGAAGTTTGAGCTTTTGGGGATGTTGTTGATGCCGTTGGGTCCGTTGATCCATTTTTCACCGTCGAGTGCAAGGTTAAGGTCGCTCTCAGTCAGCGCGATGTGCAGACCGTTTGCATCCTTACCTACGTAGATTGAACCGAGAACGTTTTTAATAATTTCGCCGAAAGCAAGTGTGACGATTGCAAGATAGTCACCCTTAAGACGGAGAACGGGAATGCCAATGAGGATGCCGAAGATCGCCGCGAATATGCCGCCCACGATAAGTGCAATCGGGAAACGGACGATTTCGGGGATGGTCTCTTCCATTCGTGTAGAGAAAAGAACAGAGGAGAAAGCGCCGATATACATAAAGCCTGCCTGGCCGAGGCTGAGCTCACCGAGGAAGCCGACCGTAAGGTTGAGTGAAACCGCGAGCATAGCGTATGCACATACGGTTACGAGAACACCCTTGAGGGTTCTGTTTGGTGAATTTGATGCTGCAAGGAAAATATTTACGGCAGCAAAGATAAATATGAGCAAGCCGTAAGTTATTAAACTTTGTTTAGTACCGGGTTTAACGGTACGCTTTGATTTTGTATTCATTTGAAATCAGCTCCTTCCGTTAAACCTTTTCGTTAATCTTTTTGCCGAGAAGTCCGGTGGGCTTGACCATAAGAACAATGATAAGAACACCGAAAACTATCGCATCAGCAAGCTGCGGTGAGATGTATGCTTTGCTGAGGTTTTCGATAACGCCGAGGAGTATACCGCCTATCATAGCACCGGGAATTGAACCGATGCCGCCGAAAACAGCCGCAACGAAAGCTCTGATACCGGGCATAGCGCCTGTGGCATGTGTGAGCGAGGGATAAGCGGAACAAAGGAGTATGCCTGCAACTGCAGCAAGGGCTGAACCTATAGCAAAGGTGATTGTAATTGTGCGGTTTACGTTAACACCCATAAGCTGTGCGGCACCCTTATCTTCGCTTACTGCGAGCATTGCCTTACCTGTTTTTGTCTTTTTGATGAAAAGTGAGAGTGCGACAACAATGATTACGGAAACTACAATTGCGGTGGAAGTTTCGCCCGAGATAACAACCTGATCGTCAAAGAGCCTGATATCGGGCACGGTGATTATTGAGTTGAAGTTGACGGGTTTACCCTTGAAGAGGAAGAGAAGTGCCGTATTCTGCAGGAAGTAGCTGACGCCGATTGCTGTGATGAGAACCGAAAGCGAGCTTGCCTTTCTCAGTGGCTTGTAGGCTACCTTCTCAATTGTTATACCGAGCACTGTACAGACAAGCATTGAAATAATGATTGTTACCACAGGAGGAAGATTCAGCCCTGTAGAGACAGCGTATGCCACGTATGCGCCGATCATAATGACGTCACCGTGAGCAAAGTTGAGCATTTTTGCAATGCCGTAAACCATGGTATAGCCGAGCGCAATAACCGCATATATGCTGCCAAGGCTGATACCGTTGATGAGATTACTTAAAAAACCCATTATGTGTTACATCCCTTCTGTATCGGATTAAAGGGCAGATACCCCTTAATACAGATAAAATATACTACATTATATCACAACCCGACGTTAAAAAGCAATATATAAAAATAAATAAAAAACAAAGCCAACGGCGTGAACCGTTGGCTTTGCGGTTATGTTTTAATGATTAGAGAGAAACGTATCCGCCGTCCTTGATGACAACAGCAGCGGGATCCTTGGAAACTGCACCTGATGCATCCCAAGTCATGGGAGCGCCTGCACCTGTAAGACCAACGAACTTGAAGCCGTCAGCACAGATAGCTACCTTGAGGATATCGCAGATCTCGGAAGCAGTCATATCAGCTGTGATGTTGTTCTCTTCGATGAGCTTTGCGATGATCTTAACGCCGTCATAAGCGTCAGCAGCAAACTGGTTGGGGATTTCGTTGTTGTATGCAGCCTTGTAAGCGGTAACGAATGCCTGTGTTTCGTTGTCCTGCTTGTCAGCTGCGAAGGGAGTAAGAAGCATTACGCCTTCAGCAAGCTTTGTGTCAAAGCCTTCGATACCGAGGATACCGTCAAGACCGTCACAACCGAAGAACTTGGGTGTGTAGCCGATAGCGTTAGCGCTGGAGAGAACGATAGAAGCCTCTGTGTAGTAGATGGGAAGGAATACAAGCTCTGCACCTGCGGACTTACAAGCCTGAACCTGTGTGGAGAGGTCTGTCTTTGTGGAAGCTGTGAAAGCCTGCTCTGCTACGATCTCAAGGCCTCTCTTTGCAGCTTCAGCCTTGAAGTTGTTGTAGATACCTGATGAGTAAGCATCGGATGAATCGTAGATAACGCCGATCTTCTTAGCAACGTTGTTCTCAGCGATGTACTGAGCTGAACGTGAACCCTGGTTGGAGTCTGTGAAGCAGATCTGGAAGCAGTTGTCACCGGACTCGATGATAGCATCACCGGAAGCTGAAGGTGTGAGCTGGAATACGTTATCCTCTGCTGTGAGGGGAACGATGTCAAGACCTGCACCTGTTGTAACTGTGCCGAGGAAGATCTGCATGCCGTTGTCGAGAAGTGAGTTGTAAGCGTTCTTTGCAAGGTCACCGGGTGTAGCCTGGTCATCTTCTGCGATAACCTTAAGCTTGATGCCGTTGATGCCGCCTGCTGCATTGATTTCGTTTGCAGCGAGTTCAGCAGCCTGCTTAACTGCGATACCGTACTGTGCAGCGCCGCCTGTGAGGGGTCCCTGAACACCGATTACGATTTCGCCGCCCTGAGCGCCCTGAGGCTCTTCTTTACCGCCGCAAGCAGCAAAGCAAGCAGCGATCATGAGTGTTGCGAGAACGAGTGCGAGAATTTTTTTAACACTTTTCATTGTTATTACCTCCTGAAAAATTTGCCTATGTGTATAGGCATAGGATGTAAGTAATATATCACTTTTGTTGTGATGTGTCAATAATAATTTTGAGTTTTAAAGCTTTAATCGGTTAAATTTTGCCGAATATATGTAGGCAACGGAATTTTCCGCTGCCCCATAAGGTGCTTTATCATATTGTTCCGGTAATTGTAAGTGTGCTTACCCCCGGTGTTATAATCCATACACCCGTTGTCGGATTCTGTGTGAATGTTGCCGCAGGTACCGTGATACGGCCGGGAACGCTTGAGAATAAACCGCTTGTTTCGTTATAGGCGTAGTCTGATGGTTCTGTCCACGTTTCACCGTTGAAAGTGACGGTAATATCTGAGAGTGTGGGATCAAACGTATCCGTTATAACTGCAAGGTCGTCAGCCGTTGCAGGTGAGTTGCCGGTATTCTGGATGAGGAAGGTGTAAGTGAGTGTACCGTTTTCGGTTACGGGCACAGGGCTGACGGATTTAGTTACCGAAAGCTCGGGACCGGATGCGGCGGTTACGGTTTCATCAGCAGTGATAGGTGTGATTCCGCTGCCGCTCACGGTGGCTGTGTTTGTGATTTCGGCGCCTGTTTCAAGCGGTGCAAAGCGGTTTGTGCTCGCTTCATAAACGATGGTTGCGTTGCCCTGAGCGGGTACACTGATTGAGCTGAATACAAGGTCTGTGCCGCCTGTCGTCACTGCAGGTGCAGGCTGAATGATGCCGTTGATATAATAGGTTGCGGTGCCGTCATTGTAGGTGAGAGGTACAAGTGTGGTTGAACCGAAGGTGTATGCACCCAGGTTATCGGTAACGGTGAGGGCGGAGTAAGGGACAGTGCCTGAGTTTACAATTGATATAACGTAGGTCAGGTCGCTGTCTGTGCCGTAGCTGTTGCCAACGGCAGTTTTGGTTACGGAAAGAACTTCGAGTATCTCGCCGACAGCGACGTTTGAATTTACGACGGAGTCGTTATAGCGAGCTGTGCCTGGTTAGTGAACTGTGCCAAAACTATCATCTCCCAAAAAAATATTGAGCCGTAGCCCTTATCATACTATGATAACTTGTCTGCGTTGGTGATTCGCACTGCGGTTTATTGCTCACTTTGCTTGACTAATTGAGAGCTGTTAAATATAATTATTAGTTAGATTGATATAAATTACCATAATGATTGGAGGCCATACAGTGCTGAAAAAAACGCTTATTGCAAAAACAGATGCTGTGGCAGATAAGTCACAGATTTTTACAGGCGACGGATGGCGAGTTACTTTTATCACGTCCCGCCTGATACGTTTTGAATCGGGCAGTTTTACAGACCTGCCCAGCTCTGCCGTATGGTTCAGGCGCTTTGATTGCGGTGCTGTGAAGGTCGAAACAAAAGGCAAAACAGTTACGGTTGAAACAGACGACGTTGTTTTCACTGTCAGAAACCTTGTGCCTTACAGCGTAAAGTTTAAGGACAGCGGTGTTACCGAGGTTTTTTCAAAGCAAAAAAACCTTAAGGGTACCTGTCGTACGCTTGATATGACAAACGGCAAGGCAAAGCTTGGTGACGGTTTCATCACGCTTGGCGGTGCTTATCTTTTTGATGACAGCTCATCGCTGCTCATTGACGAGTGTGGTCATTTCGTAAAGCGTGAGGGTACGGGTAAGGACTATTACCTTTTTGCCTACGGCAAGGATTACCGCGGAACAATCAACGCCTTCTATACAATTTCATCCCGTGTGCCGTTGATTCCGAGGTTTGCTCTCGGTGTTTGGTGGAGCAGATACCACGCCTACACACAGCAGGAGTATCTTGACCTTATGGTAAGGTTTAAAAAAGAGGGAATTCCGCTCACGGTTGCCACCGTCGATATGGACTGGCATTGGGTGAAAATAAAAGAAAAGTTCGGTATGAACTATAACGGTTGGACAGGCTATTCCTGGAACACCGACCTTTTTCCCGACTACAAGGATTTTCTTGCTGAGCTTCACCGTATGAATCTATCCGTTACGCTTAACCTGCATCCTGCCGATGGCTTCCGTGAGTATGAGGATATGTATGAGGCAATGGCAAAGGCAACAGGTGTTGATCCTGATAGTAAAAAAACTGTTGAGTTCAGCTGCTCGAACGACGATTTTTGGAATGCTTATTTCGATATAGCGCACAAACCCTACGAGCGTGACGGTGTTGATTTCTGGTGGATTGACTGGCAGCAGGGAACTAAGAGCGATGCTCAGGGGCTTGATCCGCTCCTTGCGCTCAATCATTATCATTTTCTCGATAATGCCGAAAGCGGCAAATTGCCGCTCATCCTCTCGCGCTATAGTGGAGCAGGCGCTCACCGCTATCCCCTCGGTTTCTCCGGCGATACATTCATCAGCTGGAAATCGCTTGCCTTCCAGCCGTATTTTACTGCCAATGCCACGAATGCGGCATATACCTGGTGGAGCCACGATATAGGCGGCCATATGTTTGGCACAAGGGATGATGAGCTTTATATCCGCTGGCTTCAGTTCGGTGTTTTCTCGCCGATTATGCGCCTGCATTCCAGCAATATGCTTGCCCTTGGCAAAGAGCCGTGGAAGTACAGCGGCGAGGTTTGCCGTGCTGCAAAATACTGGCTCAATCTACGCCATAAGCTGATTCCTTACATCTATACAATGGATCACCGCACGCATAATGATGGTGTTGCGCTGTGCGAGCCGATGTACTATTCATATCCCGATTGTGAGCAGGCATATGAGGTGCCGAATCAGTATATGTTCGGTTCGGAGCTTATGGTTTGCCCGATTACAAGTCCGAACGACAAAAAAGTTCTTATGGGCAGTGTTGAGGCATGGATTCCCGAAGGCAGATGGACAGATATTTTCACCCTTAAATCGTATGTCGGCAACAAAAAGCTTGAGCTTTTCAGGGATACCGAAACTATTCCGGTGCTTGCAAAAGAGGGCGCGATAATTCCGATGTCTGCGGACGGTGGCAACTCTTCCTCAAATCCCGAAAATATCGAAATATGGGCATTCTCCGGTGACGGTGATTTTACGCTGACGGAGGATGACGGTACAGTTGATTTTGCCGAGCATACTGCATCAACCCGTTTTGAGATAAGATATTTTGATTCAACACTGTATTTCAAGGTGTTTCCCGTTGAGGGAGATGTATCCGTTGTGCCGCAAAAGCGCAACTATACAATCAGAGTGCGCGATATGGTTGCTGACGGTAAGGAACTTGTTTTTGAGGTTAATGACGTATCGGTTAGCGACGGTTTTGTTGTTTGCTCAGAAGATGCACAGCGTATTGCAGGCGAAGATGAAAAGGAGCGCGCGATACGTATCTTATCACGTTGGCAAGGCTTCTCGCTCAAAAAAGAAATCTGCTGCCGACTTCTCGGAGCAGACGGTGATATTATGAAAAAGCTCAAATCTCTGCCTGTGCCGAAGGTTGTAAGGGCAGCGATAAACGAAGAACTGGAAAGTGAATAATAATATGAAGGAAAATAAGAAAAAGGAAAGCCGATTCAGGCTGCTGTGCAGTTTGTTTATATCGTTTGCAAAAATCGGTGTAATGACCTTTGGCGGCGGCCTTGCAATGCTGCCGATGCTTGAGCGTGAGCTTGTTGAAAACAGAAAATGGGTAACAAACGAGGAGATACTCGACTATTATGCCGTCGGCCAGTGCACGCCGGGCATTATTGCGGTCAATACGGCAACGTTTGTGGGTTACAAGCAGTCAAAGGTGCTCGGTGCGGTTTTTGCAACGCTCGGTATGGTCTTCCCATCGCTTGTCATCATTGCGGTAATTGCCGCCGTGCTGTCAAACTTTGCGGATATTCCTGCAGTGCAGCACGCCTTTGCGGGCATCAGAATCGCAGTCTGTGCGCTGATTACCGCGGCAGTTGTCAAGCTCGCTAAAAGCAACGTCAGAAACCTTGCGCAGATTCTGATTGCGGTTGCGGCTTTTGTTGTGATTGCCGTATTCGGTGCAAGCCCCGTTGTTGTTGTAATCGGCTCTGCTGTTGCGGGTCTTGTGCTCGGCAAATTCGGCGTTATCGACAAGAAGAACAAGGAGGAGAAAAAATGACACAGGCAATTATTACTCTCCTCACACTCTGCTTGGAGTTTTTTAAAACGGGTCTGCTTGCTGTCGGCGGTGGTCTTGCAACCCTGCCCTTCCTCTCGGATATGGCAGATAAGTATCCCACCTGGTTTACGCACGAGCAGCTTGCCGATATGATAGCTGTTTCCGAATCGACTCCCGGACCGATAGGCGTAAATATGGCAACGTACGTCGGCTTCCGCGTAATGAGTGCACACGGTGCGGTATGGAGTATTCCCGGTGCTGTTTTTGCTACACTGTCGCTTGTGCTTCCCTCGCTTATTATAATTGTAATTGTTGCAAAAGCGATGAATAAGTATATGGAAAACAAGTTTGTTCAGCGTGCATTCAGCGGTCTTCGCCCTGCCGTTACCGGCCTTATTGCCGCCGCAGGCTGGAGCGTGATTGAGCTTACTCTGCTTGACCTTACTGATTTTGATATCACCCGCTTCTGGGAGGCAATCAACGTACCAGCGGTTATCATTTTTGCGGTTGTGCTGTTTTTTTCAATGTTCAAAAAGACGAAGAAGCTTCACCCGATTGTTTTTATAGGTGCGTGCGCTGTGCTCGGCATTGTGCTCAAGCTGTAAGATCATAGCGGCTGTGCAATTTTTGCACAGCCGTTTTTATATTGTTTGCGATTTGACCAAATGTAGGGCAGAGGCTTGCCTCTGCCATGATTTGTCATCCTAAACTCTCCCCACCGCGTCATCCTGAACACTTTCCGCTATGTCATCCTGAACGAAGTGAAGGATCTTATGAGGCCTTGTTTTTTAGATTCTTCGCTACGCTCAGAATGACATTGTTATGTTGCTGCCATGTTGATTGTACAGCGGCTGTTTGAATGCGAAAAACACGGAATTATTTTCGATTTTTGAAAACCTATTTACAAATTGTTAACATTGTGTTATAATTTGGTTAATAAATCCAAGAGGCTGTGATTCCGATGTGGCAGATAAATTAAAAATGCTGTGTGTGGGTACGCAAAAAGCTCCTTTTGAAAGGAGCTGTCGAGCGAAAGCGAGACTGAGGATTGGATAAAGATAATGCAAATTCGGCTTAGCAATCCTCTATCACGGCTTAACGCCGTGCCACCTCCCTTGAAAAGGAGGTAAGCTCATATGTGATAAGCTCATCGGGGTATAACCACGCACTTGCAACGTGGGCAATGGAATTGAGCTATACAGCTTATAATTACCTGAAGGTGATCTACTGTTTTTCATACCGGGTGCCTTTATGGGTGATGTTAATAAACCTGCAACAACTTTCTTAACTGAACACGGTTTTGAAAATGTCAGAGATTATAACTATGATCACGACGAAAGTGTTGCACACGTTGTGGCACATAAAAGCATTGAGGTTTCAACATTAGAAACGATGCAAGAAAATACAGAAGGAGAATTAAGCAATGGACTTTCTTCAATTGATATACGAGCTGTTACAGACAATTATACTTCTACTGTGCTATCCGACAATGTCTATCCTATCATTAATTACGGGTCCGATATTACTACTAATCAACCTGATCAAGGATTATTTTCATCTGTAACTTTGACGGCATTAAGTTCCGAAGAATCAGTTTCTTCGGATACACGCCCGCTTATCGTTGTTGATATCCGTGGCTCGGTTACGATTCATGGTTTTGTTACATTTGCCGACTGGGTCATTGATCTTGCCAACCAAGTTAACTCACCAGATATAAATTTCGAAACTGTTTTTCAAGAGGTAGTTGATTCCCTATACGGTGTGGAACATTGTGAGGAACACAACAGCAAAAATCTTAACTGCGAAAAATACATATGTTATTTAGCGTCTAAAGGATTAACCAATCCGATTGATCTAATAAACGGCCACAGCTTGGGTGAAGCAATAGCAAATATAGTTGCTGCAGAACTGAGCGAAACTATGTGCTTAACACCGCAGCATACAATTATGATGGCAGATATTTAGGTTATGCCGCCCATACAATAGGTCATCGCGATATCGTTATCGGAAACAAGCAAGAAAAAGGAGAAGATAATAATGATTCGAGTATTAATCTTACTAATGTCCACAGTACCAGTGGGATGGTTGATGCAAATATTTCCGGGGCTCAAACCGATAGTGGAAAGTTTCTTCGAAATGCTATTCAGTCTGGCGAAATAGTTTCTGAGATAGATGAATCCGCCTCTAGAACATCCGATAACGGCAGAACATTGATTGTCGTGTCAATCAGAGGTTCTGTTACACCGTTGGATTGGGCAATGGATTTGGTTAGTCAACTTGACTGAGAAGTTTTCAATTTTGAACGGCAGAGGCTTGCCTCTGTCGTTTTTATTGTCATATCACTTTTACTGTGGCAGTGTCAAGACACTGCCCTATACGCGATGGATACATTGAAATTGATATTTTTAGCAATCCTCCGTCATTGCTCACGCAATGCCACCTCCTTTGAAAAGGAGGTCAAAAAGCTCCCTCTTAAGGGAACTGTCACGAAGTGCCTGAGGGTTGTTAGCCGGAACAGAGCAACGATTTTTCTCCGTGCAATTTGGCATAAAGACGAAAAAATGCGCCTGAATTTGTGTAAACGCACAAACTTTTTTGAAAATTAAAAGTGAGCAAATGCTATGAAAACACGAGAAAACACGAGAAAAACGGAGCTTGCGTTTGCTAAATTAAATTTTTTGAAAATAAGTGTTGACAAGGGTATGGACTTATGTTAATATAGTCGAGCGACTAAATGAAAAAATCTATTTTGGAGGTCAAGCTATGTCAACTTATATGCCCAAAGCAGGCGAAATCAAACGCAGCTGGTATGTTCTTGACGCCGCAGGCAAACCTCTGGGTAAGGTAGCTGCTCAGGCTGCAGTTCTCCTTCGCGGTAAGCACAAGGCTGTGTTTACTCCCCATGTTGATTGCGGTGATCATGTAATCATCATAAACGCTGAAAAAGCAGTTCTTACCGGCAACAAGATCAACCAGAAGATGTACTACCATCACACAGGTTACATCGGTAACATGAAAGAGGTTAAGTACAGCACTCTTATGAAGACAAAGCCCGAGTTTGCAATGCAGCTCGCAGTTAAGGGTATGCTCCCCGATACAACACTCGGCCGTGATGCTCTTGGTCGCCTTCGTATCTACAAGGGCGCAGAGCACAAGCACGCAGCACAGAAGCCCGAAGAGTGGGCTCTTTAATTGAAGGGAGGCAAATGAATAATGTACGATACTAATCCTTATTTCTATGGCACAGGCCGCAGAAAGAAGTCTGTAGCTCGTGTCCGTGTCTATGCAGGCACAGGTAAAATCATCATCAACGACCGTACAATCGACGATTACTTCGGTCTTGATACACTCAAGCTCATTGTTCGCCAGCCCCTCGAGCTCACCGGCACAACCGAGAAGTTCGACATCGTATGCCGTGTAAACGGTGGCGGTGTAACAGGCCAGGCAGGCGCAATCCGCCACGGTCTTTCCCGTGCTCTTCTTCAGTATGACGAGTCTGTTCGTCCCACACTCAAGAAGGCAGGCTTCCTCACTCGTGACCCGAGAATGAAGGAAAGAAAGAAGTACGGTCTCAAAGGCGCACGTCGTGCACCCCAGTTTTCAAAGAGATAATTTCAGCCTATTGGCGATTATCAAAAACCCTTGGAATCTCAAGGGTTCCAAGGGTTTATTTTTTTGAATTTTTATATCATAGCAAAAAGAGTTTTGAAGAATGAAATTATTACAGTGAAAAAATTGACATCAGAGTCTGTTGTATTATCGGTTATCTCAAAAGAATCAATGATTTCGTCCGTGTCGGTGCGGTGAGTCGTGCCGACAATCGCATCATCGGTAAATGTAAACGCTGTGTAGGTGGGAACACGCACATCAAAGGCGGAAACAGTAAACGAAGCGGTTGATTGGGGCAGCGGGTCATAGTTACTGCCGGAAGCTGAGGAAGACTGAACGTATACCGTGCCTTCGCCGTCTGTGACCTCACCTGCGTACATAGTGTCTGTGCGTGAATAAAAGTGGTCGTGTCCGCTCAGGCACAGGTCAATATCGTATAAATCATAGAGCGATGAAAAGAAAAGCCGTTCTTCTGAAAAATCATCGTCACTTAAT
>JAZNMK010000041.1:0-60722 GCA_045579585.1 Acutalibacteraceae bacterium
GACCTCCTTGTTATTTTAGTTGTGTGGTCGGCAAACCACTTCTAATGTATCAAGGAGCTTTTTTCTTGTCTACTTCTCCCCTCGCTTTAAGCTCTCCTTTTCCCCTGGCATAGCCAGGGGTTGCCTTTGTTGCAAACAAAACCAAATAAAAAAGCAACCCTCTGCCGAGGGTTGCTTTTTTATGCACACGGAAACTGTCACCGTGACTCCTGTTTTTTGAAATATCTTACGGTAAACACAACAAGGACCGCACCAACAATAGGGAATATTGAAGTCACAATCATGCCTGCCTTAAGGCCAATCTGCTCGGCGGAAAGATTTAACGCAACAGCCAGCTCAGCAGCAAAATCGGTTGCCGAAACCTTATCAACAACAATACCCATAAGCTGAGGCGAAACCGATGCACCCATATCGCCGCCTGCCGCCATCAGCGCATAAGCGGCAACACCGACACCCGATAACTTTTCTTCCATCATAATCAGAGCACCGGGCCAGAGCATAGAGGTAAAAAGACCTGTGAGAATGCAGGCAAGAAAAGCTAAAACTGTACTGTTTGAAAAACCTACAACAAGATAGCAAACTGAAGCACCAAGCATACCGATTAACAATACCCTGCATATATTTTTGCCGAACTTAGCATACGAAATTCTCGCTATGCCAAGAAGCACGGCAAACATAGCCATTCCGAGAATATCGCCAACGGTTTTGTCGATATGAAGAGCATTTTCCATATAGCTCGAAATCCAGTTAGACATCGTGTTTTCCGCACAGCTGCCAAAGAAGATGCAACCTACACACAGAGCCAGACCCAGACCTCTTCTTTTGGTTTTGCGCGTATCTGACGCACTCTCGCTCTCTGACATATCAGGCATAGGTGAAACAAAAAACAAAACTGAGGCTATAACAGGCAGCAACGCAAGGAAAAGCGTAAGGAACATCCAGTTTTCTTTGCCGAAGATTTTCAGAAATAAGGTGCTGACCGTTACCATTGTGAAAACACCGAAAGCATACAGGGAGTGAAGCATACTCATATCTCTCTGAGGATTATCGGAGGGCATTGCCGCAATAGTCGGGCTGAGAAGAACCTCCGAAAGGCCTGCAGACACGGAAAATATCACCGTACCTGCCAGCAAACCTATGTAAGCAATATTCGGAAAAAAAGTCGGCACAAGCGCGTATATCGCAAGGCCCAAAGACGTGATAAGCGGCATTACCCTGACAACCGTTTTCACGTTGAAATGCTTGGAAAACGCCGTAAAGATCAAGTCAATCAACAGCTGTGTGCAAAAGTTTGTAAGCACCAACGTGCCAAGCAACGTATACGAAATATTATACGTCTCACGAAGCGTTACAAACAGCAACGGCGGCAAACAAAAAACAGATGACATCGTAAAATATGCCAAATAACAGGCAAACTTTGTTCTTTTGAACTTATGCATTTCAGATTCCTTTCAGTCCTATGGAAAGATTTATATTTACACCGCAGATTACAGCAGAAAGATGCCGCCCGATACGGTCAGCATCTTTTTATCAGGAATTGCGTTCAATCAGAGCGGCAAGCTTAAGCACTGCCGCTTGGGTCTTGCCGTCTTTAATCTCATTGTTAAGCACCATATCAACAGCTTTATCAAGCGGAATGTACTCAACGTTGAGGAATTCATCCTCATCAAGATCCTGCTCAACCTGAGTCAGGTCACGTGCACCGTAAAGATATATAACCTCGTTAGTATATCCCGGCGAGGGGTAAAACTCACCGAGGTTGATATACTGCGAAGCAATTATTCCGCTCTCCTCACGAAGCTCTCTTTTGCCTGCGGCAAGCGGATTCTCACCTTTTTCGAGCTTACCTGCAGGAAGCTCAAGCACCTCTTCCATATAAGGATAGCGGAACTGCCTGACAAATATAAGCTGCGCATCATCCGTAAGAGCGGCCACGGTAACGCCGCCGCTGTGTTCAATGAACTCACGAGGCGCCTCAGTGCCGTTGGGAAGGCCCGCAATATCAACGCGCAGGTTGAGTATTTTTCCTCTGTATATCGTATTTTTGAATACTGTTACTTCAGTTGTGTCCATAATCCTTCTCCTTAATAATCCGGATGCGGCTGACCGTTGCGGTAAGCCTCCATAATATCTTTGAAAACCTCGCCGTTTGACGGCGGAGTCCACGTTATTGCATTTGCGCCTGCTTCAATTGTTGCAAGAATCGTTTCGTCCGTCGGACCGCCGGTTGCAATAATCGGCACATCCGGATATTTCTCCCTTATGCCTCTTACAACTTCGGCTGTTTTGCCTGCCGCCGAAACATTGAGAATATCTGCACCGGCTTCAAGACGAGCAGCAATATCGGTATCTGCCGAAGCAACCGTTACAACAACGGGAATATCAATCGTCTCTTTTAGCGACTTTATTACCTCATTCTTGGTAGGCGCATTGACAACAACACCTATCGCGCCCTGAAACTCAGCGTGGAGCGCGAGATTAAGAACCCTTGTGCCCTGAGTTAATCCTCCGCCTACACCTACAAACACAGGCACATCGGCTGCCGTTGTGACGGCTTGCGTAATTATCGGCTGAGGAGTAAACGGATAAACAGCTATGACGGCATCGGCATTGGTGTTACGGATAATGCTGACATCCGTTGAAAACAGCACAGCCTTGATACGTCTGCCAAAAATTTTTATACCGGAGCACTTATAAATCTGCTCCGGAACGTGAAGCATAAAATTGCGAAGATAGCCTTTTACCTCGGGAATTTTCTGTTCTGACATTATTTATCCTCCGATTCACAAATCAATCTCTCACATATGTAAGCAAGAGACAGCCTTATAACAGATCATTCTGCAATCATAGCATAACCACACGCCATAACCGAGTGCGGTTAGAATTATAACATTATGCACTGTTAAAAGCAATAGCAACGGTAATTTAAACCCGTTGATTTCATATATATGTTACACCGTCGAATTTTACTCTGTAACCGATTGTTACACATTTGCAATAAACACCACCCTAACGGTAACAAAACTGTTTTCATTTGTTACCCGTTTGTGGTAACTTATATTGCTTTCAAGCAGTATAATGCAGATAAAGGAAGGAGCGATTTTTATGAGAAATTACATTGCAAAAAACAAGGCTACAATATTTTCACTCGGTTTTGCAGGTGTGTTCATGAGTATCATTACCGCTGCGGCATTTTTCCTCAGCGAGGTATCACCTGCCGCAATTTTCTGAAACCGCTCACAAAAAACGGATGCAGCATCAAACTACTGCATCCGTTTTAATTTTGCTTTCTGACTATTGCATATTCATCGTTTATCATAAAGTAGGGGCAGTTTTTCATCGCACCGCCGATATACCGTTCTGTATCGTCCATATCCATATCAACAATACATTCACACTCGCCCGTATCTTCATTATACTCGTAATTGAGACAGTCTTCACACATTTTCAAGCCGTATCGCCACCCTTCATAAAAGGTGAATCAATTATACCACACCGCGCACAATCCGTCAATTACAACATTATACCGATAATTTTACTGCCGTTTTTCCCTATTATAAGGCTATTGACATTTTGCACAAATCGTGAATAAAATCTTAAAGAATGTACATAAGGATTGACTAAAACGAAAGAAAGTAGTATAGTAAAGTATACCAATTCCTGCTCAATTAACCTGAAAGGAACGTGAAAAAGTTGAAAGGCATTGTCCTTGCAGGCGGTTCAGGCACAAGACTGTACCCGCTTACGATGGTAACCAGTAAACAGCTTCTCCCTGTTTATGACAAGCCGATGATATATTATCCGCTGTCCACACTAATGCTCGCAGGTATCCGCGAGATTCTTATTATATCCACACCTGCCGACACACCTAAGTTTGAAGCACTTATGGGTGACGGCTCAAAATTCGGCCTCCACCTATCCTATGCCGTTCAGGAAAAGCCCGAGGGTCTTGCTCAGGCCTTCATCATCGCAGAGGATTTTATCGGTGACGATGACGTAGCTATGGTTCTCGGCGACAATATCTTCTACGGCAACGGTCTGGGCTCATTGCTCAGAGGTGCTGCAGCCAACAACAAGCGCGCCACCATTTTCGGCTACTACGTCGAAAACCCCAACGCATTCGGTGTTGTTGAGTTCGATGAAAACGGCAAGCCGATTTCAATCGAAGAAAAGCCCGAGGTGCCGAAATCAAACTATGCGGTAACCGGTCTTTACTTCTACGATAACCGTGTTGTTGAGTACGCAAAATCTCTCAAGCCCTCCAAAAGAGGCGAGCTTGAAATCACCGATATCAACCGCATCTACCTCGAAAACGGTGAGCTTGACGTAAAGCTCATGGGCCGTGGCTTTGCCTGGCTCGACACAGGTACGGTAGATTCACTCATCGAGGCTTCAAACTTCATCCGAAGTATTGAAAAGCTTCAGGGAATCCAGATTTCCGCACTTGAGGAAATTGCATACAATATGCGTTGGATATCCAAAAAGCAGCTTCTCGAATCGGTTGAGAAATACGGCAACTCTCCCTACGGTCAGCATCTGCGCAGAGTTGCCGAGGGTAAAATACTTTACTCAAAAACAAGCGTTCACAACGAAAGACCCATCTGGGGCAGAGGGGACAATATTTATGACACAGAGTAATTCACTCGTTGCTGTGAGAACAAAGCTTGACGGTGTCATAATTGTTGAGCCGCTTGTTCACGGTGACAGCAGAGGTTGGTTTTACGAAAGCTACTCAAAACGCAAGTATGAACAGCTCGGTATCAAAGCCGATTTTGTTCAGGATAACCGCTCCTATTCCTCACAAAAAGGAATAATCAGAGGGTTACACTGCCAGCTTGAGCCGTATGCTCAGGCAAAGCTTATCGCCTGCACACGGGGTGCGATTCTCGACGTCGCAGTAGACATCAGAGAAGGCTCACCTACTTATATGCAATGGGTAAGCGTTGAGCTTACGGCAGATAATAAGCGTCAGCTCTTTATTCCCAGAGGTTTTCTTCACGGCTTCCTTACACTGACAGACGACGTTGAGGTTATGTACAAGGCTGATAACTACTACGAGCCGAGTGCAGACCGCAGCATCAGGTTTGACGACCCTGTATTCAGCGTTGAATGGGGCATTGACGCACCTCAGCTTTCGGCAAAGGACAGTTCAGCACCTTTTTTTGCTGACAGCGATGCAAAATTTACATACTGATAATCCGGCGGCAGGGGCAAATCCCCTGCCGTGTTTATGTGAAAGGTAAACAGATATGAAGGTTTTAGTTACAGGCTTTGCAGGTCAGCTCGGACACGACGTTGCAAAAGAGCTTGCTACAAGAGGAATCAGCTATATTGCCGCTGACAAAGGCGATTTTGACCTGACTAACGCTGACTCTGTCAATGGATTCGTCGGTGCCTGCAGGCCTGACGTTATCGTCCACTGCGCGGCATATACTGCGGTTGACAAAGCTGAAGAAGACAGTGCCGCTTGCTACCGCGCAAACGTAAACGGCACGCACAACCTCTGCCGTGCCGCAGCAGAGATGCAGGCAAAATTTGTATATATCAGCACAGACTACGTATTTGACGGTGAAAAGATTGAGCCATACGAGGTTGACGACTCGACCGGACCGCAGACCGTATACGGCAACACAAAGCTCGAGGGTGAGAACAGAGTGCGCCACACCTGCCCAAAGCACTTTATAATACGTACCGCCTGGGTATTCGGCAAAAACGGCAACAACTTTGTAAAAACCATGCTGAGGCTCGGCAAGGAGCGTGAAACAATCAACGTTGTCTGCGACCAGTTCGGATCACCTACATACACGAAAGACCTTGCAAGACTCATCTGCGATATGATACAGACCGACAAATACGGCACGTATCACGCAACAAACGAGGGTTTTTGCTCGTGGGCTGATTTCGCATTTGAGATAATGCGACAGGCAGAACTTAATGCAAGAGTTGTGCCCATATCATCATCAGAATATCCCGCAAAAGCAAAAAGGCCTATGAACAGCCGCCTCTCAAAACAGAAGCTTACCGATTGCGGCTTTGCTCCCCTGCCCGACTGGCAGGATGCACTTGCCCGATACCTTGAAGAAATAAAATAAAGCGTTTCAATGATAAAAACGGAACAGAGTTCAACTCAAACTCTGTTCCGTTTCTTTTTCTTTCTGCTGTTCGGTATAAAATTTGCGCACATTGATAAACGCACATATTACACAGTACAGCGCATAAACACCGTATATGAGATAAGTCGTCTGCTTGTAGTCATTCATAACCATCTGCACATTCAGAAGCAGCCCTATAACAGACTGAACAATCCACAGATATGTATACTCGATATATGCCAGCATTGTGAGAATCGGTATGACAAAGCCGAAGAGGAAGGTTATACTGTCAAGCACCGCATACTCGTACTTGAGATAGGCAAACACAACTGCAAGCACCGCCCACGCAGCCAGCACACCGCCAACAAAAAGCACCCTTTGCTTAACTGTCATTTTTTTAAATACAACGGTGTGTTTATAGGCTTTTTTCTTCCAATTGAAAAAAGTGCCGAGCTGAATAGGAAAGCTGAAAAGTATTGACGATGCCGCAGAAGCATAAACACCCATAATGATATAAGCAACCGTATATATCACAGAGTTGAGTGCACCTGCAAGCGCACCCAGACGGTTTGCCTCTGACTGAAACGACATTACAAAAAGCGACACAAAAAGCGGTATCATCAAGAAAAACTGCTGTTTGCAGATTATTCCTGCCGCAAGTATGGCTATACCCGTTATTACGATTATTATTTTTTTGCTCAGTTTCATTTCTACCACCGACATTTTTTTATTACCGAGGTAGGATTATAACACAGAAAAAGCAAAAACGAAATAAAAATCAAACAATAATTTTGCCGAAAGAAGAATAAATGCCTAACGGATCACCATCAAGCTGACGGCAACGCACAACCGCATCTTTACCGTAGCGCTCACGTATATCGTCAACCTTTCTCTCAAGCCGCTCCATCTTCTCAAGGTAATCCCAATCGCATTCGAAAGAAAGCTGAATACACTCCTCATCGCTTAACAGCTCGCAAGCTCTTATGCCGATTGAGCGCAACGGAGTTTCACCGTCCCATATTTCCCCGATCAATTCCGTACCGGCTTTAAAAAGAAGCTCAGTCAGCCTTACGGGCTGTGCAAACTTGCGCTGATGCTCACTGACAGTCAGTTTACCGTCACGTATATGCACCTGCACAACACCTGCAAGAGCATGATTTTCACGCAGAGAATGGGCAACACGGTCGCTCAGTTTCATCAGAACCGGCAATATATCATCCCACGTACGCATATCCTTTTCGGGTGTCGTGCTTCTGCCGATGCTTTTGGGCGGCGGTGCAAAGGCTGAGCTTATGACAGGTGCATTATCCATTCCGCTTGCAAAACGCCACAGTGTCTCACCGCCCTTACCAAGCACCATACGCAACAAATCGGGAGAGGTGTGAGCAATATCACCTATCGTTATAATGCCGATTCTGCGAAGCGCCTGATTGGTTGCCCTGCCGACACCGAACAGCTCCGTAACATCGAGCGGCCAGACAACCTCCCGAAAATGTGCCCTATCTATAACCGTAACGGCATCCGGCTTTTTATAGTCACTGCCGAGCTTTGCAAAAACCTTATTGAAACTCACACCGACGGACACGGTAAGACCCGTTTCTTTTTTTACTGTATGACGTATTTCTTCAGCAATTTTTTCACCGCTTCCGAACAGCATACCGCTGCCCGTAACATCGAGCCAGCACTCGTCTATGCCAAAAGGCTCAACAATATCGGTGTATCGGTCATATATCGCCCTCACCTGCTGTGAGTACATATTGTACAGCTCATAGTGAGGGGGCAAAAGCACAAGCGACGGACACTTCTGCTGAGCCTGCCATATCGCCTCAGCCGTTTTAACCCCGCATTTTTTGGCAACCTCGTTTTTTGCAAGAATTATGCCGTGCCGCTTTTCAACACTGCCGGCAACCGCAACGGGTTTACCGTTAAGATCAGCTCTGCCAAGGCATTCGACCGATGCAAAAAAATTATTAAGATCGCAGTGTAAAATCACCCGTTCCGCCACCGCACTCACCTCTAGAACATTTGTTCGAAAGAATAATAGCACACTCGTTCCGATTTGTAAAGTGTTTTTTTCTTCCGTTTGACTTTTCGCGGATCGTAATATATAATTTCAGTATATGTGTATCTATAACAGTTTAAGGAACGAGATGAAACGATGTACAAGGTTGGCATATGCGGTTATTTCGGATTCGGCAAAGATTTTGTAAGCGGACAAACCGATAAAACAAAAGCTGTATACAATGCCGTAGCTGAGGTTATCGGTGAAAAAAATATAGCTACGCTCGACTCCTGCGGATGGCAGAAAAACCCGCTGAAGCTTATTATGAATTGCCGTAAACTTCTTGCACAGTGCGAAAACGTTATAATGATGCCTGCACGCAGAGGATTCAAGGTTTTTCCGACAGTGTTTGAAATGCTCAACAAAAGCTTCGGCAGGAAGCTTCACTACGTAGTTGTCGGTGGTTGGCTGCCGGACAGACTTGAAAGCAACCCCGAGCTCATCCCCCCTATCAGAAAACTTGACTGCGTTTACGTTGAGCTTGAGCAGATGCGTGACAAGCTCCATGCACTTGGTGTTACAAACGCTGTGTATATGCCAAACTTCCGTAAAACAAATGCGCTCCGCCCCGACGAGCTGATTTACAGCCGTTCAGAGCCGTACAGACTTTGCACTTTCTCACGCATATTCCGCGAAAAAGGAATTGAGGAAGCAATCGAGGCCGTACGTTTTGTCAACAACACCCTTGGCAGAACGGTTTATACGCTTGATATTTACGGTATGGTTGAACCGGTATATCAGAGCAGATTTGACGAGCTTATCAAATCATTTGAACCGTATATTTCATACAAAGGTTTCATCGACACAAACGACAGCACCAACGAGCTTAAAAGTTGTTTCGCTCTGCTTTTTCCGACGTTTTGCGAGGGTGAAGGCTTTGCAGGCACAATTGTAGACGCTTTTGCTGCAGGTGTGCCGGTAATAGCAACAGACTGGCACTATAATACAAGCATCATCCGCCATCTGGTTGACGGCATTGTTTACGATTCATCAAAGCCCGAGCTGTTGGGAAAAATACTGCTTGAAATACACGATAAGCCCGACAGCATAAACGATATGAAAACAAACTGCCTCGATCGAACAGCTCATTTTGAGCCTGATGAAGCTTCGGCGCCACTGCTTCGTGAACTTGGAATACAGAAAGAAAGCGAGGAAATTAACGTATGAGCGTAAAACGGCTTCTTTGCTGTATGAGCAGCATGAACACCGGCGGCGCTGAAACATTCCTGATGAAGCAGTACCGCAGGATGGATAAAGAAAAATATCAGATGGATTTTTGCGTCAACGTTGCCGAAAGAGGATATTACGACGACGAAATAGAAGCTCTGGGCGGAAGAATATACCGTATTCCGCCGAAATCCCAAAGCTTCAAAAAATCACTGAAGGCACTTGAAGAAATCGTACGCGATAACGGCTACGAAAACGTGCTGTGCTCCTCGGTAAAACCCGGCACCGCACTTGAGCTTATTGCCGCAAAAAAAGGCGGCGCAAAAAGGCTCATTTACCGTTCAAGCAACACAAGCGTTGACGGCGGAACAAAACAGAAAATTCTGCACAGCACCATAGGTCAGCTTGCCAAAACCGTGCCGACCGTTAAATTTGCACCATCAAAGGAGGCTGCCGAATACTGCTTCGGCAAGGGCTGTATCAAGAAAGGTAAAGCATTTTTGCTCCACAACGGAATTGATACAAGCGTTTACCGCTACAGTGACGAAACAAGGGCTGCTATGCGCAAGGAATTCGGTTTTACCGACGAGTACGTTGCAGCTCACGTAGGCAGATTTTCAAAGGCTAAAAATCACATATTTTTGCTTGAAGTATTTGAGGAAATACTGAAAATCAAACCTAACAGCGTGCTTTTGCTTGCCGGAATCGGCGAGCTTGAAGACGAGATAAAGCAAAAAGCTAAAGATAAAAACATTTTCGACAGCATTCGATTTCTTGGGCTGCGCAGTGACGTACCGAAGGTGCTTTGTGCCGCTGACGTATTTGTTTTTCCGTCGTTTTACGAAGGTATGCCCAACACAGTAATCGAGGCTCAGGCAATATCGCTGCACTGCATTATATCCGACAGAATAACACCTGATGCAGACATAACCGGGCTTGTAGAATATCTGCCGTTGGGCAATGCAAAACACTGGGCACTGACAGCAGCAAAATACGCTGACGGATATGCAAGGCACGATATGAGCGAAATTTTCAAAGAGCAGAAATATGACTCTGAAACAACGTCCGAGGAATTTGTAAAATACTGTTTCGGTGAATAAAAAACTAAGCAAGGACAGCAACGTCCTTGCTTTTTTTACGTCAGTTTTTGTCGGAGATCGAGCAAAATCGCTTTCTCCCTGCGCGACACCTGCACCTGCGACATTCCGAGATGTTCGGCTGTTTTGCTTTGTGTAAGACCTTTGAAATATCTCAGCTCAATTATTCTGCGGTCACGCTCTGCTAAGGTTGACATCACCTGCTGCAAGGCTATGCTGTCCAGAATCTTACCGTCATGCGATTCGACGGGGATATCAAGCTGCGCAGAGCCCGAATCCTCATACAAGCTGAGTGAAATTGTAGGCATTGCGGCATTGAGAATCATTGCTGTTTCCTGCACGTCAAGATTAAGTGTGTTTGCAAGCTCACTTAGCGTAGGCTCGCAACCGTTCAGAAGTGTCAGACGTTCACGCTCCAGCATAGCGGCGCGCGACTTTTCCTTGAGCATTCTTCCTACCTTAACGGTTCCTCCGTCGCGGAAAACCCTGCGTATTTCGCCAAGAATTACCGGCACGGCATAGGTAGAAAATGCAAAGCCTCTATCAGGGTCGAAGCCGTCTGTAGCTTTTACAAGCCCTACACAGCCCGCCTGAAACAAATCGTCATACTCTACGCCTTTACCCTTAAATTTTACGGCGCACGAATGCACCAGACCCATATTTTCCGTTATCATTTTTTCGCGCTGTGCGTTTTTAATCGGCAAGAGGTTTACCCTTCACGTACTTATCCAGCGTTACGCTTGTGCCCTTGCCTAAGGTTGAGCGCACGGAAATTTTGTCACAAAAGCTTTCCATAACCGCAAAACCAAGCCCTGCTCTTTCACCGCCAAGGCTTGAGTAAAGCGGCTCCATCGCCTGCTTCACGTCCTCAATTCCACAGCCTCTGTCACGGATTTTGATACGGAAAAGTCCGCCGTCATAAATCGCGGCAGATATGTAAATGTTGCCTACCCCATCGGGATAAGCGTGCACAATACAATTTGTAACAGCTTCACTGACGGCTGTCTTAACGTCGCACAACTCCTCTACCGTAGGGTCAAGCTGAGCCATAAAACCCGATGCAACAAGCCGTGCAAAGCCTTCGTTTGCAGAGCGGCTGTCCAGAGTCATTGTAAATTTATTTATCGGTTTCATCTTTTACCTCCTGTCATTTGTATTCTTGCAATTTTTTCAAGGCCCGACATTTTCATTATCTTGTAACACCACGGTGGCAGATTAACAGCCTCAAGCCTTCCACCGTGTGCGCTTACGTTTCGGTAACGCCCCATCACAAGCCCGACACCTGAGCTATCCATAAACGTAACACCGCTGAAATCCAACACAAGCACATGAGGCAAAAGCTTGTCCGTTTCTTGATCAATAAGTTTGCGGATATTTGCAGCGGTATGATGGTCAATCTCACCTGAGAGATAAACCGTCATACATTTGCCCGACGTAATAATTTCCATTCAATCACTCCTACAAATAAAAATAAAAGCCTCTACCCGGATAGGATAGAGGCTAAATGTTGAAAAATATGTCATATTCAGGAGTTAGACGAAAAATAATTTATCAGCTTCATTCTTACTTCGCCCGCAAGGTAAAGTGAACCGCAGACAAGCAGACAATCATAATCTCTCAACCCGGCAAGTGCAAGGCATACCGCATCCTCTGCGCAATCAACCGCTGCACAATCATCGCAGTATTCGCTTGCAAGCTTACAAAGCTCAGCCGCTTTCATCGTACGAGGATTATCTGCAACACTGCATGCTATAATCTTACTGCACAACGGACCGACACAGCGCAGATAAGCATCGACATTTTTATCTGCCATCATACCGATAACCGCGACTATGCGCTTGTCTTTAAGTAAAGTACTTATACTTGTCGCAACCGCTTTTCCGCCATCGTCGTTATGCCCCCCGTCAAGCAAAACAAGCGGCGAAGAAGATATAACCTCCATACGTGCAGCAACCCTTGCAGACTCGATGCCACGCTTTATGTCGTTAGCGTCAATCCCAAGCAGGAGGCAAGTTTCAACCGCTGTGACAGCATTATAAACCTGGTACTCTCCGCTCATGGAAAGCTTATACTCCACACCGCAATACCTAAAGCTTACACCGTCAATGCTGTTGACTATATTGCTCAACTTATCAATAGCGGGTTTTGTAAAGGTGCTATTCTTTACAGCACAGCTTTCTCTGATTATCCCTTCCACACTTACCTGCTGAACGGGGTAACATACCGTTTTGCCCCCCTGCTTAATAATCCCACACTTTTCTTCGGCAATCTGCTCAACCGTATCGCCAAGAATGGCAGTATGGTCAAGCGAAATCGAAGCAATAACACTGACAAGCGGAGTTGAAATAACGTTTGTAGAATCAAGCCGGCCGCCAAGACCAACCTCGAGCACACAAACATCACAACCGCTGCGTTCAAAAATCATAAATGCCGCAGCAGTTATCACCTCAAACTCCGTAGGCTGCATCTGCTTTTGGGCAAGCTCGGAAACAATCGGCTCAAGCTCTGTAACGACCTCGGCAAAAAGCTCTTTGTCAACCATCTCACCGTCAATGCAGATTCGCTCTCTGAAATCGGTTACGAAAGGAGAAGTAAAAAGACCCGTTTTTTTGCCGCTGCAGCTGAGAGCACACGCAACCATTGTTGAAGTTGAGCCCTTACCGTTTGTGCCTGCGATATGAACAAAATTCAGCTTATCCTGAGGATTGCCGACAGCGTCACAAAGCGCCTCAATGCGCTCAAGGCCGGGATTTATACCGAATTTGTTGAGGGAATGTATGTAATTTAAAGACTGGTCGTAGTTCATTTATTTCACATCCCATATTTGAGGAAAAAAAGTTCTGATAAAAATACTCATTTCATTATCCGGTTTATTCTTCAAATCATATTTTTGTATATAGTTATTAAAGTCTTCCGTTACAAAATGCATTTCGTTTTCAGATACATCCTCAAAAGCTTTTATTCTGAATCGTCCCTGCTTTTCACATTCCTTAAACCAAGTATAACAATCCTTAATTTCGGTCACACAACTTATATCAACAGCTCGACTCAGTGTATACGCACAATTTATAGATGTCGGATTCTCGACATCCATAATATCCACACATTCGTAAAGATATCCGACCTTACCTGAATAAATCCTCTCGAATGCATTTTTAAAATATTCAGAATAAACAACAACGCCTTCTTTATCAAACCCGTATGGATAAAAACTGAAAGGCTTTGGCACAGGCTTAACAGAATACAGCATAGCAACAACCGGATTTGAGGAAAAATAAACATACGGCTTCTTATGCTCGGATATACAAGGCTCCAACCTTGTCAGACCTCCTACACAGCTGCCGTGATACAATGTCATTTATTATTCTCCTTTGCAGTTTTCAATGTTGAAATTAATATTCGTTTTATCTCAACACAATCATCAATCAAAGACTGAACTTCATTATCATTTAGATATCCGGAAAGTTGAAGTAATCGCAACCAATATTCCGTTTCCGCTGCTTCTTTTAGTGAAATATGCAATTTAGATATAAAATCTGCTTTACTTATTCCGTAAACTGCCTCATTCACATTCGCACCTATGCTCGTTCCGGAACGAATTATTTGCTTTGAAATTACTTTTTCTTTTTTCTCATTTGAAAGGTATTGATAAAGCTTTACTATTCTTGCCGCAAACAAAAGCGATTTTTCCTGAAGTATATTGTTCTGTGACATACTTATCGCAACTTTCTTTCAGATAATAAATAAGAGATAACAGAGAACAGAGAATAATACAGAAACGCAGACTCAAAGCCATCGTTTATCTATCAATTATTCTTTATTCACTATTATCTCTTATCTTAGCCCTTCAGGGCGTTTCTGGTGATCCATCGGAGATTCGAACTCCGGACACCTTGATTAAAAGTCAAGTGCTCTGCCGGCTGAGCTAATGGATCACATAGGGCTCTGCACACATCAAGTGGCGAGCACTACGATATATTATCTTATTTCATTCGATTTGTCAAGTATTTTACGCAAATTTCTTTTCACTCTTCGTAACTGATAAGCTTTTGCGCCTCTTCAAGGGTCGATTTTGCCTTGCACGCAACAAGTGCCGCAAGCACCGCACCGAAAGCTGCCTCCTCGCGGTTGAGCGGTATCTGCATCTGTGCACCGAGGGCATCAGAAAAGCGCTTGCGCAGAGGAAGATTTTTGCGAAGTCCGTTTCCCGAACCGACAAGAGAAGTAACATTACAACCCGTAGGCTCAATCATTTCGATAATCTCACTGACCATACCGCCAAGAAATCCGTTCATAAGTGCGGCAGGTGTGAAATTATCAACACCGAGGTTGGTGACAGAACCCCTTAGCTGAGGGTCGGAGCGTGTGCCGCAGAGCTTTGTTGAAACAACAAGCGGGTCGGCCGAATCACCTGCCGCCTCAAGAGCGGCATCCATAAATTTATAGATGTTATCGGATTTCTCACAGCCTACCATCTGAAGGCAAGCGTTGAAAAAATCTGCCAGCACGGCAAAAGCCCTGCCACCGCACAGTGAGCAGCCTACAAGTATATTCTTGCCCGAACACAACGGTCTTATTTCCATATTGTCGGGAGCTTTTTTCAGGTCGGTCAGCATTGAAATCTGTCCGCCTGTGCCCATATTGACAAGTGCACAGCCATCCATGGTGCGCACAGAACCGATAAAACTTGCCTGATTATCGCCTATTGCAACACAAACAGGAACACCGTTATATTCGCCAACCGCATCAAAATCGCAGGTAACGTCAGGAAAAAGATTAAAATCAAGACCTGCTTTTTCGATAGCACTTTTGTCAAAACAACCTTCTTCAATATTGAACAGCCCGAATGACGCTGCATCAGACGAATGCATAAGAGGCATTTTCCTGCCCGTAAGCACCATTGCCGCATAATCGTGAATTGTGCAAAGTTTAACCGCAGAAGGCGGAATAAGGCCGTTTTTGACGTGATAGAAACAGGTTGCGGCACCGAAGCCGCTCGCAACGTTGTAACCCGTTGCTTCGCTGAGCACGGATGCATAAGTGCCACCGTCATACGGCTGATTGCCGCTGCCATCCTGCCACGTATAAAGCGGGCTGACAGCCTTGCCGTTCTCATCGGTATAAACAATTCCGTGCATCTGACCCGTAATGCCCACAGCACACACGGGAGCAAACTGCGCAAAAAGCTCTGAGGCAAGTCGGGTTACCTTTTCGATTATGTTTTCAGGGGACTGAATTTTTTCAAAAGGCTTACCCTCAATAAAACTGTCATTATCAAGCGTAACCGATTTCAGCAGCTTACCCGATTGTGCATCAACAGCGATACCGCAGATTGTCGTTGTACCGATATCAAGTCCGATAACATTCATTTCAATTTCCTCAGATCTTTGTGGACTCAAGGTCAAGTCTTGTAATAATATCGTTCTGGATTGCGGGTGAGAGATCCAGGAAGTTGACGAACGTGCCGTGGATTCTCATAATGTAAACTCCGCTCGGAGCATACTTCTCAGGCTCTGCAAGAACCTTACGGAGTGTGTCGGGAGTAGTGATGTTAAAGTAAAGGTAAGAGGGAGAAAGATTTTCGTTCTTCTCGTTGAAGAAAATCGGCTTAAGAACCTTATCGCCGAACTCCGTACCCTTTTCCTCATAATCTGCGCCCTTGAAATATTTGGGATCGATACCGAGGTGTGATGCATAGCCGCCGTTGAACTTGCCGTAAGGAAGCTTCATTGCGGAAATTGTACGGAAGCCGAGACCGTTGCCTGCCTCACCGTAAAGAGGATCGACACCGTAGCCGAGCATATCTCTTGCGGCTCTGCCATCGGGCGTTGCACCAACCCAGTAGCCGTAGAGAAGATGTGTTGACGGGCTGGACCAGTCAGCACGGAACGAGTTGCCGAGATAGTTTTTCTGTGAACGTACAATATTGGAAACCTTGTTTGCAATTTCTGCAGCTTCGTTGTCAACTTCTTCAATACCGTTGCCAAACTTGGGAGCTGACTTAAGGAAGTCGCGAAGCTCCTCGTAGCCCTCAAAGTTAACCCTGAGTGCTTCGATAAGCTTATCGCAATCTTTAGGACGCTCTGCAAGAAGTTTATCGATTGCAACAAATGAATCGGCAATGACGGAAAGGCCGTGAATCAGGCAACCGCTGCCGTTATACTTTGTGCCCTGCTTTTCGGGATGACGTGTATCGACACCGCTTTCACAGCCACCCATAAACGCACTGAGGAACGGCACACGCAGGTGTGAAAGAGCAACAGAAGCGCCGTTTGCCGCATCAGCCATAAGCTTTGCATATACCTCAGCATTCTTGTAGAAAGCCTGACGGATATTTTTGAGAAGCTCTTTGCTGCTGTCATATTTTACAAATGTACCGATTTTTTCGCCTGTAATCGTGGATTTACCTTCATTGAGTGTAAGCTCAAGGATTTTGGGAAGGTTGAACCAGCTGTTTGTTGTGTTGCCGTTATCCTTACCCATAATCAGCGGCTCCTGACAGCCTGCAACAGAATAATCGGGAAGATCAGCCTCGTCCACACCGCTTGACTTAAGAACCTCAAACACAGTATCGTCGTTGAAGAATGAAGGTGTAAGCACACCGGGGGTAAACATAAACTTGCCCATTTCGCGGTAAAGCTTTTCGGGAGTATTCTTGTGGAGCTTTACGGAAAGGATAGGCTGAGGCAAGTTCATATCGTAGTATGCATCCATAATCGCATAGCTCATCTCGTTTGTAAGGTCATTACCTTCAACATCCCTGCCGCTTACAATAACATTCTGCGAAATAGCCCAACTTCTGTCGCCAACATTGAAAAACACAAGGAAGTGACGGAAAAGCTCCGCAGCTTCTTCCCTGCTCTCGCCGGACATTGCTCTGTAGGGCTCAAAAATTCTATCCGCATTACCGACGGAAAAAGCAAACGGATTGGGAGCCTGCTCAAGGGTCATAACTTCCCAAAGAATGAGGAAAGACTGAATCGCTTCATAAAGGCTCTCTGCGCCGTTTGCAGGAACTTTACGCAGAGTTTTTTCCATAAGCTCAAGCTGTGCCGCACGCTCGGGTGTTGCTGTAAGCTTCTGCTTTGCGGCAATATCTGCATAGCGGTTTGCAAGTGTAACCGTTGCTTCAAGCACCATACGGATATCCTCGAATGTATCCTTGCGCTCGTCATTCTTTTCGCTGTTAATCTTCTTTGTAAGGTCGGATATCATCTTGTTGAGACCGACAGCGATAGCCTTACGGAAATCGGGAATAAGGTGGCCTGTAACCTGCTCGATAAAGAACGCAACCTCACCCGTATATTTTGTGTATTTCGCATAAACCGCACTCAGGTCACGAACATAATCGCCGCGCTTTGTACGCTCACGCATAAGCTCAATACGCTCCTGCGTAAATTCTTCATTCGGCTCGATATCATCGAAAACAGCTGTAGGATCGCAATAGCCCGAAAATGTTTCAACCTGGAATGCAGGGTTGATAAGAGCGTAGCTGCGAGCAAACGAGTCACTCTGTGTGCCTGCAAAAACGTTATTGTCGCTGATTGAAAGCGGAAGCTTTTCGAGAATCATCTTAAGCTCTCTTGCGGCACGGAGTTCCTCCGTCATACCGTTGCCGCCAAAACCTGTTGCTTTGTATGCAAGCTCACGCGCAAGGAACCAACCGTCCAGACGCTGTTTTGAGCGTTCCTCACGGAAAAGGTCCTTTGCCATTTTTGTTATTTCACCTTTTGCATATACGTTGTTAACTGACATAATATGTAATCCCCCATTCAGGTTCTGACTATTTCGATTGAATTATTTTTAAGGATGCTGCAAAATTCATCGAACTGAGCATCCGACACAAAGGCATCCTGCATTGTGTACTGCATACCGTGCTGTGCCCATTTATCTTTACCGTACTCATGATAACGGAGCACCTCAAGTGCAAAACCGTTCTTCAAATAGGGTGAGAGAATTTTTGCGAATTCAGCCGCATCTCCGGCTGAAGCGTTGAAACCATTTATAAGCGGTATTCTGAGAAGCAGCTGGTTTCTGTTCATTGCCGCTGATTTTACGTTGGCTAAAACAGTTTCATTGCCTGTGCCCGTATATTCGCGCAGCTTTTCGCTGCTGTGATGCTTAAAATCCATTATCAGATAATCCGTAAGCCCAAACAGCTCCGGCAAACGCGGATTTGTACCGTTTGTTTCAATCGCAGTGTTGATGCCGTAGGTTTTGACTTTTGACAAAATATCTTTAAGTGCATCAAACTGCACAGTGGGCTCACCGCCCGTAAAGGTAACACCGCCGCCATCAAAAAACATCATCTCTGAAATGAGAATTTCTTTAAGCATAGCATCGGTGCCGGTACCACCCTCATCACCAAGGCGCATACTTTCGGGGTTTGAACACCACGGACAATGAAGATTGCACCCTTGCAAGTGGTACACAAGGCGGTTACCCGGACCGTCCTGAGAATAGTTAAAACCTTTTTGCAAAACTCTGATATCCGTAAAACCACCTCTTTCATCACCACTTATAATTATTATAATATTCTAGCATAAGGGAAATTACCAGTCAAGTTTTTTTACTTTTCTTTAGGTTTTGTTAATAAAGATGCCGCCAGACCGCACAGAATTGCTGCAGTTATGCCTGCCGCCCCCGAAGTGAGCGGACCTGTAAGCACACCTATAAGCCCCTGCTCCTCTACCGCTTGCCGCGTACCCTTTGCAAGCGTATAACCAAAACCGGTAAGCGGCACGGTTGCGCCTGCACCTGCCCAGCGTACAATCGGCTCATAAGCACCCACAGCGCCGAGCACCACACCGACAATAACAAATGAAACCAGAATTCTTGCAGGTGTCAGCTTGGTTGTATCCATCAGTATCTGTCCTACGGCACAAATTGCTCCGCCAACCAAAAAAGCCTTAAAATAATCCATAAAATAAATCCGCTCCTTTTCAGCTATTTTCAGCCAAAATGAGCGGATTATTCATCACGATACCAAAGAAAAAGAGCGCCACGGCAACACCGTAACGCTCTTGCTGATTTAATTATAACTCTTCAATAAACTTAACGATATCAGCAACTGTTTCGAACTTCTCAAGAACATTGTCCGGAACTTCTACTTCAAACTCGTCCTCAAGGCTCATTGCAAGGTCAACAAGGTCGAGGCTGTCTGCGCCGAGATCATCTCTGACGTTAGTCTCCATGGTGACATCGCTTTCCTCAAGCTCAAGCTGCTTACAGATAATTTCGCGTACCTGCTCGAAAGGCATAATTTTCTCCTCCTTACTTTAGTTGAACTATGAATAAGATATTAACAACTTGTTTGCGTACTTATCTTATAGGCTAACAGATAGTTTGTCAAGTGTTTTTAGAAAAAATGTTCAAATCAGCTGCCAAACGTTGAACTCATATCTTCCTGAACTATCTCTTTTGTAACCTTTACAAACGTTGAGCCGGCAATTTTATCCTGAAGCATTTTGAAGTAAAGCTCCTTATCGATAGGCAGCTCTACCGTTTTATCAAGCCAGCTTGAAAGATGTGCACAATTGGAGATTGTAAGGCCGTTGATGCCCTCTTCGCCTCTGCCGACAAGTGCGCCGCCGCGAAGAATATTATCGGCAAACTGAGTCATAACCTGAACGTGCTGAGGCCACGGAGCGGGATCGGGCTTGATTGTGTAGGTTTTGGTTTCAATTCTGCCAAATCCCTCACCTGCAGTATCGCAGAACTTCTGGCAGGATTCAGCAAGCTCGATAACTTCGAGCTCGTTATTCATGCACACAATCTTAGCTCTGTCAAGTGTGATTTCAAGGCGGTTTGTGCCCGGATAGTCACCGGTTGTTGTGATGAACACACCCGTTGCACCGTTGGGATAATCAACATAAATGGTTACATCATCTTCAACCTCGATGTTGTGCCACTTGCCTTCATGAAGGAAACCGCGAACCTTGCAGGGCATACCGCACAGCCACTGCCAAAGGTCGAGCTGATGCGGACACTGGTTGAGAAGAACGCCGCCGCCTTCGCCGGACCATGTTGCACGCCACTCACCTGAATCGTAGTAGGACTGAGTTCTGTACCAATCTGTTATAATCCAGTTAACGCGCTTGATTTCACCGAACTCACCGCCGCTGAGAATTTCACGGAGCTTTATGTAGCAGGGATTTGTACGCTGGTTGAACATAATTGCAAGAGCCTTATCGCTCTTTGCAGCAACCTCGTTCATCTCTTCAACCTGCTTTGTATAAACGCCTGCGGGCTTTTCGATCATAACATGAAGGCCTGCGTTGAGACCCTCGATTGCATATGTGGGATGCAGGTAGTGAGGTGTTGCGACAAGGATAGCATCAACTTCGCCCGAATTGATAAGCTCACTGCCATCGTTATAAACCTTGATGCCGGGGCAAAGCTTGAGTGCTGCCTTACGTCTTTCCTCTTTGAGGTCAGCTACGGCAGTAAGCTCAAACTCAGGCATACAGCCTGCAAGGATGTTGTTGATATGGCTTGTACCCATATTACCGCAACCGATAATACCAAGGCGTATAACACCCTTTGAAAGTGAATCGAGAATCTCTTTGAGAGCACTGACGGCAGCATCAAACGATTCGTCTGTGCTTGCATACTTATAGCTCTTTTTCTTCTCAATTGACTTCATCGTACCGTTATCAGCCTCAAGGTCCTCAAGGCCCTTGAACACTGTAAGATGCGGCTCAAGCGAAAGGAACTTCTCACCGTGGTTACGTGCAAAGCGCTTGATAATCTGAGCAACATTGCCGTCGCCCTTACCTGCAGGCACAACCTCACCGCCGTCAAAGTAAGCATCCTTAACATGAAGATACTTCACAAAGCCTGCAACCTTTTCGTATGCGACAAGAGGATCTACACCGCACTGAATATAGTTTGCAGGGTCAACAATTGCATAAAGGTTGGGTCGGCAGTAGCGAAGAACCTCAAGGTTTCTGTCATCCGTATCGCCGTAAATACCCTTTTCGTTTTCAAGGCAGCAGTAAATGCCCTGCTCAGCAGAATAATCGGCAAGAGCCTTTACTCTGCGGAGAACTTCCTCGCGGTAATCGTCATAGCTCTGACCCTTTGTGAAGAAGAAGCTGAACATACGGATATATTTTGTTCCGAGAACCTTGGCAACCTCAACAGTGTTTTTGAATTTTTCAAAATGAGGCTCAAAATCCTCGTCAATTTCAATCTTGCCGAAAGGTGAACCTATTGAAGAAACTTTAATGCCCTCGGCATCAAGCTTTTCCTTGAGAGCCTTTGCTTCTTCAACAGTGAAATCGGAAATATTCTTACCGTCTATTCCTCTGGGTTCAAAATAGGACATACCGTTGCGCTTAAGTGCAGCTATCTGCCCATCAAGGCTGACTGCAGCCTCATCAGCAAAGCCGGTGAGAATGAAATTTAACATTTGGTTGCACGCTCCTTATCATTTGAATTTTAGTGTTTTCTGTAAAGCTTCTGATCCTGATGCTCGGGCTCACAGGTGATATTGATTCCGAGCTTTTTGAGAAGACGCTCATCCACGTGTGAAAGCATAACGCTCACGTGCATTTCGCAGCCTCGCAGACGTTTGAGCTGAGCCATTGCCTTAGCTGCATTCTCATCCGTCGCGGCACAGATTGACAGAGCAAGAAGAATCTCGTCCGTATGAAGCCTCGGATTCTTACTGCCCATATGCTCAACCTTGAGGTGCTGTATGGGTGTTATGACCTCGGGTGAGATAAGGTGAAGCTCATCATCAATACCTGCGTAAGCCTTGAGTGCATTGAGCACCATAGCAGCACTGCAGCCGAGAAGCGAAGATGTTCTGCCCGTGATTATGGTGCCGTCATCAAGCTCAATAGCCGCCGCAGGAGCACCTGTCTCGGCAGCACGCTTGAGCGATGCCGGAACAACCGCTCTGTCCTCTTTATTCAGCTTTGCCTGACGCATAAGAAGCTCCAGCTTATATATGACATTCTGGTCAATTTTACCGTCACGTCGCTCACAAAGGCCTGTGTAATAGCGGCGGATAATCTCTTTATTTGCCGCCTCACACACTGCCTCATTGTCAAAGATGCAGTGCCCCGCCATATTGACACCCATATCCGTAGGTGATTTATAGGGTGAAGAACCGTAAATACTCTCAAAAATAGCATTGAGAACAGGGAAAATTTCGACGTCACGATTGTAGTTGACCGTCGTTTCACCGTAAGCCTGGAGGTGGAACGGGTCGATCATATTAACGTCATTGAGGTCTGCCGTTGCAGCCTCGTACGCAAGATTAACAGGATGAGTAAGGGCAAGATTCCATATCGGAAACGTTTCAAACTTTGCGTAGCCCGATTTGATTCCCCTCTTGTTCTCGTGGTAAAGCTGCGAAAGGCAGGTTGCCATTTTGCCGCTACCGGGACCGGGTGCAGTGATAATAACAAGTTCACGCTGTGTTTCGATATATTCGTTTTTGCCGTAGCCCTGGTCGCTTACAATAAACGGAATATTTGAGGGATATCCGGGTATCTTGTAATGGCGGTAAACCTTTACACCAAGGCTCTTCATTCGCTCGGTGAACACCTCCGCAGAGGGCTGACCCGAAAACTGCGAAACGACGATACTGCCGACGAAAAGACCAATCTCACGAAATTCGTCGATAAGCCTGAGCACGTCAGCATCGTAAGTGATGCCGTAGTCGCCTCTGATTTTATTGTTTTCGATATCTGCCGCATTGATTACGATTACAACCTCTGCCTGATCCTTGAGTTCAAGAAGCATTTTCAGCTTGCTGTCAGGCTCAAAGCCGGGAAGCACCCTTGAAGCGTGATAATCATCAAAAAGCTTGCCGCCAAACTCAAGGTAGAGCTTGCCGCCAAACTGCTCGATACGCTGTCTGATACACTCAGACTGCATTTTCAGATATTTTTCGTTGTCAAAACCAATCCTGTCCATCAGTAAGTTCTCCGTCCTGCCTTTGCATTAAACGCAAAAGCACATTATTAACTGTTGCATTATATCACAATATTTCCGTCAGTTAAAGAGTTTATTTATAAATTTTTCGTTGCCCGTAATAAATTATATTAAGTATTGAAAAATGCACTGAAAACAAGTATAATGAATGTTACCCTTAACATGGGGTGAAATGGTTAATTTTAAAGAGGTGTTGACCGTGATAATAAAAAACGCACTTGTTTACGGCGCCGATTTCACAGCTGAGGTAGCCGATATCGAGATTGAAGACGGTATCATCAAAGCAATAGGAAAGGTCGAGAAAGACGGAGAAGACTACTCGGGCCTTACCGTACTCCCCGGCTTTATCGACATACACATTCACGGCACAAGGCTTGCCGACAGCTCGTCGGGCAACACAGAGGAGATTGCAACAATCAGCAAGGCTCTTGCCGAGCACGGTATAACCTCATTCTGCCCGACGACAATGACTCTGCCGCACGATACACTCGTCAACGCATTTACGGCAGTTGCAGAGTATATGGGTAAAGAAGACGGCGCATATATCCACGGAATCAATATGGAAGGCCCGTATATCTCACTTGCAAAAAAAGGTGCACAGGCCGCCGAGCACGTCCGCAAACCCGATTTTGATGAATTCATCCAGCTAAACGGCATCTGTCCGATTAAGCTTGCCGATGTCGCACCGGAAGAAAAAGGTGCGGTGGAGTTCGCCGAGAAAGCAAGCAAAATATGTACGGTTTCCGCTGCCCACACATCCGCAACCTTTGCACAGGCAAAACACGGATTTGAAAACGGATTCACCCACGCCACCCACCTTTTCAACGCAATGACCCCCATACAGAACCGTGAGCCGGGTGTTCCCGGAGCAATTTTTGATACTGACGGTGTAACGGCAGAGCTTATATGTGACGGTTTCCACAACCACCCTGCAATAATCCGTATGGCATTCCGTCAGCTTGGCGAAGACAGAATCTGCGTAATAAGTGACTCTATGTCTGCCGCCGATAACGGTGACGGTGAATATGAGCTTGGCGGACAGACCGTATATGTAAAAGACGGCAAAGCAACACTTGCCGACGGCACGATTGCCGCAAGCACAACCAACGTATTTGACGAATTTAAAAACCTGCTCAGCTTCGGAATTGATTTCCGCTCAGCGCTTAAAGCTTGTACGGCTAACCCTGCAAAAGCAATCGGTGTATATTCACTTACAGGCTCTGTTGAGGTCGGCAAGAGAGCAGACCTCACCGTAATTGACGGTGATGCTCAGCTCAGACACGTGTTTGTCAAAGGCAAACAGATATTCTGACACTGAGCACACCTATATATAAAGCGGTGCGAAGTTGACGGCTCCCCGTGGACAAAGCATGGCTGCTGCCACGCTCCGCCACCGTCAACTTCTAATGACCGCAGATGGTACGAGAGATCTGCTCTCTGCACCATACTATGCGGCACGGCAAAATTTTGACTCTTACAAACATTCATTTTTCGAAAGGAAAGAATCTACAATGAAAACTATCGGCGTACTTATTGCAGACGTGCACGAATATAACCCTTTCTGCAAGTGGGCTTGCGAAAACGGAGCAAAAATATTCACCGAAAACGGAATGGAAATGCTTGAGATGGATTTTTGCGGCAATAAACTTATTGCAATGATGGTAGGTATCGGCAAAGTTAACGCAGCAATTGCAACAACACACCTTATCCTCAGATACGGTGTGGAAGAAGTATACAACATCGGCTTTTCGGGCGCTGTAAGAGGCGTACGCAGAGGCGACATAGTTGCCGGCACAAGCTGTACGGAGTGTGATTTTGATCTTACCCCTCTTGGTTACGAGCTTGGTGTTAAGCCGGATCAGGAATATGTATACAAAACAGATCCCGAACTTATCGAAGCTTGTAAATCTGCCGGACTTTACACAGGTGCACTCGGCACGGGCGATATGTTTCTTACAAGCAACGAAAAGAAAGCCGATTTCTACAAGCGATTCGGCATCTGCGCCTTTGATATGGAATCAGGTGCAATCGCAGGCACCTGCTACAGATACGGTGTGAAATCGCTCAGCATCCGTAAAATATCCGACGACAGTGAGGATACCGCCTGTGAGGATTACAGAGAGATGAACAAGAGCGAGGAAATGGGTCTGACAGATACACTTGTTAACCTGCTCAAGGTAAGATTCAATGTATAACTGCACACTCTGCCCCCGTATGTGCTCAGCCTCAAGACCTCTTACAGGTAAGGGTAACGGCTTTTGCGGTTTGCCTGCACTGCCCGGCATCTGCAGAGCAGACAAGCATATGTGGGAAGAGCCCAACATCAGCGGCACCAACGGCTCAGGCACGGTGTTTTTCAGCGGTTGTGTGCTCAGGTGCGAATACTGCCAGAACAGTGATATTTCGCGCTCGCACTGCGGAAAAACCGTTGACGCATCAGGGCTTGCCGAAATTTTCAAAAAGCTGGAGAGTGAGGGTGTACACAACATAAACCTTGTAAGCCCCACCCCGTACTACCCCGTGATAGCAGAAGCGCTCGGCATTTACCGCCCCTCAATCCCTATCGTATGTAACACATCCGGATACGAGCGAGCAGAGACAATAAAGAGCCTTGAAGGGCTTATCGACATCTATCTGCCAGACTTAAAGTACTCATCAGCTCAAGCGGCGTTGAAATATTCAGCAGCACCCGACTATCCGCAAGTGGCACTTGAAGCGATAAAAGAGATGGTGCGCCAGGTCGGCACACCAACACACGGCGAGGACGGCATGATGAAGACGGGCGTTATGATACGTCACCTTATTCTGCCGGATAACATAGAAAACTCACTCGGTGTGCTTGATATGATCGCGGACAATCTGCCGCAGGATATTTACGTGAGCCTTATGGCTCAGTATTTCCCGACCGGCAACGAAACCCACAGCGAGCTGAGGCGAAAAATAACTGAAGAAGAATATGAACGTGTGAGCAGCTACATGATGTTGCTCGGACTGCAAAACGGATTTATGCAGGAGCACGAAGCGGCAGACAGCAGCTATGTGCCTGATTGGAATATGTTATAAAGGAATGAAAGAAATGAAACTTAACCTTACACCCGAAGAATACTCTACAAAGGCAAAAGCACTTTTTGAGCAGGGCTACAACTGTGCTCAGTCCGTACTGCTTGCGTTTGACGATATCACAGACCTCGACACGGAATTTGCCGCAAAGCTCTCCTCCTCATTCGGAGGAGGAATGGGCAGACTGCGCGAAGTATGCGGTGCCGTAAGCGGAATGTTTATGGTTGCAGGTATTGCAAGCGGCTACAGCGACCCCAAGGCCAAGGAAGAAAAGGCCGACCATTACGCATTTATACAAAGCCTTGCCGCAGAATACAAAAAAGAAAACGGCAGCATAATCTGCAAAGAGCTGCTTGATCTGCCGGGTGCACAGGATCCCGTACCCGAAGAAAGAACGGCTGAATACTACCGCAGACGTCCCTGCGGAGAATACGTTGCAAATGCGGCAAAGCTGATTGCGGCAAAACTTACAGAGCTCGAATAAACCAGACGGAAGGACTTGAAAAATGGGTAAAATAATTGCTATAGTAAACCAGAAAGGCGGCGTAGGAAAAACCACCACAGCCGTTAACCTGACAGCTGCCGTAGGCGCACAGGGCAAAAAAGTTCTGCTTGTCGATATCGACCCCCAGGGTAACGCAACAAGCGGCCTTGGCATTAACAAGCGTGACGTCAGGCTTTCATCTTATGATAATATCATCAACGCTGTACCTGCAGCACAAACAATAATCCACTCACCGTTCAAGAACGTTGACGTAATTCCGTCAACAATGGACCTTGCCGGTGCTGAACTGGAGCTTGTTGACGTTGAAAGACGCGAGGCAAAACTTCGCACCTGTCTTGCGCTTGTAAAATCACAGTACGATTACATCTTCCTGGACTGCCCTCCCTCGCTCGGCCTTATCACTCTCAACGGTCTTTGCGCCGCAGATACGCTTCTTGTGCCGATACAGTGCGAATATTATGCGCTTGAGGGTCTTTCACAGCTCATTTCAACAGTACGTAACATAAAACGTCTTTACAATCCGCTGATTGATATCGAGGGTGTTCTGCTGACAATGTACGATGGCAGACTCAACCTCACACAGCAGGTTGTTGAAGAAGTTAAAAAGTTCTTCCCGCGCAAGGTTTTCAACACTGTCATCCCCCGTACAGTAAGACTTTCCGAAGCACCCAGCTTCGGTCAGCCCGTGATGTACTATGACAAGAGCTCAAAAGGCACACTTGCCTATGACAGCCTTGCAACAGAACTCATAAACAAGCCCACTACATAAAAGGAGGATACAAAAATGGCAGCAAAAAAAGGCGGACTCGGACGAGGACTCGATGCACTACTTGTTGACAACTCAATTGAAAATATCTCATCCTCCTCTGCAGTTAAACTCAAGCTCAATGAAATTGAGCCCAACAAAAATCAGCCCCGTAAGATTTTTGACGACGAAGCACTCTCAGAGCTTGCGGCAAGCATCGAAAAGCACGGCATTATTCAGCCCCTTCTTGTCAGACCGCTTACCGGTGGCACCTACCAGCTCGTTGCAGGTGAAAGACGCTGGAGAGCAGCAAGAATGGCAGGGCTTACAGAAGCTCCCGTTGTTATAAGAGAGCTCAGCGATGAGGATGCAGCCGCACTTGCGCTTATCGAAAACTTACAGCGTGAAGACCTTGACCCGATTGAAGAAGCTGAGGGCTACCGCTACCTTATGGATACCTACGCCATCACACAGGAGGAGGCCGCGCAGAAGGTGGGCAAATCACGTTCTGCGGTTGCAAACCTTATGCGTCTGCTTTCGCTCCCGAAAGACGTGCTGGAGCTTGTAAGAGCCAAAAAGCTCTCTGCAGGCCACGCAAGAACACTGCTTCCGCTTGAGGATGAGGCACTTATAACACAGTTTGCAAAAGAGATTATACAGAAAGGCCTTTCCGTACGTCAGACTGAAAAGCTTGTAAAAGACTTCCTCAAGCCCAAAAAGCCGACAAAGAAGGCCGCAGAAAAGGATAAATACATCACCGAGGTTGAACTTTCACTGTGCGAATCGCTCAGCAGAAAAGTAAGCATCAAAGGCAGCGAAAAAGGCGGTTCCATAACGATTGAATTTTTCGACAAGGATGACCTTGCAAAACTTGCAAAGCTTTTTGAGGACTGATTATGGCACTCGACGGACTTACACTTAGCTTCATAAAAGAAGAAATAGCCGACGCGGCTGTAGGCTGCCGCGTTGAAAAAGTGCACCAACCCTCCCGCGAGGAGTTGGTGCTTGTTTTGCGTGGCAGAAGCGGAGCGCACAAGCTGCTGCTTAATGCAGGTGCAAACTCACCGAAGATTCACTTCACACAGTTTCCGCCCGAAAACCCTGCAAAACCACCTATGCTTTGTATGCTGCTTCGCAAGCACCTCACCTCTGCCCTGCTGACAAACGTAAGACAGAAAGGACTTGAGCGCGCCCTGTTCCTTGACTTTGACGCAACAAACGAAATCGGCACTCCGGTAAAACTTACGCTGTGCATTGAAATAATGGCGCAGTACAGCAACATCATTCTGATAAACGAAGAAGGCATCATACTTGATGCTGTAAAGCGTGTTGACAGCGAAACCTCGTCACGCAGGCAGATTCTGCCCGGTATGCTCTACAAAATGCCGCCAAAGCAGAACAAGCCCGACCTGACAGACGTAACCTCGCTTGAAATTGCACAGAATGCTGCAGAAAAAGACGGCAAAACCGTAAGCGGCGCAATACTTGCAAGTGTACAGGGACTTTCTCCTATAGTCTGCCGCGAGGTTACAAGCAGAGCAATCGGCGAGGACAAGCGTGCGGAATTACTCACCGACAGCGACATTCAGCTTATTGCAAACGAGCTTGAAAACCTCAAAATATGTGAGCCGACACCCTGTGCCGTAATTGACTCAAGCGGTAAGCCGCTCGACTTTTCATTTATGCAGATAACGCAATACGGCGACAGCGTCAAGCTCAAACAGTTTGATTCATTCTCTGCCCTGCTTGACGATTTCTACTACGAAAAGGATCGAATCGAACGCACCAAGCAAAACTCCTCTGAGCTTCAGAAGCTTGTTTCAAACCTTATCCAACGCACGGCAAGAAAACTTGACCTGCAGCATACGGAGCTGGCACAGTGTGCCGACCGCGGACAGCTTAAAATCAACGCCGAACTGATTGCGGCAAATATTTATCAGCTCCAGAAGGGCGCACCGTTTTATGAAGTGTACAACTACTACACCAACGAGATGATAAGGATTAACGCTAACCCTGCACTGACACCGAACGAAAACTCACAACGATACTACAAAGAATACCGCAAGGCAAAGACAGCAGAACAGATGCTGACAACGCTGATTGCGCAAGGTGAAGAAGAGCTTGCTTACCTTGACACGGTTGCCGATGCACTTTCAAGGGCTGAAACAACCGCACAAATCGGCGAAATCAAAGCTGAGCTGAGCCATATGGGCTACATTAAATCTAAGCAAAAGCCCGGTACAAAAACGCCGAAGCCTTTAGCACCTATGGAGTATGAATCATCGGACGGATTTACAATTCTTGTAGGCAGAAACAACGAACAAAACGACAGACTGTCGCTGAAGACTGCCGCTAAAGGCGATATCTGGCTTCATACACAGAAAATTCCGGGCTCGCACACCATAATTGTTACACAAGGCAAGGAGGTGCCTGACGGCACACTGGTTGAAGCAGCAATACTCGCCGCATATCACAGCCGCGCAAGACAGAGCTCGGGTGTACCCGTTGATTATACGCAAGTAAAAAACCTGAAGAAGCCAAACGGTGCAAAACCCGGCAAAGTAATATACCACGTATACAACACGCTCTACGTCACACCAGACAGAGACCTTGTAAACAAACTGACTAAATAAAAAAATCCGATGAACGAATCTGAACGTTCATCGGATTTTTTACTTGTTTTACTGTGTCAGCACAGCGTATGCTGCCTGAAGCTGAGAATCGGTTTCAAGGCCGTCAAGCGACGTTGCAACAACCGATGTCGGATCAATTTCGGCAAGGATATCAGGCTCGATACCTTCACCGTTGCAGTAGGTATGCTTGCTGTAAGAAACAACCTTTGCAACCGTAAGCGATATCGCGCTGCCATCCTCAAGCGCATATATCTCCTGAAGTGTCATATTACCTGCCGTAGCAACACCGAGCAGCTGTGCCTTTCCAAAATCCTGAAGCTGAGCAGCGAGAAACTCTGCACCGCCGGATGTACCGGCATCGGTAAGAACAATAATACCGCCGGGGAAGGTAACCGCCTTGGTGTCTGAGGTGAAGTTTTTGTATACGCTGCCGTCTTTTTTAACAGCGCTCGCAATAGCATCCGCACTCTCAGCACCGCTTGGCAAAAGCAGATCGGCAACGGCAGATGCATAATTCACCGAACCGTCTTTACATCCGCGAAGATCAATAATAAGTGAAGTTACACCCTGTGCATTGAGGTTATCAATCTCAAGTGAAAACTGCTCGGCAGTATTTTCATAAAAGCCGCTCACACGTATATAACCGACATCACCGATATATGATGAAGTTACTGTTCTGGTATAACCTCTCATAACCGTAACGGTTTTCGTGTTGCCGCCGCGCAAATATGTTATGCTCACAGAATCAAAACGTCTGCCAAACTCAAGCGACTCAATAACAGCCGCAACGTTTGCACCGGTAACTTTTTCATCGTCAACACTGAGTATTACGTCGCCTGCCTTAAGCTCTGCATTCTCTGCCGAAGAGCCGGCATAAACCTGCGTGATAACCAGCTGACCTTTTTCAGTGTCATACTTTGCTGCAACGCCTATGCCGCCCTCACCTTTCATACGGCGGGTATACTCAATATACCCCTGCGCATCCATGTAGAAACTTTCGCTGTCCTTAAGGCCTTCCATATAGCCGCTTGCACTGTTTGAAAGGAGCTGATCATCGTCAAAATCACCGTAGTAATTGGTGCGCACATAGTTGTCAATTGCCGATATGCCCTCATACAGTTCATAGCGGTTTGAAAGCTTTGAAATGAGGCCGTTGTATATATTCTGCGAAACGGTCATTGTAATTGCAAAGGTCGCAGTAATGCTGATGAATATAAGGGCAATCGCAAGCCCTAATGAAATTTTTTTGTTCATTCGCCGTTACACCGGCCTTTCTGCACGGAATTTATCAGCCCGGAAGCTTTACATAGCCGCTCATCGGGTTTGTTGTAGCACCGTCCACACGAATCTCAAAATGGAGATGCGGACCTGTTGAATAACCGGTTGAGCCTACCTTACCTATGGGCTGACCCTGGCGCACTTTGTCGCCTACGGAAACAGTCATTGAGCCATCCTGCATATGAGCGTAGCAGGATGAAATACCCTTACCGTGGTCGATAATAACAAAGTTACCGTATGCCTTATGCTTTGCAGCATAGATTACTTCACCGTCTTTAACAGCATAAACGGTTTTGCCGTTGATGCCGGCGGCACAGAAATCAGTACCGGTGTGAAGCTTATATTCGCCCGTTGTGGGATGTGTACGCATACCGTAGGGAGATGAGATGTAGATACCGCTGCACTTGAGAGGGAATATCATACCGCTTGAGAATACGGTTTCCGTTCCGTCAAGATAAGGATTATCCTTAGGATTATCCTTGTCATCTTCCTCTTTGTCTTCTTCGCTGTCCGTTGAAGGCTTGTCAGTGGTGGATGAGCCGTTATTCTTGACAAACTCTTCCATCTGCTTTGACAAAGCGATAAGTTCATCTTCCTGTTTGCTGATTATAGCCTTGTACTCATCACTCTCTTTATCAAGGTTCTCAAGTTCAGCTTCCGCTCTGCCCATTTCGGTTTCGAGCTGTTGCTGCTTTGTTTCAAGCTCTTTTTTTGTAGCTTGAATTTCAATCTTGTTACCTTCAAGCTCTTTAGTTTTTTCGTCAAGCTCTGTTTTCTTCTGCTGCTGAGTATCGATATCCTTTTGAAGTTCCTTTTCAAGCAATTCCAGCGCACCGATTTCGTTCTGCAGTGAAGCCATAAGGTTATTATCGTGCTGAGCTACACGCACAAGAAGTTCCGTTCTCATAAGAAGGGTTGAGAAATCTGTTGACGTAAGCAAAAACTCAAGGTTTGAGCCGTTGCCTGCCATATACATAGCTCTTACACGAAGCTTGAGAAGCTCATATGTTTCTTCAAGCATTTGTTTTTTCTGCGAAACCAGTGCTCTGGCTTCTACAATCTGATCGGAAAGAGAACCGATTTGAGAGGTAATTACATCAATCTGCTTTTCAGAGCTGGCAATCTCCGAATTGAGAAGATAGTAGCGGGTAAGCAGCAGATCAACTTCTTTCTGGGTGCTGCTTAACTGATCGCCCAGGCCGTCAACAATGTGCTCCTGCTCATATATATCACTCTGTACCTTGTCAAGCTTATCCTGGTTTTCTGCCCTCTCGCTTTCAAGCTGTTCGTATCTGCTCTGCAGCTCATCATACTCGGCATTCTGTGTGGTTGATGCCGGGTTTGTCGTTGTTTCCTCAGCATAGGATATCATTCCGAAAAGCGACGAAACAACAAGCATAAGCGCTATCGCCCCGAGCAGGCGTTTGCGCAATTTATTCGCTGACATTATCGCTGTCATAATCCTGCTCCTTCAAATATTTATTCATTGAAACGATACTTCCGAACGCACCTGTTACAACACCTGTAGCAACAAAAGCAACAAATATGCCGAGCACATAATCCTTGAACGGCACCGGATCAACCGAAAGCACACCGAGGATATTGCCCACAGCGTTCGATGCAATCTGGTAAAGACCAAACACAATAGCCAGAGAAACCAGACCTGAAATCACACCGAGCACAATACCCTCAACCATAAAGGGCCAGCGGATAAACCACTTTGTTGCACCTACCGATTTCATAATTCTGATCTCGAGACGACGGTTGTACATCGTAACTCTGACTGTATTGGAAATGATAAAAAGCGAAACAACAAGCAACATAAGAATTACTGCAATGCTGACGTAGCCGGCAGTTGACCTGAGGCTTGTAAGCTGGCGTGCAAAATCTCTGTTGTGTCTGAGCTGAAGCACGTTGTCGAGACCTTCGAGCTGATTGATAATCTCATCGTACTTCTCCATATCATTAATTGTTATCTCGTAAGCATCGGGCAGAAGCTCCGACTCCATGCCGTCAAAAAGTGCAGCGGCATTGCCGATGGATGCCATAACCGCCGGAAAAGCTTCTTCCTTGGGGATTAAGGTTACCGACTTAACGTTAGCCATTGCCTTTATCTGGCGTCCCATTACGGAAACCTCTTCATCGGTGGCATCGTCCTTGATAAACACCATAATAACGTTTTCCTGCGAGATGTCACCGAGCATCTTATCGATATTAACAAAAAGCAGAAACGCAACACCTATCATAACAAGACAGGACATCAGCACGGCAACGGATGCCAGTGACATCAGCTTGTTTGATCGGATATTACGAAAACCTTCTTTGGTAAGGTAAGAGAGGCTTGCAGAGCCGCCTCTGTCGGCTTTATTGCTCATCGCTCTCACCTCCGCCGTTTTTTTCTTTTTCAAAGTTATAGTTGCGGATAAACTCATCCGCTTCCCTTATAGCGCGTTTGTCGGAGAAATTGAGATCCTCAAAAACAAGAGAACTTTCAGTTTCAACATTGACCTTTGAAATATCATCCGATACGATTTTACCGTCGCTTATGGTTATGATTCTGCGACCGTAACGGCGCACAAGCTCCTCGGAATGAGTTACCATAATAACGGTTGTGCCTGAAGCGTTAATCTGGTTGAGCATCTCGACAATCTCAAAAGAACGCTTTGCATCAACGTTACCTGTCGGCTCATCGGCAATAATGATATCGGCATTATTTACAATTGCACGCGCTAACGCGACCCTCTGCTGCTCACCGCCCGAAAGCTCGTTGGGAAGGCACTTAGCCTTATCCGCCAAACCGACACGACTGAGAACATGAGGGACACGGTTGCTGATTTTTTTCTCTTTTGCACCGATGACTCGCATTGCGAAAGCAACGTTGTCATATACGGTCATATTAGGTATCAGCCTGAAATCCTGAAAGACGATTCCGAGGTGACGCCTGAAATACGGGATATCCCTTTTCTTCATTGTGTTGAGCGAGCGGTTTTTGATGACGACAGAGCCTTCCGTTGCAACCTCTTCGCGCATCATAATTTTGAGCAGAGTGCTTTTGCCCGCACCCGAATCGCCCACAATAAACACAAACTCACCCTGCTCGATGCGTAAATCAATTCCATCGAGCGCTTTGGTTCCGTTGCTGTAGCTTTTAGATACATTTTTAAATTCGATCAAAGTATTTTCCTATCCTTTTATGCGTGCCGACATCTTTGCGTGCCGCTGCGCAGATTCGGCTCAGAATCAATACTTGACGGGATTAGCGTCAAGATACTTCTTAACCATCAGGGCTACTTTGAATACGATGGCGTCATCAAACTCACGAAGATCGAGACCGGTGAGCTTGTTGATTTTTTCAAGACGGTATACCAGTGTGTTTCTGTGAACAAAAAGCTTGCGCGAAGTTTCAGAAACGTTAAGGTTGTTTTCGAAAAATTTCTGGATGGTAAAGAGCGTCTCATGATCGAGAGTATCGATTGAGCCGCGCTTGAAAACCTCACGAAGGAACATTTCGCACAGAGTTGTGGGAAGCTGGTAAATAAGACGTGCTATACCGAGATTGTCATAGCTGACAATTTCCTTCTCTGTATCGAAAACCTTACCGACCTCAAGAGCAACCTGAGCATCCTTAAAGGAGCCTGCAAGCTCTTTGATTCCGTCGACAACCGTGCCGATACCGATGAGGCAATGGATGAAAGCCTCACTGTTGAGTGAATCGGCAATTGATCTGGCGAGCTTTTCGAGATCGCGTGTTTCGATATTGGGTCTGACCTCTTTGACAAGCGCAATATCGGTTTCGTTGATGTTGATAACAAAATCCTTTGTCTTGTCGGGGAAGAGATTCTGAATGATATCGAAAATAGAGATATCGTTATGCTCCGGAATGCGGATAAGGAGAACAACACGGGAGGTGTCGGTATTGAAGCGAAGTTCTCTTGCCTTGAGATAGATATCGCCGGGCAGAATATTGTCAAGAACTACATTCTTGATAAAGTTGCCTCTGTCGTATTTTTCGTCATAGAGTGACTTGACACTTGTGAGCGAAAGAGAAATAACATCTGCATATTTCTTCGAAAGCTCATCGTCGCCGTCAACGAATATAACATACTCCGGGTGCAATGCCGAACCAAACGGCTTGTACGTCTGGCCGTCGACTACAAAAGTTTCACCTCGAAGAATACGTTCCTCAAGCGGGAACGAGCAAACCTCACCGATTCTTCCAAGCTCACTGCATGAAATAACCGTGCCTGTTTCGTCCATAACGCCTATAGCTCTGCCGATAGCGTCACGCATTTGATGAATCATACCCTGAAAAAGTCTGTTTGACATCCGGAAAACCTCCATAACGATGTTTTGGCTAAAGTGCCCATAATGACAATGTACATTTTACACAATTTTCACCCGTTTTGCAATAGTTTTCACGATATTTTCCGCTTTTTTTTGCAATGTTGTTCAATTTTCTGCTCAGTATTTGTATTTATTGCCAAAAACAAACTATCAAATTATTGTTTTGGAGCATTGTCATTTTGCACAAGTGTTAGCAACAAAAACCGCACCTCACGGTGTATATAAGGTAAATTTCAGTTGACTTTATTAAGAAATCTTGGTATTATTTATAATGTAAACGCGGCAAAAGTGAATCTGCCGCCAAATTCATATTCAGGAGGATAATGAAAATGAAGAAAACCTTATCAATCATTATGGCTCTTGTCATTGCGTTAAGCTCCCTTACCGTTATGGCATTTGCCGCCGACAAAGCATCAATTATCGAGGATAAAATTCTCCTTGATGCAGGTGCAAACACCGATGGTGCTGCACTCTTTGCAATGGGTGAAAGAGTTTACGGCAAAGTGGAAGGCACTCAGGCAGCTTGCTACAAATTCTTTGTTGAAGCTGAAAAAGAAGTAACCTTCACATTTGAAGCATCGGACAAGCTCGACGTAACTGTTGAAAGATACGGCAGCAACGAAAAGTATGTATTTGAAGTCGACAAGACAGCTGAGAAGAAATACACTCTCGTAAGCGCATACTACTTTGTAACTGTCAAGAACCACGTTAACGTAGATACAGACATCGACGCTCTCAGCGTTGCAGCAGATGACGACAACACAGACAGCCCTGCTGTTACAGAGTACAAGTTCTCAGCTCTGTGCGACGGTCTTGATGCAGAAGTTTACGCAAAAATCAACTACAGCACAGCTGACCTCTTCGCAGGCGATACACTTCAGCTTAACCTTTACGACATAACAGTTGAAAATGTAAACGTTTTCTGGAGAGTTTGTGAGGATCCCGAAACAACAATGAAAGAATCCGACGTTGCTACGGTTGACAAGAGCGGTCTTGTTAAAATCAACCTTAACAACGGCACATTCAACAGCGATACAACAATCAAGGTACAGGCTGTTGTTTACTACGGCTCCGACGTTGAAGCAACAAAGACTTGCACAATCAAAGTCACTGCCGCTAACATCTACCTTAACCCCTACTATGACACAAGCGAAGCTTACCAGCTTAACCTCGGCGTGGGCGCAGTAAGAAACATTGTCGCCACAACAAACGTTAAGGACGGCGAAATTGTCTGGACAACAAGCGATGAAAACGTAGCAACAGTATCCGACTCCGGTAAGATTGTTGCAACAGGCGTAGGTCAGGCTACACTCAAGGCAACAATCAAAGGCACAACAATCCACCGCCCCATCCTCGTTGTCGTTGCTGATAACTACACATCAGTTGCAGGTGTAAAATTCACCGAGCACACAGCTACAGTCAGAGCAAACGAGAGCGTTGCCCTCAGCTACACATTCGATACAACCCCTGCAGACCGCCCCACACCCACTAACTCGGCTGTTGTTTTCACATCCAGCAACCCCGAAATCGCAACAGTTGACGTTGACGGCAAGGTTACAGGCGTTGCAGAAGGTACAGCAACAATAACAATCACATCAGTTGATGGCAGCTACACAGACGAGTGTACAGTTACCGTTACAGCAGGAATCCCCAACTGGCTGATGGTTATCCTTGCTCCTATCAGAATCATCTATAACCTCATCCTTCTCATCATCGGCAAGTAAATAAACACGATTCAAGCAAAGCAGCCGTATCCCGTTTGGGATACGGCTGCTTTTTAAAACGCACCGATGCGGCTTCAATTAATCGGCACGTGTTCGCTTTATTCAGGCTGCATCACGGGCAAGCTTTTTTTCCAGCTCCTGCGCGGTAGAAATCATTGTTTCTGCGAAAATCGCATAACCCTGCTGAGGGTCATTGACAAAAACATGTGTCACCGCACCGACAAGCATACCGTTTTGTACAATCGGGCTTCCGCTCATACCCTGGACTATGCCGCCGGTTTTAGCAAGCAAATCACTGTCGGTTATTTTAATTATCATATTCTTCTCTTCATCTTCGCCACGGTGAACAGCAGTTATTTCAATATCGAAAAACTCCGCTTCACCGCCATCGACAGTTGACACAATCTGTGCCTTACCCGTTTTAACCTCGTTGCACAAAGCAACGGGGATTTTTTTGGCCCGGCTATCCTTTTCGGCTATAACGCCGTAAACTCCTGTTGAGCCGTTGATATAAAGCTCGCCCAAAGTTTTGTTGCCGAAAATGCCACACAATTCACCCGGTGTTCCGGATGTTCCTTTAATACAGCCACGGATATTGACATTCAGGATATCACCGCTTCTCAGCGGCATTATATCACCCGTATCAGTATCACAGATCGCATGGCCGAGTCCTGCGATAGTTCCGGTTTCGTTATCGACAAAGGTTACCGTACCGACGCCTGCGGATGAATCGCGCACCCACATACCCAGCTTATACTTGCCGTCTGCGGTATCCTTTGCAGGCTCGACCGTAACGTTCTTTGTCTTTCCGTCCCGTAAAAGCTCCACACTCATCGGCTTACCTGAACTGTTTTCAACAAGCCGTGAAATGTCGTGATTGGAGGTTACTGCAGTGCCGTTGATTTTTTTGATTATATCGCCTTGTTTTATGCCCGCCTTTTTAGCAGGTGCAACAGCAGCCACATCAGAAGCAACCGTGCCTACACCCGTTACAATCACACCGTCCGCAAAAATACGCAGACCGAAAACATTACCGCCAAGGGTAACATAACGCCGGTGTACAACCGTAACAGTCGAATTTTTGACGGGGATTGCATTAAAAAGCCTGATTTGTGCCGGATAACTCCTTGCATACCCATCGCTGTCAGCCGCGGCAGCATCCGCCTCACACCTGCACGTAAACAGTGCACTGCCCGTATCGGCAGAATTCACGTCAACAGTAACGTAAGAATCGGGTATAAAAGCTGTACCGTAACCGACAAAACAAAAAACAATAACGCAAAATAAAGAAACCAAAACACTGACAAATTTAATCGCCCTTTGCATCACTCACCTCCAGAGAGGAAAGTAAAGTTTAAAGCCGCAGATATAATTTGTGCACCGAATTTGAAAATAACAATGGTAAATTATGATTAAAAACTTTAATATATCAAAACCGTATACCATAAGAAAAAACGACCCATACAGCCGCAAAGCTGTATGAGTCGGTTAATTATTTTAGATTTAAATTCAATTAATACATTCCGCCGCCCTGTGCTGCCATTGCTGCTGCAGCAGCTGCGTCAGCCTGGGGATCGGGCTTATCTGTAACAAGCGACTCCGTTGTGAGTACCATTGCTGCAACGGAGGAAGCATTCTCAAGAGCAGAACGTGTAACCTTTGTGGGATCAAGGATTCCTGCCTGAGCCATATCGACATAACCGTCAGAAGCGAAATTGTAGCCGTAGCCGAGCTTGCCGCTTGAACGGATTTCGTTAACGATAACGCTACCTTCAAGGCCTGCGTTTGCAGCAATCTGACGTACGGGAGCCTCAAGAGCCTTGAGAACAATCTTGATACCTGTCTTAACGTCAGCATCGTCTGTTGTGTCGAGAAGAGCCTCAACAGCGGGAATAGCGTTGATAAGAGCAACACCGCCACCTGCTACGCAACCCTCTTCAACAGCTGCCTTTGTAGCTGCGAGAGCATCCTCAATGCGGGGCTTCTTCTCCTTCATCTCTGTTTCTGTAGCTGCACCGACACGGTTAACCGCAACACCGCCTGCAAGCTTTGCAAGGCGCTCCTGAAGCTTCTCACGGTCGAAATCGGATGTTGTTGTACCGATCTGTGTTCTGATCTGTGCAACTCTTGCTGCAATTTCTTCTTTATCGCCTGCACCGTCAACGATGATTGTATTCTCCTTGGAGATTTTTACCTGACGTGCACGGCCGAGCTGTGTGATCTGTGTATCCTTAAGCTCAAGACCGAGCTCCTCTGTAATAACCTCACCGCCTGTGAGTGTTGCGATATCACGGAGCATCTCCTTACGTCTGTCACCAAAGCCGGGAGCCTTGACACCTACACAAGTGAATGTGCCGCGAAGCTTGTTGACAAGGATTGTTGGAAGAGCCTCACCCTCAAGATCCTCAGCAACGATGACAAGCTTCTTGCCTGCGTTGAGAATCTGCTCAAGAAGAGGAAGAATTTCCTGAATATTAGAAATTTTCTTATCTGTGATAAGGATGTAAGCATCGTCGATAACAGCTTCCATCTTATCTGTATCGGTTACCATATAGGGAGAGATATAACCGCGGTCAAACTGCATACCTTCAACGATATCGGAATCCGTAACAGCAGTCTTGCTCTCTTCAACAGTGATGACACCGTCAGCTGAAACCTTTTCCATTGCATCTGCAATAATCTTGCCGATATCGGAATCAGCAGAAGAGATTGTAGCAATCATCTCGATATCTGCAGAGCTTGTAACAGGCTTTGAGTTTGCCTTGACTGCAGCTGTTGCAGCCTCAACTGCAAGCTTGATACCCTTCTTTACTACCATCGGGTTTGCACCTGCGGTAACATTCTTGAGGCCCTCGCGAACAAGTGCCTGAGCGAGAAGAGTAGCTGTTGTTGTGCCGTCACCTGCTACGTCATTTGTTTTTGTAGCAACCTCTTTGACAAGCTGAGCGCCCATATTCTCAAAGGGATCCTCAAGCTCAACTTCCTTAGCGATTGTAACACCGTCGTTTGTGATAAGGGGTGCGCCGTACTTCTTATCAAGAACTACGTTTCTGCCCTTGGGGCCGAGTGTGATTTTAACTGTGTCTGCGAGCTTATCAATACCCGCCTGAAGAGCCTTGCGGGCGTCTTCACCGTAAATGATCTGCTTTGCCATTTTTCATTTCCTCCTGATAATTATTCGATAACTGCGAGAATGTCGCTCTGACGTACGATTGTGTACTCTTCTTTGCCGAGCTTAACCTCGGTGCCTGCGTACTTGCCGACGATAACCTTTTCGCCGACCTTTACGTACATTTCAACGCTCTTGCCGTCAACCTCGCCGCCGGGGCCTACAGCAACTACTTCTGCATACTGGGGCTTCTCCTGAGCTGATGCTGCGAGGATGATGCCGCTCTTAGTTGTTTCTTCAACAGCCGATGCCTTAACGACAACTCTGTCTGCAAGGGGTCTGATAGTCATTTATTTCTCCTCCTGAAAAGTATTACAAACTCGTTTTAGCACTCGATGAGTTCAAGTGCTAAAACCTATTCTAACGAAATTTTTCCAAATTTCAAGCCTTTTAAGAAAAAATGTTGAAAAAATCTATCTTTTTACACTTCATTAACAATTACTTTTTGAACTTCTTTATTGCTAAAGCAGCTGCGCCGACAGCTGCAACTGCCGCTGCAGCACCGATAGCGGCACGCCTGGGCTTCTCAAGATCATCCGCATCAACAAAGTAGCTGAGCATTGAGGCAGGTGTTTTGCCCATAAGATCGAAGTAAGTATAATGCGTTGTTGTGAATGCACCGGGATTTTTCTCGTCAATATCGAACACACGCACACCGCGCAGGCTGTTCCCGTAGCAGCGGAAAGAAGCTGCAGGAGTCTGAATCATACGCACGCCATCGTGTGTAATATCAAACATATTCATATGATGGTGGCCGTATACCACCGCAAGTACGTCACCCTGCTGCTTAACAGCATCAAACTGGCCGTAGTTAGCCTTACAGCCGGGTGTAGGCTCATACAGTCGGCCGCTGTTCACCTTCTCGGGTTTGAGGCGGATATACTTATCCTCATCATACATTCTTACCGCACCCTGAGCATCAGAGCCGCACTCCTCAACACAGTCATCAATTTCAGACATCGGTATATGCTGGAACATAAGCGAAGGCATAGGCTTGCCGCCGTTGAGTTCTTTCAACTCATTGCTTGTTGAAACATACCACTCAACCGCCTCCTGTGTAACGCCCTCGAAGCCCTTGTCAAGTGCTTTATCCTGACGTGAAGTATCCATCATCCAGAGGTTGAACGCAGGTGAATCACCGGAATAAATAATAACATTGTGCGTACCGACATCACCGTAACCGTACGTATCGGTCAGACCGACAAAGCAGCCGTACTCACGGTAGAGGTCGATAATTTCCTCCTTTGTCATACAGCACATATCGTCGTGATTGCCGAATATCATTGCAAAGGGTATTCCTCTTTTCTGTAGCGGCTCAAGAATAATTGCGAGCGATTTTTTCATACGAACCTTTGTCGCTTCATAGCCCTCTGCAACTTTTTTGTTGCCGAAGCGTGCATCGAGCAAATGGTTGCTGAGCACGTTGTCACCCGTAAACACAACGAGGTCAGGCTTGAGGATATCGTAAGCTTTATCGAGCATTTTGAGCATTGAACGGCGGGGATAATGCATATCCTGAGGGTCACTGACCTGCAGAATTCTGAATTTTCCGTTTTTGAACTGAAGTGACATATTCATCATCCTTATATCAATAATATTAACCGTTAAATATTATATTACATTGTTAACCGTTGTCAAGTTGACAAAACCGACAATCGCTGTTAAAATGGTGATGTAAACTAACAAAAAGGAGATAATAAAGATGACAACTATCGATAAGACAATGACAATCGGCGACGTTCTTGATGCACACCGCGAGCTTGCACCCTTCTTCTTCGAGATGGGTATGCACTGTCTCGGCTGTCCCTCCGCAAGAGGCGAAAGCATTGAGCAGGCTTGCAGAGTACACGGTGTAGATGTTGACGAGCTTGTTGCAAAGCTCAACACAGCACTTGCAAAGTAAGAAATGAAGCTTTCACCCAGACTTAAAGCCGCAGCGGACCTTGTCCGTTGCGGCAAAAAAATTGCTGACATAGGCACCGACCACGCTCATCTGCCTATATATCTTGTCGAAAACGGAATATGCACCTGCGCCATAGGCTCTGATTTGCGCGAAGGTCCGATTGCAAACGCAAAAATAAACGTTGCAAACGCAGGCTTCAGCGACAGAATTCAGCTTCGCCTTGCAAGCGGACTTGACAAAATCAGCCCCGACGAAGCAGACGACGTGATAATCGCCGGCATGGGAGGAATACTCATATCAGAGCTTATAGAAAAAGCTCAGTGGCTCAAAAGCAGCGACAAGCACCTTGTGCTTCAACCTCAAAGCCACGCAGAAGTGCTGCGCGCGTATCTTATTGCAAACGGTTACCGTATTGAAAGTGAAAATGTTTGCGAAGATGCCGGCCGATTATACTGCGTGATGAGTGTTTACTACGACCCGACAGACAGAAAATACCCCGAGCACTACGAATACTACGGTGAGATACCCTCGTGCGAATCACCGCTGGCAAAGGAATACCTGCTCAGGCTGTCTGACCGTTTTGTGCGAGACGCAGGCAATATGCGCTGTGCTGACCCGATACGGGCTGAAGAGCTTTACAGCATTGCAGACACACTTAACAGAATAACGGCAAAATAAAAGGACTTGCATCACGGATGCAAGTCCTTTTTGACTGAATCGTATTACGTGAAAAGCGAGACAAAGAAATTGTAGATGCCTACAAAGAAATCAACTATCATATCCCAGAATGAGCGCCCCTGCTGTGGGGGATCCTGCGGTGCAGTTGTGCTTGGAGCAGGCGCAGATGTCTGAGGCTCAGTCGTACCGGGTGAAGTAACGGGTTCGGTTGTAGTCACCGTTGTTGTTTCGCTTGCATCGGGAACCGACGGCAATTGAGGCACGGTTGTCGGCTCATTCTTTTCGGTGGTTTCCTCCGCTTCGGGAATATCAATGCGAATGCTGTTTGAGATAAGTTTTTTGTTCACAACAGTAAACCATACTATACTTTGCGTTTCGAAGTCATAGTAAACCTGACCCGTTTTCGGGATTGCAGGATTGTCGCTGTTATCTTCAACAGCCTTATCCCAAACAACCTCACCGTTACTGTTCATAAGGAGTACTCGAATATGAGATACGTAAGTTACCGGGTTACAAAGCATATAGGGAACGACTATATAACCGTTATCAACCTTAACAGCCTTGGGGTTTCTGACACCTTCAAAGCCGTCCGCATCACTTTCCGTACCTGTGTAAGAGGTTACGTAAAACTGCGGCTTGGAAGAAAGCGTATTGACATCAAACTTCTGAACAAAGATATTTGCAGCAGAGCGGTCGAGTGAACTTGTGGTGTTTTCGTAAGAACCGATAAGCAGATAATCATTTCCGCAACGTACAACACCTGCGAGCTGACCGTAAGTATAGTTCTGTGCATAAGGTCCTTTAAAGACAAACGAATTGCCTTCGCGCAGCTCTTTCCACTGAAGTCCGCCGGACATCTTAGTAAGGTGATAAGATCTGTGAGGTTCGGCATCGCAACGGTCAACGTAAAGGAAATCGTTTCCGTCGTTGAGGATGAACTGATGGAAGGAATGGCTGGCATAAGGAATAACCGTTGAATCGACAACCTCTTCCTGGACGAAGGTTTCAAGGTCAATCGCAAACGAGTATGAAGACTGGTGCACCGTACCGCCTTCTCTGAATTCATCCTTACCCGTAATCGGGTTGGTGACAACAGGGAACATATCCCTTGCTATGTATCCGGTGAGGTAATTGCCGTTTGTCGTCAAAACATTGTTGCCGCAATTCTCCGAAGCTATACCGAGCCACGAACCCGTAGCCATACCGCTCATATCAAGTGAGCGGAGCTTTTTGCCGGATTGATCAACGTTTATTACACGCAGTGCCGTCTTATTACGCTCAGCAATTGTGAGAGGCTGATTGAACAAAATGTAATACGTACCGTCATCACCCTTGCAGAAAGCAAGGAATGTTGAAAGCTCAAGAGGTACCTCAACTGTGTTTTTTACACTGAAATCTTTGTTAAGTTCAATGATACTCAGCGAGCCGTCCGTCATAACAATACAAAGACAGTACGTGCCGTCCGAATTCTGCACAGTTGTAATCGTACTTGTATAACCGCGGTCGAACAAATACTCAAATGCATAATTATCGTTATCCACCGCGCTTACGCTTGTGACCTTTTTGATTGAATTGTAAAGCATTTCATCCTCAGCAGAAGAGGAAAAAACAAACGCAGACACAGCCAGTATCAACGCCATAACAATGCATACCGTTTTCTTGGCGTTCATAAAAGCACCTCCCGGAAAATTTTGTCTATAACTATTTATAATATACCATTACAGAGCTTTATCTGTCAACACAGATGCAGCCCAGTTAACTTTCTTTTTACCGATCAATAAAAATGATTTTCGGTGTTGAAATATTCGGATACTTATGATACAATACATAAGATAATTTAGTTTCACAGCAAGGAATGGTGAATTTTAATGTCAGGACACAACAAATGGAGCACGATTAAACGCAAAAAGGAAAAAACTGACGGCGCACGTGCAAAGGTATTCACAAAAATCGGCAGAGAGATTGCGGTTGCAGTACGTGACGGCGGTCCCGACCCCGCATCAAACTCAAAGCTCAAGGACATCATCGCAAAGGCTAAGGCTGCTAACGTTCCCAACGATAACATCGACCGCATCATCAAGAAGGCAAGCGGCGAAGCAGGCGGTGCCGATTATGAGTCCATTATGTACGAAGGCTACGGTCCCTCAGGTATTGCCGTTATCGAAGAAGCACTTACAGATACCCGCAACAGAACTGCAGGCGACGTACGCCACTACTTCGACAAATATGGCGGAAACATGGGCCAGAGCGGTTGCGTTTCCTTTATGTTCAGCCGTTACGGTGTTATCCTCATCGAGGCGGAAGATGTTGATGAAGAAACACTTATGGAAGCTGCACTTGAAGCAGGCGCAGTTGACTTCATAACAGAGGATGAGAGCGTATTTGAAGTGCGCACAGAGCCCAACGATCTTGGCGCAGTACGCGATGCACTCGAAGCTGCAGGTTACAGCTTTGCCGTTGCTGAGGTTCAGTACGTTCCCTCAACCTACACAACCCTCACAAACGAAGACGATATCAAGAATATGAACAAGATGCTTGAAATGTTCGAAGATAACGACGACGTTCAGGAAGTCTGGCACAACTGGGAAAACCCCGACGAAGAATAATAACGCATCAAGGCAAGGTGAAAATTTACCTTGCCTTTTTTCAAGGAGAGAGCAAACTATGGTTTTTGATAAATTCAGACTTTTTCGCCCGAATGCAGACTGCACAGATTACGATTGTCGGGAAGGCTGCTTTATGCGTCTTTACACTAATGTTGATGCACAGCAATACAGCGAATGGATAGACGCACTCACGGCAGACGGATTCAGAATACAGCAATCCACCAACCTTAACGGCAACCTTTACACCTGCCTTCAGGGCGAGGTTACCGTAAATGCATTATATACCCCCTGCGACGGTATATTGCGTGTTGCGGCAAACGAAAACCGCCCTCTCCCCCGCTTCGAGGAACAAAACTGTGAAAGAAAAACAGACACGGTTTTTTACGCATTCGAAAACGACCAGGCTCTTATCGACTGCGGAATGTGCCTGCTTATCCAGTGCCCCGACTACAGCTTTTTTGTAGTTGACAGCGGCCACTATATGCAGTTTAATGACAACGACAGAATCTACAGCTTTATGCGCGAACGTACACCTGACGGGCAGAAAGTTGTTGTTAACGGTTGGCTTCTCACCCACGCACACTCCGACCATATATCAAAGTTTATGGATTTCCTCAGATACAACCGCAGCGATGTAATTATCGAGGGAATTTACTCCAACCTCATCCCTGATACGAACGAAAACAGCCGCTTCTGGTCAACAGAAGAGGTGCTACTCTCACGCAAGCTATTCAGGATGCTTGAAAGCACGGACATACCCACCTACAAAATTCATACGGGTCAGCGTTTTTATACACGCAACCTTTGCTTTGACGTGCTCGGCACACACGAGGATATCTATCCTCATACGATGAAGGACTATAACGACTCCTCGTGTATGGTTATGCTTACCGCAGACAGCACCCGTATCTTTATCCCCGGTGATGCAAGCAACCTTGCAAGCCTTGAGCTGACAAAGCGATACGGTGATACGCTCAAATGCGACATCGTACAGATTGCTCACCACGGACACAACGGACTTTACAAAGAAGCATATGAGCTGCTTGATGCAGATATTGCCGTATTCCCGATAACAAGAATTAAATTTGACGAAGAATATCCGCGTATCGAGGCTAACCGCAAAGCAATCGAGCTTGCGGACAGATACTTCATCACATCCGACGGCACGGTAAAAATTCCACTGCCCTACTCACCCGATGCGGTTGAAAAGCTGCCCGACGAAACATTTGAGGATTTCGGCAAGATAGAGCGCCTGTGGGGCTACACCTATACGGATGAGCGTAAAAAAGAGCTATTTGATCTATTCATAGAAAACGGCGGAAATATCGACAGCGCAAATCTGCCCGTAAGGTACGAAGGAATATTTGAGATGTAAGGTGAAAGCAATGAAAGAGATTGATATTTTTGATTTTGACAAAACACTTGTACCGTTTGACAGCGGTTCTCTGTTCTGGATATACTGCCTTATTCACAACCCCTGGATTGTAATCTGCGTTCCGTACATATTCGTTATGATGATTCCGTTTTTTCTCAGAATTAAAGGGCTCACTTATGCAAAAAAATATCTTTTCTGCTACGTGCGTATGATAAACCTCGAAAGGAATGTAAAGAAATTCTGGGACAAGCACGAAAAGGACGTTTTTGAATGGTTCAAAAAAGAAAACCGCGAACGCCCGGCAGTGGTTATCAGTGCAAGCCCCGATTTTCTGCTCAGAGATATCTGTGCAAGGCTTGAGGTTGACAAGCTCATATGCTCACGTCACGACAGCAAAACAGGTGCAATCATCGGCCTTAACTGCAAAGATGACGAAAAGGTAAGAAGATACCGCGAAGAAATTCAGAACTGTAAGGTTATCAACGTCAGCTCCGACAGCCTTAAAAGTGACAGACCGATTTTCAGCCTTGGTGAAAACTGCTTCCACATAGTTAAAAATGGCGAGCGTGTTCCCTTCAAATACTGCGATATGTATAAAGATTAATTCATTTTTGAGTCATCTCACCGTATGCAAGCGGCACCTTGCCGACAATAATTGTTTCCGCTACGAGCATATTCATCGTATAAGCTGTTGTTACCGTATTCGTGGGGAACACAATAAGCAGGGTTACAGTAGTTTTTAAAAATATCTGATGGCGCGTCTGATTAACTCCGGCATCGCTGAATTCGTTGACAAAATGAGTCTGTGCGCTTCCCGTCAGGCTGATTATCACGTTCAGCCTCGGCCCTCTGCCGTTAAGGAGCGCGAAACCTGTAAGCGAGCCGAGCGGTACACCGAGCTTTTTGCCGTCAAGGTTACTCAGCGACGATGCAACCGCAGAATTTATGGCGGACTTTATGCGGTTGATCCGCATTGCATCTGTCTGCACAGAAACGATGTTTCCGTCTGCATCGCGTGTGATTTCAACAAGGGACGAATAATCCGCACCTACATTCCTGAGAATATCCGGCACAGCTGCGCCGGCAACGGTGGCAGCATAGTTTTGCGCCTGCAAAACCGCAGTGTTACGCACAAAAGGTCGCAATCTTGCATCAAGAAGCAAAAAGGCAATCAGAAAAACCAACACAAAACACACAAAACCAAACAAAAATTTTCTGTATTTTTTCGGCCTGTAATACCGCAAGGCGCAACACCCCCGATGTATTATATGCAGGTTTCGGATTAATTGTAACTATTTGACACCTCACTGCTCTTGACTAATCAACAAAAGCAATGTAAAATAACCATAGAGAATGATACAAGGAAACGGAGAATATAATTATGAGTAAAGAATACAATCCCGATATAGTAAGCGTAATTGACGAAGATGGCAAAGAGCACACTTTCGAAGAGCTCGACAGAATTGAAACAGACAAGGGCAGGTACGTTGCTCTGCTCCCCATCTTTGACGATGCACAGGAGCAGCTTGAGGACAGCGGTGAATTCCTCATCCTCAAAGTAACCGAGGAAAACGGTGAGAACTACCTTTCTGTAATTGAAGACGAAGACGAATTCAACGAAATAGGCAACATCTTTGAAGAAAGACTCATTGACATTTTTGAGTTTGATGAAGAAGACGAAGAGGAATAATAACACAAACTAATATGCACCCTGCTTTGTACGATAAAAGTACGGCAATACTAACCCAACACTCAATTATCAGGGAAGCATTCTCCGTTCAGCGGATTGCAGACCTCCCGCCATATGGCGGACGAAGGGAGCGTGAACCTGCGGGAGCTTACCCACCTGCTTTAATCGCAGGTTATTATTCGCCGTATGACGGCACGGCGGGGCTGCATAATACTTTCAGGTGAGAGAATTGAAAAAGATTATTGATTATAACGTATACGGCTTACTGCCCGTTGACGGCGGTTTTCTGTACATAAAGCCCGAAATTATGCCGGACGGCAGGACAAGAGCAGATTTCTTGGGATACGATGCAGCAAAGCAACAGATAATGCCCATTACAAAGTGGACTTATTTTGAGGGCAAATTCGGCCCCGCATACCAAGAGATATGCTCACAGATTAAAGACTACGTTAACTGCGAAACAGGTACGCTTTCCAATAACCACACCGTACTCGTTTACCCCGACGGTGACATAGGCATATTCAATGCACGCGGTGTTGCAGTATGGACAGGCAACCTCAAATATAACGAGTTTGCCGCCAAAGGTATTGCTCCCGACGGCAAGAATTTCTGGAGTGTTGTACCTGAGCTCAATGCAGTTATCTGCTACGCTACAGATGAAAAACGAGTTCAGATGAGAATCGGCGGCGGCAAATCAACCGCATTTGTTGACCCTGTTTCAATCGTACGCTACGGTGACAGACTTTTTGTGTGCAATAAAGGCTCAAATAAAGTGCGCACAATAACACTTGGCAACTTTGCCGTTAGTGATTACCTTGAGTTTGACGAGCCCGTGCTCAAATACTTCATCGCTAACGAAACCGAATTTGTAAAACTCGAGTCAGGCATCTACCAACTTTAATAAAACATAAAACGTCCCTTCCTCATCTGAGGAAGGGACGTTGTTTTTTGCCTTGAATCAGTCTTCGACGTTGATACCTCTCTCTTTTCTCAGCTGAGAAAGCTCGCTGAATACCTTATTCTTCTTTGCACCAGTGAGGTCGTAGAAGAACAGAGGAATTGCACAGAGAAGAAGGCTGATACCGGGAACGATTGTTACAAGTGAGAACATTGCAAAGTTTTGAGTTGAAGTCATACTGTTGACAGCCTGTACGACAGCTTCACCGCTGCCGACGTTAAGCTGAGCCACGTCGATATGAACAAGGATGTACATAACGATAATCATTACCGTTGCAAAGGCGTTGCCGATTTTGTTAACGAAAGACTGGCAGGCAGAGCCGAGACCTGTGTTTCTGAAGCCTGTTTTCCACTCCATAAAATCAAGGCAATCGCAAACCATTGCAAAAGAAACATTGTTGATAACACCGAGCGGAATTGCCGAGATAAGCATAAAGGGAATACAGATAAGCAGATTCTTCGTTGTCCAACCGATGATAAGTGTAAGACAGCTTGAAGCAAAACCGCCAAGGCAGGAAACAATCATAATATGCTTATACTCGAACTTCTTGTAAAGCTTGGGAAGGAAGAGCATTGCACCAAACATACCGATTGCGGCACAAACCTGAATAATAAGAGCAACATTTGAGATATTCTTGTTGATTTCTTCAACGGTTTTGGGAGCTTCAGAGCCGAGGTAGAAGCCCGAATAACGCGCAACGTGGGGAGCTGCAGCCTGAAGCATATATCTGCCAAACGAAAGCACACCCGAAAGGACTACAAGCATAAGGGGCTTGCAGGTGAAAATCCTCTTGAGTGTAGAGGGCTCGCCGGGTGCTTTTTTCTGAGCATCGGGAAGCTGGATTCTCTCTTTGATTTTGAAAGAGGAAATCGTGAAAAGAGGCATGCCGATAACAGCCATTGAGATAGCCATAATAGCATACTTGAAAATGTTTGCCTGCTCCATATCCATACCGGCAACAAAGTAGCCGACGATAATCGGGAGGGCAACAGTAACGGCAGAGCCGATACCGCCGACAGTCTTACCGTAGGAGATGATATTGCCTCTCTCCTTGGGATTCGGAGTCATAACGTTTGGCATACTCCAGAACGGAACGTCACTGGCAGTATAAACCATACCCCACACAACGTAGACAACCGACACAAATACATAAAGCCAGATCGACTGATTCTTTGTATCAAAGCCGGGATTAACGAACATGAGTATTGTGAGAACTGCAATAGGAACTGCGGTCCATAAAGGATACGGCTTCATCCTACCTTTTTTGGTGGAATGTCTGTCCATAATCATACCCATCATAGGGTCATTGACAGCGTCCCATACACGGGCAAGCAGCATGAGCAAAATAACAAAAATTGCATCGAGATACAGAACATTCATATAATAGTCTGTTATGTAGCTGGACATACAGCTGTAAACCAGACCCTGTCCGAGGGCAGCGATTGCGTACGCCTTCACTTCACCCTTCGGGACATATTTTTTCATTTCTTCTTGCTTGGCCATTGGCTACCTCCTGATTGCACGATTTTACTTAAGAAAAATAATAACATAAGCAAATTGTTTTTTCAACAATATTTAACCTGCGGAAAAGTAGAAAAATCCGCCCTCTTTTTGTCGCATTTAACAAAAGAGAGCGGATATATTCAAGCAAAAAAGCTCATAAAGAAATCAATTATCATTACAAAAAAGTTGAGAATCGCCTCGAAAACAGCCACAAAACCGGTTGACTGGGCAGGTTGATCAACATCAGGTGCTTCGGGTTGCTCAACAGCACCGTCGTCGTTACCGCCGTTATCATCCTCATCGCCAATGACGGGAGGAGGAATTATCGGAGCGTCCGTTTCGGAATCGTCAGGTGTGAGCACTCCGCCTGCATTGACGTACATCTCAAGCGCATCCTCAAGCTCACGTATTGCAAGACGTCTGTAAACGGAAACCTGGATATCTGAAGTATTCTTGCTGTGATAAAAAAGATACTTGCCCTCAACAGTTTCAACGTCGATACCGTACTTTTCGGCAGAGCTCCTAACAATTCTAACCGAATCTGCATGCGGTGCCTCATCAACAAGCAGGCTTGCCCTTGCATATATTGCTCTGATGAGCACGTCCTCCGGCTGGTTATCAAAGCCGCCAAGGCTCTCAAAAGCTTTAGTAACAACATCGGTGTTCATGCCGTTTTGCACAGCGCGTGACCATATGACGTTTTTGAGTGCAATTGTGTAATTGTCAATATCAAAGCCTTCTACAGTTTTCTCAAGTCTGTCAACAAGGACGTCATAAAAGCGAGCCTTGGTGAAGTTGTGCTGAAGAAGAAGAAAGCCCTCGGGAGATGCCTGAGCTATAGCTTTCCATTCCGCATTGAAGTTATTGCCGTATGTATTGCCGTCGAGCACATAAGCTGCTTTAAGCTTTTTACCTGCTTCAACACCCTCACCTGACGAAACGCACCATTCGGCAAAGGCAAGCGGCACACCGAAATTGCTGGCGAACTGATACGCACCGTAGGACACTCCGCCCGTATCCTTATTATCCGATATGGTTGCAGGGTTACCGTTTGACTCATACTTTGCAGAAAGGCTGCCGAGCAACATTGCCTCGTCGTTACCGTCAAGCAAAGCGTAGTAGTCTGCATCCATTCCGCTCAGGGCATATTTTCTGACAGATGCCTGCGCACCGACACCAAGGCAGGATGCAACCAACAACACTGCCGCTAAAACAGATATAATCTTTTTCAAAAAATCACTCCTTGTCAATTAGCTGTTCTTTATTTTACATCATAGTGTATAACCTTGTCAACCTGAACACCTTTACAAAATAAGGAAGAACACCGGAAATATTTAACAGTTGATTTATTGACTTAACCATGCCGATACACTAAAATATTAGTTAACCTATATGGATGGTGACAGATAATGAAACAAAAATTTAATGTTGAAGGAATGAGCTGTGCCGCTTGCTCGGCAGCGGTTGAAAGAGCTGTAGGTAAAATTGACGGAGTTGAAAATGCTCAAGTCAATCTGCTTGCCAAACTCCTTACAGCTGATTTTGACGAAACAAAAACAGATAGTGAGACAATAATCAACGCAGTTGCAAAAGCAGGATTCAAAGCGAGTATTATTGAAGAAAAGACCAAAAAAACAGACATTGACGAAAAAGCAAAGCCGGCTGAGCCTACCTGCACCGAAAAGTACACCCCGGTAAAAACAAGGCTTGCTGTATCAATTCCTCTGCTTGCCGTGCTGATGTATATCACAATGGGGCATATGATCGGTCTGCCTCTCCCCTCTTTTCTTCACGGCACTGAAAACGCAGTGCAGTTCGCATTTGCCCAGTTTTTGCTGACACTGCCGGTAATATATGTCAACCGTAAATTTTTCTTTGGTGGTTTTTCTTCCCTTATCAGACGCGCTCCAAATATGGACACCCTGGTAGCAGTAGGCGCAAGCGCCTCTCTGATATACGGTATTGTGTCGATATTTATGATTGGCTACGGATTAGGCAACGGCAGAGCCGATATTGCCGAAAGGTACGCCTCAAACCTTTATTTTGAGTCAGCCTCAATGATACTGACACTTGTAACAGTCGGCAAATTCCTTGAGGAGCGCTCAAAAAGCAAAACGAACTCTGCAGTTGAAAAGCTGATTGATATGGCACCAAAAACCGCAACCGTACTCAGAAACGGTAAAGAGCTGACAGTAAAGGCAGAGGAGATAATTGCAGGTGATACGGTAATCATCCGCCCGGGTGAAAAAATACCTGTTGACGGAATTGTTGTTGAGGGTAATTCAAGCGTAGATCAATCCGCCCTTACAGGTGAAAGTATGCCCGTTGAAAAGTATGAAGGCGACAGTGTTATGTCGGCAAGCATTAACCTTGAAGGCACATTCAACATGAAGGCAACCAGAGTAGGTAAAGATACAACGCTCGCGCAGATAATTGAGCTTGTTGAAAACGCAGGAGCAAGCAAGGCACCCGTAGCCCGCCTTGCAGATAAAATTGCCGGTGTATTTGTGCCGATCGTTATAGCTGTTTCCGCGGTAACCTTCATCGCATGGATGCTGACGGGCCAAAGCCTTGAGTTTGCGCTTTCGTGCGCAATATGCGTGCTCGTCATTTCATGCCCGTGTGCACTTGGTCTTGCAACACCTGTTGCGATTACCGTCTCTGCAGGCAAATGTGCTTCAAACGGAATTTTGATCAAATCCGCTCAGGCACTCGAAACACTCGGCAAGGCTGACGTATACGTATTCGACAAAACAGGCACTGTCACCACCGGCAAGCCTGCCGTAACAGACATTAAGACTTATTCAATGGCAGAAGATGAGCTTTTGCAGCTTGCCGCATCGCTTGAAGCACGCAGCGAGCACCCCCTTGCAAAGGCAATATGCCAAAGTTACAGCGGTGAGCTTGTAAAGGCACTAAACTTTACCTACGTTCCCGGCAAGGGTGTTTCCGCATTGATAAACCTCAAAAAAACAATCGGCGGAAACGCCTCGCTGATGCACGACAACGGCATTGATATTACTGCTGCAGAAAAGCACGTTGAAGATGCGGCAAAAGAGGGAAAAACACCCGTTTATTTTGCAAGTGCCGGAAAACTCGCGGGAATAATATGCATTGCCGACGAAATAAAATCGACAAGCATAAAAGCTGTAAAATCCTTGCAGGCAAGCGGCTCACAGGTAATATTACTCACGGGAGACAACGCTGTTACGGCACATACTATAGGTGAAAAATTAGGTGTTGATCGCACAGTATCCGAAGTACTCCCTGCACAGAAAGCACAGCAGATAAAACACCTTCAGGAGCAAGGCAAAACAGTTGTTATGGTCGGTGACGGAATCAACGATTCGCCTGCACTGACACAGGCTGACGTAGGCATTGCAATAGGCGGTGGCACAGACATAGCAATTGAATCGGCTGACATTGTGCTGATGAAGAACGAACTGGGCGATGTTGTAAAGGCCCACACCTTTTCACGCAAAACAATGCGGAATATTAAACAAAATCTTTTCTGGGCATTTTTCTACAACGTTATCGGCATTCCGATTGCCGCAGGTGCACTGTTTCCCGTTTTCGGAATAACGCTTTCACCGATGATCGGTGCGGCGGCAATGAGCCTCAGCTCGTTTTTTGTTGTCACAAACGCATTAAGGCTTTACAAAATGAATAGTTAAGCGATAATAAAAACACCGCAGAGAAAAAATCTGCGGTGTTTTTGCCGTGTAAATTAACGTTATGGTATTGTATAATTGACTCATTTTTGCTATAATGGTTTTAATTATAATTAAAGTGGGATCTTAGGAGGTGTTTTCACCGTGGACGATATGTTTTTCATCCTGCTTGCCATCACCGCCATACTGCTGGCGGCAGTCCTTATCAGCGTACTTGTGTTGATTAAAAAAGCCAACGCTAACGCCGAGCACGAGGACAGTGAAAAGATTCAGAGATTGCTGGCTGATGAATTTGAGCGAAGCAGAAGAGAAATGGCACTCGGCCAAAACGATATGCGCGCTCAAACCTCGCAAAGCATCGGAGAAATGGCACGCAAGCTTGACGAGATGACCAGAACAAACTTCGAAAGCCAACAGCGTATGACTCAAACACTCAGTGATTCGCTCGGCACAATCCGACAGAACAACGCAGAACAGAACGAACGGCTTTCGCGGAACGTTTCCGAGGCTATCGGCAAAATGCAGGAAAGCAACGAAAAGAAGCTTGACCAGATGAGAGCAACCGTTGACGAAAAGCTCAGCGCAACGCTAAACGAAAGGCTTAACAGCTCATTCAAAACAGTATCCGATCAGCTCGAAAACGTCAACAAATCGCTTGGCGAAATGAAAGAGCTTTCAACAGGAGTTACGGCTAACGTATCTACACTCAACAAAGTGCTCACAAACGTAAAGGCAAGAGGAACGTGGGCAGAGGTCTACCTTGAAAATATACTCGACCAGACCATCCCCGGAATGTACGTCAAGAACTACGCTCCGATTGAAGGCAGCCAGGCAAAAGTCGAGTTCGCCGTTAAAATTCCCGCAGGTGACGGAAGCGGCTCTGTCACTTACCTTCCCATCGACTCCAAATTCCCGATGGAGGACTACGTAAGACTCTGCACGGCAGCCGAAAACGCTGACCCCGTTGCACTTGCCGCAGCAAGAAAAGCACTTGAGGCACGAGTTAAAGACGAGGCAAAACTCATTACAAAATACATAGTTGTACCGCAGACTACACCGTACGCGATAATGTACCTCGCAACAGAAGGACTTTATGCCGAAATTGCTGCTTCGCCCGACGGCTTACCCGAAAAGCTGAGAAGCGAATACAACATTATGATTGCCGGACCGACCACAATCACAGCCCTGCTGTCTTCACTTTCAATGGGCTTCAAGGCGGTTGCAATAAACGAAAAAGCAAACGAAGTAAGGCAAATGCTTGCCGTTGCAAAAACGCAATACGACAAATTCGGCGACCTGCTGGAAAAAGCAAGGCGACGCATTGACGATGCAGGCAAGGCACTCGGAGAAGCACAAAACAGAAACCGCATTATCCAGAAGAAACTCAAAGGTGTCGAAGCTGTTGAATCAGCAGAAGATGCCGCCGCATTAGAAGAAAAATTTTTTGAAGGGGAATAAAAAATGTCAAAATTCAGCGATCTTATTTCAAAGATGACTCTCGAAGAAAAAGCCGCACTCTGTGACGGCGGTGATTTCTGGCACCTTAAAGGAATGGAAAAATACGGAATTCCGTCAATCATGGTATGCGACGGCCCTCACGGACTTCGTAAAAAGGACTACAGCAAAACCGGAGACAGCCTGAGTAACAGCGTGCCCGCAATCAGCTACCCCACAGCGGCAACAACCGCAGCATCATGGGACCCCGAGTTGCTTTACAAGATGGGTGTTGCGCTCGGCAAGAAGTGCCTTAAAGAAGAGGTTGGTGTCCTTCTCGGACCCGGTATCAATATGAAGCGCTCTCCCCTTTGCGGCAGAAACTTCGAATATTTCGCAGAAGATCCGCTGCTTGCAGGTGAGCTTGCAGCAGGCTTCATCAACGGTGTTCAGTCAATGGGTGTAGGCACATCTCTCAAGCATTTTTGCGCAAACAGCCAGGAAACACGCAGAATGACCTGCGACTCCGTTGTTGACGAGCGTGCTCTGCGTGAAATTTACCTCACAGCTTTCGAAATAGCAGTCAAAAAGGCTCAGCCCTGGACGGTTATGAACTCATACAACAAAATCAACGGCTTCCACGGCTCAGAGAACAAACACACTCAGCTCGATATTCTCCGCGGCGAGTGGGGATTTGAGGGCGTAGTAGTCAGCGACTGGGGCGCAGTTAACAACAGAGTTCTCGGTCTGCAGAACGGTAACGACCTTGAGATGCCCTCATCAGCCGGCGCAGGCACAAAGAAGATTGTTGAGGCTGTAAAGAACGGCACACTCGACGAAGCTGTTGTAACTCAGCGTGCACTCAACGTGCTCAAGCTTATCGACAAGGCTGTTGCAGGTGCAAAGAAAGATTATCCGTACAACGACCTTGATGACCAGGATTTTGCAAGACAGATTGCAGCAAACTCCATGGTGCTCCTTAAGAACAACGGTGTTCTTCCGCTTAAGAAGGAAGGTAAGGTTGCTGTTATCGGTGAGCTTGCAAGAACACCCAGATACCAGGGTGCAGGCAGCTCGCACATCAATCCCACCAAGCTCGACAACGCTCTCGAAGAGCTCCGGAAGGTCGGCTACACGGTTGAATTTGCTCAGGGCTATGAGCTTTCAAACAAAAAGGCTAAGAAGAACGCTTCGCTCATCGCAAAGGCGGCAGAGCTTGCCGCAAAATGTGAGACAGCCATCGTATTCATCGGCCTTACTGACGAATACGAGGCAGAGGGTTACGACAGAACACATATGAACCTGCCAGAGGCTCACGATAAGCTCGTTGAAGAAATCCTTAAGGTAAACCAGAACGTCATCATCGTTCTTGCAGGCGGCTCACCTGTTGAGATGCCCTGGAACGATTCCGTTGCAGCCGTACTCAACTCCTACCTCGGCGGTCAGGCAGGCGCAGGTGCCGTTGCCGATATAATCAGCGGTGCGGTGAACCCGAGCGGTAAGCTGCCCGAAACATACCCGATGACATATGCCGACACACCCGCAAAGAACAACTTCCCCGGCAACCCCGCAACAGTCGAATACCGCGAAAGCGTTTACATCGGCTACAGATACTACGAAAAAGCAAACAAGGCGGTCCGCTATCCCTTCGGTTTCGGTCTTTCTTATACAACGTTTGAGTATTCCGACATCAGGCTCGATAAGGATTCAATGAGCGAGAATGATACACTCAAGGTTACATTCACCGTCAAGAACACAGGCAACGTTGCAGGCTATGAAACAGCTCAGCTCTACGTTGCAGATAAGGTAAGCACAATTTACAGACCTGCCAAGGAGCTCAAGGGCTTCAAGAAGGTATGGCTCGAGCCGGGTGAAAGCAAAGAGGTTGAAATCGAGCTTTGCAAGCGTGCATTTGCCTTCTACAATGTAAACATTAACGACTGGTGCGTTGAAAGCGGTGAATTCGATATCCTCGTCGGTGCATCCAGCGCTGATATCAAGCTTGCGGCAACAGTAACGGTAAGCGGCACAACAGAGAATATCCCCGACTACTCTTCGGTCGCTCCCCTTTATTACACCGGCAACGTTCAGGATGTTCCCGCAGAGCAGTTTGTTGCAGTGCTTGGCAGAGAACTGCCCGCAACTGATTATTCTGCTGAAAGAAAGCTCGGCATTCAGGATACTTTTGAGAGCTGTGCACATACTAAAAACGGCAAGCGCTTCTACAAGCTTCTCACAGGTGTTATCCCCGCAGGTTTTGCACAGGCAATCGCAATGCAGACACCGTTCCGTGATTTTATCAGCATGAGCGGCGGCGTATTCAGCGAGCAGATGGCTGAAGGCCTTGTAAAATGGCTCAGCGGTGAGAAGGGCGGCATCCGTCTTATCGTCAAGGATATCCCCAGAGCAATCAAGGGCATCGGTCCGCTTCTCAAACAGATTTAATTTGTAGCAATTTAACCCAAAAACACAAAAAACTTTACCAAATGTTTGGCGTATTTAAGATTGCAGTTTGAGGCAAAATAATATATATTTATATACGGAAGGTAATTCGAAAATTATTCCACGTGTTCAAACGAAAGGAGTCAACAACCATGACAAATCTCACAACAAATAAAAGCGTTCTCTCCTGGATTGAAGAGAAGGTCGAGCTTGTAAAGCCCGACAAAATCGTATGGATTGACGGTTCTCAGGAGCAGATCGACGCCCTCAGAGCAGAAGCTTGCTCAACAGGCGAAATGATCAAGCTCAACCAGGATCTCCTCCCCGATTGCTACCTTCACAGAACAGCTGTCAACGACGTTGCCCGTGTTGAAGGCAGAACATTCATCTGCGCTCCCACAAAGGAGCTTGCAGGCCCCACAAACAACTGGATGGACCCCGCTGAAGCTTACGAAATGCTCTACAGCATTGCTAAGGATTCATACAAGGGCAGAACAATGTACGTTATCCCCTACTCAATGGGTCCCGTAGGCAGCCGCTTCTCCAAGATCGGTATCGAGCTTACAGTCTCTATCTATGTTGTTCCCAACATGGTTATCATGACAAGAGTAGGCACAAAGGTTCTCGAGGCTCTCGGCGACAGCGAGGATTGGGTTCGCGGTCTGCACTGCAAGTGCGACATCGACGAAGAGAAGAGATACATCTGCCAGTTCCCGCAGGATAACACAATCATCTCCGTTAACTCAGGTTACGGCGGAAACGTTCTCCTCGGCAAGAAGTGCTTTGCACTTCGTATTGCTTCCTACCAGGGCTGGAAAGAAGGCTGGCAGGCTGAGCATATGCTTATCCTCGGTGTTGAGAAGCCCAACGGCGAAGTTAAATACATCTGTGCTGCATTCCCCTCAGCTTGCGGCAAAACAAACCTTGCTATGCTTATTCCTCCCAAGAGCTATCTTGAAAAGGGCTACAAGGTATGGTGCGTAGGTGACGATATCTCCTGGATCCGTAAAGGTGAGGACGGCAGACTCTATGCTATCAACCCCGAAAACGGCTTCTTTGGTGTTGCACCCGGCACAAACAACAAATCCAACCCCAACGCTCTTGCAGCTACAATGAAGGGCACAATTTTCACCAACGTTGCACACAACCTTGACAACAACACAGTTTGGTGGGAAGGCCTCGACAAGAATCCGCCCGCAAACGCTGTTGAGTGGAAGGGCAACCCCTGGAACGGCCAGGAGAGTGAAGAGAAGGGCGCACACCCCAACAGCCGCTTCACAGCACCCGCTGTTAACTGCCCCTGCATCAGCTCAGAGTTTGAGAATCCCGCAGGCGTACCGATCTCCGCTATCGTATTCGGCGGCAGACGCGCAAAGCTTGCTCCCCTCGTATATCAGTCACGCGATTGGAACCACGGTGTATTCGTAGGCTCAATTATGGCTTCCGAAACAACAGCTGCAGCAGCAGGTGCTGTCGGTGTTGTCCGCCGTGATCCTGTGGCTATGCTTCCCTTCTGCGGCTACAACATGGGTGAGTACTGGCAGCACTGGATCAACATCGGTGAAACACTTGATGCTGACAAGGCTCCCAAAATCTTCAACGTTAACTGGTTCCGTAAGGACGATGAAGGCAACTTCA
>JAZNMK010000042.1:0-40732 GCA_045579585.1 Acutalibacteraceae bacterium
AAGATATCCCGAGCCGTTACCCATAACCTCAACAACATCGCATCTTGCGTGAGATTCGCAAGTATCACGAAGTCTGTCAACCATCTGAACTACTGTGTTTAAAGCTGTATCAAAGCCTATAGTGTAATCTGTGCTGGAAATATCATTATCGATAGTGCCCGGAACACCTATACAATTTACACCGGCGTTAGTAAGAGCTCTCGCGCCGGCAAAAGAACCGTCACCGCCGATTACTACAACACCGCTGATACCTAAATCCTGACAATGTTTAGCCGCCTTTTTCTGACCGGCTTCAGTTTTAAACTCCTCGCTTCTCGCGGTATAAAGCATAGTACCGCCGTTACCGATTATATCGGAAACTGAGCGAAGATTCATTTTTTCAACATCACCGTTTAATAGTCCGTTATATCCTCTATAAACTCCGTAAACGTCCATACCTTTAGCGATAGCTGAACGTACAACCGCTCTTACCGCAGCGTTCATACCCGGAGCGTCGCCGCCACTTGTCAAAACACCGATTTTTTTCATAACTCAATCTCTCCTATGTCTCATGCTGAAAAATCATTGCTTTATATGATACACGAATTAAAAATTATGTCAAGCCATTTTAGACAACTTTCACTGAAAAACGACATTTTCAGAACCCAAAATACGCTTCAGCTCGCCTATAAGGGGCTCATTTACATCAACTGAAAACATCTGCGGTGAGTACTTTTTTTTATCATTATAGTAAAAGTAAACCGGAGTGTTACCTTCGAATATACCGAGAAGATTGCAAACACGCTGTTGAGCACACGTTCCCTCGGAATCAAGCCTGAGAAAAAGGCCGTGTTTCACCTTGGAACGAGCTTTTTCCTGTTCAGGTATATCCTGCGGACATGGCGTTATGCTTTCACACACTATGCTTGGCTCTTTATCTTCGCGAAGGCTGAGTCTGCCTCTGAGCAGCACGATGTTTCCGACTGTCAATAACTTGCGAGAATCAGAAACAGTTTTGGGAAACAGAAGGGATTCTATATTCCCTGTCGTATCTTCAACCGTAACAAATGCCATTTCGGAATTACTGCGAGTAACTTTTTTCTTAACCGAAGTTATTATTCCCAAAACCGCAACTTTGGCATTATCCTCGTATCCGTCAGAATCGATCAGATCAAAAATCTCAACACAACCAAGTTTTGAGGCGATCCGCTTGTACCCCACCATCGGGTGACCGCTAACATAAAAACCGACAACATCTTTTTCCCGAATCAATTTTTCATCGTCGGGAAGCTCATCGGCATTCGGTATATCGGGACCTGCATTATTTTCTTCCCCAAGAAGCGTAAAAAAATTCATCTGACCGCTCAAAACACCGCTTCTGTCAGATTCAAGCTCTGAAAGAACAGCCGGCAGCATAATCAGCATTTGCCTTCTGTTGAGACCCAAGCTGTCAAGTGCGCCGCTGTAAATCAGACTTTCAACAGCACGGCGGTTAAAATTGCGACCGTAAACACGCTTGCAAAAGCTGTAAAAGCTCTCAAATCTACCGTTTTTATCACGTTCTTCAACTATTGCCGCGATAAGCGACCTGCCGAGATTTTTGATGGCAAGCAAACCGAAAAGTATTCTGCCGTCCTTTGCAACAAAGCCTTCATAGCTTGAATTGACATCAGGTGGCTGAACCTTTATTCCCAGCCGCTCACACTCATTAATATAACTGCTGACCTTTACCGTCTGATCAAGCACACTGGTCAGCAGTGCCGCCATAAACTGTGCCGGATAATGGCACTTAAGCCACGCTGTACGGTAAGCTACAAGCGAATAAGCAGCTGCGTGCGACTTATTGAAGGCATAGGACGCAAACGATGACATATCCTCAAATATCGAATTTGAGGCAGCATTGCTTATGCCGTTTTTTGCAGCACCTTCAATAAACGTCACACGTTCCTTTTCCATAACATCGTGCTTCTTTTTAGACATAGCGCGGCGCACAACATCAGCTCTGCCGTAGGAATAGCCTGCAAGCTCTCTGAAAACCTGCATAACCTGCTCCTGATAAATCAGACAGCCGTGTGTAACAGAGAGTATTGACCTGAGCTTGTCCGTCTTATAAGCTGTTTTTTGAGGATTTCTTCTGTTTTGGATATAAGTATCTATTGAATCCATCGGACCGGGTCTGTAAAGAGAAATTACAGCAATCAGATCCTCAAGATTTTCAGGCTTGATACGAGTAAGCACAGAACGCATACCTGCAGATTCAAACTGGAAAACACCAAAAGTCTGACCGGATGAGAACATATCATAGGTACCCGCATCATCAAGCGGTATTTTTTCAATATCAAACGAAGCGTCCGTTTCTTTTACAGCCTTCTCTGCATCCGAAATAACCGTCAGTGTCTTAAGACCGAGGAAATCCATTTTAAGCAGACCCAGCTCCTCAAGCGAAGTCATCGTATACTGTGTTACAACAAACTCATCGCTGAGCGCAAGCGGCACATAATCTTTAACCGGATCACGTGTAATAACAACACCTGCCGCATGCTTTGACGCGTGCCTGGGCATACCCTCAATCTGCATCGAGTTATCTATAAGCTCTCTTACCGTAGAGTCATTTTCGTATCGTGAACGAAGTTCGGAAGAGCGAGCCAAAGCCTTTTCAAGTGTTACCCCCAATTCAAACGGAATCAGTTTAGCAACAGAATCAACTGTAGCGTAAGGTAAGCCCATAACCCTGCCTACATCACGTACTGCGGCCTTTGCAGCAAGCGTACCGAAAGTAACAATCTGCGAAACGTGGTCAGAGCCGTATTTAGATATAACGTAGTCGATAACCTCATGTCTGCGCTCATAACAGAAATCAATATCAAAATCAGGCATACTTACCCTTTCGGGGTTGAGAAAACGTTCAAACAGGAGGTTATACTTCATCGGATCAATACCCGTGATGCCTATACAGTAAGCAGCTATACTGCCGGCACCCGAGCCTCTGCCGGGTCCAACCGGTATGCCCTGACTTTTGGCATAGCGAACAAAATCGTGGACTATCAGGTAATAATCCGTATAGTCCATAGAGTTTATAACGTTAAGCTCGTAATTAAGCCGCTCAAGGTATTCTGTAGGTGCAGAATCACCGTAACGCTGTAAAAAGCCATCGCGGCACATACGGGCAAAATATTCAAAATGATCCTCATTGTCGGGTGTATCAAAATTAGGTAATTTTGTATTTCCGAATTCAATATTCAGGTTACAGCGTTGGGCAATGATAGCGGTATTATCAACTGCCTCAGGAGTATCGGCAAAAAGCATTCTCATTTCATCTTCACTTTTGAGATAAAACTCATCCGCTTCAAATTCGATACCTGTATTTTCACCCAGAATGTGGTTAGTCTGTATACAAATAAGTATCTGCTGAATTTTGGAATCTTCCTTGCGGATATAGTGAACGTCATTTGTCGCGACAAGGCCGATGCCCGTTTCTTTTGACAGGCGCTTGAGCAGAGGAAGCACTCTCAACTCTTCCTCTATTCCGTGATTTTGTATTTCGATAAAGAAATTATCTTTTCCAAAAATCTCACTGTAACGGATTGCAATTTCTCTGGCAGAATCATAGTCTCCTCTAAGGAGCGCCTGCGGTATTTCACCTGCAAGACAGGCTGAAAGCGCAATAATACCTTCATGATATTTTTCAAGAAGCTCACGGTCAACACGCGGCTTTGTGTAAAAGCCCTGTGTCCACGCATCCGAAACAATTTTGACAAGATTACTGTAACCGACATCATTCTCGGCAAGCAAAATCAGATGGTATCTTTCGTTATCAATGCCGTGAACCTTATCAAACCGTGTTCTTGATGCAACGTAAACTTCACACCCTATAATCGGCTTTACACCCTGCGCAACTGCTTCCTTATAAAAATTAATCGCGCCGAACATAACACCGTGGTCAGTGATGGCAAGGCTTGTCTGCCCCATACTTTTTGCAGCAGCAATAAGTGGCTTGATGCGACACGCACCGTCAAGCAGGCTGAACTCACTATGAAGATGAAGATGAGTAAATCCGGACATCGACAAGCCCTCCCTTCCTCAAAACAATTTATTCTTCGGCATTTGCGATACTTACAATTTTGTTGAGTCTGTGATGCACTCCCGAGCGCGAAAGGCTGACAGAAAGCATACCGCCAAGCTCGTTTAAACTTGCCTCAGGATGTTCTTCCCTCAAGCGTGCAAGCTCTTTAAGTTCATCGGTCAGTTTATCAAACCGTCCATCCTCTCTGAGTTTGCGAATCGCTTCTCTCTGCTCTGTCGCCGCTGCAACGGAGCGATCGATATTAGCAGTTTCAAAATTGACCTTTCGGTTAATTTTGTTACGCATATCTTTTTCAATTTTTATCTCCATTATCTCAAAAGCACTCTTCTGAGCACCGATTGTCATAAGGAGATCTTCAATAACTTCACTTTTCTTTATATATATGACGTAGCTGCTTCTGCGCCGCACCATTTTAGGTGTAACGTTAAGCTCCTGGAGAAGATTCAGCAAATCGTCAGCCAGATGAAGATAAGGCAAAAGAAACTCAAGTTGATAGCTTTTCTGAGGGCTGGTAAGAGTAGCGCACCCCAGAAAAGCACCGCGAACCAATGCTGCATGGCAACAATCATCCGCTATATTGGCACGGTTAATACGTACATTAACGTTATTTTCGGAAATACCGAAAGCTACAAGCACCTTAAGCCTGTCCTCCTTGCGGGAGACAGAAACAGAATATTTACCCGAACCGGATGCTTTTATGGGAGGCTGAACTCCAAGAATATTGCCTACAGCCTGAGCATAAAGCAAAGCAGTGCCTTCATGCTCAGTCACGATCATCATAGATGAAGAACTGAAAGACCTGCCGCACAGCAACAACCCATAGGACATCGCATGATAGCAGCAGGTCGGCAAATCGGCTGACATAAGACATATCTCATCCTTTGCTTTTGATGCAAAGGATTTTTCTAAAGTTTCAGTATTCATAAATTCACCCGACATATTTAACTTCCATCTCAAGCTTTACGCCTGTTTCTTTCAAAACTCTTTCGCTTACAATTCTGCCAAGTTCCATAATTTCGGCAGTTGTAGCGCCGCCTTTGTTTACAACAAAGCCCGCGTGCTTTTCGCTCACCTGAGCGCCACCGACAGAAAAACCTTTAAGGCCGCACTGCTCAATGAGGGCGCCTGCAAAGTACCCCTCAGGGCGCTTGAAGAAGCTGCCTGCGCTTGGCAGATCAAGCGGCTGTTTATCAACACGACGTGAAAGAATATCCTTCATTACTGTCTCAATTTCTTCCTTATCGCCCTTAGAAAGTTTAACAGTGATACCCGTGATGACAAAATATTTGTCCGTATAAGCACTGCGACGGTATGACAAGCCAAGCTGATCACCCGTCAATCTACCAGGATTACCCGAATAATCGAGGTGATTGCACGAAACTAAAACATCCTTCATTTCGCCGCCGTATGCACCCGCATTCATATACGCTGCTCCGCCTGCCGAACCCGGGATTCCGTATGCGAACTCAAGACCTGTAAGCGAATTATCAAGAGCGAACTTACAAAGCGTTGCAAGTTTGGTGCCGGCAGTACAGAAAATCATATCGTCATTGAGTAAACGGATATCGTCAAAATTTGATGCAAGGCGCACCGAAACACCCCTCACACCATCATCTGACACAAGGAGATTGGAACCGTTGCCGAAAACAAACGGCCTGATATCTTCATCGTAGCAAAGGCTGAGCACCCTGCGCAGTTCAAGCTCGTTTTTCGGCAAAACAAGAACATCTGCAGGGCCGCCTGTTTTGAACGACGTATATTCTGACATAGGCGCATTAAGGCGGTACTCAATGCCCGCCTTTTCTGCGCCCGTAACTACTTTTTCGATGTTATTCATTACAAGAACTGCCTTAATGAATTATTTGTCGAGAAGAGCTGCACCGATGATACCGGCATCATTGCCGAGAACAGCACAGCAAAGCTCTGTCTGATTATCTGAATAAATGCTGTATCTGCCGCGGGAAACGTGCTTACGAAGCGGAATGAGAAGATTATCCTTCTCATGGCTGATGCCGCCGCCTATGCAGATTACATCGGGCTGAAGAGCATTGATAACGTTTACAAGGCCGATAGCGATGTATCGGATATAGTTATCAACAACCATTTTACCGGTTGCATCGCCCTTGCGCATTGCATCAAACGCTGTTCTGCCGCTGACTCTTGCAATATTGTTATCAACAAGATCCCACATTATGCTGTCAACATCCTTTTTCATTGCATCCTTTGTCTGTGCAATGAGAGCTGTTGCGGAAGCATATCTCTCCCAGCAGCCACGTCTGCCGCAGTTACACTGCTCGCCATCCATTGCGATTACCATATGTCCCATTTCGCCGGCAGCATAGTTACAACCGTTAACAAGCTTGCCGTCAATAACAATACCGCTGCCTACGCCTGTGCCGAGAGTGATTGCAACAAAGCTGTTCTTATCTTTACCGGCACCTGCAAGAGCCTCGCCCAGTGCAGCACAGTTAGCATCGTTATCGATATATATTTTATCTATGCCGAGACTTGCGGAAAGGAGAGCCTTTGCAGGAACATGATCGAAAGCAAGGTTATTTGCATAATCGATCATACCGAGCTCCTTATTAACGGAACCGGGTGTACCGATACCTATTGATTCGATATCAAAAAGTCTGAGGTTAGCATCCTCGACAGCCATTTTTACTGCTGTTGCAATATCATCAAAAATCAGCTTTGCATCACGGGGAGCATTAGTTTTCATTTTTCCTCTGCCGATGATGTTGAAATTATCGTCTACTACACCGACGGCAATGTTTGTGCCGCCAAGATCTACACCTACTCTGTACATTTTAAAAATCCTCCAAAATCTAGTTTTTTATCTGTCAGGCATCATGCCAAATTTTCATTTCTTCCGGTTTGGGTGAAATATCCTCATCCATACCAAGACCGTGAAGCAACTCGCGCGCAGCGTTGTAGCCGAGCTTGCGCTGTCTGTTGTTCATTGCAGCAGCCTCGATAATGATAGAGAGATTTCGGCCCGGACGAACCGGCACAACAGTACTGGGAATATTGATACCGAGAATTTCGGTGTACTGTGTTTCAAGCCCGAGTCTGTCATACGCTTTCTCAACATCCCAGTGTTCAAGCTCAACCACCATATCGATTTTTTCGGTAAGCTTGACAGAGCCCATACCAAAAAGTCTGCGTGCGTTGATTATACCAACGCCCCTTACCTCGATAAAATGGCGGATGTTATCGGGAGCTGAACCGACAAGCGTACGCGAAGATACCTTACGGATTTCAACAGCATCATCCGCAATAAGTCTGTGGCCTCTTTTGATGAGTTCAAGTGCTGTTTCGCTCTTGCCGACACCGCTGTCACCAAGGATAAGCACACCCTCACCGTAAACTTCAACAAGAACACCGTGGCGTGTAATACGCGGAGCTAGTTCAACACCGAGAAAAGATATCAGCGTGGACATACAACCGGACGTTGAATCCTTTGTTGCGAGCACGGGAACGCCGTGCTTTTCAGCAAGGGGAAGAAACTCCTTAGGCAGCTCGAGCGAACGTGTTGCAATACAAACAACAGGTTTATGCGAAAGATAAAAATCAAGTCGCTCGGCACGAAGCTCGTCTGACATACCGCGAAGATACTCAATTTCGGTAAGACCGAGGAATTGAACACGGCCGGGATCGAAGTAATCATCGTAACCGGAAAGAATAAGACCCGGACGTATTACTTCCTGCATAGTCAGCATTATCTCAGCAGGGTCTCTCGGTGTGTAGAGTATGGAAAAAGAGTGAACATCGATTACCTTTTGAAGCGAAACCGAATACTTTGAAGCCATATCTATACCCTCCCATAAGAAATAGTTGGGTATATTATAATTAAATGCGTAACAAACTTCAAGTGATTAGTCGAATTTTATGTGTAAATTATATGTTATTTTTATATTTTTCTCTGGTCGCAATACCGCCCCTGATATGTCGTTGAGCTTTGTTGATATCCAACACTGTTCTCACTTGTTCATAAAGCAGAGGATCAAGCCTCTCCAGACGTCTTGAAACATCCGTATGCACGGTAGATTTACTGACCCCAAACTGTTTTGCGGCAGCGCGCACGGTTGTCCTGTTTTCAACTATGTATCTGCCCAGCTCAACTGCTCTTTCTTCAACAATAAACTGCAAAACAAAAAACCTCCCAAAATCATATCGCTACATTGATATGACGGGAGGTTTGAAATTATTCCGTGCTTGTCCGCAATCAGCTATTGAAAAAGTCAGCCTCAAGCATTGCACAAAGGCAATGGTAAACAGGCAACGTAAGCTCCTGAATCTTGAAAGTTTCCGTTTCTGGAAGCCTTATACAAACATCACATTTTCCGCTCATTTCGCTATCTTTACACCCGGTGATGCCTATGCTTTTTATCCCCTTCGCACCTGCAGCCCTCACAGCGTTTACAACACTCGCCGAGTTACCGGAAGTGCTTAGCGCTATAAGTGCATCACCCATATTGCCCAAACCGTAAACCTGCTGTGCATAGGCGTAATCAAAATAAAGATCATTTGCAAAAGCCGTGAGCAATGCAGAGTGAGCATTAAGAGAAACAGCCGGAAGAGCACCCTGAAGGTGAGAAAGAATATCATCATCACCGTTAAGTGCCTCGTTTTTTATCTTTCTTCCAAGCAGAAAACCTTTCATAAGTTCGCCTACAATATGGTCTGCATCAGCCGCGCTGCCGCCATTACCGCAAGCAAGCACTTTGCCGTTATTATCGTAGCACTCCTTCAAAATATTATACGATTTGTATATTTCCGTTTCACATTGCTTAAGTGAAGGATAACGCTCAATAAGTTCATTGAATATATCGGTTGATGTCATAATTCAGATGTCCTCCGTTCAATTCATAAAAGCAACACCGAGTGCCGCATAGTCACCGATTGAATCACCCAATTGCGCAGGCAGTATTTTGCATACTTCGGCTGAAAGCGCAAGAGCCTCCGCCTTTATTGCCTCTACCATTTTTTGTTGAAGCAGAGCCGATGATCGCTGATAAATGCTGCCGATAACTATAGCTTGCGGATTTAGTATATCTATTAAAACTGCAAGACCCTTTCCGAGATATTCACCACATATACCATAGATTTCGATTGCTGTTTCATCGCCCTCAAAAGCTGCCTCGGCGACGGATTTTGCAGTGATTGAGGCAAGCTCCGCTTTGCTCTTGCAAAATGACGGCACAACACCGCTTTCAAGCTTTTTAATTACAATCTGTTTAGCAAGCTCCGCTATTCCACCGCCACTGCAAAAGCCTTCAAAAGATCCTTTTTTGCCATAGCCTACCGGGCCGTCAGGTGCCATACGCATATGTCCGACCTCACCCGCCATATCGTTAGTGCCGCTGTAAAGCCTGCCGCCAAGAATCAGCCCTGCCCCCATACCGGTACCAAACGTGAGGAACACCATATTTTCGGCACCTTTGCCTGCGCCGAATTTCCACTCGGCAAGCGCGCAGGCATTAGCATCGTTCTGGAGATACGTTTTGATTCCGAGTGCTTTTTCGGTTATCTCAACAATCGGCACATTATCCCAATCGGGAAGATTCGGCGGAGACATAATAACACCTCTCCTGCTGTCAAGCGGACCGCCGCAGCTGATACCGCAGGCAATGACCTGCTCAGCCGTTATATTGTTACGATTCAGTATTAGTGCTGCACTTTTAATCAGCTCATCGGTAATCTGTTTCCAGCCTCTCGGTTGGTCAGTATCGAACTTTATTTTATCAATAATGAAATCATCACTGACTTCCTGCGGAATTTCGCCCTTGCCGAGAACAACCGCACACTTTGTGCCGCCTATATCAAAACCCAATGCATATTTTTTCATATTCCTCACCTCAGATATGAAAAGTATATTACCTTTTTTGTTTTAGGTCAATGATTTTTGCAAATAATAAAATAAATGCAAGATATAGGAGGGACGCAATGCTCACTACTCTGTTAAGAGGTTTTATACTCTATTTCGTAATTATGATTTCAATCAGGCTTATGGGCAAAAGACAAATCGGCGAAATGCAGCCGACGGAGCTTGTGATAACCATACTGATTTCCGAAATTGCCGCAATTCCGCTTGACAGCAACGATATTCCCCTTATTAACTCTATTATTACCGTGTTTTTGTTTGCAAGTCTTTCTATACTGACTTCGGTGCTGACGCTTCATTTTCCGGGTTTCAGAAAGATTTTTGACGGTCATCCCGCAATTGTGATAAATAACGGCAGGCTTGACCAACAGAAGATGAAGGATCTGCGACTTACGGTGCAGGACCTGATGTCTGCAGCAAGGCAGCAGGGTGTTTTTGACATTGATCAGATACAGTACGCAATCATAGAAACCAACGGTACCGTCAGCATTATGCAAAAGTCGCAGTTCACACCGCTGACAGCAGAAACAGCAAATGTGAAAACACCTCCCCAGGAGCTTCAGCACCTGATAATCTGCGACGGCAAACTAATAGAGCCTGCGCTCGTTGAGGCGAGACTCGAACGCGAAAAGCTTGAACATTACCTAAAAAAAGAAAAGCTTAAAATTGAAGAAGTGATGGTACTTACCTACGGTTCAGATAAATTTTCAAAGCCCATCATAAAGGAGAAATAATGAAAAGAGGTATTATCGCAGCTGTTATATTGGCTTGCGTGACGCTTATTGCCGTTACGTCATCCGTTTCGCTGCAACACAAGGCAGATACATTATGCGCACTTGCACAGCGTGCTTTACAGGATAAAACTCAACTTGAAAAGCTCAGCGAAGAATGGGACAAGCACGTTATATACTTTGAGCTTTTCACCGACCACGGATATTTTGAAGCGATAGAAAAGAAGATAAGAAAACTACACTTTGTTGACGGAGAACAGTACAGAATAACCTGCACGGAAACTATTCTTGATATTGCGACGTTTAAAGAATATATTTTGTTCTCACCGGGTAACATTTTTTAGGATTTTTTTGTCTGTATTCACAAATAATTTACAACAAAATCTCATACAAACTCAAGTATACACGCTTGCCGAAACCACAAGATTTTGTGTATGCAGCCTATCACTTGCACACTATGTTTTGAATCGTAATGCAAAAACATTGCATTACGCACCGAAATATGCTAAAATGCAGATAAAAGGAGGTGGTAATGTGGTTTTTGTCTGGATAGCACTTACGGTTGTATTCATAATCATTGAAGCAATGACAACCCAGCTATTGACAATCTGGTTTGCGGCAGGCTCGGCAGCTGCGATAATTGCAACGCTTCTGGACGCTTCTCCCCTTGTGCAGTGCATTATATTTGTTGCAGTTTCGCTCATTGCACTTATTGCCACACGACCGCTTGTCAAAAAGCTTACGAAACAGAAGTTTTCGCCGACTAACGCTGACAGATTTATCGGAGAAACGGCGGTCGTGACAGAGGCTGTTGACAACATTGCACAAACGGGTCTTGTCAAGCTTCAGGGTACGGTATGGACTGCACGCTCTGCCGACGGTAAGCCAATACCCGAGGGAGAGAACGTAACTGTTCAGAAAATCGAAGGTGTAAAACTTATTGTTGAAAAAGCGGCATTGCCCGCAGAAACAATAAACTGATACTGTTAAACACGAAGGGAGTTTAAAAGTTTATGGAATTTGTTATACCCGCAATAGTTTTATTGATAATAATTCTTCTTGCACTCAACATCAAAATTGTACCGCAGTCAAAGGCATATGTTCTTGAAAGACTCGGTGCTTATAAGGAAACCTGGCAGACCGGCGTGCACTTCAAAATACCGCTTGTTGACAGAGTTGCAAAAATCGTTTCGCTCAAGGAGCAGGTTGTTGATTTCCCGCCTCAGCCGGTTATCACAAAAGATAACGTTACAATGCAGATTGACACGGTCGTTTTCTATCAGATCACAGACCCGAAGCTTTACTGCTACGGTGTTGAGCGTCCCCTTTCAGCTATCGAAAATCTGACAGCTACAACATTGCGCAACATCATCGGTGAGCTCGAGCTTGACCACACGCTCACATCACGAGACACAATAAACGCTAAAATCAGAGGTATTTTGGATGAGGCAACAGATGCTTGGGGCATCAAGGTAAACCGCGTTGAGCTTAAGAACATCCTGCCTCCGAAGGAAATTCAGGATGCGATGGAAAAGCAGATGAAGGCTGAGCGCGAGCGCCGTGAAGCAATACTCCGTGCTGAAGGTGAAAAAGCAAGCCAGGTACTTGTAGCCGAAGGTCAGAAGGAATCAAAAATTCTTGCGGCAGAGGCCGACAAGCAATCTGCAATTCTTCGCGCTGAAGCTGTAAGAGAGGCAAAAATTCGCGAATCCGAAGGTGAAGCACAGGCTATTCTCGCAGTTGAAGAAGCCCGAGCTCAGGCAATTAAGCTTATTAACGAATCAAAACCCGGTCAGGCATTTCTTACAATCCGCAGCCTTGATGCATTCGAAAAGGTGGCAGACGGCAAGGCGACAAAAATAATCATCCCTTCCGAAATTCAAGGAATCGCAGGACTTGCACAGGGAATTATTGAAACAACAAAAGAATAAAATCAGCGGCAGAATCGGCTTTGATGCTGATTCTGCTTTCTTTTTTGTTGAAATGTGTCAATATTTTGTGTTCAAGGTTAACTAAATGTACAAATTTAGTTTTTACTCTTGTATATTTTTAGAATTTAGTATATAATTGACACGTTAGTTTTTACTACGCAATACTTATTCGAAAAAGGTGATTAAATGGCTACCGAAAAAACTTCTAACGACTATCGTGAGGAACGCAAGGCTCGCCTTGCAAAAGCAGCTAAGAAAAACTCCAAGAAATCTCACAAGATTTCCGGCAAAACAATGAGCAAAAAGACCAAGACTATTGTCGCCGGTGTTATTGCCGTTGTTTTAGTTGTTCTAATTGCAGCGTTTGCTTGTAACGAGTCCGGCGTTTTCGAAAGAATGAAAAAAATTGAAACAGTCGCAGGCGAAAGCTACTCAGCAGTTGAGTACGAGTATTACTACCGCTACACACACAACTATTATTACTCAATGGCACAGCAGTATGATTCATACTACGGTGCAGGCTACGGCTTCTATTACACAGGCTATGATTGTTCAAAGCTTCCTGAAGATCAGGAATATCCGGGCGATGATTACAAGCTTGAAGACGGCACAAAGCCCACATGGAAGCAGTATTTTGAGTATTCAGCACTTAACCAGATGCAGCAGTACCAGGTCATGGTTGACCTTGCTGAGGCTGACAAAAACTTCAAGCTCGACCCCGCTGCTCTTGAAGAAGCACTCGGCCAGATTGACGAAATGAAGAAGCAGATCAAAGATCAGGCTGAAACCAACGGTACAGGTGTTGTTTCCTTCAACAAGTACCTGCGCAACGCTTACGGCAAGGGTATGTCCGAAAAAGTTTTCGAAAACATCGTAACAACTCAGACAATTGCAAGCGAGTATTCAACATATGTCCTTGAGCAGAAAGCAAACTCTTACACAGAGGCTGAGCTTGAAGAGGTATACAAGAAAGATACATCCGTATACGATTGCGTTGATTTCCGTATCTTCTCCATCTCACCCGTAACACCCGAACTCGACGAGAATGCTACACAAGAAGAGAAGAACGCTGCAACAAAGCAGGCTCAGGAAGAGGCAAAGAAAAAGGCAGAAGAGATGTTCGGCAAGATTACTGACGAAGCATCATTCATCAAACTCGCTGAGCAGTATGCTACAAAAGACCAGAAGGATGCAGCAGATTACACCAAGCCCGAGACAACACTTATGAGCTTCACAGAAAAGTCAACAGTCGAAGGCAGCTTCAATGAAGATGCTGTCAAGTGGCTCTATGACCAGAAAACTCCTGTTGGTGAAAAGAAACTCTTTGACGTAAACGGCACACAGTACATCTTCTATATGGTTAAACCCGCATACAGAGATAACGACACTATCCCCGTAGACGTACGCCATATCCTCTACCAGTTTGACAGCGAAGCAAAGGACAAAGAGGCTGACAAGAAAGCAAAGAAGAATGAAGCCGATGCAGCACTCGCAGCAATCAAAGAGGCTGACGACCAGCTCGCTAAGTTCCTCGAAATCTGTGAAAAAGACAGCGACGATACAGGTTCAGCATCAAACGGCGGCCTTATCGAGTACCTCGGCAAGGGCAAGTACGTAAAGGCATTTGAAGAGTGGTCTCTCGACCCTGCACGTAAAGAAGGTGACGTAGCTGTTGTTGAAACAGAATACGGCTACCACGTAATGTACTTCGTCCAAAAGCACGACAAGCCGATGTGGAAAATCACAATCGCAAACACACTCTCAACAGAAAGCCTTAACAAGCAAATTGATACTGCAGTTGCTTCAGACAACTATAAGGTTACACCCAACAACAAGATTGTAGCTTCTGTTAACAGCAAGGTTTACGGTAATCTCCTTGAGACTTACTACGCAGGTATCAGCAAGCTTGAACCGTCAACCAAACCCCAAACAACTACAGCTAAATAAAAAGCAAATTAAAGGCGGCACACTTTGTACGAAGTGTGCCGCTGTTTTTTGTTAATCATCAATATAAAATTCTTTCAAATCGTCAAGCCTGAGCAACATCGGGGCGTAGCCACAGGAAGCACCGGTATCCACATCAATCCAAGTGTTGTTGATTATCGCTCTTCGCTTATATTGATCGCCGTAATAAACCGTAGGAGTATGACCGAAAACTGTAATAATATCGTCAAAATAACGTTGGTTAAAATTGGGGCGTGTCCACAACAAATCAAATTCAGCATATTCATTCAGCTTCTTATCGGGACTGAATGAACCAAGCCCGCTGTGAGTAAGAACGAAATCTCTGCCGTTAACCGAAACTGTTTCATAAAGAGGAGTATCTTCAAGAAACTCAAGTATATATTTAATTTCCTCATTCCTTACGGCAGAAAGCTCCTCAAGAGTTTTATCGCCTCCATTGCTTACCCAGTTTGAATAAAACCTCATATCAAGACTATTAAGCGAATCAATTGATGTATTGGTTATTTCATCAAACAAAAAGCTGCAGGACAGCATCATATCTTCATGGTTTCCGCGGATAAGCTCAAAATTTGGCTGAAGCATAAGCCATTTCAGCAGTTTAATTGATTCGCTTCCCCTATCAATTACATCGCCAAGAACAAAACAGAAATCATCATCGGTAAAATCTGCTTTATTGAGCAAAGACTTGAATTTTTCAAGCGGATATCCGTGCAAATCCGAAGTAACATAAACCAAAACAACCCCTCCTTTTTCTATGTAAATTAAACAATAAAGCCTGCAGTTAACAAAACCGCAGGCTTTGAATCGGTTTTACCTGGTTACAATAAATGTAATTCTTTCCTGAATGGTAAGGCTGCCGTGTTCGGTATTGAAACCGCCGTGGTCACTGGTAACTAAGATAAGCCAATCCTCTTCAGCGTAGGTAGCTCTTGATTCGATTGCGTTAATTATCTGCCTGCCATCTGCTTCGGCAAGAGCAAAACCTTCAGCATAATCGGGATTTTTAAAACTGAATCCTGTACCGTGTCCTGCGTGATCAGTGTGCTCAAAGGTAAGGAAAATAAAATCGGAGCAGTCTGCGGAAGAAATATCGGCCACTGTGTTTGCGAGTGTGCCTGCATCATCATCTGCATCAAGGAAGGTTACATCGAGTCCGTTTTTCTCAATATATTCCTTCTCTTTTATGTAAGTTGAATTGCTGTTGACAAAATGACCATCCCATGAAACATAAAATGCCGAATCATCAACCGTGCCATCTTCAACAAGTGTTGTGAGGAGTGTAAGTGTATCGTTTGACTTTCTGATACCGTTTGCCGTAACGCCGTGCACATCAGCCCATTCACCTGTAAGCATTGAGCACCAACCCGGTGCTGTTTTTGTTTTCTGAGTGTTAAGCATAGGATAATTTACTCCGCCGCAATATGAAAGCTGAGCTGTACCTCCCGTCGCAAGGAGATAACCGATAGCACCGTCACCGTTCACAAGCGAAAGCACGTCTGCACGGCAACCGTCATAGCCGATTACAATAGCTTTCTTAACAGTTTTACCCTCAGCAAGAGGAGCAGCAAAGTGAGCAGAGATAATGTCATAAACATCAGTCTGCGGAACAGCAGTATCAATTGTATTGGTGTAAGCCTCAACTGACTCAACGCTTGCGATATAGGAATCGGTTGTGTCATCAAAGTAGGTACCTGTAATCATACCGCCGATACTCATAAAGAAAGTTACAATAACACAGATTATTTTTTGAAAATTCATATTCTATTCCCCTTTATTTATACTCGTAAACTTTTACATAATCAACTATAAACTCGGCATAATCGTCGCCTTCTAAACTGATTTCTTTAGTGTTCGGTACAGCATTTTCACCTGCAACCTCACACGAAAGAATCAGATATTCCGGGTTGTGCGAAACTGCGTCACCCGTAATTCTGCCTGTTTCAATACCGTTTATGTAAAAAATACATTCATCTTCGTTCCATTCAACACCGTAGGTATTAAACTGCTCATACGGATTATCAACAAAATACTCTCCGAGTTTATCGTATTTATGCGACTGACCGTAACCGTCGTAGTGGATGCCGCAAAGTATCGCATCGCCGGTGCCCCAATATCTGTTTTTATAAGACATAGACTCAAAAACATCAATCTCAGCACCGTCGTGCCCAAGATTATCGGTTTCGTAAACATCGCCGTTCATCATCCAGAAAGCCGACCACATACCCGATGCTTTCGGCAGAATGGCCCTGCACTCGAAATAGCCGTATTTAAACTCCGCCTTGCCTGCAGTGGCAATCATACCTGTATAGTAGCCAACGCCGTATTTATCGGGGGAGCCAAATGTATTGCCCTCAAGCGGCTCGTTTTTATACTGTGTAGTAATAATCAGATTACCGTCACTCACCGAAATCATATCCTTGTGCCAGTATCCGCCTTTACGTACAGGCCCCCAATGGAGAGTATCGACGCTTTGATTATCGTCCCACTTTGAAGTGTCGAGTTTATCACCCAGAAAATCATCCTCCCACACCAGCTTAAAACGCTCTTCAAGATCAAGTTCGCGACCGGACGGGAGCTCGGGCAATCCGAACAAATGCGGCAAGGACGGTGAAATAAACATAAGAAATGCAACAAAAAGCCTTGCAATTCTGCCAATCATATAATACCCCCTTTATGTTTATATAAATTATATCCAAATTATGTCGTCTGTGTCAACAAAAATAGTGAAAATCTCCACTTGAAAACAAACCCGATTTATGGTAGAAATAGTGACGGTGTTTTTTAGTATAAAGGAGGTTACATTTATGACAGCGATTAAAGAGTTCTTGAATGAAATGATTCACAGTTTTTTCGATTTTACACCTGCAGGTATTCTGAGCCTCGTATGCCTGATAAGTATGATTTCCGCATCACTTGTAAAAGGCAAAAATATGAAATTAATCCTCTTGCTTGTTTTTTGCGGTAACTTCTCTATTGCCGTCAGCTATCTTCTTGCAGGTGAAGGAATAAACGGTGCTGCTTCCTGCTTCATCGGTGCCGCTCAATCTGTTATCAACTATTTCTTTGATTCAAAGGGCAAGCCTCTGCCCAAGTGGCTTATCGGAATATATATGGCGGCGTTTGTTGTTGTCAACCTTGTTGTAAGTTTCTCAAGCGGATTCAATCCCCTTTGTCTGCTGGCAATTGTTGCCTCCCTCACATTTGTTATGATGATCGACCAGGATAACGGCGCAAAATACCGATTCTGGGTAATTTGCAACTCTGTGCTCTGGTGCATTTACGATGTACTTTCAAAATCCCCCTCAAATTTTGCAACACACGTTTGCTTGCTCGCATTCACTGTTGTCGGTATGATTATCCATGACCGCAAAAAGAAAAGCGAGGTTAAGGAATGAGCGTACAGCAGGCCGTAAACACAGTACTCAAAAACAGAAAAGCTGTATTGCACCGCATAGCATATACCACTCAAAAGGCCGAAAACGCAACCCTTTCTTTCGTAAAGAACAATGCCGTTATGTGCATTGCCTTTATCGCAGCTCTTGTAACGAGTATTATTGTGCCAATTGATGCACAATATCTCGGCTATTTTGACTTCAAAACTTTGACGTGTTTATTCTGCGTGCTTGCAGTTGTATGCGCACTGAAAAACATCAGTTTTTTCTACATGCTTGCGCGCAAGGTTGTTCAAGTTTTTAAAACCGCAAAAGCAAGCGTGCTCGCACTCGTTTACATAACCTTTATCGGTTCAATGCTTATTGCAAACGATATGGCGCTGCTTACATTCCTGCCGCTCGGTTATTTTGTGCTCAGTTCAACCGACAAGCAGAAATATATGGCATTCACCTTTATTATGCAAAACATTGCTGCAAACCTGGGCGGTATGCTGACCCCCTTCGGAAACCCCCAGAATCTCTACCTCTATACAAAGTACGAGATACCCAACCTCGAGTTTATGGCAATAATGGCTCCCCCGTTTATTGTTTCGATTACGCTCATCACAATATGCTGTTTGATTTTTGTTAAGTCAGAGCCTATGAAACTGAGCGAAGAAAAAATCAGCCTTGAGCCTAAGCGCACTGCACTTTACCTTGTTCTTTTCGCACTTTCCGTTGCGATAGTTTTCAGAGGAATCCCCTACTTTATCGGTCTTATCGTAATTCCTGCAGCACTTTTAGTGCTTGACCGAAAAGCATTGAAAGCGGTTGACTACGGCCTGCTGTTCACATTTGTTTTCTTCTTTATTTTTGCAGGCAATATGGCGCGTATAGATGCGGTAAGAGAGATATTTTCCTACCTGCTCAACAAGAACACACTTCTGGTCAGCATAGCATCCTGCCAGTGCATCAGCAATGTTCCGTCAGCGATACTGCTTTCACAGTTTACAGGCAACTACGCAGACCTGCTTACCGGTGTAAATATAGGCGGAGTAGGCACGCTGATTTCTTCTCTGGCAAGCCTTATCACGTTCCGCGAATACACTAAACACAACCCCGGCAAAACACTCTTTTATGTCGCAGTTTTCTCTGCTTTTAACTTTGCATTCCTCGCTATTCTCACAGGATTCATGCTTTTGCTCAAATCCAACATCTGGCAACTGATTTGATAGACAAAAATGCCCTGCAACTGTAACAAGCTGCAGAGCATTTTTTCTTTTGTTATCAATTATCAATCAGCGTAGCTTATCTGTCTGCCGGTGAAGAACTGAGCAAAGCCGCGCACGAGACGGATACCGAAGGTTTCTTGCAGAAAGCCGAGGAACACAACCCTAGCAACAACACCCGCGCCAAAACTGTCGCCTCTTGAGCTAACCTCAAAAATATCACCTAATTCAAACATCTCATACCAATGCACAACCCTTGTTGTATAGGTTGATGTATCGCTTTCCTTAACATCGATGATTCTGTAGCCGTACTGTGTTGAAAAAGCATCACCGTTGAAACGGGTGCTCAGAGAATTGACAATGTCAACACCCTTATACTTCACACCGAATGCATTTGTATGATCGTGACCTGTAAACATCGCAAGCACATCGCCTTTTTCAACCATTGCATCAAACTGACCGTGATTCAGGTATCCGGGGCAGGGAGTTTCGTTAAGGGTGCCGTAGTTTACGGCGGACTCATCAAACATATAATACTCGCCATCATTATACAGGTGCTCAAACGAAAACAGCGGCTTGCCGTCAGCCTTCTCCAGTGCATCGTAAATTTCACCTACTATTATGTGTTGGAATGCAAGTGAATATACTCGCTCACCGCCATTGAGAAGAGCCAACATATCGGACTTTGCTTTGTACCAGTTAACCTGCTCTTCAAGCACGCTTGCATATCGGCCTTCCTCATCGTAATCGCCTGAGTCAAACACCCAAAGGTTAAACTTAACCTTATTGCTGTCGGATGCAAGAACGGGAACATTGTAAGTACCGCAACCGGGAAGAAGAGCACCGTCATCGACAGAAACGGAGCAAGAAAAAGTGTTGTAATAAGCCATAAGCTCCTCTCTGGTCATACCGTTTTCATTCTCCGAATCATGATTACCGAACGTAACCGCAACAGGAATATCTCTTGCTTCAAACACGCCCATAAGCTCATCAATCAGGTGCTTTGTATAGTCCTTATCGCCGGTGTTCTCTACATTATCACCGGTAATGACTACTATATCAGGCTGCTCACGGTCGCAAGCTTCACCGATAAGCCATACGGTTTCTTCAACATTATCTGAGCCGAGGTGGTTATCTGTCACGTGCATCACACGAAGATTACCGTTTTCATCAAACCTGATGGGTGTTGCTGTAGTGATATCGGCTGCAGCAAAAGAATTCATCGCAAAGCCGAAGACGAGAAGAACACTAAGCAGGACAGCAAGAATTTTTGAACTTCTTTTCACAAAATATGCCTCCTTGAAACATTAAGTTCTGATTATTGTACAGTAAAAACGTTATAAATTCAAGTAAAAACGGAATATTAACACCTCTTTTAAAGCAAACGCTTTATTTTTTAAAAAAATTGTTGTCTAAAGCGTTTATTTTTGCTAAACTGTAATAGTCTGCTGACAATTCACAAAATGTGGCACAGCAAAATATGATTAAAATTAACAATTTAGGTGAATTATGTTTTTTGATTACGCACTTGTGTTTTCGGCAACGGTACTGTTTGCGTTGCAGTTTCTGTTCAACCAAAAATTTGAAAAAGTAAGAGGAAACGGACTGACTTCAGCCCTCGAATTTACACTTTACAAAAATGCAGTTATCGTTGTTATGATGCTGCTGATAAGCGGTTTTAAGATTATAATCACTCCGTTCAGCGTTGCACTTTCGGCGATATACGCCGTAGCTTGTATACTAATGACCTATTTCAGTATGAAGGCTTTTGCGGTTGCCAACCTCTCCGTCTACTCAGTTTTCTCAATGCTCGGCGGTATGCTGCTTCCGTTTTTGCTCGGTGTCGGAATTTACGACGAAAAGCTGACCGTATTCAAGGTTGTATGCTGTGTGCTTATAATTGTTTCGGTGCTGCTTAACATTAGAGGCGGTAAGCAGAGCAAAAAAGCTTTTGTTTACTATATGGCTGTGTTCGTACTCAACGGCGGTGTCGGTGTAATATCCAAAATACACCAATCAGCTTCATTTGAACATACCGACAGCACGGGATTTATGTTTCTCTCTTCACTTGCGGGTATATTAATCAGTGCTGTATGGCTACTAATACATCAAAAGAAAATCCCCATTATCAAGGGCAAAAGCCTGCTGTACGCTTCAGGCTACGGAATATTCAACGGCCTTGGCAATTGGTTTTTACTTATCTCCCTTATAAATCTGCCCGCTTCCGTGCAGTATCCGCTTGTAACCGGCGGCGTTATGGTATTCTCAACGATAATAAGCGCGGTAAGAAAAGAGAAGCTTAGCAAAACAGATTACGTATCCGCCGCAATCTCTTTTGTCGCTTCCGTACTGATGGCGTTCTAATATAACAAACCGTACCTTTTCGCAAGATACGGTTTGTTTTTTATTACCAGCTGTTTTCGACATATTCGCAGAATGCAAACAGATCTTTGATTTCGAGCTTCGTGCCGTCATCAAGAGTTACGTCACCGTTCCACATTCCGTATATCTGGTGGCATTTCATACTGCCTATCTTTATATCAACGTCACTGTGATTATCGAGAGTGGGCATCATTGTCATATTGAATCTGCCATCCTCTGAGATAATTTTCCACGGCTCAAGATATCTGTTCTTCGGAAATTTTTCAACATCAACAGCACCTATTTTGTGAATCTTGCCATCATAGAAAAGACAGGTTTCAGTTGCATAACTCTCATCACCTATAGCCCAGGTAATTTCAAAGCCGAAAAGGTGCCTGTTACCCTCACTGTCATAGATATATTGGCTGCCTGTGCCCCAATACCACACAAGCTTGTGAGGTGTATTTACCCTACCCCAATCAAGCGAGCAGAATGCCTTATCCTTGGTAAACTTATATTCGTAATCGCCGAATTTAAACGAACCCTCACAGGGCATACAAACCTGCTTTGTAGTCATAAAATATTTGGTATCGTCACCGTGGAAAGGGAAAACGGTTGTCAGGCTTTCAAGTTCCTCGGGAATATCCATCACAGCGTTCACCTCAACCGGCTTATCCTTGTAAAATCCTTTAAAGCTCAGTGTACGCTCGGTTTCCTTAGTGTGAAAATCAAATTCGGTTTTGCCGATTTTATCTTTAAATCTGCTCGGTGCATCGGGAATGGAATGAGAAACGTGCTTGTTGCCGCCCGCAAAATATGCAACAGCATCGCAGATTGTTTCGCCCGTTTTGAGATTGACCAGCCTTGCGGAAGCATAACCGCCAATATTAATATTCGCGAAACTGAGAAGAATCTGCATCTCATCATCAAAGATGGTATAAAAATCCCATTCTTTACGTGTGGTTATAAACTTTTTGACATAATCTCGGTTGTACTCAAAATAATTTTTCCTTGCCCATCCCCGCGCAAGAAGCTTACCCTCAGGCGAGAGAAGCGGGGTTCTGGAGGTATATTCAATCTGTTTGGATTTTTCTTTCCAATCCTTAAAGGGTACATAAGTGCGCTTGAGCTCGTTACTCATAACAATCCTCCGCTATATCAAAGGTTAATTTTTTCTGCAAAAAGCTCGCCGAGTTTTATTGTGCAGTCAGAATCATAGTGTGCAAAATCCACCTCGCCATCGGGCTCGTTTGTCGTAATAAGACCCTGTGCGACGGTATCGACAAAAAAGCTGTTCCGCGTATTCTGTGCATGTATAAGCTTCTGAGCGTTTATCTCTTTAAAGTATTTCCACTGCTCGGAAATTCCGGCATCAATATAAACACAGTCGCTCAGATATTCGCAAAAGTTTGACTTAAAATCCTCAAGCAGCATTTCATAACGTGCTCTATAAGGCTCAACCGTATTTGCTTCTATTGCATCGCTTTCGCCCTGCATCCAACAGAATGCTCGAATTTGCGGCTCATAACCCTGCGATTTGAGAACAGCAATGCTTTCATTCACAATCTTAATAAGCTCATTATAGCACCAACCCGATTTACGGTAATGCTCATTTTGCACATCCCCCTGACTGAAAGCAAGCGGATCGTAAACATCGGCACGTGAAGAAGATGCCCAATCGGAAACAATATTGGTACCACCGAATGCACACTTGACTATAAACAGCTGTTCGTCCGGATAACGCACGCTCAAAGCATCGGCAATTCCGACCTCCGGACCTACAGTATCCTTTGAAACCTCAGTGCAGCCGTAGGTCGTTTTTACAAAGCCGTTGCTTTTTTTATCGTGTGAGTAGTAATTTATGAGGATATTATCATATCCTTTTTCAAACCTTGCAAGGCGCTCAGCGCTGAAATGTTTCGGAAGAAATCTGACGTGACCGACTCCGACCGCATTTGACTGACCTGCCAGTATAATAATTTTTGCTTTCATATAATCTGACCTCATCTACTTATACAGAAATCAGTAGATTTTTCACTTTATTTGATTACCAAACAAATGGAATAAGTCTGTATCTTACCTTACGCTTGTATTCCGCATATCCTGCCAGCTCATTTTCAAGCAACTTTTCTTCACTCTTGATTCTTGCCGCAATTAAAAAAGAATAAGCAAGAAAAACAGCGAATGAATAAACCGAGCCAAGCACCACCGGCATTGATAAAAACATAAGCAGCGTTGCAAAATACATAGGATGTCGAACCACTGAGTAAAGACCGGTATCAACCACTTTCTGATTTTCCTCGACCTTAACCGTGCGGCTCAGATATGCGTTTTCCCGCATCACCTGCGCATACAGCACATAAGAAACAAGGAATATCACCGCACCGATTATCACGGCAGTTTTGGGCAAAACATACCACCCGAAACGAAAACCGAGACCCGGCAGAATAAACCCGATAAGGAACATCAGGCCGCTGAGTTTAACAACTACACTCTGTTCTCTTTGTTTTTCTTTTGACTCAAGGCGCTTTTTGAGCAGCTCGGGACTTTTCATCATCATAACTGCTCCCGCCAGAAGGATAGGCACAAAAAGTATGGCCATCAAAACCCAACCGTTGTAAAACCGAAATGTACCTGCAGGCAAAAAAACAAGTGCACCGACCAGAATTACACCGATCAGGTATTTAATCAATGCATGAAAGAAGAGTTTTGCATTCATAATAACCTCTTATCAATTATAAACATCATCAAAACCAACCGTCTTTTCTGTTATTATATCATATCCATCCGATATAACACAACAATTATCAGCCCCGTCTTTCAGATAAATTCTTGACTATAGACTAAAATTTACTATAATAATTATCAGGTTGGTGATAAAAATGAACACATATTTTAACGAAATAACAGAAAAACCGATTAATTCATTTGACGGCAAAATATTATATAAAATACCTGCCGGCACTATGTGCGGCAACGGTGATATCGGAATTGTTTTTGACAACAACGAAAAAGATCTGATTTTACATATTTCCAAGTGTGATTTTTGGAAATTCAAGCCCGGCGCACACGGTGACGGCGGCATCAAGACTGTAGGCAACATCAAAATAGAAAACGTAGATTTATCAGAATACAACATAAAACAGTATTTTGACAAAGGATTACTAAACTGCAAATTCTGTGATACACAGCTCGAGCTTTTTGTAGCACCCGAGAACTGCATCTTTTTCGAAATAACTGCACCTGATTCTGAAATTTTTCCGTGTGTAAGTATTGAGATACCCGACACCTGCGACTCGATCAACACACAATTTGTTAAAGACGGAATAAGTTACAGCACCCGCCGGTTTGAGGGCGAAGATATATGTATCGATTCAGCTGTAAGCGTATGTTGTAAAGAGATTGAATCAAGCGTAACAGACGGCAAAAAAACAGCACGCTACTGCGTTGCGGTTGTTACAAATTTTGATGATGAAAACCACTGCAAAAAAGCTGCTGAAATGGTAAACAGCTGCGACTACAACCGCAGTAAAGCTGACACAGAGGAAAAATGGCAGAAATTCTTCGCAGCTTCAAAGGTAACGCTTGAGGATAAGGAGATTGAAAGTTACTACAACTCAAGCCTTTATCATCTTGCAGGCTGCATGGGCAACAAAGCATTCCCGCCCGGATTATTCGGCAACTTCGTAACAGATGACTTCTTCCCCTGGGCAGGAGATTATCACATGAACTACAACTACGAAGCTCCGTATTACTGCATATTCTCTGCTAACCACCCTGAGCTTTTTGACGGATATATGGCACCGATTAACGATATGGCTGAAAAGGCAGCTGAATTTGCAAAGCTTTTCGGATGCGGCGGTTACGCATTTCCCGTAAGTTTCGGACCGAAAGCGCTTGACGTATTTACTCAGCCTGACTGCAAGGAGCACGGCATACTGTTCCTTGGTCAGAAAAGCCATGCAGCTTATGCCGCACTTATCCCGATAATGCACTGGTACTCTACCTACGATAAAGAGTATGCAAAAGAAAATTACTACAACTTTATTGTAAACGTTGCCGCATTCTGGGAAGATTATCTGATAAAGAAAAACGGCAAATACATAATTAAGAACGATGCCGCACACGAAATCCCCTACTACCGCGGTGAAAAGTTCAGATACATCACGCACAAAGGTCAGATTGAAGCCGTAAACGCAATCAATTCACTCGGGCTAGTAAAATTGCTGTTTAAAGGCGTTTACGATATGGCTAAGGAATTAGACCCCGGAACTGATAAACTTGCCGTATGGAAGGAAATCAGCGATAATCTGAGTGAATTCCCGACGTTTATCAAGCGCGGCAAGAAATGCTTCAAATATTCAAAGCGCGGCATACGTTGGAGAGATGACAACACAGTAGGTCTTCAGCACATCTATCCAGCCTCCCAAATAGGTTTTTCTTCGGGTGAAAAGCTGCTGAAAATTGCACGAAACACATACTTTATCAATGACAGACGTCTTGATGACAACGGCTCAAACTCTTACCTGCCTGCAGGTGCCAGAATCGGTGTTGACCCTCATTTTATAATTGAAGGAATAAAACAGAATATCAGAGAATTTGGTATGCCGAACAGACTTTTCCGCCACCACGGAGGCGGAATTGAGCACCTGACAACAGTGCCGGCAACAATAAACGAAATGCTTATGCAGAGCTACGAGGGAATAATCAGGCTGTTCCCCTGCTGGGACCAAAAGAGCAATGCATCATTCGAAAATCTGCGTGCAGACGGAGCATTCCTTGTAAGCGCTGAGCTCAAAGACAAGAAAGTAGTTTCACTGAAAGTAAAGAGCCTCAGAGGCAGAAAATGTACAGTTGAATGTGCAGGCATAAAATCGGTTATCAAAGGCTCTGACAACGGCAAAGTTGATTTTAAATCAGACGGCAACACCGTTACCTTTGATACCACAGAAAACGAAACATATATACTCATATAAATAAATCGGGCCGCCTTAAAGGCGGCCCGATTTATTTTTGAAGCAGAAGAAAAGCTGTATGATAAGCTGACACAAGACCTGCACTGAGCAGTAAACCGCCTACAATATCACTGAACCAATGAACACCTGAAAGAACCCTCAAAATCACCATACAAACCGCAAAAACAGTAACCAGAACAGAAAGCAAACGTCTCAACCAACAAATAGAAACACGTGATTTAATCTGCATAACTGCAACAGGCATAACACACATAACCAACAGTGTAGTTGATGACGGATAAGATGCCTCCAGAACACCCTCAATCAAAACGGGTCTGTAATTGATAACAAACGCTTCAAAAAACAAAAAAGCAACCACAACAGCAATATAAAACGCAGCCAGTATAAACAAACTGATATCAACCGCTCTCAAGCTCTTGCGCTTTATCAGTTGCACCAAACCAAGCAGAGCGAAAAACAACATCGTAGCAATCGGAACAAGACCCAGCCAATCGGTAATAAAATAAAACGTAAAATTAACCCCTGTCAGACTGTGAAAAAGTCCATTAAGGTTTGCTAAGCCGACTGATGAATTTTGCGGGCCTATCGCTTCAACATCGACAAAGCTGACAGCACACGTCCACAAAACAAAGGCTACGAGCGCCAAAAGCGAAGAAAAAAAGCTTATTCGTATTCTGTTTTTCATTAATATAACCTCTTTCTTTTTTTAATCTGGTATTCAACCGAAATCAGCATACAAAGCTACTGCAAAAACAGCAAGAAAAAAGGCGTCACAAACGTGACACCTTTCGTATCATTGCTTTTTAGTGAGCAATATCACCTTAATTATAAAAAGAACAAACAGAATCGTCGCCGCATACGGTTGCTGACTGATTATAAAAAGCAGTGCGCCCGCAGTGTTCATTGCAAGCGATATTCCGATTTTGCTTTTAACCCATAATTTACGCTGACAGTTTTGCAAAGCAAGCAACAACACCCCGGAAAGAACTATGCCCGATACTGCAATCAGATACAAAACTTTCAACCAAGAAAAAGATTCAACCAACACCGGAAGCGAAACGGCTTCAACCGCCCCGTATACATCTCGACCAAATATCGGGAACAAGAAAAAGATTGCAACGCTCAAATCGAGCAAACCGAAAATCAGGTCGCCGATACGTTTTTTGCTCTGAACGTTATCTTGTTGAGCAATCGTCAAAAGCTCATCACCAGAAAGCAGTTCATCTACCGTTACACCGAAAAACTTTGCGATTGCTTTGAGCGACTCGATATTTGGATATCCCCTACCGGACTCCCACTTCGAAACAGCTGTTCTCGACACAAAAAGAGCCTCGGAAAGTTCCTCCTGAGTCAAGCCCTTGTGTCTTCTTAATTCCTGTAATTTTTCATTGAACTCCATATCAAAATCTCACATACTTTATTTTTTTATCAAACCGCCTGACCACACAAACAAAAGCTCTGACATTTTATGAAACTCTACACTTCCGCCATTTTTCAAAGCAACAAATGTATCAATTATCTTTTTTTCTTCAGGTGATACGTGCTGTGAAAGTTCAGCGAGGCGGCTGAAATACTTTCCCGTTTGCCTAAAGCATATTGCCTGCACAACAAACGACGCAGATTTGTAAAGCGCTATCAGAATATCGTCGTTTTTTTCGTGAAGCATATTGTGAACACAGCCGTGATATATATTGCAAACACCGATTTTTATCGCCCTGTTAACAGCCTCATCGCCAATCAGCGATAGTAAATAATCCAAGTTGCCCTTGAGGGGGACGGTATCGTGATAGAACTGAAAAAGATCGGCAGGCTCCCAGGAAACAAGCTCACTTTTACCGGAAACGAAACCGCAGACTAGCTCTCTGTGAGGCATTGAATCCAGCAACGCGTTATAAACATTAATATCCACACAAGTTAATTTATCGAATATTACAACAACATCAATATCACTTGAAGATGTTGCTTCACCGCGGGCATAACTGCCCTGCAAACCGGCAAAACATACCCTCTCGCCAAATTCACCTTCAAGTTTTTGCAAAAAGATATTTATCCATAATGAGATATCAACCATATACTTAACCTCTGTTTAACGTAATTGACTAATATTATATATTAAGGTTAATAATTTTTCAATCACCGCAAACACGATATTATTCAACAACAGGTAGAATAAAAAGAAAAAGCGGCCAACGAGTGACCGCTTTTGTATAACAGATTATAAAGGCAGGACTTATGCCTTGTTTGCTGAGCCGAAGAGCTCAATCTTTTCTTTTACTGTAGCCTTGATTGCCTCTACGCCGGGAGCAAGAAGCTTTCTGGGGTCGAAGCCCTTGCCTTCAAGATCCTTGCCTGCTTCGATGTACTTTCTTGTTGCTTCCTGGAATGCAAGCTGGCACTCTGTGTTAACGTTGATCTTGGAAACACCGAGAGAGATTGCCTTCTGGATCATATCAGCAGGGATACCTGTGCCGCCGTGGAGAACGAGAGGCATTGTGCCTGTCTTTTCCTGAACTGCTGCAAGAGTTTCGAATGAAAGACCTGCCCAGTTTTCGGGATACTTACCGTGGATATTGCCGATACCTGCTGCAAGCATTGTAACGCCAAGGTCAGCAATCATCTTGCACTCGTTAGGATCTGCACATTCACCTGCGCCGACAACACCGTCTTCCTCGCCGCCGATTGAGCCAACCTCAGCCTCGATTGAAAGACCCTTTTCTTCACAAATAGCAACCAATTCCTTGGTCTTCTCGATATTCTCCTCGATTGAGTAGTGAGAACCGTCGAACATAATTGAGCTGAAGCCAGCCTCGATGCAAGCCTTTGCGCCCTCATATGAGCCGTGGTCAAGGTGAAGAGCAACAGGAACAGTGATGTTGAGAGTCTCGAGCATACCGTTAACCATACCGACAACGGTATTGTAACCGCACATATATTTACCTGCACCCTCGGAAACACCAAGGATAACGGGAGAATTCATCTCCTGTGCAGTGAGAAGAATTGCCTTTGTCCACTCAAGGTTGTTGATATTGAACTGGCCTACTGCATAGTGACCGGCCTTTGCTTTTGTAAGCATTTCTTTAGCATTTACTAATGGCATAATATTACACACTCCTATAAAATTATATCTTAATTATTATGTATCATTAATGCCTAAATGTCAATACATTATGAAAATAATCTGAGTGCAACAAGTCGCTGTTTTTCAATATGCAAATCGAAACTTTAAATCAGTTATGCTTTTGGAATTTTATAATTGCTTTGAACATATCTCCGTCGATAACAACATCAAAGCTTCCGCCGCACAGTTCGGTATAGCTTTTTGCAATTGCAAGCCCAAGGCCGTTGCCTTCTGCTGTTCTGGATTCATCACCGCGTATAAACCTTTGCGTTATTTCTTCCGTATTGAAATTCAAGGGGTATGCCGAAATGTTCTTAAACTCAATTTCAACATTACCGTCTTTTTCGGATGCCGAAATAAACACACGCGTGTTTTTCATAGTGTATTTGAGTATGTTGTTTATCAGATTACCGAGCACACGAGACATTTTACGCCCATCGGCATAAATAAACATATCCTTAGGTGTATCAATGCAAAACGGCAGGCCTGAGCGCTGAATTTCGCTGTCGTGCTCACCGAGAGCCTGATTGATGAGAAGTGCAACATCGAGCTTTTCCATAACAGCAGCATCATTACCGCTCTGCGCCTTTGATATATCGAAAAGGTCCTGAGTGAGCCTTTTGAGTCTGTCGCTCTTTTTTGCAATTACCGACACATAATCCTTCGCTTCTTCAGGCAAACCATCGACTTTTGACAGCAACTGCGTATAGCTGATTATTGAAGTTATAGGCGTTTTCAGATCGTGCGATACATTAGTAATAAGTTCGCTTTTCAGCCTCTCCGCATTCACCTTTGCGGCAACGGCTTCATCAAGTCCCTTGGCAATATCATTGATATCAACCGCCAGATTTTTCATATCGCTGCATTTAAGATCAGAAATTTTATAAGCAACGTTGCCGCCGCGCACCTGGCTGACACCTTTTTTGATTTCATCAAAATCCTTGGAGCGCAAAGCCACAGCAAAGCACGCACCACCGAAAACAAGCACGCACAAAATAAGCCAAAACGGATCAAACACTACACCGGCACACAAAACACCCATAACAGCAGTATATATCAACAGCGCACCGATAAGTAAAACACCGCTTTTTTTGGAAAGCAGCCTGAAAAGGGCTGACCAATAAAGTTTTGTTTTTTTGCCGACCCATTTTGTAAACTTAACTATTATGCGGAATAACCACCTGAGCATTTTAAAAGAGACGCTGAACAACCACTTAAGAACGATAAGAATAACACTCGTTTTCATAAGTCTGCGGGTTTTGATGTTCCTGATAACGGAAAGCAGCGAAGAGATAATAACCGAGCTGCCGAGTGCTGCAGCGGCACCGACTGCAAGATTCAAAAGATTCAAGGGGAAATAATCCGTCAGATACTCTTCAAGCAGGAACCAACACAGCATAACCGCACCGACACCCGAGCCGCCGATTGCCGCCAGATGCACCTCAAGCCAGATATTATCAAGCCACATATTCTTATATTCACCGTTTTTATCCTTACCGCATACGCACAAAAGATAAATAAGTGTAAGCAAAGCCACAACGATACACACGGCAATACGTGCAACCGTATCAATTACAAGCCGCTCCTGCTTTTCCCAGATTGTTTTAAAATTATTGATAACTTCTTCCTTTATGTTACATTCTATAACTATCGTGCTTTTATCGTTGTACGCTTCAAAGCCGTAAAGATAATTCATCCTGTTATACGGCTGTGATGATTCAAATACTATTCTGCCGTTATCGTACCGCTCAAAATACATATAATTATCACTTTCGGCAAGCTCACCCGCCATTTGTGCACCGCAATTTGTAACCACCATATCGTTCCATTGAACAAAATAGTTGATTTTATCCGCAGCGTCAAAATCGTTAAACCACTGCTTTATAACTCCTTTTACCTTTTCTGCATCAGCTTCTTTTATCACGGGATTACCGTTAATATCATACTCACTCTCGGGAATAGCGATATGATATACGCTCAGCATTCTGAGCGCCGGCTCGTTAAGCAGATTTGAGATATACCAGGATTCCGAAAAATCGCTTTCGAACGAATAAACAAAATCATCATCATTGTAATAATCCGAAAATCCTTTCACAAACGTAAGCGAACCAAGCATTATACTCACAACAAACAAAATCACAGCAATAAGCTTAAGCGCAGTTGAATAAAATATCTTTTTCATTACCTGACCTCCTTTTAATCCACTTTGTACCCGATGCCCCATACTACCTTGAGGTACTTAGGCTCTTTCGGATTAATCTCAATTTTCTCCCTTATATGGCGCACGTGTACCGCAATCGTGTTGTAACCAACGAGCATTTCCTCGTTCCATACGTTGGAATAAATATCTTCTGCTGAAAAAACTCGCCCCCTGTTTCTGACCAACAGCTCGAGTATTTTATACTCCACCGGTGTAAGCCTGACGGTTTCGCCGTCGACCTTTACTGTCTTATTCTCGGTATTGACACAAAGCCCGTCGATAACAATCTCTCCGTTATGCTTGCCGATTGAACCGAGTGTGGTAAATCGCCTTAACTGCGATTTTACTCTCGCCATAAGCTCGGACGGATTAAACGGCTTTGTAACGTAATCGTCCGCCCCTGCGGTAAGGCCCAAAATTTTGTCCGTATCTTCCGACTTGGCAGAAAGCAGTATGACAGGAATATTCCTCGACTCACGCAATTTCATCAGAGTTTTTATTCCGTCAAGTTTCGGCATCATAATATCAAGAATCATTAAATGCACTTCGTTTTCCGATAAAACATCCAGCGCTTCAATTCCGTCATAAGCTTTAAGAGGCTTATACCCCTCACCTGAAAGAAAAATGCATATACTGTCAACAATCTCCTTGTCATCATCAACAACCAAAACGTTCATTATTTTCACCTCCGAGTGTATGATACAATAAAATTATTAATATTCAACATAAAAAAATCTTAATTTTGCTTAAGAATTTCACAGAATATAATTTTAAAAAACGGCCGCTCAACACGACCGTTTTTAACCGTTAAATAAAATACTTTATTACCGACACAAGCTGTTATTATAAAATCCGCTCAAGCATATCTCCCATTTCTTTTAGACATAAATCCAAGGTCGTTAGGATGACAGCCATCAAGCTTTGCATCAATAAGTTCAATGCTGTCAATAATATCACCCTTGATTTATAAACGTTCTTTCAATAACGTTATCCTGAAGCTCCTCATTAAGATTTACAAAATAATCGCTGTAGCCGCCGACACGGACTATAAGATTGCGGTGGTTTTCAGGGTTAAGCTTTGCATCCAGAAGCTCATCGGGAGAAACAACAGTAACAGTGTACTGCTGTCCGCCTGCGGCAAAATAAGCTTTTGCAAGCGCAATGAAAGAAGCTTTGCCCTTTTCGTTGCAAAACATCTTTTTTTCGAATTTGTTCTGAAAAACAAAACCGCTGCAGGCATCGGTTTGATTATATCTGAGAACAGATTTAATCAGTGCGGTTGGTCCGTTCACATCGCGACCCGGAGTTGCGCCAATGCTGTCCGCAAGAAGCGGCTCCCCTTTCAGTTTTCCGTTAGGCAACGCTGCAGTCCGGCGTCCATAGTCAGCAGCGCGGTTAAACGTACTGCATCCGCCTGTAAATACGCCGCCTCTGTAGGTGTTGTTGCGTTTTAGCACGGTAAAGAAACGGTTGAGAGCACGCGCGGTTATTCTGTCCGCCTCTTCAATATCGTTGCCGAACTTTTCACAGCTCTTAAAATCGTGATAAAGACGCTCATACCCGACAAAGTTTGCATTCAGTGCATCAATGAGCTGTGACATTGTATATTTTTTCTCATCATAAACAAGCTTTTTTACAGCGTAGAGACTGTCCCCTGCGTCGGCAATGCCTTCTGCCAGAATCTGTCCGTGGTTGTAAAGGGGACCGCCGTTGCGATAGTCTCGGCCTTTTTCCAGGCAGCCTTCAATCAGGCAAGAGCGCAGCGGATGCGGCTCAAACACACCGCGCATATGCTGCCAAGCATTAGCACTGCTGCAGGAATTATAGGTTACAAACTCGAGCTGATCCATAAACGCACGCTCAAACCGCTCATATGTATCAAAAGTTGTCGGGTCACCCGTTTCAACAGAAACCTTTTCGCCGCTCACAGCATCCGAGCCGTTATGCAGTGCAAACTCAAGGCACTTTGTAAAAACAACCTCACCGTCCTCAAGACCCATATGGCTTTTACCGAGGATATCTATCTGGTTGCAGCCGTTCATACAGTAATCGTGGCTGTCGTTGGGTGGAATGCCGATTTTTTCAAGCGCAGCGCAAACCACATCGTCATTATACAGTGCAGGAAGCCCTGTTCCCGTTGCCAGAGTATCTGCAATTTCACTCCACAGCTTATCGGGTGTGTTTTTATGTACACGGCAGGTAAGATTCGGGGTATTGTAACCTTTCTTTCTTACCATAGCGAGAATATCGTAAGTAAGCTCATTAGTCTCATCGTTAAAATTCTCATCACTTCCCGAAATACAGAGATTCCAGGAGCGATGAAAGTAAAAGTAATCCCACAGCCTGTCCAGCAGGTCTGTTACATCCTCTTTGTTCTCGGTTTTTGTGTAGGCAGGATACATATACTGATCAAAACGGCCGGGTGAATCACTGCCGTCAAGAGCGAAGACAAGCATAAAAGAACACATTGCCGAAGTAAAGTCATAAGCGGGCTTTTTCGGCACAGTTTCAAAAGCCCTGGCAACACGAAGAAGAAAGGCTTTATCCTCAGCACTCTCGCTGATTTCAGCTTTTTCGAGTGCAGCCAATCGGTACCTTTCACCGATAATATCCATAGCATCAAGCACATACGAACAGGAACGGTAAAACCATATATCATCGGGATATTTATCGCGGTTATTGTCGATTATTGTGCGCAGACGGTCAGTGCCGAAGTTGATTATCCTTCCGTAATCGGGGTTAGAATGGCCTCCCCAACCTCCGCCCCATTCTGCGCCCGAACGGTCAAGCGCCTCTGTCGATTCGGAAAAAAGCCTTTTAGCTTTGCTTTTGAAAATATTTATTTCCTGAACATATCTGTAAAGTGTATCCTTATGTTGCGGAAAACTTTCGGCAAGCTTTAAAATATTATCACATGAAAACCAAAGCCCCTCAGATGGAGAATACCCCGAAGTGCCGTACTTGGTTTCAAAAGCCGTTTCGGGTAACAAACGATGTGAAAACCTGATTTCAATATTCTTCGCGGCATAAAGCAGCGCTAAGCCTACCCTTTCGCCGTGCTCAAGAGTTTCGTCAAAAAAATATCCGTAAAGGAAAGGATCAAGTTGAATTAAATCTGTCATAATTAAACCTCAATCACTCAGTTATTTTGATACCTTTACATCCACACCGTAATAAGCAAAAAGTGACAACCAACGTGATATATCTGCATCAGTTGCGTTTTCATGAATGTACGGTGCAGATAAGCCAAGTTTTTCCGACTTTCCGATTCCTAAAGAGTGATACGGCATAATCTCAGCATATCTGTATTTTGCTCGGTTTTCGTTAAGCAAAGCCGCCAACAAGGCAATATCCTCATCACTGTCGTTGCAGTCTGGAATCAGCGGGATTCTGATGATAATATCCGCACATCTGTCCATAAGATAACGAAGGTTTGACAAAATTTTCTTATTATCTGCACCCGTAAGCCTTAAGTGTTTATCGGGATCGACACATTTTATATCGTAAAGAAACGTTGCACCAAACTCTGCGGCATTCTTATAGAAATCGCGCGGGCCGATACCGCAGGTTTCCACGGCAATTGAAATTCCGGCATCTTTGGCATGGCGAAGAAGCTGCAATGTGAAATCAGGCTGATATGACGGCTCACCACCGGTAACGGTAAGACCGCCTCCGGAAGTATCATAGAACATTTTATCTTTCATTACCTCAAATAAAACTTCGTTTGCCGTCATATCTTTGCCGATAATTTCGTTGGCATTATTCAAACAGATTCCGGCACATTCTCCGCATCCGACACACTTCACACGGTCAACAGCAAGAAAATTATCTTCTATAGTGCGCGAAGAACACAGCTGAATACATTTACCGCACAAAGAGCACTTTTTAAAATCAAAAGAAAGGCTCGGTGCTTTCTGAAGGCTTTCGGGATTGTGGCACCATATGCACCTGAGAGGACAGCCTTTCAGAAATACGCAGGTACGTATACCGTCACCGTCGTGTATACAGAATTTCTGTATATTGAATACCGTTCCTTTTTGCACTTAGCATTCACCTATTTTCATCGTTAATTAAAACTCTCAGGCACTGAAAAATTAACCGCAATATCTAACATTATTCCGTATACAAAACAACGGGGCCGTACAATCCGCCGGATACAGAATCTTTGGCATAATCAATCTCCGCCTCAAAATAGGGAGATAATTCTTTTACGCTCCACTTGTCAAAATAATCGGTGTGTATGTACCAATTCGCCGACGTGTTGGTTACAATTACCTTCAGTTTATTCTCTTTACCAAGAAGTTCTTCGGGTATTTTTAAGTTATACGGCGGCATCAGAGATGCCCCCAAAAATCGGTCATTGAGATATACAGAAGCTGCAAAATGCACATCGCCAAGACTGATTTCGCCCTCTTTGCCTACCATTTCTTCGGGTAGTATAAAGGTGGTTTCATAAACACAGCTGCCCGAATAAGCACTGCCTGTTAAACAAGACCAATCACCGAGGTTTACGGGAACTTTTTCTTCGGAACGGTTTATATTCTCAAAGCCATTTTCGTTACATACAAGTTCAACCTCTTTGCGTAATGTAAACCTATCGGAAATATTAAATATGTTATTGAAATATTTCGGAGTTTCGGCATTAAGATTTTCATCTGTCAGCAACACAACAGCCGTTTCTCCCAAAGCAAGAGAGAGATTAAGCACACTGTTATTAGTTTGCACACGCTGCAGTTTACCGTTTTCTAAATCAAGCAGATAACCGTTTGACAACGGCAAATTAATACTGGAATTTTTATTCTTTTCCGATTCATTGAAAAGAATAAGAATTTCTGCATTTTTTGCTTTTCTGTGCATTGCGCGCAGACCGTTGCCGTCGGCTTGTATTACGGGTCTGGACCCTGAAACATTGTTGGAAACTTTTCCGCCGTATTTAACAAATCCATTCAATACTCTTTGCGTAGCTTCCGGGATATAAGCATCTTCAGGGATAATAATGTTTTTGTATTTCGCTAAGCCGATATGCATACAACCGTTATCGGTTATTTCGGCAGTCTGTATAACATCGTCATCAACAATGTCAAAATCCACCGTCATATCCTCGAGCCTTTTGCCAAGAGAATCAAATTCTTTTGCTATCGACTCTGCGTTGAGTCTGCCCTGAAAATCGGAAACGGGATAATAAAGCGCAGTTTCACATACTCGCTCACCGAGAGAAGATATATAAGACAGCCGTTCTGTATAACGGTTGAACTGACCGAGATGACAATAATACGGCTGATTCTCCGTAAAAATCGGCAGTTCCTGTGCAAGAAGCTGCCCTTTACGTCCGAGCGGAAAATTGAACGGATTGAATATGTTTATTCCTCGCACAGCCTGATACCCTACAGTGTATCTCATCATATCATAAGTAAGTCCGGGACCGGCAACGCCGAAGATTTCGCTCATTGCAAGCTTTGTGCCGTTGTGTGAGGCGGCAGATGAAGCATATCTGGGAAAAAAACCGTTGTAAGCATTCATATCATCTTTTATTTTCACTTGGGTTTCGGGATAAAGCTGACGCCAGATAACATCTACGCCCGGAATATCAAAGCACCGCAGAGCACGCATCAGATTGAAATTCCCACCGCCGTTCATACAGCCGTGTGGACTATGATCCTTATCAAGATGGCCCGTAAAAGCAAAGCCGTTTTTGTTTGCCCATTTTTTACAGGGCAACAGATAATTTGCGCAGAAAGTGAAGCTGCACAGATCATACCAACGGCGAAGAATATGTACGTTTTCTTCAGTTGTTTTTTCTTTTCCTTCAATTAGCAAACGGTACGGTAATATTGATTCACCATAGATTTGCTCATATCTATCGGCCAAATCTTTGCTGAACGGATTTGACGGAGCTTTCGGCTCATCGGTAAAAACGGCAGAAAAACTTCTTGTTGCCGATGCATATTTTTTGTGAGTTATTTCGATAAAATATTCCGTCGCCTCTTTGTTGAGCAAATCGGGATAATTGCCGCCTGAGCCATATTGGGGATTATCTTTAACAACTTTTCCGCACGCACTGCCCGACGGCCAACCGCCCTCATCATAAATCCAGCAGTTCATTCCAAGCGAAGTTCCCTTTTCAATTGCATAAGCACAAAGTTCAAAGTATTCCGAAGAAAGATATTCAGGTGAAAGATTTGTGGGCATACTGTCGGGGCGAAATTCCTTCGGTTCAGGAAGAATATAAAATGCACGAATTCCCAGCCGAAGCATCTCAGCAAGTTGTTCGTCTATAATTTCACCGGTACAGATATCATTCCACACCCAAATATACACAGGAGCATACGATACATCGGGTGATATAAAGCTGCTCAAATCAAATCCATCACTATTTTTCATTCTTGACACCTTTAAATTTTTACACATTCACATCATATTTGCCTTGCTTTTTCAAATGCTTGACAAAACACTTCAGAGCAATAACCATAACCGCATAAAGTACGGTAAGCAGAATGGGATATGCCTTTATTCCGAACACTCCGCTGATAAAACTTACTGCAGGAGGCGCAAGCATTACACCAATGTAGGCAAAAGCAATCTGCGAGCCCATGATTGATTGTGAAGCTTCTTTGCCGAAATTGTGCGGTGTGAGATGTATCATATTCGGATAAATTGAGCCGTTGCCCAATCCGATAAGGAACAAACCGATAACAGAAATTACACCTTGAAGAGGAAGAAGCATAACAGCAACGGCAGGAGCAAGAATAACAGCCCCTATACCGATACGCTTCCACGTACTGATTTTATCGGCAAGCAAGCCCGAAACAAATCGTCCGATTGACATTCCGACATAATAGATTGTCAGTGCAAGTGCACCGTGTTCTGTCTTAAAGCCTTTCTCTTCGACGAGATATGTACTTCCCCATACTCCGCAGGCATATTCGATTGCATTGGTGGCAAGCATAATAATCCATACAATCCGCACTTCGGACATTTTTGCCATTTGTAAAAGGGTGAGATTTACACTTTTTTCTTCCGATTCTTCAGACACAGATGTCTTTTTCCACAACGGAACAGAAACAATCAGCAGCACCGCAATAAACGCCTGAACATAAAACGCATAGCGGTAACCGCCGCGCCAGCCTACGTTACTTAAAGCCTGTGACATAAGATACGGGCTAAGAGACACACCTACACCGTAAAAGCAGTGCAAAAAATTCATATGGCTTGCTTTGAAATAAAGTGCAACGTAATTGTTAAGTCCCGAATCTATAGCACCCGCACCAAGTCCGAGAACTACAGCGAGCGGAATCATAAACCAAAATGACGGTGCAAATGAATAGCCGATCAATGCAGCTGCAGTCATGGCCGTACTGAATGCCGTTACTTTGGCGGTTCCCAATTTATTGAGAATTTTTGCGCTGAACATACTTGATAACACTGTACAACCCGAAATAATAAACGTAAGTACACTTACCGCTTCAATGGGAACATCTAGCTGAGTATGTATTTCGGGCCAGGCAGAGCCAATAAGTGAATCAGGCACTCCAAGACCAATAAAAGCAATATATATTATAACAAGAAGTAACGTTGCCATTTAATTAATAACCTCTGTAAAAAACTTTAATAAATTCTTTTTGCAAAACTTTTCTATCACTGTATAAATTATATAAGTGTTTTGAATAAAAATCAAGCAATAACCTGTTGCTCCTGTTGAGCGGGTGTACAGTGCTTTACAAGCGATTGTTGCCGCATCAATGCCGCCTGCTTCGCTTTCGCTGTTTAAGCCGCCGTTTGAAAGCCCTGACCCCAAGTGTAAGCTCTGGTTATATACGGCTGAATGCCGTAATAAAAGCTGTCACTTGCCTGTGAATTTTTTCGAAATTACACCGATATTAAAGCTGTACTCTGTTACATCGCAAAGCATAATTGCAACGGTAAAAATTCCGTTTTTATCAGATGAAAAGTAAAGGTATTATACGGTAATTGATAATGAATAATAAACCATTTAAAACAAAGAAATTAATAATTCGATTATATATAAAACATATGCTAAAATCAAGCAAGAAAAAGCATATTGAAACATGCCTTTTCCAAGTCAAAACAAAAGCACTTCTTCGGAAGTGCTTTTGTTTTGAGACTATTGAGCCTTATGTAACTATTTATAGTTCTATAAATTGGAATTTATCTGTCTGCTATAAAATCTATTCCTGCTTTTCTTGCTTGACTACACAGGTCTTTTGTCTGTAATTTATATTCTTTACCGTCCTTAATAAAGTGAGTTCCGCATTGTCTGAATTCAAAAGAAACATTTTTTCTGATACATTGTTCACGAATATCTAATGCCCATGCATAATCAAAAGGTCTTGCAAATTTATCTGATTCTCCACCCACAACTACAAGTTCAACATCATCAAGATACGGTTCAATATGTATTTTTTCAAGCAACGGTTGTGCAGTAATGCATTTGTGCTTTATAGGAAGTGATTCAAATAACGACAATCTTTTATCTGCATTTTTTTGGTTTTCAACAGTACAGCACACAACAACATTTTCATATCCGTTGCCCCAATCGGCAGGAACACAATCTGCAAATCTGTCTATCCGTTTAGTCAGAAAAAGAAAAGTACAATCTTGTCGCTCTTTTATCATATCCCAGCATTCTTTGCGCCATACGTCTGCTTCTTCTATCAGAAAATCTGTTGAAAAGCAAAGATAAACTATCCCTGCTTTCATTTTGTAGTTTCCGTTTTTCAACTTCTCAATAGGTTTGCAAAAATCTTTTGTTTTTACAATGTCGTTTGTATTAACACCTCGTTTTGCATCGCCTTTATGTATATAGCAATGCAGACAACCTTCACTGTATTTTCTGCAACCTCGCCATGGATTCCACATAGCCATATTCTCACCTCATCAAA
>JAZNMK010000043.1:0-9827 GCA_045579585.1 Acutalibacteraceae bacterium
GACCTCCTTGTTATTTTAGTTGTGTGGTCGGCAAACCACTTCTAATGTATCAAGGAGCTTTTTTCTTGTCTACTTCTCCCCTCGCTTTAAGCTCTCCTTTTCCCCTGGCATAGCCAGGGGTTGCCTTTGTTGCAAACAAAAACAAAAATCGCTGAAACCCTTGGGATTTCAACGATTTTCATTGGCGCGCCGGAAGGGACTCGATTCGCGCCGCCGCTACGGCGGCTTGGTCGCTCGCGGTCACAACAGTCCACCGGACTGTTGCTCTGTGCCGCTCGTCCTTCGAGTCCCATAATCGTACAAAAAACAACCGACACACCTGATGGCATATCGGTTGTTTTGGCGCGCTGGAAGGGACTCGAACCCCTGACCTTTTGGTTCGTAGTGACACTCGTATAGCGGAATGACATTCCATTTCGTGGTAACTTGCAGAATTTTCTGACAAAAGTTCAGTTCAAGAAACCAAAAGGTCAATTTGCGCAAGTGTTGATACACCATGATTCACGCAAAAACTCATTTTTCGTTCGTTTGTTAGAAATTTGTTAGAAAAACAACGCTGTCTTTTTGGCGCAGGATTTCCTGCAGAATATAATTTTTACAAAAAAAGTCATTCTTTTTCATATTCGCTATAATGCCACAGATATTCATTGTATATGATTGCAGCCCGCAGGTTTCGATGCCTGTGGGCTGTCGCTGTTTTATTCGGTTATCTATATTGTTACTGTAAGTATTCTTTTGCTTTTTCAAAAAGTTCTGTTCGGTTTGCGGTTACAAGCTTGCGGTATATTGCTGCCGTATGTTTTTTGATTGTGTTTTCGGTTACGAAAAGCGTATCGGCAATAACCTTGCGTTTTTTGTTTTCGAGCAGGAAGCGCAGCACCTCTTTTTCTCTTTGAGAAAGAGTGTCTACTGCACCCCAGCTTTTCATAATGCTTTCAATCTGTTCGCCTGTGAACGCTTTGATTGTTTCAGACATTTCTGTGTGCTGTTCGGTTACCGCAACAGCTTCTTTCGGGGTGTCGGTTATTCCGTAATCCTGCAAAATCGAATAGAGTAAAAGTATCATTCCTTCGGTTAGCCTGCCGCCGCGTTGTCGGGCGTAAAGCCCGCAAATATGTTGACACCGATATTCAGTTTTTGTGGCTTTCCCGCATAAAGCGACAAAACCACAGATATCATTATACAGAACATTTGTTCGTTTGTCAAGAGGCTAAATCAAAAAACGCGTCAATTCTCTCAGATGTCGGTATTCAGCGACAACTTAAAATCGACACGAGTCATTTTTCCTTGTTATTTCACAATAATTTCGCTTTTATGGCTTGCAATTCCGCATATTGTGTGCTATGTTTGACTTAATTATAAATTAAAACCAGGAGGCCACTTATGAAAAAGTTACTTATACTCGCGCTTGCTCTCTTAATGATCGTCAGCCTGGTGGCTTGCAAAGGCAACGATCCCGGAAGCAACAGCACAAATCCGCCCGCAAGCAGCACCGGTGATAATCAGCAGTCCGGAAACGAGTCCGGCAACAGCAACACCTCGCAAAGCGGCAATAACGCCGAGGCGGCAAAACTCACCGGCAAGATGAATATCATCAATCTTGACGACAGAGATCCGTCCGTCCTTCGCGGCGTAACCATCAAAGGCAACTGTGCCGGCGGCTACGACGGCATCAACGGAAAAGAGTCCTCTCTGACCGACGTCCGCTGCATCTTTGAACTGAACGAGTGGGTCTATTTCTACCCGGATACCGACGCGACGTACGGTCTGCGCGTCTGGATCCTGAAGCACCGCGACGATCAGGAGTATTATAACACAGCCAAGTTCTCCGATCTCGATTCGAACTTTGCGAACTATTGCGATCTTCATTATCCCGAGGATGCGGAAAATCCAGATGAAACGGAATGGGGCAGCTTTTATCTGAATCCCGAAGAATGTGAACCCGGCTACTACGATTTCGTTTTCACCTATGAGGGAAAAGCCATCGCCACCCTGCTGACCCGTTTCTATAACGAAAATGAGCTCACCGTCAAATCTGACGCTGAGCTGGAAGCACTGATGCACGAATGATGAACGCCATGTTTGAAGAAAAGTTCATTAAACTTGTCGAGGAAAACGGCGGCTTTGAGTTTTATCAGGCATACCGGAATGACGTGGATCATATTCTCGGCGGTAAAGGCAATACCTATTGGTATGTCATTATGAAAAAAGGCAAGGTCACGGAGTCTTATATCGGAAAAAACAGCGGCGGCGTTTGGGAAGACGTTTACGTCAAAGGCAGCGGCGCAACTCAAAAGACGAAAGCCATGCCCGCAGGCAGCACGATCAGGAAGATCGCCGAAAAGGCGTATCTCTGCCAGGATGAAACGTGGGTCACGCGGCGCACGCCGAAACCGATCGAGGATTCGCACCCGCGCTACCATTACGTTTACGGCTTCGGCGACAAGGGGCTTGACGTATCTGTAGAATACGGCGTGACCATCGCTTACAACGACGTCAAGGACGCTAACGCGGGTTTTCATTTAAGATACCTTTATACGGGCTCCGATGTCGAAACACCGTAATACTTCGGGGGCGGACAAGTTCCGCCCCCGTTTGCTTTCTATTGAGGAGGGTTGTAAATTGCTAAAGAGATTGCTTATTATTGAGGAAATCAATCGTGCTAATGTAGCGGCTGTTTTTGGTGATGTGTTCCAGTTGCTATGTTAAGCGGCCTCGGTCTGCAGGACATACAGATTCGTTTACTTCCGGCTGAAACAATGTACAAGCACTACATCGAAAACACGAAGATGGATATCAGCATTTTGCAGTTATAATCCTATAAAGCAAAACAGCCCCTACTACTCAAGCGGTAGTAAGGGCTGTTTTTTCACGCTGAAACTATTCTTTTTGACAATGAAACTTTTCTCCTACAATGAAACTAATCTCGGTCACAATGAAACTATTCTTTTTTGCCACATAGCCCCAAAGCCTTGTGTTACAGGCAATTTTTCTTGTCTGAAGCGTCTCATGGCTTTTAGACAATATATATGATTTATCACTATTTTTTCATTGTTGCAAACTGTACGTTGACAGGATATTGATCCGGGTGATATCATAGATATGATTCTGATAACGGAGGGGTTGAGAAACATGCATGAAGTGAAATCAACGCTCAAGCGGCTTGCGCTATACTATCTGCTTCTGGCGGTCAACATTATACCTTGTGCAAGCATCCTTCCCGACCGGTTTCCGACGCGGAACGTTTCATCGATCTATCTGCTGTTCCTATCTGTGTGTTTGGTTTTGTACTATGCTTACAGACTGCCGAGGGCGGGCGGATTGTCGGTCATAATGAAATCGCTTTCATGTATGGCTTTACTTCTTATTCTGCTGCGCGGCATCAAATACAGCGTATTTGCCGGCGTGGACGTGCTGGCGCGCCATACATGGTATCTGTATTATGTGCCGATGCTTCTGATCCCTCTTTTTTTCTTTTATATTGCTCTGCTTATCTCGCCGAAGGATGAGTTGAGGATTTTAAAAAAATGGTATTGGATCGGTGCGGTTACCGTTGTAATGATTCTGCTGGTGCTTACAAACGATCTGCATCAGCAGGTATTCCTCTTTCAGCCGGGATATGCCGGCTGGGACAGGCAATATTCCTACGGATGGCTGTTTTATATCATTACCGCATGGCAGTATTCGCTGTATCTGGCGGCTGTTTTTTTTCTTGGTTTTAAATGCAGTATAAACAGCGCGAAAAAGTACGCATGGCTGACCGTTATTCCGTTTGTCATCGGGATTGCCGAGAGCATTCTGCTGGCAACTGAAAAAATGCCAAAGCTCAACGGCACATATATCATCGAGCTGCCGGAAACACTGATTTTTATGGTTGCAGGTATACTGGAATGTTGTATACAGCTTGGTATGATTCCGACTAACAAGGGATACGTAAAGCTGTTTCAGACCTTTCCCATCCGTGCGCAAATCACAGACAGCAAAGGCAAAACGGTCTATGCCTCCGGTTCTGCCATCGAGTTGACCGTGGAGCAGTTCGACGCGCCCGACGGCGCAAGGATCGGTGCGCATACCGTCCTGCACAAAATGGAGCTGCCGGGCGGATTCGGCTTCTGGCAGGATGATTTGACCGAGCTTGACCGATTAAACGAAGAACTCGAAGGGGCAAAGGAAGCCCTTTCGCAGGAAGCGGAGCTGATCCGCCTGCAAAACGAGCTTGCGGAAAAGCAGGCGAAAATCGAACAGCGCACGGCGCTGTATGATACAATTGCCAAGCACACACAGAGGCAGTCCCGTGCAATCTCGCGCCTGGCGGAAGCTGCGCGCGCATCCTCCGACGCGGCAGTTCGGGAGACGTGCTGCCGGCAGATCACCCTGTTCGGCGCGTTCATCAAGCGATACGCGAACCTTATGCTGCTATCTGACAAGTGTCAAACGATCGAGGCGGGCGAACTGGCCGTTTCCTTCTCAGAGGTATTACGCTATTTGAATTTTTCCGGCATACCGGCGGAGCTTATCAACACGTCTGACGGCGAAATTTCCGTCAAATCAGCCCTTGCGGTGTTTGAGACGTTCGGTATGCTTCTTGAAGCAAATATTAAAGTTCTGCGCGGAGTGTTCGTCAACCTTTCATCAAGTGAAACAGCGGTGTGCAAGCTGACGATGGAACATCTGTCAGTTTCTGTTGCCGACGGTATGCGTCTGATATTGAAACGTGCAAACATACAAACCGATATCCTGCAAGAGGATGATGTAACATATATTTGCTTCACTCTGCCCGGAAGGGGGTGCGAAGCATGACGGCATTTTATATGCTTACAGAACTTTCCCGGTCGTTATTTTCGCTTTGGGCGTTGCTGTTGTGCCTGATCTGTATCTTTGGGATCGTACTGGCGATAAGTCACAGGAGATACCGCCTTGCCGCTTTTTCTATGCTTCACTTTATGAGCACATATTTTCTGTGGCAGGTACTGTTCGACATTCACCTTGTCGGCGGCACAAATCAGATTGCCGCCGTCAGCAGAAAGCTTGGCAGCCTTCCGTGGCTGTGCTGGCTGGCGGCGTTTTTCGTTCTCACAGCGGCGGCTGTGATCTTGTTTCTCGTCATTCTGCGCTGCGGAAAACGAAGCATCACACCGGCTGCAGTAAAGCGCCTGCTGGATCAGATGCCTTGCGGCGTATGCTGCTGGCGCGACAGCGGACGGGTGCTGTTCTCGAATATCTGCATGAACCGTCTGTGCGTCTGCCTGACGGGCAGTCATCTGCTCAACGGAAATCATTTTTACAACAAAATCAAAGATAAAATCTTGACTGTCGATGGAGAGGTGTGGCGTTTTGTCTGTCGTGACATCGCTTTCGGGGGCGAAACGCTGCACGAAATGATTGCATCAGATATTACTGCGGAGTACGCCAAAACGCAGGCTCTTGAGCAGGATAAAGCGGAGCTTTCACGGCTGAAGGGTGAGTTGCAAGCTTATAGTATGCGCATCGAAGATACGGTTCGGCAACAGGAAATTTTGCAGGCAAAGGTCAGTATCCATGACGAAATGAACCGGCTGATGCTTTCCACCATGGCGGCAGATAAGACGGATGCAGCGGCGCTTGACCGTATTTTCTCGCAATGGGAGCAAAACGCACTGTTTTTATGTATGCAGGCAGATGATGAATCGGCAGATCAAAAAGAGGCAGAGCGTTTAAACGATCTTGCGCGATCGCTGGGGATCCGTCTTACATGGCGAACAGAGCTTCCGTCTGCCATGACAAGCAAACAGCGGGCGCTGTTTTTTACCGCCGCACAGGAGGCTGTGATCAACGCCGCAAAGCATGCCGGAGCAAATAATCTGGACATCTCATTTACGGAGAACGCGCAAACGCTTCTCTGCGACTTTGTAAACGATGGAATTATACCGTCGGAGGACGTGCGTTTCGTTGGTGGACTGAAAAATCTTGCACTGCTTGCTGGTGAACAGAGTGCTTGTGTTGTTGCAAAATGCGCAGAGAGGTTTACGCTTTCGCTTCGTTTTCAAAAAAGTTTGTGAAAATCAGCCGATTGGCGGATGCGCTTTTGCAGTACAAAGAGTAAAATAAAAGAAGATCGTAAAAGGAGGTGTTCTGCCATCGCGTATAATGTATTGATTGTAGAGGATCAGGATATGCCGCGTGAGCTGTTTGAAATCTATATCCGTTCCAGCGACCAATTTCATCATCTTCTTTCGGTGGCGAATGCCGCAGCCGCGCCTTCTGTTTGCCGCACAAGTCAGGTGGATTTGATTTTAATGGACGTTATGACTGAGCTCGGTCACAGCGGTCTGGACGCGGCGGAAGAAATCAAGCGGCAGTTCCCGCACGTCAAAATCATCATCGTGACTTCCATGCCGGAATATTCATGGCTGGAGCGTGCAAGAAAAATCGGGGTGGATTCCTTCTGGTACAAGGACGGGCAGAAGGAAAGCATACTGGACTTGATGGAACGCACGATGGCAGGCGAATGTATTTATCCTGATGAAACGCCGCTGATCCACATCGGCAATACGACAAACCGTGATTTTACGCAGCGGGAGCTTGAAATCCTTAAAGAGCTGACCTCGGGCGACAGCAACACCGTCATTGCCGACAGGCTTCATATCTCTGTGGGAACAGTGAAAAGCCATATCCAGCACCTTTTGGAAAAGACCGGCTTTAGAACTCGCACGGAGCTTGTATCCGAAGCGTGCAGCCTTGGGATCGTGGTAAGGAACACTATCCGTGAGTAAAGAATGACAGCGGCTTTGACGAAAGTCCGGCTGTTGTTTATGTGAACTCTCAGCTGACACGTTGCGTCTCAGCGGAAACAAACACAAAACTCGGCCGTGCATACGATGTGACGCTTACCGCAGTCGAAGAGAAACCCGTCAGCCTTTTCCGGCGTGTTATCAATACGATCAAATGCTTTTTTGCGAAAATTGCCGACTTTTTCAAAAACCTGTTTGGATTGAAATGATTTGTGGGAGAAAAAATATGAGGCGAACATTTTGTTGTCTGAGTATATTTATTGGAGTGGTTATGATGTTCACATTGTTCGGATGCGCAAAACAAAAATATGAGCTTCATTTTGACGGCTGGGGCTTTGAAAGCAAAAAGACTGCGTATGCTCAGGGAGATCGGGTGACAGTATATTATAAAATGATCGCCACAGATACAGATTATAATTTTTGGATCGATGAAGACGTGGCAATGTCACAAGATTACAACAGTAAAGACGGGTATGTGTTTTCTTTTATTATGCCAGGTCATGATGTGACGCTGCATTTAAAATCGCATAACAGTATGCTTCCCGAACAGCCGGAAAGTTTCCGCGTTACATTTGTCAACAATGTAGAAACCGCGGACGTCTGGGTTTTGCCGCAGACCGACGAAAACCTGAAATCCTCCCTGTGGGGAACTGCAAGCGCAAAAAACCTTGAAGCGAATACACAGTGTGATATTGCCCTTTCCAAAGCAGATGAACAGGAATTGTATATCGTCAACATCATTGACGCCGATCACACGTATTACTCCGCAAAAAACCTCCGGCTCGACGACGGCTATGTCATACGATTTACGACCGAAGATTCAAAATATGACGCATATATCGAGGTGCTGGACGCAGACGGCGCTGTGCTGAGTAAACAAAAAGCCTTTGTCGGTGTGTTCGGTGCGAAATAAACGAAACAACGAATGGAGGAAACGAAGATGGAAAACAACATCGAAATCAGCCGGGAAGAGATGGAACGCGCGCTCGAAGAGGCAAACAAGAAGGTGCAGGCGATGCTCGATAAAATGACACCGGAGGAGCGCGCACAGGCTCAAACGAAAGCAAATAGGGCAATCGCGGAGGATCAGGCTGCTATGCAAAAGCTCATAAACGAAGCCAACGCCGTTATGAACAGTTATCCGCCGCAGCGAGAAATGATGGAGCGGAACACCGCGCAGGAACACGGCACGATCCCAAATCCGGGCGCGTATGCTTGTGATGCTGCGCACAAGCCGCGTTTTTGCCAAAATTGCGGCGCTCAGGCAGGCAGCGGAAAATACTGCGAATACTGCGGAAAGCCGCTGTAAAATCGTATGAAAAAGCTGCTTTTGATCGCCGGGATCATCACTTTGATCGTCTGTGCTTTGTCCCTTGCTTTTGCCGTGCTAAACCTGTTCGGGTATCACCATGTTTTGGACGGATCACCGGAGCTTTACGACAGACTGCATCAGAGAATGACCGCCTTTTTTATAGCGGGCGCTGTTCTTGCCGCAGTCGGAACCGTATGTATCATACTGCATTTTAAAATCTGAATCTCACCCATCCGCAAATCGAAACTTTTTCGGTTTGCGTTTTTTTGCGCTTTTTCAAAAAATCAGCCGATTGGCTGATGTGCAGATGAAATATACATGATAAAATAAAATATGTATAACTATAATTATGTACAGGAGGTATTGTAATGAAACACATGAAAAGAATCCTTGCTGTGCTTATGGCGCTGTTTATGCTTATGAACGGCGTTGTGTTTGTACACGCGGATTATGAAGACGGAAAAGAATGTCCCGAATGCGGCAACTACCGTTGGGACGACTGGGTTGAGTGTTATGACTGCGGTATGTGCATCGACTGCGCGGCGGACTACATCTGCCCGTACTGCGGGGAGTGCACCTATTGCGCGGGAGACAGATGCGACGGATGCGGCGCCTGCCCCGACTGCGGCGAAATCATCTGCAGCGAATGTGATTCACACTGTTTTAAATGCGCGGATGATTCAAAGTTCTGCATTACCTGCGGACGCTGCGGCGAATGCAACGGCGAAACAGTCTGCCCCGGCTGCACGGAAACCTGCGGCGAATGCGGTACATATAATCAATGCAATGATGATTGCCTCTTTTGCGAGAATTGCGCGGATATCTGCACGGAATGCGGCGATAAGTGTTACAACTGTGCGGACGAGGACGAATTCTGCCAGGCATGCGGACGCTGCGGCAAATGCAACGGCGACACAGTCTGCCCCGGCTGCCATGAAAACTGCGGCGAATGCGAATCCAAAGACTACTGCAGCGAGTGCTTCTATTGCGAAGACTGCGGCGAAAGGATCTGCACCGAATGCGGCAAAGCATGCTTTAACTGCTCAAGCGATGACAAATTCTGTGTAAGCTGCGGCCGCTGCGGCGAATGCAACGGCGAAACAGTCTGCCCCGGCTGCTGCGAGACCTGCGGCGAATGCAGTACATATGATGAATGCGATGGTTGCCTTTATTGCGAGAATTGCGCGGATTACATCTGTGAAAACTGCGGAGACACGTGCACCCAATGCGCGGACGAATTCGAATTCTGCGACAACTGCGACCTGTGCCTGGATTGCAACGGCGGCACCACTTGTCCGGAATGCGCACAGTCATGCTTTGAATGCGAATATGTGCCTCAGTGCAGCGAGTGCTACCGATGCGAGGATTGCGCCGTTTTGTGCCTGGGCTGCGACAAAGTTTGTGAGGACTGTGCGGAGGACTGGTGCCAGAGCTGCGGGCTTTGCGGCGACTGCAACGGTCATACCGCCTGCCCCGACTGCGGCGAAACCTGCATGGAATGCAACGAATACGGTCAATGCTACGACTGCTACACCTGCGAGCAGTGCACAACGATTTGTGAAGAATGCGGCGAAATCTGCATCGACTGCGCGTACAGCTTTTGTGAAAACTGCAATACCTGTTCCGAATGTAACGGTGACACCGTCTGCGAAACCTGCTACAACACCTGCGCGCTGTGCGAAGCCAATCCGCAATGCACGGAATGCCACACCTGCTCCGATTGCGTGTTGCTGTGCGCCGACTGC
>JAZNMK010000044.1:0-30151 GCA_045579585.1 Acutalibacteraceae bacterium
GTCGGCTTAAGCGCAACACAGCCATTTGCTGCAGCTGTATTGCTGTCTGCTTCGGTACTGTAAAACCGTGCGGACATAGCCGAAGCCGGTCTTGCCGATGTTTCGATGACAGGCAGTTCATAAGTAACTACCTCATCGTAAGCGTTTGAATGGATAATTGCAAGAACATCATTTGCTCTGATCATTTTTCATTCCTCCTCACTTTGCAGCAGGCACATCTTCGCCTGCCATAGCCTTGGGAGCGACGGTAGCACCTGCGCCGACCGTTACGCCTGCGCCGACAACGGCTACGCCCCATTCTTCGCGGTCTGCCATATTCTCAGGCTTTTCGCCAACAACTGCACCGGATTCAATAACTGCGTTTTCAGCTACGATAGCATACTGAACAACAGCGCCTTTCTTGATAACGGTGCCGGGCATAATGATTGAGGAATCAACCTTTGCACCTTCTTCAACAACAACATCTGCAAAGAGAACGGAATAATCAATATCGCCGTCAATGCAGCAACCTTCAGCAATCATAGAATTTTCAACCTTAGCGGTTGCGGAAACGAAGTGAGGCGGTGATGCAGGTGACTTGGAGTAAATTTTCCACTCGTTATCGGAAAGATCAAGGTCAACAGACGGGCGGAGAAGGTCAAGATTTGCTTCCCACAGGCTGTCGATTGTACCGACATCCTTCCAGTAACCGTCAAAGTGGTAAGCGAAAAGCCTTTCGCCTGCTTCATGCATTGCAGGAATAAGGTTCTTACCGAAATCGTTGCTTGAGTTCGGATCAGCCTCGTCTGCAAGCAGGTATTCGCGCAGCTTCTTCCAGGTGAAAATGTAGACACCCATCGATGCCTTGTTACTGCTGGGAACCTCGGGCTTTTCCTCAAATGCAGTGATAGCGCCGTCATCGTCAACCAGCATCAGGCCGAAACGTGAAGCCTCATCCCACGGAACTTCAAGCATTGCGATTGTACAGTCTGCATTCTTCTCTTTGTGGAATGCAAGCATCTTGGAATAATCCATCTTGTAGATATGGTCACCTGAAAGAATACATACGTACTCAGGGTCATATCTGTCGATAAAGTTGATATTCTGATAAATTGCGTTTGCTGTGCCTTTGTACCACTCACTACCCTTAATCTGCTGATAGGGCGAGAGAATGTGTACGCCGCCGCTTGCACGGTCAAGGTCCCAGGCAGCACCGTTGCCGATATAGTCGTTAAGCTCAAGCGGCTGATACTGAGTGAGAACACCGACTGTGTAAATGCCTGAATTAACACAGTTGGAAAGAGGGAAATCAATGATTCTGTATTTTCCTCCGTAGGGTACGGCAGGCTTAGCAATGTTCTTGGTAAGAATACCAAGTCTGCTGCCCTGTCCGCCGGCGAGCAGCATAGCAATACATTCAGCTTTTTTTGACATTTCTTGATAACCTCCTTGTTATTTGGGAAACTCTCAGAGTTGGGTGTATATTTTTATTATGCGGTCTGCCCAGGTTGAGAGCTGATAATCATTTTTTATCTGCTCTGACTGAGCGATAAAGGCATCCGACAGTTTCTCACTGCTGAGCGCATCCGCCAGACGAGCCTTCAGCTGACCGACATTTTCACTTTCAAAGTAATATCCGCACTGAAGTTCAAGGCTTGCGTGTGCAGGGATATCACTGAGCACAACCGGTATTTTGAGGTATGCTGCTTCAACTACCGAATACGGCAGACCTTCACTCCTGCTCGGAGCAACAAACGCATCGCACAACCTGTAGTAGCTTGCAATATCGTTACGCGGAGGCAGCAGATGGAGCCAGCCGGGAATCGAACCGAAGCGCCTTGTTATTTTGTCCTTTATCTCATCAACATTTGAGGTGAGAATTAAAATCAGCTGCAAATTCTCGCCGCTTTCGTTTAATTCACTCACCGCCTCAAGTGCCAGATCGACGCCCTTAACCTCGTACAAAAAGCCGAACATCATCAGCGTTTTTGCGCTTGTGCTGAGCCCAAGCGAAGCCTTATCAAGCGCCTCGTATTCTTCGAGCCTCGGAAACCAAATTGCATTTTTTGCCGTAAATGCAGGGTTCTTCGGATAATATGTTTTCGCATCTGCCGTCAGCTTTTCGCTGCAACCGATGAAAGTTTTACCTTTAAGCAACAGCTTTTCAATCACCCGTGCAAAGCCGCTGTGAATCGTCAGCGCACAGTGCAGGTGAACGACCTGCTTAACCCTGCGAAAAATTGAAGCAAGTTTAAAAGTAAGCAAGTAAGGCAGCTTGTAGAAGTGAGAGTGTATAATACCGACGTTGTGCCGCTTTATTATACCGCACACTGTTTTCACATTCTGCAATAAACTGTCGCCAAGAAAATAAACCGTTGCTTCTTCTTTCAGCTCCTGCGCCCATTCACGCTTTGCTGTAGCCTCAGGAAACAGATAAACCGTTTCATACCCTTGCGATTCGGTTGCCGCTCGCAGATATTCCAATGAGTTGATGAAGTTACCGCGGCAAGGTGATTTGAAATCGGCAAAGTGCAGTACACACTGCGCCTTATCATTTCTTTTCAACTTTTTTCGGCTCCTTCTTGCGTACGGGATTCTTGCGCACAAGCCTCAGATAAACCGTGCTCAAACCCGCAAGCTCAAGCGAAATGCTCTGATCGTGGCCATGCATCGGTCGCTCGGAAGACTTAATTTTGCCTGTGCTGCCCTTGCCTGTACCGCCGAACTGCTCCTCGTCAGAGTTGAAAACAACCTCATAAGTGCCGCCGTAGGGAACACCTATTTCGTAATTACTGCGGAACACTGTAGTAAGGTTTGATACGGCAATTATCTCCTTACCGTTCTTGTCAATTCTACGGAAAGCGATAACGGAATTCGAGTTATCGTTGCTGGATATCCAGTTGAAGCCTTCCCAACCGAAATCGACCTCCCACAAGGGAGCATTCTTTACGTAGAATTTGTTCAGTGCCCGTGTATAGTTCTGCAGCTTTTTATGAGCATCGTAATCGAGCAGCAGCCAATCCAAACCGCAATCATACTTCCACTCAATAAACTGTCCGAACTCCTGTCCCATAAACAGCATCTTCTTGCCGGGATGAGCGTACATATAGCCGAGGAAAGAGCGCACACCGGCAAACTTTTCTTCATAAGTGCCGGGCATTTTATTTATCAGCGAGCATTTGCCGTGAACGACCTCATCGTGTGAAATCGGCAGGACAAAATTCTCGGAAAAAGCGTAGAAGAAAGAGAAAGTAAGACAATTGTGGTTATTCTTGCGGTGGATGCCGTCGAGCGAGAAATAACGCATACAGTCGTTCATCCAGCCCATATTCCACTTGAAATTAAAGCCGAGTCCACCCATAAACGTAGGCTTTGAAACCATCGGGAATGCTGTGGATTCCTCAGCAATCATCATACAATCGTGATAATCACGGAATATTGATTCGTTAAGCTTTTGCAGGAATGCAATCGCCTCAAGGTTTTCGTTGCCGCCTTTTTCGTTGGCAATCCATTGCCCGTCATCACGGTCATAATCAAGGTAAAGCATTGATGCAACCGCATCTATTCTGAGTCCGTCAAAATGATATTTGTCGAGCCAGATTGCGGCGCTTGACATCAGGAAGCTCTGCACCTGTGTTTTGCCGTAATCGAATACCCTTGTGCCCCAGGAGTAGTGCTCACCCTTGCGCGGGTCAGCATACTCATAGCAAGCCGTACCGTCAAACTCGTAGAGTCCGTGGGCATCCTTCGGAAAATGGGCAGGCACCCAATCCATGATAACACCTATACCTGCCTCATGGCACTTATCAACAAAGTACATAAGGTCTTTAGGTGTGCCGTAACGTGAAGTGGGGGCAAAATAACCCGTAACCTGATAGCCCCATGAGCCGTCAAACGGATATTCACTAAGCGGCATAAACTCAATATGAGTGTAACCCATATCCTTGACATAGGGTATAAGCTCATCCGCCATTGCGCGGTATGAGAGGAAGTTACCGTCGTCATACTGTTTCCACGAGCCTGCGTGCACCTCATAAATATTAACGGGGCTTTCGTATACACAGGATTTTTTGCGTTTTTCAAGCCACTTTGCATCATGCCACTCATAGCCGTCAATATCGTAAAGCTTCGATGCATTATCCGGCCTCGTTTCAGAATGGAAAGCATAAGGGTCGCACTTAAAAAGCTCTCTGCCGTCGTGTGTAAGGATAAAGAACTTATATGAATCGTACACCTTAAGACCATCAAGCGTAGTCTCCCATACACCGCTGCCATCCACTCTGTACATTGGTGAAGCACCACCCTGCCAGCCGTTGAATTCACCCACAACGCTGACCTGAGCGGCATTCGGAGCCCATACACGGAACACCACACTGTCCTCGCCGACAAAATGTGCACCGAGATATTCGTATGCCCTTGCGTTTTCGCCCTTGTTGAATAAGTAAAGAGGAACATTACCCATTTAAACGACTCTCTCCTTTCACCGGTGCACCGTCTCAAGGCAGCACCAGACAATTATACAAGTATTATAATAACAAATAACTTAACTGAATTCAAGTATTTATTTGCGTTTTGTTACAAGACAATGATAAAAAAAATGAATTATTTGTATATTTTGTTACAAAAATTCTCACCACGCAAATCGTCAGCACTGTACCGTGTTTTAAAATTCAGATTCAGCTCTCCCTTATTCCCTTCTGCGCTGCAGATAATTATTAACAGTTTATTAACGCTCATTGTGAATTTTATCAAATCGGAAATATTTTCATGTGATTCCGAGCGATTTTCGGAATAAATTATTAATAAACTGTTACGATAATTAAGGTTCATTTAAGGTTTTGTTGCTATAATTCAAGCTGTGTTGTTTTAAAATCAAGTCACTTTACAGAACACACAAAACCGGAGGATAAAATGGTTAAGACAAGCAAAAACGAATTATTTGCTCCCGCAACAAAATCCTTTTATAAGGTTCGTGAATTCAGCACAATAAAAGAGCTGCTTCATCAGACATGTGAGCTTTACGGTGAGCGTAACGCTTTCGAAATCAAACTCAGGAACAGCAGCAGCTTCATCACATATAACGAATACGTAAACGAGATAAATGCTTTGGGTACAGCCCTTCTTTCAATGGGTTACAAGGGCAAGCATCTGGCTATATCCGCAAACAACAGATATGAGTGGTGCCTTAGTTATATGGCAATCATCAACGGTGTCGGCGTTGCCGTTCCGATTGATAAGGAGCTTCTTTTCCCCGATATAAACGGTATTCTCAACACATCCGATTCAGAGCTTATCTTCTGCGACAAGAATCTTCTCAAAGTACTTGAAAGGGATCAGATGAATCCTGATATCAAAATTGTTTGCTTCGATTACGAGCAGGATGAGGACGGTATTCTCTCTTTTTCAAAGCTGGTTGCCAAGGGAAAAGAGCTTCTTGAAGCAGGCAACAAAGAATACATCAACACTGTCATTGATCCGGACAAAATGTGTTCTCTCCTCTTCACTTCCGGCACAACAGGTGCGGCAAAGGGTGTTATGCTCTGCCACCGCAACTTCTGCTTTGAAGTCAAATCGGCAATGAGCATTCTCAAGATTTATCCCGAGGATACAGGTATATCCATGCTGCCCCTCCACCACACATACGAAAGTACCATTATTCTCTTTTTTGCACCCTACTGTGGCGCTAAGGTTACATTCTGCGACGGCTTCAAATACGTACTCAAGAATATGAAGGAGTTCTCTCCCTCAATCTTTGTTGCCGTCCCCCTTATCCTCGAAACAGTACACCGCCGCCTTATGCAGCGTATCAAGGCAAAGCCGCACGGTGAGTTCCTTTTCAAATTCGGCACAAAGGTCTGTAAAGTTGCAAGCAAAGTGGGCATCGACCTTCGCAAGGTCTTCTTCAAAGAAATTCAGGATGCCTTTGGCGGCAATATGCGCCTTATCATCTGCGGTGCCGCACCCATCCGCCCCGAAATTCTGCGTGACTTCGAGGCATTCGGCATCCAGATTCTTTTCGGCTACGGCCTTACGGAGTGCGCTCCCCTGGCTGTTATGAATAACGATAAGCTTCACCTTGCTGAATCCGTCGGACTTGCACTGCCCGGCACACAGGCAAAGATTGTTGACCCTGACCCGCAGACAGGTTGCGGCGAGCTTTGCGTAAAAGGTCAGATGGTTATGCTCGGCTATTATAACAACCCCGAGGCTACCGCAGAGGTCATCGATGAGGAAGGATTCCTCCACACAGGCGACCTTGCAAAACTTGACGACAAGGGCAGAATTTACATCAGCGGCAGAATCAAAAACGTTATCGTCACAGAAAACGGCAAAAACATTTATCCTGAAGAGCTTGAGTATCACCTCAGCCTCAACCCTCTTGTCAATGAGGTTATGGTTTACGCCGAAACAAACGAAAAAGGTGAAACACTCGTCAAGTGCTCGATATTCCCCGACGATGAAGCTCTCAAGGAACAATTCGGTGACAAAGAATACAGCGAGGATGACCTTCAAGAGCTTTTTGCAGGTGTGGTAAAGCAGGTTAACGAAAAGCTTCCCCATTACAAGCACATCCGCGGATTCAAGCTTAGAAAGGCAGAATTCATCAAAAGCGCATCAAAGAAGATTCTCCGCTTCAAGGACGAAAACTTCACAGACGGTGCAAACAATTAATAAGCAAAGAGCCGATGACCTGAGGTCATCGACTCTTTCTGTTTTACTTTGCGCTATACATAATAATTACTGCTTTAGGTGTTTCATCAATTGTCAGCTCAATACCCTGCAACATAAGCTCACTGCCGCTCATCTCGTACACTGTTCCGGGTTTATCGTAATCGTAAACCTCATAGACCGTATCGGGCTCAAGTCCGTTAAGCCTGAGCGTATATGAGCTTGTTTCTACATTTTCACGCTTGTAGATAAGCGCTGTGCCTTCCTTTGCACCGTTGTCGAACTGCATTGCAAGATATTTGCTCGTATCAAGTCCGCCGTTCGACAGCGGATAGTAGTTGCCTACCATAAGCTCTCTGATTTCTTTGTAGCCAAGCCTTTGTGTACAGCATATAATATTTGTACGGTCAGCATATTCTCCCTCAACGTAAGCACAGGTGCCATTGTAAGGCAGCCAGAATGAAAGTCCGTACGTCTGCGACTGTGTTGCCTGCAGAATATCGGGCTTCGATTTACCTTCGCCATCCATACAGTTGTAGTCGCTTCTCCACAGCGGAATACTCCTGCGTGACATCTCAATATCAAGGCGTTTGCCGCCGGAGCAGCAGTTATCGATAAGCAGACCGGGATTATTTTCCATCAGTGTATCAAGCATTCTGTAAAGGTTTGTTACATAATGGTTTTCGGTGATACCCTTTCTGCCGTCGTTTCTCGCAGCTTCAGCCTTATCCCAGAACGGGCCCGGTTCGGGGATGCTATCTATTCTGAGGTAATCAACGCCGTTCTCGGTAATTGAACGTTGCATAATGCCTGTTATATATTCAAGACATTCGTCAATGCCGATATTTACAAGGTTTCTTTCATCACTCTGCTCAACAAGCCAGCCATCGTGCTTTTTACATTCATTATAAACCTCTGTATCTTTACTGCAACGTTCAGGCTCGTGCCACAGAATAATGCCTATGCCCTTTTCGTGTGCAGCAGCGGATAGATCTGCAAAGCCGCGGTCAAACTTTTTCGGGTCAACAAACCAGTTGCCTACACTGTCACCCCAGTTTGTTTTGATGGGATACCAACCCGCATCAATCCAGTAGTAATCAATCGCTTCGGCAAACCAATCGGGTATTGAATTTACATTCGCAACAAGCGAATCAATCGTAGATTCAGGCCATTCAACACCTACACCTGATGTTGTTATCGGCTTTGTACCCTCAGGATATACGCAATCTACAGTAAAATCGCGGAAACAGTTGAAGCCCTTGAGCGCATTCTCACCGCTGTAAAAGGTGAGAGTCACAAGAGGAGAACGTACCGTTTCAGCCGACGCAAGATGAGCTTTGAACGTTTCCTGCTTAGCCTTGATTCTGACACCGTCAGCTGCCTGAGAAAGCGAAACAAACCACTGACCCGACCAACCTACGGCAAGCGTTGCCGAGGCTTTTGTGCCGTGAAGGTTAAAGTAAGGCAGGAACGATTCCGTACGGCCACCGTTTGCACTGAAGCGCATCGGAATTATGCCCAGACCTGATTTCATAAGCTGAAAATCTTCAGCTGCAGGCTCGCTGCCCTTGTTCATATATACGTCAGTTTTACCCGTGGGCAAAACGCAATCCGCCGCATAAAAGTCCTTAATTACGGGTGAATCCCCCTGAGCGGTATTAGTAATAAAAACCGTCCACTCGCAGGTAGCATAATCCTCATAAATCGTGGCTTCTACCGTTGCGACTAGACCGCTGTGCTTGTGAGTAAGCGTGATATACGTTGTTTTGCCGCCGCGGTAAACCGCACCGACCTCACCTTCTTCACCGACTGCTATACTCCAATCGTCAAGATTATTTCTGAGCGATTTGCCGCCTGCAGCAAAATTGTATGCAGGTTTATCGGTACAGAGCACGTTTTCGTTGTACCAGCTTCTGCACTTATCCTTTTCCGCCTGAGAAACTGCTGCCTGATTTGCATCTATCGTGCCAAACTCAACGTTTGTTGTGCCCGTCAGATCTATTGCCGCGCGGTCAACCAAAAATTTAAAATTAGAGTCGCTGACAGCAAATGACGAAATCACAAACAGCAGCACCTGAAAAACAGCAAACATTCTTTTCATGTATCCTAACCTCCAATGATAAACAGTCGATATTAAGTTATTTAACGATTATAATTGAATTTGCCGATACACACAAGTAAATTAACGAAAAAATGAAAAATTGAAGATGCACGCTTTTACGCTCAGCAATATGTAAAAAACTCCGCAAAAAAAGTGTGCAATCTGCACAAACTAAGGTTTGTCAAAAAACCGCTGTTTGGCGTTGCCGCCGATTTTTGTCAAACGACACTTTAACTCATTGACGAAGCGTTTTTTTGTGGTATAATATGTATTACGCGAACGAAATCGTATAGGCTTTTTTGCCTTCAACAACTATATCAGAGGGAGATTGTTTTACTATGTATGTTAAAGATGTAACTGTTCAGAATCAGGTCGGTCTTCACGCTCGTCCCGCAACATTCTTCATCCAGAAGGCAAATGAGTTTAAGTCTTCTATTTGGGTAGAGAAAGAGGATCGCCGTGTTAACGCAAAGAGCCTTCTCGGTGTTCTTTCACTCGGCATCATGGGCGGCACAGATATCCGCATCATCGCAGGCGGCGCAGACGAAACACAGGCTGTTGACGAGCTTGTCCGTCTTGTAGAGTCCGGCTTCTCCGAGTAAGTTATACCCGGTATCAACAGTAAATCATCTTGTCATGTCAGTTTCTCCGCACATGGCAAGATTTTTTATTTTACCAAAGGAGCAGACAGATGCAGAAATTCAAAACCGCGCTAATGGACGAAGCTGCACTTATCCGTGCAGTAAGACGAATATCACACGAAATTGTTGAGCGCAACAAAGGCACTGACGGCATTGTGCTTGTGGGTATAAAAAGCAGGGGCCTGCCGCTGGCAAAAATGATAAAAGAAAATATTGCTGCTCTCGAAGGTGTTGAGCTTCCGCTTGAAACACTCGACACAAGCCTCTACCGCGATGACATTGACAAATCGCTGCGCGAGCAGGCAAAGCCGCTCTCAACTGATATTACCGGCAAGCGTATAATCCTTGTTGATGACGTACTCTACACCGGCAGAACGGCAAGAGCCGCGATTGAGGCCATTTTCTCGTTGGGCAGACCCGCACGCATTCAGCTTGCCGTGCTGATTGACAGAGGTCACCGTGAACTGCCGATAAGAGCCGACTATATCGGCAAGAATATACCCACCTCACACAGCGAAATTGTCGCAGTATACGTTAAAGAAATTGACGGCGAATACGGCGCAGTAATACTTGAAAACGAATAAAAAAGATAACGGGATGCACCTCTTTCTCAAGTGCATCCCGCTTTTTATTATTCTTTTTTGCCGTGGCAAATATCGCTCATTGCGCAGCCCGAACAACCGCACGAACAGGATGACTTGCCCTTCTTCTTGTTTCTGATATGAAAGAAGATCACAAGTGCAAAAAGCACCGCAATAACGGCCGCAACTATAATTGTAGGCCAATCCATATTATTTTACTCCTGTTGCTTTCTTCATTTTATTTTTTCTTTTCCTGTTTCTGCTGTGTCTGTTTTTTCTGAAAAGCATAAACAGCATAAACACAAGCGCCGCAAGTGCCGCCGCTGTGCCGACGGTAAATCTGAACGTGACAAAGAACAGGCCGAGCTGGTAAACTATAAGCGACACGGCATATGCAAACGCACACATATACGCTATTGCGCCTGCTGTCCATTTTGCGCTGTTCATCTCACGCCTGATTGCACCCATTGCGGCAAAGCAAGGTGCACATAGCAGGTTGAACATAAGGAATGAGTAAGCAGAAAGCTTACTGCCACCAAATATTTCGGAAGCGATAAAACTGTAATTTGTTTCATCGACACCTGCCATTGATGAGAGCGAACCGAACACACCGACGATCTCTTCTTTTGCAACAAGTCCGAGTATCGTTGCAACAGCCGCCTGCCAGCGTCCGAAACCAAGGGGCGCAAAGATAACGGCAATTATTTCGCCCACAGCGTTGAGGATCGATTTTTCTTCGCCTGTGATATAGTGAAGTCCACCCTCAAAGGTAAGCGAGTTGAGAATCCAGATAATAACGCTCGCTGCAAAAATAACCGTACCTGCGCGCTTTATAAAGCTCCAGCCGCGTTCCCAGGTTGCGCGGAATATGTTAGCAGGCAGCGGAGCGTGGTAAGCAGGAAGCTCCATAACAAACGGAGCAGGCTTGCCTGCGAGCACTTTTGTCTTTTTGAGAATAATACCTGATATTACAACGGCACCGATACCGACAAAATACGCTGACGTTGCAACAAGCGGGCTGTTGCCGAAAAGCGCTGCCGCAATCATACCGACAACGGGCATTTTCGCACTGCAGGGAATGAAGCCTGTTGTCATAACCGTAATTCTTCGGTCACGCTCCTGCTCAATTGTGCGCGACGCCATAATGCCGGGCACACCGCAGCCTGATGCGATAAGCATCGGAATAAAGCTCTTGCCGGAAAGACCGAACTTGCGGAAAAGGCGGTCCATAATAAATGCGACACGTGACATATAACCTATATCTTCAAGGATTGAGAGCAGAAGGAAAAGCACAAAAATCTGCGGAACAAAGCCGAGAACCGCACCTACTCCGCCGACTACACCGTCCTGAATCAAACTGTACAGCCAGCCTGCAATAACGGGTGTGCCGTCTGCACCCAAAAGAACTTTATCCAGAAGCTCAGGTACACTCATCCAATTTGAAATAAGCGAGTAGCCGAAGAACTCGGGGTCAAGCTCCTTGAACGAGCCGAAAAGGCCGTCATTCATAAACGCAACCGTCCAGTCACCTATTGTGCCGATTGAAAGTGTGTAAACCAGCATCATTATCAGCACAAAGATCGGAAAAGCGAGGAAGCGGTTAGTTACGATCTTGTCTATCTTGTCGGAAATCGACTGCCTTGTAAGGTTCTTTTTCTTGTAGCAAAGCTGTGTGATTCCTGTTATGTACAGATATCTTTCGTTGGCAATGATGCTTTCCGCATCGTCGTCAAGCTCTTCTTCCGCAGCTTTTATATCAGTTTCGATGTGATTTATTACATCCTGTGAAAGTCCGAGCTGTTCAAGCGCTTTTTCATCACGCTCAAAAATCTTTATGGCAAACCAGCGCTGCTGATTGGCAGGCATATCGTGGATTGCCGCCTCTTCAATGTGTGCAAGCGCGTGCTCAACTGCACCGGAAAAGCTGTGAATCGGCACACTTTTTTTCTTCTGAGCTGCGGCAATGGCTGCCTCTGCAGCCTCCTCTATGCCCTGACCTTTGAGAGCTGATATTTCAATAACTCTGCAACCGATTTTTTTCTCAAGTATTTCTATGTCAATTTTATCGCCGTTTTTTCTGACGATATCCATCATATTAATAGCTATAACAACAGGCACGCCTATTTCCATAAGCTGTGTTGTAAGGTAAAGATTTCGCTCAAGGCACGTGCCGTCAACAATGTTGAGGATTACGTCGGGGCGCTCACCGATAAGGTAATTACGCGCAACTACCTCCTCGAGTGTGTAAGGAGAAAGCGAATATATGCCGGGCAGGTCAACTACAGTTACGCCGTCGTATTTTTTGATTCTGCCTTCCTTCTTCTCAACTGTTACGCCCGGCCAGTTACCGACAAACTGATTGGAACCTGTAAGTGCATTGAAAAGCGTTGTTTTGCCGCAATTCGGGTTGCCCGCAAGGGCTATTTTGATATCCATTGAAAATGTTCCTCTCTTTCACGCTGCAGCAATGAACCTGCAGCGGCTGTTTGTAAAAATACGATTATTCCACTTCAATCATTTCGGCATCAGCCTTACGCAGTGAAAGCTCATACCCTCTTACCATAAGCTCAAGCGGATCGCCTAACGGCGCAACCTTACGGACATAGATCTCGACGCCTTTCGTGATACCCATATCCATAATTCTGCGCTTGACGGGGCCCTCGCCGTGAAGCTTTACCACCTTTGTGGTGGCACCTACCTTAATATCTCTGAGTGTTTTCACGCCGTATACCTCCGATACAGTTAGTTAGCATTAGCTAACTCAATGGTGCAAATTACGGTTAGCCTTCGCTAACCAGAGTTTATTATATCCTCACTTTTCCAAAAAGTCAACCGTTTTTTGCTGTTTTTTGAAAAAATTTTTTCGACTTTTTCATCCAAAAAACAAAATAAGCAGACGGCTTTCACTACACCGTCTGCCCATTTTCAGTTATCAATAATATTGCGTATCCAGATACCCTTTTTAACAAGAATAAAGCCGATTATGCTCTTGAAAACTTCAATAAGCTGAATGACTATGAATAGCGGCACTATCGGCAAATCCGTGAAATTTGCAAGCACCAAGGCAAGTGGAACGGCAATAAGCCACATCGAGCAGCTGTCAAAAACAAAGGTAAGCAGCGTTCTGCCGCCGGAGCGAATCGTAAAATAACAATCGTGCGCAAAAGCCATAACGGGCATTATTGCGGCACCGACAAGCAGCAGCTGTGTTGCAAGCTCTCTGACGTTTTCGGATGTTTTGTAAATATGAGGAATAAAGGGCGAACAAACAGCTAATAATGCACCCATCACAACACAGCCGCCTACCGTTGCGGTAATAAGCCTCCAGGCCGTCTGCTTTGCCTTGTCAACCTCATTTGCGCCAAGGTGCTGACCGACCATTATGGCAATTGCATTACCCATTGAGAGGAACACGACGTTGAAAAGGTTCGCAACGGTTGAAGAAATATTGGTTGCGGCAACTACATCAAGACCGCGCACGGAGTAACACTGATTGAGCGTTGCCATACCTGCAGACCAGAGAGCCTCATTGATAAGCAGAGGCATACCTCTTTTCAGAATATCGCCCGCGAGCTTGCGCGGCATTTTCATACTGCGGTAAGCGCCCTTGATAAACGGAAAGCGCGAAGAATGAGTGTGAGTGAAAATCATAAGAATCAGCATTTCAACATAGCGTGACAACACGGTAGCAACAGCCGCACCCACAACGCCAAGCTTCGGAAAACCGAACGTACCGAAAATGAGAAAATAATTGAAAACAAGGTTGACTAAAATAGCAATAATACTTGCCGTCATAGGCAATTTCGTTTCGCCAAGCTCGCGCAAAGAGCTTGAATAAACCTGAGAGAGTGCAAACGGCACAATACCCGCAAGCATTACGCTCAGATAATCCATTGCAAAGCCGAGTGTGCTTTCAACATCCTGCGCTGAAGTGCCCTCCGCAAGATAGAGTGAAACCAACCTTTCAGGGAATGCGATAAACACGACCATTGTCACAGCCACCATGGCAAAAGCAATCATCAACTTTGCCCTGAAGCAGCTCCGCACACCGTCATCATCCTTAGCACCGGCGTACTGCGTTGCAAAAATACCTGCACCGGAAAGTCCGCCGAAAATGCAGATATAAAAAACAAACAGCAGCTGATTATCTATCGCAACAGCTGACATCTCAAGCGTACCGACTCTGCCGACCATAATGTTATCAAGCAGGCTGACAACGTTTGTTATTGTGTTTTGAATTATTATGGGAATTACGATGGTGAACATTCTTGCATAAAACTGCTTATCACCTATCATATTACTCCTCAGCGTTGAGCCTTTAGTCACCTTTTTCTCCTCCGTCTGATATAAAACGATTACGACTTAATATATCATATGCAATTTTTAATGTAAACACTGATTTTAAATAAATTCAGGCAAAATTACAGAGAGATGCGGACAAGCATCTCTCTGCAGCTTTTATTTATACAACTTCATCGTAATAGATATCGAGAATCATTTCATAGGTTGCCCTTGTGTCCATATAAAATTCGGCATACTTGGTACCCATCTTCATTTCACCGGGGATAGATACCGTTTCAATTCCGGAAACACCCTGTGAGAGAAGCGTGGTTGCAAAGTAGGTTACCGAGCTGAGGTCAACGTTTGTACATGTATACTTTGAAGCCATGTTATAAAGCCTTGTTACAGTTCCGAAATCTTTTTTTGCAGAACCGACAACTGATGACGCAAACGATCTGATGTAGGTTGTCTGCCTCTGCATTCTGCGAAGGCTGGCGTTGGTATCGTCGCCTCTTTCACGCACAAAATCAACCGCTCGGTCACCGTAAAGCGTAACGCTCTGACCTTCATTAAAGCCTGCGATGGTTTCGGGCGAAACCACGGTTACACCACCGACAGCATCGTTAATCGGGCCAATACCCTGAAGCTCCAGTGAAACGTAAGACTTGATCGGAATACCGAAAAGCACTCGCTGCATTGCTTCAACCGTGTTCGTACAGCTGGTGTGCTTACCGTCGCCGTAAGCGTAGGCAAGACAAAGCTGTCTGTTCTGAACACCGACATACTCACCGTTTACAGTGAACACACCGATATCAATCATAATGTCACGGGGAATTGAAATTACGGTAACCTTGCCGCTTTTTGTATCAACCGCAAGCACCATATTTGTATCAGACTGACCGGCAGTACCGATTTTTCCGCCGTAAGTGCCGAGATTCTCCTTATCGACACCCATACAGGCAACCGAAGTAATATTTTCGTTGAGGCGGTAAGTTTTACCGTTGTAAACAACCGTCTTACCGTCGTTATGAACTATAGCCTCGTCAATGCTGTCAATTACAACATCATCGTAAGAAACAAGCTTCTGCTGACCGCTGTACTGAAGGGCGAGAAATGCGCCACCAAAGCCACCGATAAGCAAAAGGAAAACGAGCAAGAGTATAAGTGCAACTTTTTTCCCTTTTTTCATTTTCTTCTTTCCGCCGCTTGTCGGTATATATACGGGAAAAGCATCGTCATCCTCGGAATAAGCCTTAATATCAGACCTTTTAAGGCTTACCTCTTTATCTGAATCGTATTTGTTCTTTTTATGAGATCGGGACATCGCTTATCAACACTCCGTTTACTAAATATCTTGCGTTTTTATCGTTGGACATACACGTACTGAGCACAACCAGCTTGCTGTTTTCATCAAGTGTAACACCACCCCTGACGTTCCTGAGCGTAGAAAGAGGGTCGAGCGTGTGCTGCTGGAAACTTTGCAGAACCGCAGGCTCGTTGAAGTTAAACGAATTCATAATGTGCCGGTTATCATATCGGTATGCCGAAACGATTTTATAAGTGAGCACGCGGTCAAGCGTGTATATATAGAAAGTATCATGCTGATTGAAGAACGTCGGGTCTTCAAAATAATGCAGCGTTGAGAACATTGTTGTACTTCTCATATTGTGGCCGTATACAACCGTTACGGGATCGCGGAAATCCTTACGGTTGCAGGACTGAGTATAAATCATACCTGCAAAAAGGTAACGTTTGTATATGGAACGGTGGAGGTAATAATTATCGCTTACGGTACTCTGTGCAATAGGATAATCAACGTGCGTGCCGGGTATACGTATCCAGGCATAAACATCGCTGTTTATTTTGTGAAGTGCTTCAAGGTCAACAGGGCTTGTTGTTGATCCGCCGTGCGTGCTTGACTCATCCGATTCAACTGCGATTTCCGCAATTTCACCGTAACTTACTTTTGCAGAGTGCTCGTTGAGGAACGTTGAACCTATATAAACAGCACAAACAGCTATGACAATCACTGACAAAATAATGACAATCAGCGGTAGCTTGCTCTTCTTCTGCGAACTTTCGTCTGTGCGAGAATATGCCATATCGTCGCGTGCCACGTGAACACCTCCTTCTGTGATACTTCAATGATAAATATACAAAAGCCCTAAGTTCATTGACGAACACAGGGCTTTTATGTCGGGTTTTAAGGTTTAATTATTCAGCCTTTTTCTTGGTTGTATAAACAACTGCACCGGCGAGTGCGACAGCAACGATAGCTGCTGCAGAAACTGTCTTGCCGACGTGTGAGCCTGTGTCGGGAGAAACGGGGCCCTTATCGGATGTAACATCGTTCTTTGTTGTTGCTTCTTCGTCGCCCTTGACTGTTGTTGTCTCGTCAACATCGCCAACGTCTGTTGTTGTTTCTTTGTCGCCCTTGACTGTTGTTGTTTCTTTGTCGCCCTTGACTGTTGTTGTCTCGGTTGATGTACCGGTTGTTGTCTGATCGATTGTGGGATCGATATCTGTGGGCTTGTCAGTTGTTGTTTCCTCAATAATGGGAGCAGAGGGGCTGACAGCTGCAAATGTTGTGAAAGCCATTGCAAAGACAAATGCACAAGCGAGAATTGCAGAAATTAATTTTTTCATAAGTAAACACCAAACCTTTCGTTGAATAGAGAAATATCTTTACAGATACCTCTACCTATAATACAGGCCAATTATATCACAGCAAAAATAAAGTGTCAACAGTAATTTTGTGTAATTTCAACTTATTTTCTTTTATTTCTTGCCGAAATCACGTCATCGGCTATTTTTTCAAGATTGCCGCCATTCTGCACAACGCCATACTCTTCACCCGAAGCGATGAGCATATCCGTCAGCATTTCACCGCGCAAATCCTCGATATATTTTGTTCTGTAAGTGCTGTAGTAATTGTCCGCACCTTTTTTTGCATCAACACGCACTACGAGAAATATATTCTCATCTGTTTCGATAACCGTAGGTGTATCGTACGCCAGTTCCGAAACCCGCGCCAGAAAACCTTCGGGGAATGCGGCGTTTGAAACCGCGCTGAACGTTGCATCAACATCGTTGCCGTCGTTAATATCAGCAAAGCTGCTTCCCGTTTCAAGCCTCAGACATTTTTTGGCGAAATCCTCTCTTATTGCGGCAATATCTGCCTCGGGCAGAGCTACCGTATCGCCGTTTTCATCAGTTGTTGTAAAGTAACCGTTCACAACCTTGAACGCAACATACGTACGGTCGAAGTAATATTCTATTTCATCCTCAGAAACCTCATATTCACTGCCTTCACCGAAGTAATGCAGCAACAGCTGTGTGCGGTATTCCTCGGCCTCAATTATTTTGGATACCGTCTGCTTGCTTACACCTGCGTCGGTGTAGTAGCCGCCGTAAAGCATCCACTCATCTTCGGTTTTTGTGGCAACATTTTTCTTGGAATCAGCCGAAAACGGAAGCTGAAGCGTGCCGAAAAGTGTTGTTGCAGCAACGTACTCACAGCATCTGTCAACTGCCAGTTCAATCATTTCGTCAATTGCCAGAAGATCGGCACCGCTACTCTCACGCTCACTGTATACCTCACTGAAAAAATAGGCAAAAACCTCGCCGTCAACCTGTGCTTCACCAACTGTAAGCACGATCTTTTCCGAAGTTGAGCATGAGCAGAGCACACCGAAGCATACTGCTGCGCAAAGTATAAGGCTGATGATTTTTTTCATTGGTATTCTTCCTTGAATCAGTTATTCGTCGCCGTTGAGTTTTTCCATCTCTTTGACGCCCTCTTTGTTTGTATACATATTGTTCTTGTACACAAAGAAGCGGCAGAAAAGATACTCCGTAACAAGATTTAGCACCATTGTAAGTGCGAGAACTATGTATTCATTCCACGATGCAATTGCAGGAAAAGTAACCTTAAGCCACGAATCAAGCAGCTCGCCTCCCCAGGTTGAAAGAGGTGTGAAAACACAGTAAAAGCCTGCAACCTTAAGCATTGCAACCGGAACGTTTGCGGCTGATTTGAAAGTGAACTTGCGGTTTACCGTGAAATTGAACAGCACGGAAAGCACAAGAGCCGGTAGATAAGCCAACCAATAATCAAGGTGCAAAAGCTCGTTGAGAACGGTGAACGTAGCCGTCTGGATAACGCCTGCACCCATTGAAAAAGCCGCGAATTTAAGAGTCTGAACAAGGGTCTGCTTTTTTGTAATTTTCTGCTGAGCCATTCGGTTCACCCTTCGCTTTTAAAATACACCACCTGCGGAGAAGAAAACTCCTCCGCAGGCAAAGTGTTGAATCGGAATATTATCAGTCGTTGCCTTCTTCCTGAGCAGCCTTGATAACCTCATCAGGCAGCGCCTCACCGTGCTTGACGACGAAGATGCAAAGAAGACTGAGAACGAACATTATGGGGCTGTAATAGAACAGCGACATATACGTACCGGAAAGCATACGGACAACACCGTATACAATTGGAGAAGCAATCTGTGCAGAGAAAGTAGCGGTATAGTAGTAGCCTGTGAAGGTACCAACTTTATCGTTACCGCCGATTTCAAGAACAAGCGGAAGAGTATTGACAGTAATGAACATATTTGCAAACCCGCCGAGAACAAGAACCGCCCATACGATTGCATCTGTGCGTGTTACAAGATACAGGACAAAAGCTGCCATAAATACGGCGAGGCCGATAAGTATGGTCTTCTTTCTGCCGATTTTCTTGCCGAGCCAACCTGCGGGGATTGCAGCAATAGCGGAACAGACAGCAAATATCGTTGTCATAATTGTAGCCTCCGCCGTTGTTTTGCCGAGAATCTCAGCAGCAAACAGAGCAAAGAAAGTAGTAATTGCATTTGTGCCGCAGAACAGGAAAAAGAGACCTGCAAGCATGAAGATAAGGCTTCTTCTCTCTGCGCCGGAAAGCTTCTGAGCCTTTCTGGCAGCCTTTTCTGCAGCCTTTGCTTCCTTCTCTGCCTTTGCCCTTGCAGCAGCATTTGCCGCTCTGTTCTGCTCGCCGACAACGTCAAGCTTGCTTGAGGGCTCCTTGACAAAGAAAAGGATAACAAGCATACCGATAACCATAACAACGGAACCGGTGAGGAAAACGTAAGGGAATGCAATCTGCTCGTTGTCCGCAGTGATTGCAACACCTGTGAAAAGCTTGTAAATAACACCAACAATAGTGCCGGCAAACATACCTATAGCGGAGCCTACACCACCCATAAGGTTGATGATAGCATTACCCTCACTGCGCATTGAGGGCGGAGTGAGCGCAGGCATAAGCGCAACAACGGGTGCACGCCAGAGCGACATAGAAAATACGAAGAGGATGATGAAAAGCATTGTGAGCGCTAGTGAGTTGCTCAGAGCGACCCACGGAATAACACCGAAAAGGAAAGCGGAAACAGGTGCACCAAACACTATGAAAGGACGGCGCTTGCCGAGCTTTGAGTGGCAGTTATCGGACAGCTTGCCGAAAGTCGGCTGAAAAATGACACCGAAGATATTATCAAAAGTCATTATAATACCAATGAAAAGAGGAACAAGGGTAATGCCGCCGCCAGCAAGATTGACGTCCTCGCCCTGCGCCTCAGCAAATCTTGCAAGGAAGGGGAAAGCTGCGTTGAGCTTTGCGCTCCATTCGGTAATTGTCGCCGATTCGGTAAGAAGTCGGTTGAGAATCTTCGTGATGTAAGGATCGTAGATTGCCCAAGCTATTGAGCTTGCCATAAAGCCGAAGCCTGTAAGAATTGTACGCTTGCGGTTAAATTTGCCACCGGGCGCACAGAAAAATTCATTTGCCATGGTTGTTTCTCCTTTTTTGTATTTGAGTTACCTGACCAACAGATTAGTTAAGGAAGCCCTCGATAATTACCTCCTCCGCTTCCTCGGGTGTCATGCCGAGTGTGCAGAGCTTTGTAAGCTGATCGTTGTTTATTTTACCGATAGCCGCCTCGTGGACTATCTGGGCATCCTCGTGATTAGCCGCGATTTCGGGAATCGAACGTACTCTTGCGGCATCCATAATAATAGTATCACACTGAACGTGAGCACGGCAACGACAGTTACCTACCGCACGGGGGTAAAAAATCTGCTCGGACGTATCTTTTGCAACAGAGCGCGAAATAATCTGGGCCGATGAATCCTCACCGTCAAGATCAATCTCCATATCGCTTCTTGCATACTGCTTGCCGTGGGTCATAAGCCGCTCGGTGATAACGAGCTTTGCACCCGCTTTAAGGTGAGCAACGCTCTTACGCTCGGTAGAATCAACACCTTTGATCTGCACCGTTTCCATCTCGCACTCAGCACCCTCGTCCATATAGACCTCCGTTACGGGGTCAAGCACTCGCGTACCGTTTCCGTCACCCTCGCCGTAATGCTTTTCGACGTAAGTAACCTTTGCGTTTTTACCGATATGGAAGCGGTGGATACCGTTGTGTCTGCTGTCACAGTCTCCGTCGTTATGAATACCGCAGCCTGCAACGATGTGCACCTCAGCACCCTCACCGATGAAGAAATCGTTATAAACAGTATCGTTTACGCCGGACTCCGTAACAATTACGGGAATGTGCACTCTGTCCGCCTTGGAGAACGGCTTAACGATGATGTCAATGCCGTTTTTATCCTTTTTCGGCTCAATCGTAACCGTTTCGGTTGATGAGCGCGCAAAACCCGAGCCATTTACGCGGATATTGTAAGCACCCATATCGGGCACACCGTCAATATCGGCTATTGACCAGAGGAGCTTTTTTTCCATACTGTCAAACATCAGCTGTTACCTCCTCTGAACCCGCAGTTTTCATTAAGCTCGTCCATAAGCTTGGGGAATATTTCATCCTTCGTTCCGAAGCTCTTGAGCTTGCCTGCGGCAACAACCGCAATATTATCTGCCAGCTGCATTATACGCTCCTGATGAGATATTATGATAACGCTGTTGTGGCGGCGCCTGCTCATCGTCTTGAAGGTTTCAACGAGCATTGCAAAGCTCCACAGGTCGATACCTGCCTCCGGCTCATCAAAAATTGCGAGCTTGAGCTCACGTGCCATAAGTGAAGCAATTTCGATTCGCTTCACCTCACCGCCGGAGAGAGAAGCATCAATCTCACGGTTGAGATAATCTTTTGAGCACAGACCGACATTTGTAAGATAGGCACAGCACTCATCCTCAGGCAGCTCGGTGCCGTGAGCAAGGCTGAGAAGCCGCCTTACGGTAAGGCCCTTGAACCTCGGAGGCTGCTGGAAAGCGTAGCCGACGCCGAAGCGTGCACGCTCGGTAACGGAAAGGTTAGTAATATCTTCACCGTCGATAAGTATCCGGCCGCCCGTAGGCTGCTCTATGCCCATAATCAGACGTGCAAGTGTTGACTTGCCGCCGCCGTTGGGACCCGTGATGACAAGAAACTCGCCATCGTTGACTGTAAGTGAGATATCTTTTATGATTTCAAGCCCGCCGTTTCCGTTGTCGACGGTAAAAGAAACATTCCTGAGTTCTAACATTCGGTTTTGCCTTTCTTAAGTCTTGCAGAAGCTTGATTTAATGTTGCTGACCGCATTTTTACCAAACTGTCAATTACACAGCAAAAGCATACTGCTCCATAATTAATTGCTACCATCCGATATTTTAACAAAACAGCACCGAATAGTCAACTCAATATATGTTAATAAATTCAAATACAGTAAATTTCAACAATAAATCGAATATATTTTCTGTAATAGTGCCGTTGTTTTAATTTTTGAAATGTGATATTATGATTTATACCTTTAGTGTATTATTGGCAGAATATTATCTGATATGTCAGCCATACAAAGCACAAAACAAAAATGGAGGAATGACAAATGAAGTCACTCAAAAAACTCCTCGCTGTACTTCTCAGTATCCTGATGGTATTCTCTGCAGTCGCAGTTGCTACCTCTGCAGGCGCAGCAGAAGCAGAAGAGGAAACAGACAACACCTATATTCCCAGCACAATCACCTGCAACCGCAAGTTCGGTGATCCTGTCTACGTAAGAATCGACGGTCAGCCATACAACCTCATCAACCCCATTGAGGCTGTAATCGCTATGATCAACGCTGACACGGAACAGGAGAAGAAAACAATCGGCTTCACATACCTTGAGCTTGTTTTTATGGACATCCTCAATCTCCTCGCTGTTCCCGCACCCGTTGCCAACACAGGTTTTGTTGATGCAAACGAATATGACAGCGCCAACTTTATGGCAGGCCATAAGGAATTCATCACATCTAACCCCACAGGTCAGTGGAGCCTCGGCTACGACCAGACAAGCCTTGTTCCCGACGATATTCTCGACAGACCTTACTACCTTGCAGGTTATCTGCTCCAGAACTTCCCCTCCAACACAGTTGAAGAAGTTCTTGACGATATGAACGTTTACACAGTAGTTATGGACGATGCTTCCGGCCGCGGCAAGGTTGCATTCTGCACAATCGAGTGTATCGGTATCTCCAACAAAGATATCCGCGACATCCGCGCTCTTCTTGCTGATTTTGCAAAGGAGAACAACATCGTTTCCATCAACGTTACAGCTACACACTGCCACAGTGAGATTGATACTCTCGGTCTCTGGAATCCCTTCTTCCTCAAGATGGCAAACAACACACTCGCAGCTCTCAACAACCAGCTCATCTTCAAGACCATCCCCGGCCCGGATGAGCAGTTTATGAACCTGCTCAAGGAGCGTACAGCCCAGTCCATCAAGAACGCTGTTGCCGATATGGAAGAGGGCGACCTCTACTTCAGCCAGAAGGATTGCTCAGAGTACTTCTTTGACGACCGTGATCCCTCAGGTTACGACGAAAATATGTACGTTTTCCGTTTTGATCCCTATGCAGAGGGTGCGGAAGAAACGCTCATCATCAACGAGCCTGCTCACCCCTACATCACAGGCCTCAAGACTGATGACAGCTCAGGCAAGCAGCTCTCCGGCGACTATACAGCAGCTATGAACCAGGTTCTCACAGAGAACGGCTACAACTTCATGCCTATCATCGGTGCAACCCTCGGAATCTATGCTGACAGAGGCCCGACAAACGACGGCGTTGATATGTCCGCACGTTGGATGCAGGCTGACCGTTACGGCAAAGAGCTTGCATACATCGCAATGAGCATGACAAAGACTCTCGACGAAATCCTTGTAAGCGATTATGTTGACGTTGAAGCTATCGAGGCTGAAAAAGCTGCAGCAGCAGAGGGTCAGTACACAGTATGGTATGAGGATTGGGAGCCTGTTGAAGAAACAGCCGTAGAGCCCATACTCAACGTTGCCCACAAAGAGGTTGTCATCAGAGTCGAAAACCCCGTGCTTATGCTTGTCGGCAAACTCGGCCTTGTTAACCACAAAATCCTCATCAATGAGGACGGTACATACAGCACACCCACAGAGGTTGGCTACGCCGAAATCGGCACCAACATCAAGGTTGCTATGATGCCCGGCGAAATCAGCCCCGAGCTCATCTACGGTGGCACAACACTTGATGCTGAAAACGCATTCTCCGGCACAGACTTCAACGGCAAGTCCTGTGCAGAGTCACTCGATCTTGCTGAAGACGATGTGCTTCTTTGCTTTGGTCTTTGCAACGATGAAATCGGCTACATCCTCAACGATAACGATTACTGCATGATCTTCTTCGATGATATGCAGCCTTTCGGTGACCACTATCAGGAGACAATCGCATTCAGCCGCAACTCCGGCTCTCTTCTTATGAAGGGCTTCGAGGAACTCATCGGTTAAAACAACAAATAAAATTCTGCAGGGCAACTGTTAGGTTGCCCTGCTTTTTTGTTTAAGAGAAGAAATTTTAAAAAATACAAAAAACTATTTGAAATAATACACAATGCGTGTTATTATATATGGTGCATTATTATAGGAGGAGGTTTTGTTTTTTGAACGACAAGGAAAAGAAAAATAAAACTGAAGACGAAAATCTGTTCGAAAAGGTTTACAAATATGCAGTTGAGGGGGAAGAACCCGAAGGCATAGATCTTGACGATATAGATATTGACGTATTCGAGATACCCGAAGAAGAACTCATTGATGACGATGGCATCGTTATTGAGCAGTACGATGACGAACCCGAAGAAAAAAAAGAAGACAAGGAAAGCGACAACGAAGACGATGAATCGGAGCTTTGCATCCTTTGCGAAAAACGCCCGCCAAATAAGAGCTACGGTGAAGACTATGACCTGTGCACACAGTGCCGCAACAGCCTAATAAAAAGCCCGATCAGATTCAAGGGCATTCTCGCTCTTGTAGGACTTCTTGTCTGCTCTTTCTGGGGCCTGTTATTCCTCGGCTCTCAGATAACCTCACTTACCGCGATAACCGAAGGTTACGCGCACCTTGAAAACAACAAACCTCAGAGCGCTGTCGCAAGTATCAGCACGGTAAGCAATATGGGTTGGAAAACAGCCGCTAACCTCATTGATGTCTGCTATGACCTCGGAACGGCGGGTGATGTCAACTACCTTGCAACCAACTATTTTTATGATAAGACCACAGTATCGGAGGATGAACCGCTCTCTTGGGCCGACAAAGCAGGTCTGGCTGATATCAACTCTCCCTTCCTCAAAGATGTCAAGGCAAAATACGATTTTATAACCAAGATTAATGACTATGCAACAACCTACTCTGATCTTTTCTACCAGCATTACGAGGGAATTTATTACGGCAGCGTAAAAGTTGAGGATGTACCGTACGATGACATCATCAAGCAGTATACAGATATGCTTGCAAAGGCTGAAACCGATATTGAAAAAGGTATCATCAACTACTATATGCTTGCAATTTCCTCCGTCTGTGAAAAAGATTACCAGATTCAGTACAACTACTGCCTTAATATTTCGGAGCTCGCCCCCGAATGCGCTTGGATGTACAGAGAAAACCTTGTTGACCTGGCTATAAAAACAGGCAACTACGATGTTGCAACAAAAGGCATTGCAAACCTGCGAGAGGTCAACCCCGAAAACGTATACACCGACCTTTACGAGGCTATTCTTTTACGTTATCAGGGCAAATATGACGAAGCTATAGCCGGCTTCGAGGCACTTATCGCAACTATTTCAGAGCACGAGATTTACGAAGTTTATTACGAAGCTCTTCTTTGCGAATTCATGATGGGCGATTACGAAAAAGCTTATGAGTACGCTTCACTCTGCTTCAATGACGAGTATTATCTCTCATACGAAACCATTTATTTCTACGCAATGCTCAGCAAGCAGTTTGGCGCAGACAGCGGTTACACCGCAGCAGCTGACCTCCTTGCGACAAACGGAGAAAAGCTCAGCCCCACGGTAGATAAATATATCAACGGCGAAATTACAGCCGAACAACTTTTCAAGAATGGTGAGGTGGTATTTGAATGACAGTAATATACGTTATAACAAAAGTTTTAACATTTCCCGGTGCACTTACCAAGGCTCTTTTTGAGCAGATTATGTGCCGTATCTTCAAATGCCCGGTTGAAGACAACCGTTACTTCCGAACCGACGAAATGTGCGGCCACATTGAGCACGAGCTTATCAATCGCCCGGTTGCGAGCTTTATGTTCTGCTTAATTCCCGGCCTGCTCAACTTCTCGCTTGCAATGAACCTTTGCCTGTTCCCGCTGATAAACATTGTTTTTCTTGGAAACTACAGCGGTTTTGTAAGCGCAACACCGCTCAGCACAATTTTCACCGAGCCGGCAATGGTAAAAACAATTGACGTTATTCTCCCCTTCTTTTTCGCATGGCTGTGCATCTCTCTGCTTTCAAACCTTTTCCCGATCATAGAAGATGCAGTTGTTATGAAAGAGCAGTACAAAAACCTTAAACCCGTACTTAAGGTTCTCTTCTTCCCCGCTTATATTGTTATGAAGGTCGGCTCACGCCTTGAGAAATACGGCATAACACTCGTTTTTCTCATCGCTTTGACCGTTCTCCTTGCAATAATACCCGTATAACGCCTAAGAAAGCAGGTCCGATTTTTAAAAAGTCAGACCTGCTTTTTATTGACCTTATCGGTGTTATGTGATATTCTTTTCCCATAAATTCACATCGGAGATTAACCTATGAAAAAATCAAACTCAGCCAGAATTATGCTGGCAGTTTCCATGGCTATTTTCGGCACGCTTGCCCCATTTGTACGCAACGTTTCCGTTTCATCGGGCGAGCTTGCACTCTACCGCGCAATAATGGCGGCAATAGTCCTCGGTCTGTTCCTGCTCATCACGCGGCAGAAAATCCCATTCAAAAGCATAAAAAAAGAGCTGGTACTGCTACTGTTTTCCGGTATGGCAATGGGCATCAACTGGATACTGCTGTTTGAAGCCTACAAATACACAACTGTTTCAGCCGCAACACTCAGCTACTATTTCGCACCTGTAATTGTTACCGTTGTCTGTCCATTCCTGTTCAAGGAAAAAATGCAAGCCAAGCAGTGGATTTGCTTTGCAATGTCAACTGTCGGTCTCGTGCTCATAACCGGAATCGGTGACCCTCAATCAGGCGCAAACAACCTTAAGGGCATCTTATTCGGAATAGGCGCAGCATTCTTCTACGCAACAGTTATTTTACTCAACAAATTCATCAAGAAAGTTACCGGCATTCACCGCACGTTCCTGCAGTTTATTGCAGCGATAATCGTTCTTGTGCCTTATGTTGCATTCAGTGGCGGAGTTACACTCGGCGGGCTTGACCGCAAAGGTTGGATTTGCCTGCTGATTGTTGGCATTATTCACACCGGCATCACTTACTGCCTGTACTTTTCATCACTCAAAGAGCTTCCCGGTCAGAAAGCGGCAATCCTCAGCTACATAGACCCTCTCGTTGCCGTTCTGATTTCTGTTACAGTGCTTGGCGAAAGTATGTCAGTGCTTCAGATTATAGGTGGTTCACTCATTCTCGGCTTCACCCTCTGGAACGAACTGCCCTCACGAAAAAAGCAGTCATAATCCACAGCAAAACAGTAAAAAACCGTTATTTTGCACAACAAATGCAGAATAACGGTTTTTTTGTGAGAATAGTTTATAAAAAGTTTAGCTTTGAACTATTTACTTTTGCAATTTTTTATTTTAGAATTAAATCACAGAGAAATACACGTCTTTGTGCATTATCTGTGTCTTTCTTTGTGTTGAATATCGGACTCTTCGCGCGGCTCTCCGAAGGTTGCGTATAGGGGATCTTCCCTGAAGATGTCACGTTCTGCCGTAACCCCTCCGAATGGTTGCGGCAGCGTTTTTTTGTTAAAAACCGTCCGTATGTCGTTGATGACAAACGGACGGTTTGCTGATTTAATTTACTTTTTAATCTTATCCCAATAAATTTTTGCCGCCTGCTCATTCTTGTTGTCGCCGTACTTGTAATACTTGCGGCCTTTCAGAGCATCGGGCAGATATTGCTGCTTGACCCAGTGGTTTTCAAAAGCATGTGGATACTCATAAAACTGGCCCTTACGCTCATTATCCTCACCGTCAAAATGCTTGTTCTGCAACGTTCTCGGAATCGGACCGTTTTTACCGGCACGGATATCGGCAAGCGCTGCATCAACGGCTTCGTAGGCCGAATTTGATTTCGGAGCAGTTGCCACAAGGATAACCGCATTTGCGAGCGGAATCCTTGCCTCCGGCAAACCGACCTGCAACGCAGTATCGACAGCCGCCTTAACAATAGGTATAAGCTGCGGATAAGCAAGACCGACATCCTCATTTGCACAAACGAGCAACCTGCGGCAGGCCGATGGCAAATCGCCCGCCTCAAGCAAACGCGCAAGATAGTGTATAGCCGCATCGGGGTCAGAGCCGCGCATCGACTTCTGATAAGCCGAAACTATATCGTAATGCTCATCGCCCTCTTTATCGTATCTGAGCGCACTGCGCTGTGTAAGCTGCTCGGCAATCTCAAGCGTAACCACACGCTTGTTATCAACCGTTTGCGAAGCCATTGCACAAAGCTCCGCAGAATTCATCGCCTTTCGCACATCACCGCCGCAACCACAGGCAATATGACGCAGCACACCGTCCTCCAGCTCAAACTCCATACCGCATTCTTCTGCAAGGAAATCGAACGCGCGCATAACCGCAGGTTCAATTTCCGATGGTGTAACGCTCTTGAATTCAAACACGGTTGATCGACTGAGCACGGCATTATAAACGTAAAAATACGGATTTTCCGTAGTGGAAGCAATCAGTGTTATTGAGCCATCCTCAATATACTCGAGCAGGGTCTGCTGCTGCTTTTTGTTAAAGTACTGAATCTCATCCAGATACAGCAGTACACCGTTAATTGCGCTGAGTGTCTGCGACTGTGCTATAATATCCTTAATATCTGCCGTTGAAGCAGTTGTTCCGTTGAGCTTACAAAAATATTTATTCGTGCGCTTTGCCAGAATCTCGGCAAGCGTTGTTTTGCCTACACCCGAAGGGCCGTAAAAAATGAGATTGGGCACTTCGCCCGAATCAATAATACGCCTGAGCGCCTTACCCTCGGCCAGCAAATGCCTCTGACCTACCATATCGTCAATGCTCTGCGGTCTGAGCCTGTCAGCAAGCGGATTCCTCATTCTTTCTGCCTCCTTCCGTCAACTGAAAATTTCTCATTACTAATCTGTAATTTTACATTATACTTCAATTTTTTTCAAGTCTTATACAAAAACAACAGAAAAACCGCCCCAAAACCTCAAACTATTATTTTATTTGAGAATTGTTTTTTGCAGCATTTTAGGGTATAATTTACGCTGTTATGTTGCGCAAAATACAATGCTGTCATAAATACATATTATGTAATGTATCCATCCAAACCGCTCAGAGGTGAATTATATGGTTTGCAACAATATACTCGAAGCAATAGGCAACACCCCGATTATCAGGCTCTCACATATAGCTCCTGCAGACGGTGCCGAAATACTCGTCAAGTTTGAGGGTCTCAACGTCGGCGGCAGCATCAAAACAAGAACTGCATACAATATGATACTTGATGCCGAGCAAAAGGGCCTCATCAACAAAAACACAACAATTGTCGAGCCTACCAGCGGCAACCAAGGCATAGGCCTTGCTCTTGTCGGCGCTGTAAAAGGCTATAAGACAGTTATTATTATGCCTGACTCCGTAAGCGAGGAGCGCAGAAAGCTTGTTGAGCACTACGGCGCAAGCGTCGTACTCGTACACGATGCAGGCAACATCGGCGACTGTATTGAGGAGTGCCTCAACCTTGCGCTTAAGATGAGAGACGAAGACCCTAACGTCTTTGTACCCCAGCAGTTTGAAAACCCGGCAAACGTTGCCATTCAGCGTAGCCGCACAGGTGTCGAAATTCTCGAGCAAGTCAGCGGCCCGATTCACGGCTTCTGCTCGGGCATAGGCACGGGTGGCACAATCACAGGCATCGGTGAGACACTCAAGGCAGCAAACCCCGATATCGAGATATGGGCTGTCGAGCCTGCACACGCAGCCATCCTTTCAGGCGGCTCAATCGGCACACACGTTCAGATGGGCATAGGTGACGGTCTCATTCCCGACATTCTCAACACAGAAATATACAACGATATCTGCATCATCAACGACGATGAAGCACTCCAGACCTCACGCGACCTCGCATCAAAAGAGGGTATACTCTGCGGCATATCAAGCGGCACAAACGTAGCCGCCGCAATCAAACTGGCAAAGAAACTCGGAAAAGGTAAAACGGTTGTAACTGTCCTCCCCGACACTGCCGAAAGATATTTCTCAACTCCCCTTTTCGAACAAAACTAAGTCAAAACCTCCGGCTAAGCCGGAGGCTTGAATAAGCCCTATAAGGGCTTTTTGCAGACAAAACCCCTAAAGGGGCGCTGAACAGTTTGCCGACCGCATTACTTTTTCAGCCACCCCTAAAGGGGTTCTTTTTATGCTT
>JAZNMK010000045.1:0-56885 GCA_045579585.1 Acutalibacteraceae bacterium
GACCTCCTTGTTATTTTAGTTGTGTGGTCGGCAAACCACTTCTAATGTATCAAGGAGCTTTTTTCTTGTCTACTTCTCCCCTCGCTTTAAGCTCTCCTTTTCCCCTGGCATAGCCAGGGGTTGCCTTTGTTGCAAACAAAAGCAAAAGCTCACCGAAAACGGTGAGCTTTTTTGATTACTGTTCTACTTTTTTGACTATATCGTGGAATACCCAGCCTCTCCATCCGTCAACTTTGACTTGTATCCATTCATCCGTTCTTTCACCGGTCGGTATAAGCTTCATACTACGGCTTCTTACAACGGTGAGCACCTTGGAAGTTTTGCTTGCGTGCTGGCGGATATTTATCGCATCGCAATCGTCCGCCATTACATAGTAATAGTCAATATCTTCACTGTCAGACTTTGTTGTATCATCCTCATCGTCTATGCCGAACGCGCTGTTTACAACATCCGCCGCACCCGTTACAAACTTGTAAACCGGGCGACCGACAAAGTAAATAAGGCCGATAACAATAGCGGCAACAACAATAACCTTTATCGCTGTGTAAATATAATTTTCAATCGAAAGATAGAAGTCGCTGAAGGTTTTAAACTTTCTTTTACCTTTGCGCAAAAGAGCTTTATCATCTGTCTGACAATCAACATCAAACGTATAAGAGGTTGAGTATCCGTTTTTCTCGTTATCAGGTGCATTAAAATACTTTTGATACGCGGAGGAGTGGGAATAATATTCCTCCAAATTTCGGTTATATTTCTGCCAATCATCATCGGTTGAACATTTTCTTGTGCTGGATTCGATTTTTAATTTTATGTTCGTATAACCGACTTCGGTAAGTTTATCGGTTATATACCGCTTGCACTCTTTGCTTTTACCGATAACAATATCCAGTTTTTTGGCAAGCTTTTCGTCGCCGCTTCTTTTCCAGCTGTAGGTAGTTGCACTTTTATAGAGGCTCAGTTTGTTACCGCTGTCGGCCGAAAGCTCTTTGAGTATAATTTTCAGCAGGTAATCACAAGCGGAAATCTCTTTGCTTGCCAATTCTGCTTTAGGTGCAGATTTATTAACCTCAGGCTCCTTCTGATCCTTATTATAATCCTCGTAAGGATCTGAATTTTCATACGTCGCGCCGCAATTATCACAAACAAAAGTTTTTTGTCCCTCGGGAATCTCAATCTCTGAACCGCAAATTGAACATTTAAGCTTATCCATTTTTATCCCCTCGTTAAATATTTTAAACTTGTAAGTTGCCTTGCAAAAGCTGTTTTGCCGATTCCGACAGCACCCTGCAATTTAAAGTATATTACAACAGCAGTTAAAGTGTCAATAATATTATTCCATAAAATGATTAAAAGCTCACCGTTTCCGATGAGCTTTTTTGTTAGTATGTTGCGTCAACCGTGATTTTTACGTCTTTATACGCTTCGTCCGCAACCATAGCATATGCATCCGACATTCTGACAAACTCAAAGAAATTGCCGTAGTGCACATCGCTCCACTTGCTGAAATAATAGCCCTTATGCTTTTTCTCATCGTATTCATACACTACGTCCATATGAATCTGATAATATTCATCACCTACACCGACCGGAATCTGCCTTGTCAGCGAAAACAAAAACTCTTCACCCCAGGGCATAACCTCAAACAGCACCGTATCATCCTGCGCGGCTACACCCTCTACCTCAATCTCATTCATATCCTCAAAAACAGATATAAGCTGCGGCAGAGACATATTGGAGTCCGTGTTATCTTCAAGGTATTTACACAGCGTGTCTGCCTGCAGTAGATTACCCTCGAATTCATACGTCACACCGTCAAGCCTAACTTCAGTACCGCTCACCTTTCCGTTAACCAGGTTCACGTATAAAGTGAATTTTCGGTTAGCTATATCATCTTTGCCACCGGTGTAAAAATCGACGGTATAGGTTTTCTCGGCAACGGGAGGATCATAGGTATAATCCGCCGTCTCCACAATGGAGTATATGAAAACATCCTTCTCTTTCAATATCCCGACAACCTGAGCATCGCTCATACCTGCGGTGAATGAGAAATTTATTTCTGCTATTTCCGACTCACTGTAATACTCGTTGGCGTATGCGCCGGTCACCCAAGCATAAGCGCCCAAAAACATTACCTTACCGGTATACGCAGGCGAATCATTAATTTTTATCGTAAGATCGCTCGTATCAAACGAATACTCGGTAAAAACGCTGTCCTTTTCCTCTTTGCCGCCTATGGCAACAATCTCTGCCTCGCAGTCAGACATCGGCATATTCACGTGGGTTTGCTCGCTGAAAGTCTCAGCAAAGGTAAACATATCGTTTTTAAGTGCATCTGCACCCTTATGGTCGAGGTTGTAATCACTCTCTACCAACACACCGCTGTGCACCCACGTTACGGCGCAGTTTTCAAGGATACCGTCACTCACCTCAAAATCCACTCTTGCCAGCCTTATCTTCTCGGTTACAAGGTTTTCGTAGACAATATACCCCGTATACTCATCTCTTATTGCATTCGCGCTGAAGCTGCAGATAGGTATACTGTCTTTCTCAAGCTTTTCAAGCAGTTCGTTTACTGTTATTCCTGCAGGGTAAGCAGAAAAATCAAACTCCATTTCGCTGTCATCGCTTTCGGCGACGTATTTAGCTGAATTATCCGTATTCAAGTCACAGCTTACGGACGAGAGCCAGCCATAAATGCTGTCATATTCACTCGTGCCGTTCATTTCATCCCCATCAGCCAAAAAATCATCTGACTCCCAAAGCTTGATGCCGGACTGCTCAAGAGCGGCTATTCTTTCTTCATATTCAAGCTTTGATATATCCTTATCCGCCAGATTTTTCAGCACAGAGTACATCTCCTGCTGACTGAGTTTCTGATAATTCGAGGTTTTTCGTATGTTGCACAGAAGCCGCTGAACAAAGGCGTTGTCGTGCTCTGCAATTATCTGGACGTCAGAACGAATAGGTTCGGGCACAAGCCTGCCGTGAAGCCCCAGAAGGCAAATGCATCCGCAGGTAACCGCAACAAGGCTGCACACCGTAACGCTCAGCCCCTTGCGCATTTTCTGCCGTCTTTCACGCTTAGGCATCTGAGACCTGACGGAAAGCATATACGAAATTGCAACAAAACATACGCCTGCCGCAACAGTAACAAAAACAAACCACGGCTCAAAGACGTAAACCGCCCTTATACCCGTAAAAAGATTGTGCACACTGCCCTCAAGAATCGCCAGAAAAGCAACAGCCGACAAAACAACCAGAAGCCGTCTTAGGCCTCGGCTGAATCTGTAACAGATAAAAAGCACCACTGCAAGCACCAAACAGCAAATAAAAAAGTGTATTACGGTGTGGTGTATGATAGTGATATCAAAAAATTTGCCTGATATTTTTTTGAACACCGCCTGCAGAATTATCGGCAACAACATTTCTGCGCCGCAGACCAGATACCTTGCGCCAACCCTCTGCTCCCGTTTATACGGAAGCGCTTTTGCAAAATCATTCCAGCCGTGCCTGTCATCGTGCGACGCATAGCTCAGCGGCGCAACGAGAGCAAGCGCATACAGCGGGACAATAAGCGCAGAGCCTCTTGACATTATGCTCAACGGAATCAGTATCAGGTAAAAACATAACAGCACTATGAGCCGATTGTTTTTTAAAGCATACAGCTCTTTAACCAATGCACCTTTCATTTTGTTTCACCCTCCATATACATTACGAAAAGCTCCTCTATACCAATCGGATTTATCTGAACATCTTCATTGTCTGAGTGCCGTACCGAACGGCATTTCAGATTGTTGACCAAATTATGCAGGAGCATATTTTCGGAATCAATGTTATTAACAAGTTGCTTTTCCGCATCAGGAAATTGTGTGTACCGCTTTTACGGTTCGGGATCTATCCATCCGTTCAGATAAACACGTACGTTTGCAACTTTACCGTTGTACAGCTCAACACTGATTTCGCAATCCTGCTCAAATTGAGTACCGTTATATTCTCCGAATATCAGGGGAATCCGATAACACTTGTAGATTTTTTCAGGATTAAAAGTTGTGTCAATATTCTCAGTTATGCAATCGGGGTACAGTTCCTCTTTTTCCAACATTTCCACAAGCTCTCTGTCACTCATACCTATACGGAATTTGTATTTCAGTTCACCGAGCTCATGTTCTGTCATTGTGTCGTATCGGTTCTCTCCCGTATAACCGCTGATTTCTATAGAATGAACGGTTCCCGGATGTCGTGACGATTCATTCATACTGATATCAAAGTTTTCTTCGCCATAAATATATCCTTCAAACACACCGTCGTTAATATATATCGCGCCTATTGCATCAAGCTTCTCTATGCACGTTTCAATATCTCCGCCGGCATAGATGCCGTCACAAAACGCCTTGGCATAGGCCATCATATATTCCCTTACCGTTATGATAAATTCTTCTTCATCCGCATAGTATTTATCTTCAAAATCAGCATAACTAACGTCTAACAACCCAGATTCACATTCATCCAACTTACCATTTTCAAATCGGAAAAATACTTCCTCAAAAAATATCTCTTTTGTGTTAACGTTTTCGTATGCAATATATACGGTATATGTTCTGAAGGTATATTTAGTTCCGCCCTCTTCATCCATTATGAATATCGGGATATCCTTTTCTTCCAACAGGTTTATCAATTCCGTTTCAGAGATACCGATTTTAAATTCCTGAGTGTCAAAACTCATCTCGCTGTTATCGTTTACCGGAACGTATTTTGCCGAACAAGCGCTGTTAAGCGAAAAGCCGTCATAAAAGATATATCCTGTCAACGTATCGTATTTACTTGAAAACGCCATTTCACCCGGATCAATAAGGAAACTGTTAATTCCGCGTATCGCTTTGAAGCCTGCCTGCTCTAACATCCGTACAGTTTCTTCAACGCTCCCCTGCACTATTTTTTTGTCAGTCAATTCCCTGAGTGCATCGTACATCTCTGCATTGCTCAAAGTCTGTCGATTTGACCTCTTTCGCACATTATGAAGAAACGGTTTCCTACTGTCGGTATCAAGCATTACAAAGCTATCAATATCAAGTATCGGTTCAGGCACAAGCCTGCCGCGAACACCCAACAAGCAAACGCAAACGCAAGCTGTAACAGCAAGCGTACTGACGATAATCGCCATTGTTTTACGCATCGTACAGCTTCTTTCGACTTTTTCCGTTTCCGCTCTTACCGAGAGTATGTATGAAATCCCAAGCAAAGCACAACCGCTTATTAACGAAACCCAAGCAAACCAAGGTTCTAACATATACAGCGCAAATGTACCAATATGTATATTGGCGGAATCGCCAAACGCAGAAAAAACAACAACTGCAACTATTACCAATGCCGTTCTCGCACCGCGCCTTAATTTATAACACAGAAAAAGTATCAAAGAAAGCGCCAATGCACCGACAAAAAAATTTTCAACAGAATATTTCAGCATAACGCCAATCTGCGCAGCCCCCATTATCATACAGGTAACGGTATAAAAAATGTTTAAAAACAGAAGTTCTCCAATGCACACTATATATCTTGCGCCAACGCGCTTTGCCACGCTCACGGGGAGAGCCTTACCAAAACTGCTCCAACCGTGCCTGTCATCTTTTGAAGCGTGAATCAACGGTGCAATAAAAAGGAGAATGTGCATGCATATTCCAAGCAAAAATGTCTTGAACACAAGGCTCAGAATAAGAGATGCCGCATATACAATTATCAATGCAATCATTCGGCTTGACTTTAGAACATACAGCTCTTTAAGCAATGCTCCTTTCATTTTGTTTCACCCTCCATGTACATTACGAACAGCTCCTCTATACCAATCGGATTTATCTGGTATTCTTCCGGAATATAACTGCGTTCAACAATAGCTTCTGCACCGTACTGTGTCTGGTGTTTGCTCTTCACCGCATCCGACGGCAACTGCTCAAGCTCTTCTGCCGAGCAGTGAATAATGCCGTATTTTTCAAGCAGCCTGTCCTTTTCTTCGCAGAGGATGAGCCTGCCTTTTTTCATAAAAGCTACGTAATCGCACAGCTTTTCAAGGTCGCTTACAATATGCGAGGATATGAGCACGGAATTATCGGGTCGGCGTGTAAAATCATTAAAAATACCGACAATTTCCTTGCGCACAACGGGGTCAAGACCGTTTGTCGGCTCATCGAGAATCAGCAACCGTGCATCGTGCGCCAGGGCAACGGCAAGCCCGAGCTTCATCTTCATACCTGTTGAAAAGCGCCTGAACTGCTTTTTTCTCTCAATGCCGAGCTTTTCCAGCAGGGCAAAAAACTCATCCTCATTCCACCGCGAATAGGTGTGCTTCATAACAGAGTTCATCTGCTCAGCCGTCATCACGTCCGAAAACGCAGGCGTATCAACAACAACGCCAATGTCATCCTTGGCAAGTGTTTTTCCCTCTGCCGTATCCTTGCCCAGAAGCGAAACCGTGCCGCTGTCCGCATCGAGCATATCAAGAATCAGCTTTATAGCCGTGCTTTTGCCCGCACCGTTTTCACCGATAAGACCCATTATGCATCCGCAAGGCAACGTGAAGCTGACATCCTTCAGCTCAAATCCACCCTTGTACTTTTTACATAGGCTGTGTACCTCTATTGCGTTCACACTTATTCCTCCTCCGTTATAATTTTATACATTTCTATAACTTCATCCGGGCTGAGGTTGCAGGAAACCGCCAGCTCGTTTATCTGCTGCATAAGCGTTTCAATTCTGCGCAGGTTTTCCTCACGCAGCAAAGTTACATTTTTTTGCGCAACAAAGCTGCCCTTACCTGCAACCGTGTATATAAAACCCTCTCGTTCAAGCTCATCGTAAGCACGCTTTGTTGTTATAACGCTGATTCCCAGATCTTTTGCCAGGCTGCGGATGGAGGGCAGAGCTTCGTTCGCATCCGCCGCGCCGCTTATTATCTGGCTTTTAAGCTGTGAATATATCTGTTCATAAATCGGAGCCCCGCTTTTGTAGTTTATAAGTATTTTCATCTTCAGCACCTGCCTAACTGTATATGCACAGTATACACAGTTGAGCTTGCTTTGTCAACCCCTTATTTGAGGGTTTAAATCTGCATAAAATAACAGATTGCACCAAAAGCACCACCTATGCCTCATCTGCTATTTTCAGGCAATGAATAGCGTTATGCTTTTGCAAGAAAACTTGCAAAAACTTTTGTGTCACCGTTGCTTTTCTTGCACAAATTGCACACATCTTGCATAATATTGGTATAAAAACCTTATTATTTCTACAAAAATGAAATTTATTTAAAAAAATCTTGCATTTTTATGCAAGCGGCATTATAATTTTCTACATCGCGCTTTTGTAAAATGCGCAATTTATAATTGTACTGGAGAAATATACTATGAATTACGTAGACAAAGTAATAGCAAGCGTTGCTGAAAAGCATGCAAACGAGCCTGAGTTTGTGCAGACCGTAACTGAGGTTCTCACTTCCCTCAAGCCCGTTATCGATAACCACCCCGAATACGAGAAGTATTCACTTCTCGAGAGAATGGTTGAGCCCGAAAGAATGATCACATTCCGCGTAACATGGGTTGACGACAGCGGCAAGGTCAACGTCAACACAGGCTACCGCGTTCAGTTCAACGGCGCTATCGGTCCCTACAAGGGCGGCCTTCGCTTCCACCCCTCAGTTTACAGCGGCATCATGAAGTTCCTCGGCTTCGAGCAAACCTTCAAAAACAGCCTTACAGGTCTTCCCATCGGCGGTGCAAAGGGCGGCTCCGATTTCGACCCCAGAGGCAAGAGCGATGCAGAGATTATGCGCTTCTGCCAGGCATTTATGACTGAGCTTTACAGACATATCGGCCCCGACGTAGACGTTCCTGCAGGCGACATCGGTGTAGGCGGCAGAGAAATCGGCTACCTCTACGGTCAGTACAAGCGCATCAAGGGCGTATTTGAGAACGGTGTTCTCACGGGTAAGGGTCTCTCCTACGGCGGCTCACTTATTCGTCCCGAGGCTACAGGCTACGGCGCAACCTACTACGCAGTAGAGATGCTCAAGCACTTTGGCGAGGATATCAAGGGCAAGACTGTTGCTCTCTCCGGCTTCGGTAACGTTGCATGGGGTGCTGCAAAGAAGATTGCTGAGCTTGGCGGTAAGGTTGTTACAATCTCCGGCCCCGATGGCTATGTTTACGATGCAGACGGTATCACAACAGACGAAAAGATTGAATATATGCTTGAAATGCGTGCATCCGGCCGTGATAAGGTTCAGGATTATGCAGACAAGTTCGGCGCTGAGTTCCACGCAGGCGAGAAGCCCTGGGGCGTTAAGGTTGATATCGCAATGCCCTGCGCAACTCAGAACGAAATCAATATGTCTGAGGCAGAAAAACTCGTTGCAAACGGAGTACCCTACTACATTGAGGTTGCCAATATGCCTACAACAAACGATGCCCTCGAATATCTCAAGGAGAACTGCAAGGCAGTTGCTCCCTCAAAGGCTGTAAACGCAGGCGGCGTTGCAACGTCAGCACTCGAAATGAGCCAGAACTCTATGAGATACAGCTGGACAGCAGAAGAAGTTGACGCAAAGCTCAAGCAGATTATGAAGAACATCCACGACAGCTCCGCTGCAGCAGCTGAACAGTACGGCTTCGGCTATGACCTTGTTGCAGGCGCAAACATCGCAGGATTCCAAAAGGTTGCCGACGCTATGATGGCTCAGGGTCTCATCTGATTTAATTCCGCAAAAATATCATAATTTTGACAGACAGGTAATTTTGTTACCTGTCTGTTATCATTTTTGTTCATTTCTTGTTCATTTTTGTTTTTTTATTTCTTTTTTAGCAATATATTTTTTATAATTATGTTATAATTAATGGGTATGAGTTTATGATACTCCATTATCTAAAACAACAAAATAACGAAGGAAGTGTACTAATGGCTTTTTCAGATCTCGGTATTTTACTTGGTAATGTTACACTTGCAAAAATTAAACGCACAACTAAGAACCCGATGAAGGCTCAGGAAAAACTCCTGAAGAGAATCGTAAAAAAGAACAGAAACTGTGAACTCGGCAAAAAGCTTAAGCTCGCCGAAATCAAGAGTATGGATGAGTTCCGCTCAAAGGTTCCGCTCTCAACCTATGAAGATTACGATCCGCTCGTAGACCGTATGATACAAAACAGAGAGAAGAACATTATGTACAAGGGCTATAACGTACGCTACTGCTCATCATCAGGCAGCGTCGGCAAGCCGAAGATTCTTCCCAAATCAATCTTCGATATATGGAATATGCAGTGTATCGGTTTCAGCTGCACATCTTCCGTTACGGCACGCCACCTCAAGGAAAAAATGGGCAAGAAGATGCCTGCACAGTTAGGCCCCATCGTCCTTATTCTTACAGGTCACAAGCTTGAGGACGGCAAAATGTGCAACGGTGCCGGTCAGGTTCCGCTCACATATCTCAAACCTATTACAAAATTCTTCTGCACATCTCCCCTTTCACTGCTCTACCCCGAGCATGAGGAGTTGCTTGACACCTCTTACCTCCAGCTCCGCTTTGCTCTTCAGGAGGAGAAGGTTACCTTCATCGGCTCTGTTGTTATCACACTTGTTACAACAATGTTCGATTACCTCGAAGAGAATTGGGAAATGATTTGTGATGATATCGAGCACGGCACAATCAACCAGAGTGTAAAAATTACACCCGAGCACCGTGCAGAATACGAAAAGAAGCTCAAGCCCAACCCCAAGAGAGCAGAGTTCCTCCGTAAGGAGTTCCGCAAGGGCTTTGATACACCCATCGCCCCCAGAATCTGGCCCGGACTTACCTATGCTTACGGCATGGTCGGCTCTAACCTTAAGGTTTACGTCGAGAAGCTCCGCCGCTCAATCGGCGAAGATATTCCGATTCATAATATGGGCTACGCTGCTGCCGAAGGTTTCTTTGCAATGCCTACCGAGCTTAACGTTCATGACAGCGTACTCATCCCCTACGGCATCTTCTTTGAGTTTATTCCCGTAAACGACGATATTGAGGAAGATGAAACAGAGCAACCCAAGACTCTCCTTCTCAACGAGCTTAAAGTCGGCGAGAAGTATGAGCTTGTTGTTACAAACTCTTCCGGTCTTTACAGATATCGTATGGAAGACATTGTTCAGGTTACAAGAATGTACAACGATACTCCCGTTATCGAGTTCCTTTACAGAAAGAACCTGAGCATGAACGTTGCCAACGAAAAGACAACAACGGCTATGGTTGACCATGCAGCAAAGAAGACATTTGAGAGAACAGGCACCGAATTTGTCGGCTACAGCTTCTATCCTGACTTCTCCACAAATCCGCCCCGCTACTGTATGATGACAGAGATTAAGGGCGACATAACCGAAGAAAAGCGTCAGGAAATGATTGACACCCTCCACGAAGAGCTCAAGGATGTAAACGAGAAATACTTCAAGTATATCCGTTGGGGTATGCTCGGTCGCCCCGAAGTTCTTATCCTCAAGCCCAACACATACTGGGATTACAGAGAAAATCTTCGTGCACAAGGCGTTGTCCTCAATCAGATCAAGCCTGTTACGGTTATCAACAGCAAACCCCGTGAGGAATTCTTCTTCTCACACGTTCTTACAGAGGAATCATCAACTATTGATTTCTACCACGCACATAAGAATGACTGATTATAAAGTTTTGTTTCGTTAGTTAAAGAGGAAAATAAAATGAAAAAGACGATGAAGAAATTATCTGCTTTGTTAATTTCAATTTGTCTGCTCATCAGCACCGTTGCCGTAACCGGTAACGGTGCTGATTGCAGAAAGCACACCGGAAGCCACATACCGGTCGTTTACCTGACCGGAACCGGCTATACAATTCACGAATTTAACGAAGACGGTTCAACAACACTAGTTTTTCCCGTGGAAGTTTCCACTGATCAGATTTCCGCACTTGTCGAAGAACACATTGACGTTTTTGCAGAGGCGTTTTTCACTCAGGAATGGGGTGAATTCTGCGATGTTGTTTACGAAATTATCACAGACCTCTACGGTGACTTTGCCCTTGACGAAAAAGGCAACCCGAGAAACAACTCAGGCACCGGTTGGTCCTGGGACCCTGCCACACTTGGCGACAGAAGGAACCAATACGGAAACTACGATATACAATCCTACACCTTCCAGTACGATTGGCGACTTGACCCATACAAAATAGCTGACGACCTGCATCGCTACATTGAAGATGTTCTGGCGGCAACAGGCGCAACAGAGGTTGCACTTGTCGGCAGATGCCTCGGTGCCAACATAACCGCAGCATATATGGATAAATATGATGCGCAACACGTTTCGGACTACATTGTTTACAGCGGTGCACAAAACGGCGCCGACATTGTAAGCAAGCTTTTTTCAGGCAAAATTTTTCTTGAGGCCGACGGAATTGAAAGATTCCTTTACGACACAAATCTGCTCGGCGAAGGTACACTTTATAACGAACTTCTCAACAGCTTTGTAACTGTACTCAACAAAACATACGGGCTCGACATAACGTGCTGGGCAGTTAACAACGTTTATAAGGATATTTACCTCGACGTTATGCCTCGCATTATGATAGAGACCTATGCAAGCTTACCCGGCTACTGGAGTATGGTTTCCGTTGAAGATTATGAGCGCGCCAAGGAAGTTGTATTTCACGATGCCGATATGGAAAAGTACGCTGACTTCATCAAAATTATCGACAATTACCACTATAATGTAACAGCAGAAATTGAAAAAGATTTTAAGCACTATGCTGATATGGGCGTTGACATATTCAACGTAACAAAATACGGCTATCAGGCCGTGCCCATTGCCGATAAAGCATATAACAGTGACATATCCGACAACACTATATCCGTAGGTAACGCATCAAACGGCGCAACAACCGCAACCGTCAAAAAGCCGTTCAGCAACAAATATATTGCGAAAGCTGCCGAAAACGGTACGCTTAAATACATCTCACCTGACAGACTGATTGATGCTTCAACCGCACTTTTCCCTGACCGCACCTGGTTTGTAAAAGATATGAAGCACGATGTTTTCCCGAATTCGATTGATTTGCTTTTTGGCGAAATGATACGTAATGACGGATACACGGTCAACTCCGACCCAGATTATCCGCAATATATGGTATTCAACAATGCTGACAATACTTTTTCACCTATGACAGATGAAAATATGTACACTGAAAACTGGCACGGCGTTACTTTCTTTCAGGCAATTAAAACAATTTTCAAATCAATTAACGAACTTCTCCGCCAGGCCATAGCTGAAAAAATTCAACAGCACCAGATCTGACAACAAACAACAAAAAAGGTTTGCATAGCCAATTCGGCCGTGCAAACCTTTTTATTATACATTATTGTATTATCAGTCGTCGTATCTTTTAAGGTTTTCGAGTCCTGTACGTATTGCCCACTCGTTATCCTCAACGCCCTCAAACTCAATGGTAACATAACCGTCATAGCCACTGCGTTTGAGTGTTTGCAAGCACTGATAAACAGGCACGTCACCCTGGCCCACAACAGCACCTCTGAGGTAGTCACCACCGCGTGTACGGAAGAAACCGTCGCCGGGGTCAGGGCCGTTGCCGCTTTTTTTGTGGAAATCCTTTGCGTGCACGTGCTTTGCATAACCCGCAACCTTGCCGACAGCCTTTGCAGGCTCATCATCCGCGCACATAAAGTTGCCCATATCAACAAGCAAACCGAAATTCGGGTTAGCAACAGCATTTACGAGTTTCTCTACTCTGTCAGCATCCTGACAGAAATAGCCGTGGTTTTCAACCATTGTTGCAATGCCTTTCTTCGCGGCATACTCTGTAACCTTGCGGCATCCGTTTGCAAGAATCGGCAGTGCGCTGTCAAAGCTCTTATACTTTGCATCGTCACCCTTGAAACCGCCCGTGGCATCGTGGCGCATACGTTTTGCACCAAGTGCTTGCGCAATATCAACCCTACCGTAAAGTCTTTCAGCTTCAGCTTCCCAACCTTTTTCACCAAGGAAATCTGCACCGATTGTATAGGCTACAATTTCTATACCTGCTTTTTCTGCCGCATCACGCAACACCGCAGCATATTCAAGTTCGCTCATACCGTCCGTGGGCATAAGATCGATAAACTCGATGCCGTCAAAGCCCATCTCTTTTGCAATGCCGATAAGATCAAGCTGCGTATACTTTCCGCTGTTCAGCAACCGCTGAAAGCTGTATGAACTGACTGAAAACTTCATTATCTGATGTAACCCTCCAAGAACTGTACTGCCTTGCGGATATCAGCCTCGGGATTATCGCCGACCTCACGCTCAATTGTAAGGAAGCCCTTGTAACCAATATCGTCAAGTGCCTTGAGGTAACCTGCCCACGGCACGCTACCCTCGCCGAGCGGTACTTCGTCAAATGAATCACCGGTAACAATTACGTCTACAGGGCGCTTCTTGAGTCCGTATACAATCTCGGGATCCTCAACAAAATTCTGAACACCGTCCTTAGCGTGTGTATGTACAATATACTTCTGCAGGTTATAGACCGCACCTACGGGATCATCACCTGTTACCATAACAAGGTTTGCAGGGTCAAGGTTGACACCGACACCGGTTGAACCGAGTGAATCAAGGAAATCTTTGAGCACTGCAGATGTTTCGGGGCCTGTTTCAATAGCAAAATGCGCACCGATTTCATCAGCATAGCGTGAAAGCTCATAGCAAGCCTCCTGCATAACCTTATATCTGTCGTGGTTCTTATCCTCGGGCACAACGCCGATATGTGTTGTAACAACGTTTGTGCCAAGCTCCTTTGCAAGGTCAAGAATACGCTTTGATTTCTCAATCTTCTCAGGGTTTCTTTCAGCAAAGCTGAATCCGCCACCGCCAAGGTCACCACAGAGAGCTGAGATAACAAGACCGTTACCCTCTACAAGCTTTTTGAACTCGGCACGTGCAGCAGCATCAAGATTTTCGGGTGCCATATCTCCCCTTGTTGAATAAACCTGAATACCCTGAGCACCAACCTCAGCAGCCTTCTTTACCGCATCCTTGATAGGAAGACGGAATGAATCAATGATTACGCCAATTGAAAAATTATACATATCAATACACCTCTCCGTGTAAAATTATTTCTTGCTTTTCTTACGCTCGAGCTTTGTTTTGTTGCCTTTTTCGTCAACGATATAAGTCACGTCAAGCTGTGAAGTAAGGCTTCGCTTGAACGAATCAATATACTTTCTCCTCAGCAGTGCACGCTCCTCTTGCTCTTCAGGCGTCAGTTCGCGCTCACGTGATATGCGTGTCAGCTCACTTATTCTGTCATATTCCCACTGTTCCATTTTTAATACCTCAGATAAATTGATTTACTATCCATACGTTGAGACACCGAGAAAAGCTTCATTCTCTGCCTTTATGTTCCAATACCTCAGATAAATTGATTTACTGTCTATACGTTGAGGCACCGAGAAAAGCTTCATTCTCTGCCTTTATGTTCCAATACCTCAGATAAATTGATTTACTATCCATACGTTGAGACACCGAGGAAAGTTTCAGTCTCTGCCTTTATGTTCCAATACCTCAGATAAATTGATTTACTATCCATACATTGAGACACCGAGGAAAGTTTCAGTCTCTGTCTATACGTATTTTAAAATTCAGAGAATGCGATGAAATCGCAAATCATGATTTCGAAGAAATCAAATCACGCCGTAAGGCAAATCATAAAATTCACCTCTAAATGATTTTACCACAAGCTTACCCTAATATCAAGGCTTATTCAACACCTCTGTAGTAAAGACCGCGTGTAAAATCCTTAACGTCGGGTGCAGGCGCACCGCTCATGTGTTTTTCGAGCACGCTTGCGCACTCGTCAGCTGTTTCATCCGTAAACCAGAGCAGATAAAAATCGGCAAACGCAGTTTCGCTCAGTCTGTCCGCCATATATATCGGACGTGAATTGAGCACCTGCGAGTAGCCGTCACCGCATACTACGGGGAATTCAACACCGAGCCTGTCGGTCAGGTGACACTTACCACCGCAGCGAGCACAGTCCGTGCCGTTTTTAACGGGACAGTTACGCGTTATCATCAGCGGAATTTTGCCGTAAACAATAAGTCCCTTTTCGCTCTTTCCGCCAATCCTTGCCGCCTGAGCCAGCGTAAGCTCGGGCGAAAGCAAGATTTCTTGTGCACCCAACTCCTCAGCCTGAACGGCGCTCATCGAGTTAAAAATGTTACTTCCGAGGCTGAGCATAATGCTCATTCCGGCCTGCTTTGCAAGGTAAACCGCATCAAGTGTTGAGCACGCTGCCTGTGTCACTCCGAGCTGTTTCAGGACAAGCATTTTTTCAAGCACTGCATCCTCTTTGCCAAAAAATACTCTCGGTAATTCCGCAACTGTTTTTGCTGCATCTTTCTCTGCCGCTTTATGCGCTTGAGAGAGCGGAAGAATAACTTTTTCCACATTTTCCCAAACCGATTCAGCCTGTTCAAACTTAGAAAAACGTGCGAAAAACTGTGGGTTTTTCACTTTTTTCACATAGTTTTCCACATTGATAGCCCCAAAAGCGTGAATGTAAGGACTTTTTAACTCTTCGTAAAGTTTATCAAAAGCGGCTCTGCGCAGTGCGTTTATCGACGACAGAGGCAGGCTGATATTATCATCAATATCGGTCTCAATGCTGTTTACAAAGAAGGGTGTACCGCCGCATTTTTCGAGCTGTTGGCACACCTTTTCGTGTGTAAGCGCAACATTCTGCGCAGGCTGTGCCTCAACCTCACCGAGCACAAAAACGTTCTTGCCAGCCGCCTTTGCGGAGAGGCTCGCCGTTTCACCTTCATAAGCGCAGAAAACAAACTCAACGCCGACACGAGGATTCTCTTTCTCATATAGCCTGGCCAGCTCTTTAAGCACGGGCTGTGCCGCCTGAACATCATCCTTACGGCGGATGCCAAACATATCCCTGCCAAGCTCGCCCGTCAGATAACCGCTCGTAAAGCCGGAGCGCGAAAACACACCTCTGAGCTGATCACGCAGAGCTTCATCATTTTCATTTTTAAGCGCCTTTCTGCACGCTGTGACAGCGGCAGCAACATATTCCGGGCGCTTCATTCTGCCCTCTATTTTGAACGATTTCACACCCATTGCCTTAAGCTCTGCAAAGTAGTCCACCGCAGACAGATCCTTAAGGCTAAGATCGTTGCCCGTACCGTCGGGAGCGGCAAAGGGCAAACGGCACGGCTGGGCACAAAGCCCTCTGTTTGCACTGCGCGAGCCGAGCATTGCGCTCATAAGGCACTGGCCCGAAACACACATGCAAAGTGCGCCGTGAACAAACACCTCGATATCGATAGGTGAATTATTGACTATATACTTAATTTCGTCAAGGGAAAGCTCCCTTGCCAGCACCGCACGGGAGAACCCCATTTCGGCAAGCTGCCTGACACCTGCAAGTGTGTGAACAGACATCTGCGTTGAAGCGTGCAGCGGCATTGTGGGTGCACATTTGCGGGCAAGACGAAAAACGCCCATATCCTGCAAGATAAGAGCGTCTACACCTGCCTGACACGCATCGCGCACCGCACACTGGACCTCATTTTTAAGTTCAGCATCTGAAGCGAGCGTGTTGAGCGTCAGATAAACCTTTGTACCTCTGACGTGGCAATATTCTACTGCCGATTTAAGCTCCTCAAAACTGAAATTGCCCGCGTTGCGGCGGGCATTCAGCGTTTTGCCGCCAAGGTAAACCGCATCTGCGCCACAGCGCACCGCCGCCTCAACAGCCTCATATGTTCCTGCAGGAGCTAATACCTCACACACCGAGCTTTGCCTGAGCATTCTGGAGTTCTCTTGTGAGTCTTTCTACCTCACGCTTTGCAATCTCAGCATCCATCTTGGAGCGTGCGGAATCCTCAAGGTACTCCTTGATCTGACCGCGAAGATTGTCTGCACTTACCTCCGCTTTCTTGTACATATCGGCGTACTCGAGAGCTGCAAGAATTGCAGCCTGTGTAACGGAAAGACGGCTGTTCTCACGCAGTGTCTTTGTGAGTGTTGCATCAAGCTCATCGCCAAGTGCCATAACGTACTTGGGATCGTCCTCTGTTGTGATGCTGTAATCTGCACCGCAGATGTTAAGTCTTACTCTGTTTTTCTCCATAATATGTCACCCTTACTTATGTAGTTCTGATATCAAAATTTATACCTACTGTACATTATACATTAAAAGCTTGAGATTATCAAGCCTATTAGGAATATAATCGGCCAGTGAAGTATATAAATTATGAGCGTTTTTCCGCCGATAACCGCCAACGGCTTGCAGCGTGAAACGTACCACCATCCGGGCAGCTTATCGTTCGCGGTAAGTTTGCCGAAAAACGTGCCGGCAAAAAACATAAACAAAAACGGCAAAAGCGGAAAATAATCCGCCGAATAAAACCCGTCCTCAGGGAAACCGAGCGGCGCTAAAAAGCCAACCTCATACAGCTTATCCGGCAGATCAAGCCAAAGCAACCGTCCTCTTTGCACCGTATAAGTCACCGCAAAAAGCGCAAGCGAAGCAAGCACGCCGACGGTTGTGGGAATCTTCGAAACAAGCGGGCGCACAAGTGCATAAAGCAGCATTGACACACTCAGCAGATGCAGCACACCGAAATAAATCTCCGCACCCGTAATGTCAAACCGCGGCAGTATAACCGCCGTAACCAACGTAAAACCGAGAGCAATGCCGAGCAACCTTATACCGCGCTTGAAATTGCTGCGTGAAAGGTTTGACGAAATGCCCGAAATGAATATGAACAGGCACGCAAAAACAGGCTGAAGCGGCTCAAAGAAAACCTGCGCATCGGCAAGAAACCCGATCTCAAAGAAATAACCTAGCATAAAGAATGCGTGGTAAAACACCATAAGTATTATGGACAGACCTCTCAACTCATCAATGAGATGTATTCTGCGTCGGTCACTTCTCAAGCCGTCTGCCTCCTTATCATTGGTTTAAAACAAAACTGCGTATTATTCGTTCTCGCCCTTGATTGCCTTAAGACGCTTCATAACGTCGTTGCCGCCCTGGCCGAAGTAATCGTGAAGAATCTTGTACTCAGCATAGAGCTTATCGTAAATATCGGAATTTTCCTTTATAGGCTCGTAGACAACATCCTTGACCTTGCCCATAATGCTTGCAGCATAGAAAGCATCATCGTAACCGCCCTTTTCGCTGCCTGCAGCAACAGCCCCGAAGATAGCTGAGCCGAGTGCACCGCCCTGGTCGGAGCCTGCAATTTTGATAGGCATTTTGATAATATCTGCATAAATCTGCATTGTCATCGGGTCTTTCTGTGAAATACCGCCTGCAGCATAGAAAGAGTTGACCTCAACACCTTGCTCACGGTAGTTTTCAATAATCATTCTTGTACCGTATGCCGTTGCCTCAATAAGTGCACGGTATATTTCCTCAGGCTTTGTGCGCAGTGTCATACCGACAATCATACCCGTAAGGTCAACGTCAACAAGGATTGAACGGTTGCCGTTCCACCAATCGAGCGCAACAAGTCCGCTTGCGCCCGGCTTCTGCGCCTCACACTTGGAACGAAGGAGCTTATGGATATTGATCCCCTTCTCCTCAGCCTCTTTATAGTAGCTTTCAGGCAGACAGTTGTCGATAAACCAGCCGAAGTGGTCACCTACACAGCTCTGGCCTGCCTCATAGCCGTAAAGGCCGGGCATAATGCCGTCTGCAACAACGCCGCAGATGCCCTTTACCTTCTTCTCAACGTCTGACATCATCATATGGCAGGTTGAAGTGCCGATAATTGCAACCATCTCACCGGGCTTTGATACACCGACAGCGGGAACAAAAATGTGAGCATCGATAATACCTGCAGCAACAGCTGTGCCGGGCTTAAGGCCTGTGAGCTTTGCGGCCTCCTCGGTAATGTAGCCTGCGCACTTACCGCTCGCAAGCACTTCTCTGCCGAATTTCTCGTCAATTACGTTTTCCATTCTGGGGTCAAGAGCCTTGAAGAACTCGTTCGAGGGATAGCCCGTTGTCTTATTCCACATTGCTTTATAGCCAGCGCAGCAGGAGTTACGTGTTTCAACACCGGTAAGCTGCCATACAACCCAGTCAGTTGCCTCAATAAAGCGTTCTGCCTTCTCGTAAATTTCGGGAGCTTCGTCAAGAATCTGCCAAAGTTTCGGAATTGCCCACTCGGAGGAAATCTTACCGCCGTAGTTTTCGAGCCACTCCTCACCCATTTCGATTGCGATATCATTAAGGCGTGTTGCGTGCGCCTGTGCCGCATGGTGCTTCCAGAGCTTTACGTAAGCGTGCGGCTCTTCCTTATATTCATCGAGGAAACAAAGCGGTGTACCGTCCTTTGTTGTGGGAAGCACGGTACAAGCAGTAAAATCAATACCGACACCGATGATATCGTCAGCATCAACGCCGCTCTTTTTAATAACGTCGGGGATTGTGATGCTCAGTACATCTATGTAATCCTGCGGATGCTGAAGCGCCCAGTCCTGACCGAGCTTCTTGCCGCAGGGGAGCTTCTCATCCATAACTGCGTGGGGGTATTCGTAAACACTGCTTGCAAGCTCCTCGCCTGTTTCAACGTTGACGATAAGTGCACGTCCTGAAAGCGTGCCGTAATCCAAACCGATTGTATACTTTGCCATTTTAAATCAGCCTTTCATTTTATAATATACTTTGAGTTTATAACCTGATATATAAAATGTGTTTCTTACAAAAAACACAAATCATGCAAAATTTATTTTGAAAATCATGGTTTCAAAGAAATCAAATCACGCCGCAAGGCAAATCATAAAACCGAATATAAAATAATTTGCTTGAGCATGATTTTTCGCTTCTCTCAATGAATTGAATCGATAAATCAATACATTCTTATACCGTAAGTGAAGCTATAATGCCCGAATAGAGCTTTATGGGATCCTCGTAGAAATTGCTTTTGACGGTTTCAACCTGCATTTCGTCAGCTACGTAAATTGTCAGCCTCATCATCTCTTCCATTGAGAAGGTAACGTGGAATCCGCCATCCTCAAGCTTTTCTACCTCAACCTTGTTTTCACGCTTGCGCTTTGCAAGGGTGAGCATTTTTATTGCGGCGTTGATTGCCTTCTCTCTTACCGAGCGGGGCAGCTGACTCTCGAGCATTTTTGATGAGGCACGCCCTTTTTCGGTAACACTGAGATACTCCTCACACTCAATAAACTCGGACACAACAGCACCGTTTTCGATAAGCTCGCTCACAGCCTGGTTGACCTCAAAATAATTTGCAAGCCCTTTATCAAGAGCAATCTCACAAAGCTGGCTTCTTGTTATCCGCTCATCCACACCTGCAAGCAGGTAGCAGACAAGCACCTTTATTTCATTGCGTGACCTGAGTCCGCCCGGCTCAATGCCGTCATCAAACGTAAAGTTTTCCATTACGGTTATCCTCCTGAATATTTATCACTCAAGCAAAAAATACCTGAGTGCCGAATAGCGTCTTGCCTTTTTATCATTGCGAGCCATTCTGTAAACCTGCTCCTCGCTGCCGACGATTACCATCAGCTTTTTCGCCCTGGTAACCGCTGTATAGAGCAGGTTGCGGTAACTGAGAAGCTCGGGTGTGTTGAGCACGGGCATTATAACCGCATCAAATTCGTTACCCTGGCTTTTGTGCACTGTAACGGCATAGGCAAGCTCAAGCTCCCTCATCATATCGGGGAAGTAGGTGCACTCCCTGCCGTCATCAAAAACAATCTTCGCCAAACCGTCGGGCTTTATGGACTTAACTGTACCTATATCACCGTTGAAAACGCCGCTGCCCTCCTCACCGTCGGGCTTTTTCCAAAGAATGTCATAGTTGTTCTTGATGTGCATTACCTTATCGCCCTCACGGAACCTGAACAGGCCGACCGTGATTTCCTTTTTGCTTTTGTCGGGAGGATTGATTACCTCCTGCAAGCGGCGGTTAAGGTTATACGTGCCCATTTCTCCCCTTCTTGAGGGACAGAGCACCTGAATATCGCTGACCGGTGAATACCCGTAAGCCTTCGGCAAGCGGTTTGCACAAAGCTCGCACACGGTATCTGCCGCCTGCAAGGCAACCTTCCTCGGCAGGAAGAAAAAGTCACCGTCCTTACGTGTAAGGTCCGGATTTTCACCCGAAACGATTTTGTGCGCGTTAGTTACAATAACACTGCGCTGAGCCTGGCGGAAAACCTCCTTCAGCTCAACAACCGGCAGCATACCGCTACCTATCATATCGTGCAGCACGTTGCCTGCGCCTACGGGAGGCAGCTGGTCGGAATCGCCAACCATTATCAGGCGGCAGCCAAGCGGCAATGCATCAAGCAGGCTTGAAAAAAGCTGGATATCAATCATCGACAGCTCGTCCACAATAAGCACGTCCGCTTCAATCGGGTTGCGCTCATTCCTGCTGAAGACCTGATTGTCATCGTCCCACTCAACCTCGAGAAGTCTGTGGATTGTCTTGGCCTCCATACCTGTAATTTCGCTCATACGTTTTGCTGCCCTGCCGGTAGGTGCAGCAAGCGCAATTCGCAGGTTATCTTTTTCAAACAGCGATATCATACCGTTTATCGTGGTTGTTTTACCGGTACCGGGGCCGCCGGTGAGGATAAGCACACCCTTTTCTACGGCTGTGATAATTGCTGATTTTTGCTTTTGCTCATATTTTATGCAAAGTGTATTCTCAATATCCTCAATATCCTGAAGCAGCGTAGGCTTGCCTGCAGGGGGAAAAGAACACAGCACCTTAATACGCCTTGCGGCGTTTCTTTCGCTCCTGTGTATGTGCGGCAGGAAAAGAAACTCCTTATCGCCCAACATTTCGCTGACAAGCTGCCTGTCGCGTATGAGGGCATCCGTTGCTTCGTTGAGAACCTGCGTCTCAACACCAAGCAGCTCGGTTGCGGGCAGTGCCAGCTTTTCTCTGGGGCAGCAGGTGTGTCCGTTGCCGAGGTTGTGCCTGAGCACGTGAAGAATACCTGCACGTATGCGGTGCATTCTGTCGGGCATTTCGGGCAAGGACGATGCTATTGCATCGGCACGCTCAAAGTTGACGCCTATACTCTCCGCACACAGAATGTAAGGATTTGTTCTTATCAGCTCAACTGCATTGAAGCCGAAAATTTTGTATGCGTTAAGGCTTTCTCTTGCAGTCATACCGTATTTTTCAAGTGCAATGAGGGTTTGACGAACAGCAAACTGCTTGGAAAACTCCTCGCAGATTGTGTTTGCCTTCTGCCTTGAAATGCCTTTTATTTTGCAGAGCTTTTCGGGATGATTTTCGAGAATATCAAAAGCATCCTCCCCGAAAACCTCAACAATTTTTTGTGCAGTCGCAGGGCCGATACCCTTGACCGTTCCTGCGGAAAGATACTTGTATAAATCCTGTGCACTTGAAGGGAGTGAACGCACGAAGGATCTGGCCTTGAACTGCCTGCCGTAAAGCGGATGCGTATCGTAAGTGCCTCTGACGGTCAGCTTCTCACCCACGGCAACCTCGGGCAGCACACCGACAACGGTAACAAACTCATCGTCATCGCTCGACAGCTCAAGCACGGTAAAGCCCGATTCTTCAATATGCACCGAAACGTCTTCGACGATACCGATGATTTCTGTTTCATCATTAAACAAGCTAAACCTCGTCCTTTAAAAAATAAGTTGATAATTCATTGTGTGAAATAATTTTTATGTTGCGGTAGCTGCGGCAAAGCTCATCACAGCGCCGCCGCTGTTCATCCGTCATACCCGTATCCACCGCAATCACCCCGACTTTACAACAGCCGGCAAACAGCTGCGCACGCAGATGTGCCGAATACAGCAGCCGCACGCTTTCATCAGCACTGCCGCATCCGAGCAAAACAACAATTTTGCCGTTTGCCCCGGGTGAAACGATACGGACACAAAGCATATAAACAGCCGCAATAACGCAGATAACGGTTGCGGCAAAGCCGATAACCTCCAGCACAAAAGCTGCCATAAATATCATCTCCCGATATTATATTATTCGGGAGGCGGTGAACAGGTTACCGTGCCGTTTTCTTTTCTCTTACGCTTTTTTCAATAATGATAAACACGAGTGTCATCACAAGCTCATAAGGAATCGGGCAGAATTCACCCGGGTTTACAAGCGACATCATTGTAAGGCCCAGGAACGAGCACGCAAGCATTGCCACGGGGAAATCGATACGGCTGAAAATAACCTTCAGACGTATGACAAGCCTTATTGCAAAGCAAACGATGCCAACAACACCGAAACTGCCTATAATCTGGAAAGGTGAAGAATGATACCAACAAAGTGCAAACTGCTTTGAGGGGTGCAGATCGCGGTTATCCCAGTTTGCAAGACCCTTACCCGTGGCAGGGTTATCTTTGAAATCCTGAACGGCACGCTCAAACAAGCCGAGCCTTACCTTATTTTCGTCATAATCGAAAAGACGCTGAATTGTTCTGTAGCAGAAATCGAACAGCGGCTTTGCAAAACAGAGCACAACACCGCCCAACACAGCAACAACAGCAATATTGAGCTTGCGGTGCGGTTTATCCATAATTATCACAACCGCAACACAAACCAGAAGCTCAACCGTGCCGAACAACATACCGCCGCGTGAACCTGCAAGCAACAGCGCTGCATAGCCGAGCCAACCGACAAGCGAACAGCTCCACTTTTGACGTGAAAGATAGAACGGGAACGGCAGACCGAGCATGAGGAAAGTTGAAACGTTATTACGCCACTGGAATTGCAGGATGCCGGGATTTTCGATTAAGGATGATATGTTTTCTATGTAATGCTCGATTATCATAAAAGAACCGAAAGCGACAACCACCGTCATCGCACGGGCAAATTGTTCGGTCAGCGAATTTTTATCGTCGTTATCGAACCAGGTGTTCATAACAAGATAAATTACCGCCATACCAAAGCCGAGGCCGACAGTATAATAGAGTGAAGTAAGGCTGAAATATGCCCTTGCGGATATAGCGCCGGCACCGCCGATAGTAACGGCAACCGCAACGGCAATTATGCCGTAAAAAGTGGGTCCGATTTTAAACTTACGCCAATGCTTGACAAAATAATACACTGCAGCCGCCGCAGGAAAAACGGCAAGCGGCACAATGCGGATAAAAATATCGAACGAATCAAAACATTTGATTGCCGTGATGCCAACCAACATAAACGGGAGAAAGGTTTTGAAAAGATCATCACACGCAAACAAAATGAGCGAAAGCAGAACACCGAAGAAAACCACACCTGCAACCTCGAAATCAAAGGTCGTAATTATACACGCAGCCGCAACCTGAGCTACCGTGCTGTAACGCGAATCAAAAAAGGATTGCAGGCTTTTTCTGATTTTTTCCATAAGATGCCACCCTCCATTCTGCAGACATAGTTACTTAGAATATAATATAACATTTTTATTGCAATAAATCAATATCCGACATCTATTCCGGACAGTAAAATTTACTTAACAAAGCGCCACCCTGCACACTTGGCACAGGATGGCACTTTACATTTTAAAAATATCAGCCCTCCAGGGTTTCAAGCATCTGAGCAAAGAGCGTATTTGCCCAGGCAAACCATTCCCTGGTGTAATTCTCGGGATTGTCAACATTGAATGATTCATGCATAAAGTTTGTGCCTGCGTGAGTGCGGCTGAGCATCTCAAGGCACTGCCTGATTTCGTCCTTATCTGAGCTTGTGAGTATCTGCATTGTCAGTGCAATGTGCCAGATATTATTCTTCGGTGTGTGCGGACTGCCCACGCCCTTTGCGGCACTGCCCTCAAAGTAGTAAGGATTATCCTTCGAGAGTATAAAGCGGCGGGTGTTGACGTAAAGCTCATCATCCTTTTTGCAATAGCCCAGATAGGGTGCGGCAAGCAGGCTCGGTGAATTAGCATCGTCCATAAGGTTGTAATTACCGAAACCGTCTGTTTCGTATGCATAGATTCTGCCGTATTTCGGGTGGTTTGCAACGGCATAGTTTCTGATACCGTCATCAATCTCAGCAGAAAGCTTAAGGCATTTTTCGGCAAGCGCATCGTTGCCGAAACCGTCCTTTGCAAGCTCGGCAGCATATTTCATAGCAACAACAGCCATCATATTCGACGGCACAAGATAGTTGAAGATACACGAATCATCCGATGGACGGAAACCGGACCAGGTCATACCCGTAAAGTTGACAGGTCTGCCGTAGCCGTCGAAGGGAAGCGTATCGGAAACGGGACAATTCTTACGGTCGAAGAAATACGTTGAATTCTCAGAATGATGCTGTTCTTTTATGAAATGGTCGGCTATTGTTTCAAGCATTTTTTCGGTCTGTGCGGTAAGTACCTGCTTATCGCTTGTTGCTTTGTAGTATTCGTACATAAGGTATACCGATGCACAAAGCGAATCAACCTCATACTTGCGCTCCCAGATAAGCTCGTGGTCAAAATCCGATGCATCCTTCCACTTATCGGCGCAGGGTGATGCGTTGAATGCGTTTGAGTACGGGTCAAGGTTAACATAAAATGCGTGCCTTGCAATAACGCCGCGCAATATTGCCCTGAGTTCCTCATCCTCTGCGGCATATCTGATGTACGGCTTGAGCTGTGCGGCACTGTCACGCAGCCACATTGCAGGAATATCGCCGGTGATTACAAAATACGTGCCGTCATCAAGCTGTCGGGTTGTTGTTTCAATTGTGTTGAGGAAACACTGTTTTGCAAGCGGTGCAAGGGACGGAAAAATCCTGAGCATCTTATCTTCAAGCTCTTGCGCTTTTTTCACAAGTATATCGGGTGTTTTCATTTTTTCTCCTCTTTATACAGGCATCCACCGCCTGTTATTTTGCTATATTTTATCATACAGCCTGCTCTTTTTCAAGCAAAAGGCCAACAAACCGTAACCTCAATTTTACGGCAAGCGCACGTAAAGCTATTGCAAACACAGCCGAGGTAAGTTATACTTAATTTGCGAAATTGAAAAAACAAAAGCAAAACGAGGGGTTTTATGAAAATAACAAAAACTGTGTGTATCTGTCTTATAGCGATACTGCTTTTTGCAACGGGATGCGGCAAAAAAGAAGAAGCTCCGCACAGCACTCAACCGCAAGAAACCGAAACAGCAGACGTTGCCGCAACATTGCCTGACACTCAGGATGGTACTACCGCACCCGTTGAAATCGGCTCCACACCGACACAGCCGGGCGAAACAACAACACAGGCTCAGGCTCCTGCCACTACCGAAGAGATTGTTGCATATTTCAACGACAGCGCAAACAAAATCAAAGCTCAGGCTGTTTCCGTAACCAAGAATTTCGAAAAGCGCCACGTAAATAAAGACAGACTTGTTGTGCCTGCAGGCCTTGAATCAACGGCAGACCGTATGATTTCGACCTTTATGAAGGATGACACCGAACCGACAGTTTACACAGGCAAAGAAGGAATAAAAGAAAACTTCATCGTACCCGGACAAAGCTACGTAAGCCGACTCGACCCTGCATACGTTACCGCAGCCACCTGCACGGATAATGGCAGCACATACAAAATTTACCTCAAGCTCAAAAGCCAGACAAGCCCGACGGCAGGCTCAGGCATCGGCGCAGTGTGCGATGTAATTGAAGCAACCGAAGTTGCCGATAAGGCTCCTTTTGTTGAAAAATTCACAACCGAATACTACAACTGCGAAATTACCGCAACGGTTGACAAAGAAACCGGCAGAGTAACGGCTATAGTATACTCTACTCCGCTCACGCTCAACATTACCGTAAATATGTTCGGCACACACGACCTTGTTATCGGCTTCACTTTTGTTAAAGATTACACAGTAATATATTAACCTCTGCTATCAAAGCCGCCTCACCGCAGACGAGGCGGCTTTTCTGACAAAAAAGCACAATATATTGCAAAAAATGCTCGTCAATATCACTATTTGATTGAATTTGCCTCGCAGATGTGATAAACTGAGAACAAGGGCAGAAACTAAGGCTGCCAAATAAATAAGAAGGGACTTTCAATATGGAGAACAAGCTCGTATATGACATCCATGACAAGCCGAAATTCGGTCAGCTCATCGTGTTGGCAATTCAGCAGCTGCTTGCTATTATGGCAGCAACAATCGCAGTGCCGGCAATCGTAGGCAACGAAATGTCAATATCTGCAGCTCTTTTCGGAGCAGGTGTAGGCACTTTCGTTTATCAGCTCTTCACAAAATTCCGCAGCCCCGTATTTCTCGGCTCATCCTTCGCATTTATCGGCTCAATGTCAGCAGCTTTTGCAGGTGCATCGTCAATGGCACTCGGCTATCTTGGCCTCGTTCTCGGTGCAGCTTTTGCCGCACTTGTTTACGTGCTGCTCGCATTCATAGTTAAATTCGTCGGAGTAGGCTGGATAAGCAAGCTTATGCCTGCAGCAGTTATCGGTCCGACTGTTGCGCTCATCGGTCTCTCCCTCGCTTCCGCAGCTGTAAAGGATGTTTTCTCATACGGTCCTCAGGACGGTAACGGAGCATTCATCATGACTGCAAATATCTGGGTTTCTCTGATTTGTGCGCTCGTAACACTCTTCGTTGTTATTATCAGCTCAACCTACGGCAACAAAAAGGTTAAACTCATACCGTTCATAATCGGTGTACTTACAGGCTATGCGGTTGCATTGGTATTCACCGTCATCGGCTACGTTGCAGGTATCGACTCAATCAAAGTTATCGACTTTGCCCCCTTCAAAGCACTTGTAGAAAACGGCGTTAGCGTAAACACGTTTGTTGCCGTGCCGGAATTCACATTCCTGCGTGCATTCAAGGGTATTGGCGATTTTAACGTAAACTATCTTATAACGGTAGCTGTTGCATACGTACCCGTTGCATTCGTTGTTTTTGCAGAGCATATTGCAGACCACAAAAACCTCTCCAGCATCATCAACAAAGATTTGCTTGAAGAGCCCGGCCTTCACCGCACACTTCTCGGTGACGGTATAGGATCGGCTGCAGGCGCATTATTCGGCGGCTGCCCGAACACAACCTACGGTGAATCAGTCGGCTGTGTGGCAATCACACGCAACGCTTCTGTTATAACAATATCCGCAACTGCAGCAATAGCCATTCTTGTTTCGTTTATCTCTCCGTTCATTGCCTTCCTCGATTCAATCCCCGGTTGCGTTATGGGTGGCGTGTGTATTACACTCTACGGCTTTATTGCAGTTTCCGGCCTTAAGATGATACGCAAGGTTGACCTTGAGGATAACGCAAACCTCTTCACCGTTTCCGTAATTCTCATATGCGGTATCGGCGGCATGGCAATCTCCATCGGCAAGGTTACAGTTACAGCAATCGCCTGCGCGCTCATCCTCGGAATCATCACAAATACCGTGCTCAAAAAATCGCAGAAAAACAAAGCCGAATAAAGGAAAGTGGAATTTATGAAAAACTTCGACAACGTTACAATATTCGACCATCCCCTTGTAAACCACAAAATCGCAATACTCCGCAACGAAAATACAAGCATGAAGGAGTTCCGCGAGCTGATTGAAGAAATCACGACGCTCATGACTTTCGAATGCCTCAAGGAGGGCGTGCCCACGGTTGAGGTTGAGGTTAAAACCCCGCTTGAAACCTGCAAGCAGCAGATCGTTAAAGATAACTCCATCGTAATCGTACCCATCCTGCGTGCAGGCCTTGGTATGGTCAACGGTATTCACGTGCTCTTCCCCAGCGCAAGGGTTGGCCACATCGGCCTCTACCGCAATGAGGAAACGCTTGAGCCCTGCGAATACTATTGCAAGCTGCCTGAGGGTATTGAGGACAAGCTTGTGCTTCTTGTTGACCCGATGCTTGCAACCGGCGGCAGTGCTTGCGACGCAATCAGTCAACTCAAAAAACGCGGCTGCAAAAACATAAAGTTCATGGCAGTCATCGGTGCACCTGAGGGTGTCAGCCGTGTTGCGGAAACTCACCCCGACGTACAGATTTTCGTTTCAACGCTTGACCGCTGCCTCAACGAAAACGGCTACATTCTGCCCGGCCTCGGCGATGCAGGCGACAGACTTTTCGGCACAAAATAAACTATCGCAAGCACTTATCTTCGGGTAAGCGCTTGCTTTTGTTTTTCAGTAATGTTATAGTTTACAAAACGATTTTTACGGGACGTGACAACTTATGAACAAAAAATTTTTTGACCATATAGTCCACGGCGGCGATTACAACCCCGACCAGTGGATAAACACACCCGAAATATGGGACGAAGATATGCGGCTGATGAAGCTTGCCCACGTCAACTCGGCAACAATCAATATCTTCTCATGGTCACTTATCGAGCCTGAGGAGGGCGTATACAACTTCGGCTGGCTTGACACGATGATGGATAAGCTGCACAAAAACGGCATTGACGTCATCCTTGCTACTCCCTCCGGCGCAAGGCCGCCATGGCTTGCACAGAAGTACCCCGAGGTGCTTCGCGTTGAAGAAAACGGCGTACGCAATGAATTTGGTGTGCGCCACAACCACTGCCTGACATCACCCGTTTACAGGCAGAAAGTGCGCGAAATCAACCGCATCATTGCCGAGAGGTATAAAAACCATCCTGCACTTAAAATGTGGCACATATCCAACGAATACTGCGGTGAATGCCACTGTGAGCTCTGCCAGCAGGCTTTCCGCGACTGGCTGAAAAACTACTATCACAATGACCTTGAAGAGCTTAACCGCAGATGGTGGAACGGATTCTGGAGCCACAGATTCAACGATTGGAGCCAGATAAATTCACCCAAATACAGAGGTGAAAACCACGTTTCGGCAATGAAACTGTGCTGGAACAGATTTGTTTCCGACAGCCACATTTCATTCTACGAAAACGAGATTGCACCGCTGCGCGAAATCACGCCCGATATACCGATTACAACAAACTTTATGAATATGTACGACGGCATCGACTACCAAAAATTTGCTTCACACCTGGACCTAATTTCGTGGGACAACTACCCTGCCTGGGACAGAGGCGACAACAGCGGTGTTGCCGTAAGGACAGCATTTGCACACGATGCTTTCCGCTCAATTAAAAACGGACAGCCTTTCTTTATGATGGAGAGCACACCCTCGCTTGTCAACTGGCACGAGGTTAACAAGCTCCCAAAACCCGGTATGCAGGAGCTGTCCTCAATCCAATCCGTTGCCCACGGTGCTGACAGCGTGCAGTACTTCCAGTGGAGGAAGAGCAGAGGCGGCCATGAAAAATACCACGGTGCCGTTGTTGACCACTGCGGCCACGAAAACACAAGGGTTTTCCGCGACGTTGCACACATTGGCACAGTGCTTGAAAAGCTTGGCAGCGTTGCAGGCGGCTACAGCAACGCAAAGGTTGCCGTAATATATGATTGGGAAAACTCCTGGGCAGTCAAGCACTACTGCGGCTTCAACAACGTCAACAGGAACTATGTTGAAGAGTGTGTCAAATGGTACAAGCCGTTTTATGACAGCGGTATAGCCGTTGACGTTATAGCAATGGATGCTGATTTTTCAAAATACGACCTTGTTATTGCACCTTTCCTCTATATGCTCAAGGACGGCACAATTGACCGAATCGAAAAATACGTTGCTGAGGGCGGCAACTTTGTTGCAGGCTATCTCTTCGGTTTTGTAGACAGCGATGATATGTGCCACCTCGGCGGATTCCCTGCAGGCAAGCTCAAAGAGGTTTTCGGCGTGTGGTGTGAAGAAACGGATTCACTGCCCGAAGGCATTAAAAACGTTGCTGTATACGGTGGCAAGGAATATGATGTTGTACATATATGCGACCTGATTCACGCAAACACAGCTCAGGTGCTCGGCACTTACGGCAAAGATTTTTATGCAGGTATGCCGGCGCTTACCGTAAACAGCTTCGGCAAGGGCAAGGCTTATTACGCCGCATTCCGCAATGATGACAGCTTTGCGGCAGATTTCTGCAAAGCACTTGTGCGCGAAATCGGAATTGCGCCCGATGCCGAAATTCTTACACCGCAAAACGTGACCGTAAGAAAAAGAGGCAATACTGTTTTCGTTATGAACTTCAGTGATCAGGCGACAGAAATAGAGCTTGACAGAGAATACACAAACATTGTAAGCGGTGAAAAAATAAGCGGCAAAGTAACGCTTAATGTATGCGGCTACCTTGCACTTGAATAAAGCGGTGATCTGAATGAAAGAGCTACATATGATATGCAATGCACACCTTGACCCCGTATGGCTGTGGCAGCGCCCCGAAGGTATCGCTGAAGCTATATCAACCTTTCGTGTTGCGGCAGATTTTTGCGATGAGTTTGACGGTTTCATATTCAACCACAACGAATCCGTGCTTTACGAGTGGGTTGAAGAGAATGAGCCGGAGCTTTTTGCACGTATTCAGCGCCTTGTGAAAGAGGGCAAATGGCACATAATGGGCGGCTGGTATCTGCAGCCCGACTGCGTTATGCCTTGCGGCGAAAGCTTCATCCGTCAGATTGAAACAGGCAGAAAATATTTCAAAGAAAAATTCGGTGTAACACCTGCAACCGCAATAAATTTCGACCCCTTCGGTCATAGCAGAGGTCTTGTGCAGATTCTGAAAAAATGCGGCTACGATTCCTATGTGTTTATGCGTCCGTCGTGGATTGAAGCAGAACACGATTTCATCTGGCGCGGTTTTGACGGCAGTGAAGTTACGGCACACAAACTTATGGGCGGCTACAACTCGGGCAAGGGCAAGGTGATGAATAAAATTGACCGTGCACTTGAAGATGAGTACGGCACAGACGGTATTAATATGACTTTCTGGGGTATTGGCAACCACGGCGGCGGTCCGTCAAGAATTGACCTGAACACCATCGCCGAATTTATGGCAGCTCACCCGGAGCACGGACTCAGACATTCGTACTGTGAGAACTATTTTGAGCGCATAGACAAATCAAAGCTTGAAGTTTTTGATAAGTCGCTCAACTACACGATGGTTGGCTGCTATACAACGATGGTTCGCATCAAGCAAGCTCACCGCAAGCTTGAAAACGAGCTGAGCGTATGCGAAAAAATGCTTGCACTCAGCGGTGTTGAATACGATAAATCAGAGCTTGAAGAGGCAGAGAAAGCGCTTCTGTTCTGCGAATTTCACGATATCCTGCCCGGCACAAGCATAAAGGCAGCAGAGGAAGATTGCCTGCGCCTGCTCGCCTACGGCAATGAGATTGCAGAGCGCTATAAAAACAAGGCTTTCTTTAAGCTTTGCGCAGGTCAGCCCAAGGCAAAGGACGGCGAAATCCCCGTGCTTGTCTTCAATCCGCACCCATATAAAATCACGCAGGATGTTGAAGTTGAATTCCAGCTTCAGGACCAGAACTGGACAGAAAACGAGGTAACAATGGTGCGTGTGCGCGACAAAAACGGCCACTATCTCCCCTCTCAGAACGAGAAAGAAGCCTGCACCTTCAGCCTTGATTGGCGCAAGCGCGTCTGCTTCACGGCAGAGCTTGAGCCGATGAGCATAAACCGCTTTGACTGTGAGCTTTACGTTGAGAATTATCCAAAACGTAAAATTCAACCCTGCGAGCAAACAGACGAGCACTTCACCTTTGACAACGGAACAATGCAGGTGCTCATCAGCAAACGCACAGGCCTTATTGACAAATACTGCGTAAACGGCACAGACCTGCTCAAGCCCGGCAGTGCGAGCATCACCGCAAGCAGTGATAACGAGGATCCGTGGGGTATGACTGTTGACAGCTTCAATGACGTAATCGACAGATTCAAACTGCTCACCGATGAAGAGGCAAACGCATTCAACGGCTACCCTGATGAAAAAATCGGTAACGTAAGAGTTATTGAAAACGGTGAGGTGAGGATTAAAATCCAGGCAACTTTCGGCTGCGGCAATTCGTTTGCAAGTGTCACCTATACCCTGCCGAAAAGCGGCAACCATATTGATATAAAAATCCGTATGCTCTCAAACAACAGCAGCCGATTCTATAAACTTAACTTTGATTCAGCGCTTGATTCTCCCGTTTTTTACGGACAGACAGCCTTCGGCACAGAGCAACTGCACACCGAGGGCAATGAAGCTGTATACCAGAAATGGTGCAGCATTACAGACGGCCAAAAAAACCTTGCGGTAATAAACAACGGCACCTACGGCGGCAGTGTTAACGGTGATACGCTGTGCATTTCACTGCTCAGAACTCCCGTTTATTCAGCACACCCGATAGGCAACCGCCCTCTTGCCGAAACAGACCGCACACATGACCGCATTGATATAGGTGAGCGTGAATTCAGCTACAGACTGACCGCCGATACAAAATTTATCGATATGCATTCTCAGCTTTTCAACGAGCCGTGCATTGCGCTTTCCTTCTTTCCATCGGGTCTGGGGGAAAAAGCCGAAACGGCAGTTGAACTTGACAACAGCGATATAATCCTCACGCGAATGAAAAAAATATCAAACGGCACACTGTTCAGATTTTTCAACGCAACCGACAAAGAGAGACACACACTGCTAAAAATTGACGGCCGCAGTTTTGAGCTTGATTTTAATAAATTCGAAATCAAAACATATATTTACAGCAGCAACGCTTTAAAAGAAGCAGAGATGTGCGCTGAATGTTAAACCGACTATTCCGCAAAGGAGGAAAAGATTATGGAAAAAAGCTTCAACAGCACCGAAACCTATATGCAACAGGAAACCGTACAGACACCCGTTTCAGAAAAAAGCAGAACGGTAGCCCTTATCCTCGCAATAGTTCTGGGCACGCTTGGCATCAACCGCTTATATCTCGGTGTACGCGGCGGTGTCGGCAGGCTTGTAAGATACATAATCTCAATGACAATGTCAGGCGTTGTATTCGGTGTGCTTTTCATAATAATGGGCATATCACACGGTGTAATGGAATCCGCTTATTACGACCTTGAAACAACAACCGCTATAATCTACACCCTTTTAGCCGTTGATTACTTGGCTCTCTCTGTAATGATCGGCCTGCTTATACCCAACACTATAGGCGCTGTAAAAGATATAGTTCGCACAGCAAGAGGCATGATGACAGACAGCCTGGGGTTGCCTGTTACAAAGTGGTAAGTATTGCACCAACACTTGACAAAAACAAACGATAATTCTATACTGAAACCAAGCAATAACAAATCTTTACTGAGGAGAAATTGATATGGACGAAAATTTCAACATCAACCCGACACCGCAAGAACCGGCAGTACCTGCACAGCCTGTTGTTGAGACAGCTCCCGTTGCACCTGCACAGCCTGTCGTTGAGACAGCTCCCGTTGCACCTGCACAGCCTGTCGTTGAGGCAGCTCCTGTTGCACCTGCACAGCCTGTCGTTGAGGCAGCTCCTGTTGCACCTGCACAGCCTGTCGTTGAGGCAGCTCCTGTTGCACCTACACAGCAGCCTGTTTACGCACCTCCTGTTGTGCCTGCACAGCCGCCTGTTTACACGGCTCCTGCTGCACCTGCACAGCCGCCTGTTTACACACCTCCTGTTGCACCTGCACAGCCGCCTGTTTACGCACCTCCTGTTGCACCTGCACAGCCACCTGTTTACACAGCTCCCGTTGCGCCTGCACAGCAGCCTGTTTACACAGCTCCCCCTGTACAGCAGCCTGTTTACACGGCTCCTGCTGCACCCGCACAGCCTGCTTATCAGGGTCCTGTGTCACCCAAGAGCAGAACTATGGTTCTTATTCTTACCATTATTGTCGGTTACCTTGGCATTCACCTCTTCGTACTCGACAGACCCACAGAAGCAAAACCGAGACTTACCAAAGGCATTATCGCCCTCGTGCTTGACTGTTTCTGTTGGATTCCCTATGTAGGTTGGATTTTTGCTATAGCATCTCTTGTTCTTCTTATTCCGCTTATCATCGCCCAGGTTAAGGATATCATCGCTGTTTCCAAGGGCCAGATGACAGACGGCCAGGGTCTCCCCGTTCTCAAGTGGTAATATAATCTGACAGCAAAAAAGGCTTATGAGTGCTCATCACTCATAAGCCTTTTTTTACTTTTTGGCGGCAGTGTATTTGTCAACCACCTCTGACAGGAATAACTTTATCGATTCATCGTACTTTTCGGTATGCATAACCCTCAGGCGGGAGTGTATGCCATTTTCAAACCATACAAGACGCTTGCATTCTTTATCGGTGCCTGCCCTTTCAAAAAGCTCCTTCGCCTTTTTGGGTTCAGAGTAAAAATCCGCTTCACCGTGAAGCATAAGCAAAGGTTTTTTATAATTTGATATCACATCTATCGGGCCGAGCTTCATATTGTGGCCGGTGTAGTGCTTTGCATACATATTCACAAGGTCAATAACAATAAACGGCGGCGCGTGAAAGCCTATCATACGCCGTTTGAAGCTCTCGTAAAAGGTAGAAAACATACCGTCTGCAACAAAAGCCGTAAAATAATCGGGACAGTTATTGCTTGTGAGCGCATAAATCGAGCACGCACAACCTATGCATATTCCGTGAAGAACTATCGAGTTTACGCCGTAATCGGTGTGAAGGATTTCTCCCCAGTGCAACACATCTCTGCTCTCGTTGAAACCGAATGAGCTGTATTTGCCGTCGCTCTTTCCGTTGCAACGCTGATCAAGTACAAGCACGTTGTATCCGCTTTCGATATAAGCCTTTGTGTAATAGTAGCTGTATGTCATACCCTCAGTGCGACCGGGCACTATAATCACCGCACGGTCATAACCGAAATCGTAGTATTCGGCATAGAGGTTCAAGCCGTCGTTGACTGTATGCAGGTCGATTTTTTTGTCGGCAAAACGATTAATGTATCTGATGCCGACATCATACATCTCACGTAATTCAGGGGTATTATAAACATCCTTGGTTTTTTGGCTGTCGTCCTTCTTACGCGTAAGCGTATTCCAATAAATAATACGCGCCGTAACACACATAGCGCAAAACACAGAAATAACCAGCACAATTACAGCCGCAATAATCCAAACGTAGTATTCCATAACTAATCCTTTAAGTGAAAAATTATTCGAATGAAAGTATCAGATCAAAAGAATCTATGCCCGTTGCAACAAGGTCGGTTTCAGTGAAAAAATGATTCTGTGTGATATATCGACTCAGCTCATCCGCATCTTCAACGCTGAAACTGCTGCCGGCAAAGAAAGTAACATTATCCGTCTCCCGCTCACCAAGCACACCGTCAGCAACGGCACAAGCTACCTCTGACACGGTTTTGCCCACAGCAAGAATACCGCTGCCTGCCATTGCAATAAAATCGTCCTTCTTTATCTCAAGCGAATCAAACGTCGTATCCTTTGCTGAACGCGTGATAAGCACATCGTATATATTGCTTGCGGCACGGTTTATATCCTGCAGGATTTCAGCAGGGTCACTGCAATCAAAATCGACAATTGCAAGTGCCGCATAGCAATCGGCAATGGACTTTGTATCCGCTATGAAGATATTCATTTTTCCTGCCAACGCCTGAGCCTGACCTGCAACGAGAAACAGATTTTTATCGTTAGGCAGAACAATTATGTTTTCGCATTCAGCCGCAGAATATGCCCTGATAAAATCCTGTGTGGAGGGCGAATAACCGCCTTGAGCCGAAACCACAACATCAACACCCATCTGCATAAACAGCTGTGCCATCTTCTCATTGGGCGCAACGGCAACAAGCGCAAACTCACCCTTCTCTCGCTCAGCAGAAACAGTAACCGTCTTACTCGTCTGCTCAGAATGCTGCACGCTCATATTCTCAATTTTGAGCGTGATAAACTCACCAAAACCGTGTGCATACGCAAGCACCTTTTCGGGAGCCTGAGTATGAACGTGAAATTTAATTTTATCATTTTCAAACGAGGTGACAACAGAATTGCCAAGCTCGTTGAGCACAGCCTTAAAGCTCTCATAATCGGGCTGTTCCCTGCCGTTGCAAAGCTGAAGCAAGCCCTCTGTGCAGTAACCGAATTCGAAAACGGTGTTACGGTCAAACGCCGAGTAATCAATTACCGCCGTTTCTCTTTCGGGAGCCTGAGACACAAGCTCTTCACCGCAAAGATACTTTTTCATACCCTCAAAAAAACATATTGCGCCGACACCGCCGCTGTCAACCACACCCGCACTTTTAAGCACAGGCAGAAGATTCGGAGTATTTTCAAGGCTGACCCTCGCTCTTGCAAGAAAATCCTCCAACAAAACAGAAAGGTCATCATAATTTTTGCCGCTCACCGCTTCGGTCGCCTCACGCAGCACGGTGAGAATCGTTCCCTCTTCAGGGTGGGATACAGCACTGTAGGCAAGCGCAACACCGCTGCCCAACGCACGGATAAAGCAGGCACAGTCGGCCTCAACCTCAACCTCGGTAAAAACCTGCGAAAAGCCTTTCAGAAACTGCGAAAGGATAACACCTGAGTTACCCCGTGCACCGTAAACTATGGTGTCCGAGAATTTTTTTGCCGTTTCGGAAAGGCTGCCGTCGAAGTTTTCGATTGCGGAATAACCAATCCTTGCGGTTGTGAGCATATTAGTACCTGTATCACCGTCCGGAACGGGGAACACGTTAAGGTCATTTATCTCTTCACAATGCAGTGACAGGTTACGTATTGCATAATCTGTCAATGCACGAAAAAGCTGTCCGTTGATAAACTGATTCATAAGTTGAGAATCATTTCTCCCATCACTTGGAATTGAGCTTTGTTATAATTTCTTTCTCTGCCGCAAGGTCGGTAACCTCGTTACCGAAATAATATACACCTATCATACCGGGGCCTATATTGGCTGCATTGCCGGAGAAACAGCAGGAAACAAAAACCTTTTTGAAACCAAGCTCTTTTTCAATCATTTCCTTGAGCATAAGCGCATACTGCTCTCTGTCGGTGTGGTAAATAACCGCATAGTTGCCCGGCATATCTACAGCTGTCTCCCTGACATAGCTGACCGTAAGGTCAAGTGCCTTGCGGATGCCCTTTGCTTTTGTCAGAACGGTTACGTAGCCCTCGCTGTTGCAATCGCCCATCGGCTTAACATTGGCAAAGCTGCCCATAACCGCCTTGCCCATTGTTATTCTGCCGCGGCGTGCAATTGCTATAAGGTCGTCTACAGGACCCATCTGGTGAACGCGCTGCTTGTTTGCCTCAAGCCACTCGATAACCTCTTCATAGCTTCTGCCCTCTTTTTTGAGCAGGAAAGCATACATTGTCAGCAATGCGAATGCACCCGACATACGCATTGAGTTGAAGCAATAAATGTTTGCTTCCGGGTACTTCTCTTTAACCCGTTTTGCAGCTATGCAGGTAAAATCAAACGTACCGCTGATTTTTGAAGAAAGCGACATACTGAGAATGGCGTAACCCTCTTTTACATACTTTTCAAATATATCAGCGTACTCCTCAATGTTTGGCGGAGCAGTTGTTATTTTTGCTTTTTTGTCCGCAAGAGCAGCATAGTACTCCTCATAGCTTATCTGCGACCAGTCTAGCTTTGTGAGAAGGTCCCTTTCCGTACCGTTTGCATTTATTTGAACATGACCGTCTATATAATAATCCATACCGCAGAATTCACGCATCTCCTGAGAAAGGTCACAGGTGATATCTGCAAGAATCACGTACTTTTCCATTGCAACAACCTCCGTCTGTTTCGCAAAACTCACATATTTGCGTAACGTTTTTTAAATATTGACATAATCCTACAACTAAAAATACTAGCATATTCCCCTTAAAAAGTCAACCGAGCCGCAGACACAACATATCGCATCTGCGGCTCACTTTTTCATTCCGCGTACATTGAACCGATTATTCTGTTTGCAAGCGATAAAGGTAAAATCTTGCCCGCAAAACACAGCGCTTTGTAACTGAAACCGAGCGTGCAAACCGGACTCGACTTCTTCCTGAGTGCAATTTTTGCAATCATACCTCCTGCTTTTTCTGCACTCATTCCGTTTTCTTCATCCTTTTCCATTTTAGCTACACTGCGGCTGATTCTTCCGCAGTATTCCTTGTCTCCATCAGCAGACTTTGCACGTGATGCCGTAAACTCCGTCTTTATATCGCCCGGCTGTACCGCAACGGCAGTGATTCCGAAAGCCCTCACCTCATTCGCAAGCGCAAGAGTATATGCATTTATTGCCGACTTTGATGCAGAATAATATGCCTGAAAAGGAATCGGAAAAGCGGCGGCAACCGAGCTGATGTTGACAATTCTGCCCTTACCGGCTTTTCTCATATACGGCAGCACTGCCTTTGTCATATTTACGGTACCGAAAAAGTTGATATCCATCTGACGCTCGGCCTCTTCAAGCCGAGTAAACTCTACAGCACCAGAAATTCCTGAGCCGGCACAATTGATGAGTATATCTATACCGCCCTCTTTTTCTGCAACGGTGCGCACCGCCGATTGCACCAAGGCTTCATCCGTAACGTCAAGTTCGATATGGGTTATACCGTTGATGCTGCTTTCCCTGCGACTGCCCTCATAAACTTTACACCCTGACCTGCTCAACGCAAGCGCAGTTTCCTTGCCTATTCCCGAGCTGCCTCCCGTAACAAGAACTACGGTCTTTTCCATCGCTTTTCCTCCCGTATGCTTTATATAGCGAGTATATCACATTGCGTAAGATTTGTGAAGATATTTGCACCAGACCGCTCACACGGTTTAACTTTTAAATTGCACAAAAAATTTTCGATATTCGGGCAAATTAGCGGTAAAAATACTGTTGATTTTTGCGTGCGGATATTTTATAATAAATCATCAATTTTTTTACTGCGTTAATTTACTCTAAGGAGGAACAAATAATGGATTCAAACAAAAGACCCGAATCAATGGCACGTATCACCACACCTGAACTTGCTTGTGCATTTATCGACGAGCAGGTTGCCCTCGTCCGCGAGCAGGTTGGCGACAAAAAAGTTCTCCTCGCACTCTCCGGCGGTGTAGACAGCTCCGTTGTTGCCGCACTTCTTATCAAGGCTATCGGAAAGCAACTCGTCTGCGTTCATGTTAACCACGGCCTTATGCGTAAGGGCGAAAGTGAAAACGTAATCGAAGTTTTCCAAAACGGACTTGATGCAAATCTTATATACGTCGATGCAACAGACCGTTTCCTCGACAAGCTTGTTGACGTTGCAGACCCCGAAACAAAAAGAAAAATTATCGGTAACGAGTTTATTTACCTCTTCGCAGAGGAAGCACGCAAGCTCGCTGACGATGTTGATTTCCTTGCACAGGGCACAATCTACCCCGACATTATCGAGAGCAAGGGCGTTAAGGCTCACCACAACGTAGGCGGCCTTCCCGAGGATCTTCACTTCGGCCTCGTTGAGCCCATCAAGCTCCTCTACAAAGATGAAGTACGCGTAGTCGGCAGAGCACTCGGCCTTCCTGCAGAGATGGTCGACCGTCAGCCCTTCCCCGGCCCCGGCCTCGGTGTACGTTGCCTCGGCGCAATCACACGTGACAGACTTCACGCACTTCGCGAAGCAGACGCAATCCTCCGCGAGGAGTTTGACAAGTCAGGCCTTTCAAGCCACGTATGGCAGTACTTTATTGCTGTGCCCGATATGAAGAGTGTTGGTGTCAGAGACGACAAGCGCTACGAGGGTTGGCCGGCAATCATCCGCGCTGTCAATACAACAGATGCTATGACTGCTACAATTGAGGAAATTCCCTACACAGTCCTCAACACAATCACAGCAAGAATCACAGCGGAGGTCGAAGGCATCAACCGCGTCCTTTACGACCTCACCCCGAAGCCCACAGGCACAATCGAGTGGGAATAATTCCCCAAAGAGCCAAACCCCGGTAAAATCAAGGCTTTCAGGGCTCGGAATATCCCTTTGATAACACTTTGATAACACGACCCGGGCATTATCATTGCGATTTCCCGTTGGCTTGCAGGTTATCAGACTCATAAAATTTCTGCAATAAACGACTAAACCCTTAACTGTGGATTATCACGGTTAAGGGTTTTTTGTCGTTATTTTTTTATTCTTATTTAAGTTCGTCCGACAGGTCGATAGGAATTTTAACCCATTTCTGTGTGTTGTCGTACTTCGGGAAATTATATCTCCATTTGTTGTAATCGTGAATATCAATCTTTCCTGCCCTGAGCATATCCGCCTGCTCTTTCCAAGCAGAGAGCATAGGAAGAATATTAGATGTATCTTTATTTTCTTTATTTAATTTAATACAGATTTCTCCGTCGGACTCATCTATTGTCAGCCCGTAAATATCTTCCAATGCAAAAAGAGTGTGCATCAGTCCGATATAGCTGTCAATATCCGGAACATTCAACGCTTCGGGTGCAACTCCGAGTGCATCCGCAATAGCTGCCGTTATTTCAGCCTTGGGTGTTCTTGAACCGGTTTCATACTGTGCAATACGGACATCGGCAGATGCAACGGGAAATCCGATTTCCAAGCCGAGATATTTCTGTGTCATTCCGAGATAGTTGCGTAAGTAGTTTATTCTTTCACCGATTGCCATATTAAGCACTCCTTTTCGTCGGGTTTGACTGTAGTATAGCAAATATGTTTAGTAATGTCAATATGGTTTTACAAAAACTTAACAGTTTTGTTTAAGGTTCTTAACACAAAAACTTGACATAAACAGATTTGTTTAGTATAATACAGATAACCTAAACAATTTAGTTTAGTATTCTAACTACAATAGAATGACCGTCCGACGAGAACAAACCGCCAAGACCTCTCAAAAAGAGAGCGAGCGCAGCCGAAAGGCTGACGGCACAGCGCCCGTAGAAATATGAGGAGTGCCTGTCGGAACTCGAACTTCGGGGAGAACGGCAAACCACCATTCTAAATAAAAAAATAAATTGAAAGGAGAAAAATTCAGAATGGAAAAAGGCTTTATGAAAGCGAGCGATATCGCAGAAGAACTTGATATCTCGATATCCTACGCTTACAGAATCGTAAGAATGCTCAATGAAGAGTTGAGCAGTATGGGTTATATCACCATCACCGGTAGAGTTAACCGACAGTATTTTAATGAAAGACTTTACTATATCAGAAAGGAGCTTGAAAATTAAATGCCGGTATATAAAAACGAAGAAAGCGGCACTTGGTACTCGATTTTCAGATACACAAACTGGAAAGGCGAACGCAAGCAGAAATGCAAGCGAGGGTTTAAAACCAAGAAAGAAGCTCAGGAGTGGGAGCTGACCTTCAAACAACAGTCTGAAGCAAATCTCGATATGAGCTTCAAAGCATTCGTTGAGCTGTATTTTAATGATATAAAATTGAGGCTCAAAGACACAACATGGCTGACAAAGCAACACATCATCGAAAGTAAGATAGTCCCCTACTTCGGAGACAAACCGATGAATCAAATCACGACCAAGGATGTAATAGCCTGGCAGAACGAAATGCTATCATACCGTGACAGCAAAGCGAAACCGTACTCGGCAACCTATCTCAAAACGATGCACAATCAGCTAAGTGCGATTTTCAATCACGCAGTGAGGCACTACGATTTGCGGTCCAACCCCGCAGCAAAAGCGGGAAATATGGGCAAGGAAGAAACAAAAGAGATGAAGTTCTGGACCAAAGATGAGTACAAGCTGTTCTCTTACGAAATAATGGATAAACCCGTTTCGTTCTACGCTTTTGAAATGCTCTACTGGTGCGGTATCCGTGTGGGCGAGCTGCTTGCCCTGACGGCCGAGGATTTTGACTTCGTCAAAGGAACGGTACGAATCAACAAATCGTATCAGAGGATAAAAGGCAAGGACATCATCACCTCACCCAAAACAAAAAAGAGCAATCGAACAATCACAATGCCGAGTTTCCTTTGCGAAGAAATGCAGGAATACCTGAAGATGATTTACGGACTCGAAAGCACGGAACGGATATTCAAGATATCAAAAAAGTATCTGAGCAACGAAATAGAGCGAGGCTCACGGGCAGTCGGAATACAAAGAATCAGAATCCACGATTTGCGGCACAGTCACATTTCTCTGCTGATTGATATGGGTTTCTCGGCTCTCGCAATCGCTGACCGAGTGGGTCACGAGAGCATCGAAATAACATACAGATACGCTCACCTCTTCCCCTCTGCTCAGCAGGAAATGGCAAGAAAATTAAATTTTGAAAGGAACGATGTTTAAATGTCAGAGAAAAATTTAGACAACCGCAACCGATGGAGAAACAAAACAGTTTCGTTCAGAGTATCGCCCGAAGAGGGACAGACAATCGATGAATTTGTCAGGCTCTCGGGGCTGTCAAAGCAGGAATATATAACGAGGAAGCTGACAAATCACGACGTTGAGGTTATTCCGAATCCGAGAGTTTATAAAGCACTCAAAGAAGATTTCGCAAAGGTGTGTCAAGAGCTGAAACGCATTGAAGCGGGTCGGCAGATTGACAAAGACCTGCTAGAAGTTTTAAAGATGATGTGCGATATTCTCGGCGGAATTAAGGGGGAACAAGATGTCCTCCACAAATAAAAAAATGACTGTTCAGACTCCGTCTGTTGGCGCAGACGGTGAACAGCCAACCACAAATATTATTAACAGTATAACACCTGAACTCGAAGAAATCAATAGCAAAGACAGAAAAGACCGATTAATTTTATTAGGTCATAAACTCAACCAAGAGTCGAGCAAAAACTTTCTGCCGACAGTAAATCTTGATGAACTGTTTGAATCGGTTTACCGAAGCAAACCCGCAATAGTTGAGAATCTGATTTACCCCGGAACATATATCCTTGCAGGTGCGCCGAAGGTCGGCAAATCATTTCTCGTTGCACAGCTTGCCTATCACATCGCAACGGGGCAAAGACTGTGGGACTACGAAGTGAAGCAAAGCACGGTTCTCTATCTCGCACTTGAAGATGACCACCGCAGACTGCAGAAACGAATGAACAGAATGTTCGGAGTTGACGGAACGGCAAATTTATTTTTCGCAATCACGGCGAAGAAACTCGGCGAAGGACTTGAAGACCAACTCGAAGAATTTATAAATCATCACCCGGACACACGGCTGATTATCATCGACACACTTCAAAAAATCAGGCAGGGTAACGGCGACAGTTACAGCTACGCAAACGATTACGAATGTGTCGGAAATCTCAAAAAATTTGCCGACCAAAAAGAAATCTGTCTGCTGATTGTTCACCACACAAGGAAGCAGCAAGCGTCGGATAAGTTCGATATGATTTCGGGAACAACGGGTATCCTCGGATGTGCCGACGGAGCGTTCGTCCTGCAAAAAGAACGGCGCACCGACAGCTCGGCAACGCTTGACATTGTCGGCAGAGACCAGTGCGACCAGAGGCTCTACCTCATCAGAAATCAGGAAAAACTTCTTTGGGATTTGGACCACGCAGAAACCGAATTGTGGAAATCTCCGCCCGACCCGATAGTCCTGAAAATCGCAGAGTTCATCACAACCGACAACCCGAAATGGAACGGCAACGCATCGGAGCTTGTAGAAATTTTAAAGCTCGATATCGCACCGAATGCTCTGACAAAGAAGCTGAACATAGGTGCGGGAACCCTCGAAAACGATTACGGAATCCGATACGAAAGCAGCCGTAACCACGACGGAAGAAGAATCAATTTTGAATTGATTTCTTCTGAAGCGTGACGATGGTGACGGTTGTGACGATGAAATTAGCGGTAGTAAAACTATCGTCACCATCGTCACGACCGTCACAGAGCTGATGAAAAATGCAGGTCAGAAAGTTTCATCGGCTCACGGATTTACAGCAAAAATTCATGTGGTAAATCCGTCAAGGCTCTCGCAAGAGCCGCAAACTAAACCCACTGTCCGCAGACAGCCCACGGCACTTTGCAGACGGTACGGATGAAAGTGTTATAGTGGGTTATTACACTTCCGCAGAAGTGTATCCCCTGTAGCTCGCAGTGTATATACAAAATGAAGAAAGGAGTAAAATTTTATATGGCAAGAAATGACGGCGTTGACCGAGTCACCGCCCGAAATGTAAATCTTGCAGACGGAAAAATAGCCAATGTTCAGCGACACAACGAACGTGAAAAAGAGTCTTACGTTAATTCCGATATCGTCACGGAAATGACTCCGTTCAATGTTCACTTCAAAAAACCGAACGACACTTACGAAAACATTTTCAATAAAATGCTCGAAGAAAAAATCATTTCTACAAGAGGTCTGAAGCCCGATGCAAACAAATACGGCGAACTGATTTTCGATGTCAACTCCGCATACTTTTACAATCACGGCGGTTACGAGTTCGTAAAAAAATTTTATGAGGACGCTTACAAAGCGGCAATAAAAATCGTAGGCGGTGAAGAATATATTCTCTCCGCAGTCATGCACGCCGACGAAAGAAACAAAGCAATGTCCGAAGCGCTCGGAGAAGATGTTTACCATTATCATCTGCACGTCGTGTATATTCCCGTTGTCGAAAAAGAAATTCTCTGGTCAAAACGGTGCAAGGAAGAAAGCTTACGAGGCACGGTCAAGGAAAGAATTATGCAGGTAAGCAGCAGTAAAAAATGGATTTCAAAACCTGCCGTTGATGAAAACGGCGACCCGATTTTACAGAAGAACGGCAAGCCCGTTCTCAAAAAATCCTACAGCGTTCTGCAGGATGATTTCTACGAATATATGCGTAAAGCAGGCTACGATGATGTGCAGCGTGGCGAGCGTGGAAGCTCGGAAGAACATCTCACCGTCACGCAGTTCAAGGTAAAAAAAGAAACGGAGCGTCTTGAAAAATTACAAAAACAGATTAAGAAAAGCAAATCAAATCTGGAGTCCCTCGAAGAAAAAACACAGGTGCGCAAAACGATGAAACGGAGTTTTCACGAGATAGAAGACATCGGAAAAACAACCTTTTTCGGCAAGGTTGAAATGACAAAAGATGAATGTACTTATCTGAAAGAGCAGGCAAAGAAAAGCATAATTCAGGAAAGCGAGATTTCCCGTTTGAAGGATGACCTTGCAACCGCAAGAAGAGGCAGCGACATCTGGCGCAGTCGATACGAAGCTCTTTATGAGCAGACAAAAGAGTTCATTGCAGCATTAAAACGCTCACCGGAAATTGTCAAAGAATTTATCAGAAAAATATTACAGCCCGAGAAAAGCGTTCCGCATACCCGTCACAAAACCCGTGACAACTCACGAGAAAGATAACTGCAAGAGCTGTAAAAAACGCAAAACACCGAATAGCAGCAGTTCAAATGAACTCTATATCGTTCGGGCTGTTGCTATCGGAAAACCACCTCACTTTTACAGCTTTAGAGCCGAAATAAATACGCAAAAATCACACTATTTTCCAATGAAGGAGGAATTTAATGAGGACAGGATTGAAGAAAAGGCAGAAGCACACAGAGGTCTATTTTAATGAAGAAAGTCCGATTGTAGAGATTTACACACACAACACCGACCTCAAAAACCGACTGACAGCATACGCAAAAAAATATCCCGGGCATTGCCGTCAGTTTGATGATGACGGTCAGGGCGGCTTGAGATTTGAAATTGAAAAAGGCAGATTCGGTTTCAGGCTCACCGCACCATACTCCGATGAACGGATAACAAAATCAAGTGAAAACGCAAAACAAAACGGAATACACAGGAGGTAACAAAAATGAAAAGGCACATTATCAACAAAGCAACAGGTATCAGCTACACACTCGTCGGTGATTATTATATCCCCGACCTGAAGCTCCCCACAACTGAAAACAAACCGATAGGGATATGGGGCAGAAAACGACTCGCCTACATCAAAGAGCATAAGAAATTTCTTTTCAATCAGCTCGTTCTCAGTTGGAAGCTCAACAGCCACCTTGCCGAAATTAACGAGCAGGCAACCGAAATGCTCGACAGACTCACCGAGCAAATGGCAAAGACTGAAGGTGTAACGGAAAAGCTGAAAGAAGAAAATCAACTCGAATGGGTACAGCGAATGAACAGCATCCGCAACCGTGCCGAGGAAATCGTCAACGCAGAATTAATTTACAGTTAAACGGTGAAAAATGTAATAACAATCGTTTACGGAGGTTTTCAAAATGTCAGGATTCATCGAAGAATTCTACTACGGCAACATCGAGCCACAGGCGTGCAACTCTGAACTTAATAAGGAACTGAAAAAGATGCTGAACGCACTCACCGAAAAAGAAGAATTGCTCACATCAACTCTGAACGGCGAAGAAAAAGATTTGTTTTCAGAGTATGTGAACGCATACAACGAGTTCGTATCCCTCAGCATCGTAGACGGCTTCATCTCAGGCTTCCGCCTCGGCGCAAGGTTTACTTATGATACGTTTGTTGAAAGCGAAAATTGATTTATAATTAAATATCAGGAGGATTTATGCCGACCTTAACCAAGAAACAGTATGACGATTATAAAAAACTGTGTTATGACAGAGAACACGGTAGAATCTTAACCCCAGACGGATTAAGGTTTATTTGTGAAGCAAACAATTACGAACCCGAAGCCATCGGCAAACACTTCCTTGAGGTGCTTGGCAGAATACACCCAACGCAAAACAATAAAATCACATAACCAATAACATTGAACGGCAGGGAGATAAATTCTCTCTGCCGTTTTTGTCGTTTCTACAGTTTTTTATAGTAGAAATACACAATAAAATATGTTATATTATAATTATTAGAACAATTCGGAGGGATAATATGCTGACAGAAAAACTTTATTTTAATATCGTCTCCGAACAAGATATACCATTCATATCAGAAGTCTATAACGAAAACATAGATGCTCTTCACGGAAACAGCAGAGAATATAAAGATTGGGAACATTTGATTTCTGTTAACAATTCCATATATTACATCGTTTCATCATCAGAGCCCGTCGCTTGGTTCCGAATTGATATTGATAAAGAAGTATTATGGTTAGGAATGATTCAGGTTAAACCAAAACATCAAGGCAAAGGTGTTGGAAAAAATATATTATCTTTTGTTGAAAACTTAGCTAAAGATAAACAAATTCACAAAATTGGAATACACACAACAGAAGATAACATTTCCGCAAGAAATCTCTACATTTCTTCAGGTTATTCGGTTTCTTTAATAGGTAAATGCACTACAGCTGACGGAGTCGAAAGAATAGGATATACATTTTTTAAACACATAATTTTTTGAAAGGATAAATCTATATGGTTGGCAAAAAAACAAAGCAAAGCAATTTAAACAAAAACTATATAATCAGTTCGATTGTTATATGGTGTGTAGTTTTTGCTTCATTCTTTTTATATGTGAAATTTCAAAAGTACTATATATCAATAGCTACAGGTATTCTTATTTTAATTTGGATGCTATCATCTTTTTATTTTGTATTTAAAAAATGGCTTCGGTTTATTGAAGATTTAATGAACGAATACACAACAAAAAACAATCTGTTTAGCGGAGTATTGGCTGTCGTTTTGGTCTTTCTAACTATAGCACTTTTACCAAGCGTTTTATCATATTTAAACATTCCTAATGAACTTAACGAATTTCAAAATATTTTTGTTAATATTTCAGTTGCAGCAATGAGTTCAATAATAGGAATTTTGGGTGTGCAATATTCAATAGCAGTTCAAGAAAAGAATAGAAAGGAAGATTTACGTTACGGTGCGAAGCCATATCTTTTAATAACTTGCTTTTGTAAAGAAAAATTTGTTAGCGAAGATGGTCACACTTATAACAAATTTATTTTGCAAACTGATATTGAGAACATATCACAAAACATTGCAATACCTATAGGGTGCAAACTAACCGAAAACGACTCGCTTTACTTATTTAAATACATTCCAATGAACAACGGTGCGAAACGTACAGAACTAATTGAAATCGACAATCAAAAACCTATTGTTCCAAAATGCTCAGTTGATATCTATTACAAAGATGTATTAAACAACATTTATAAACAAACAATTATATTTGATATGCATAACGGAATAAAAATGTCGAATTGTAGCACAAAAAGCGATTTGTTATGCTTGGATGAAGAAAAAGAATGGATAAATAATTGTTTGCAATCTTAATCATTTACTTTTTAGTGGTTTGAAACTTCAGATTTCAGACCACTTTTATTTTTAGATTAATTGAAAATTAATTTAGTTTTCGCTTTATTTTTTGTTGCAAAAGCTATTCAGAATTGGTATAATATATGGGTAAAATTATATTCAGTTCTGAGGTGTACTTATGGCTGTAAGTTATAAAAAATTATGGAAACTCCTGATTGACCGTGATATGAAGAAAAAAGACCTCGCTGTTATTGCGGATATAAGCAACTATACCGTAACAAAAATGAGCAAGGGTGAAAACGTCACCGTCGAAACCCTCGGCAAGATTTGTGCTGCTCTGGGTTGCGGTGTTGACGATATTATGGAATTTATACCTAAAGACTAATTGTGAGGTGAAATAACAATGATAAAAACTGTAACACAAACTACAATCGCCGATGTTTTTTCTATCACAAGCGATAAAGTATATAAAATTCCCAAATATCAAAGAGAATACACTTGGGGTATAAAAGAGTGGGACGCATTATTTAATGATGTAACTGAAAATGATTTTGGATATTTTTTAGGTTCATATATCTGTGTTAACAGCGGTTCATTAAACGGTACAACATTAGAAGTTATTGACGGTCAGCAACGCTTTTCCACTATCACTCTCTTGTTAGCCGCTTTATATTTTGAATTATCAAGTCGCAAAGCAGAAATGGATGAAGACGATTTAAGCGATTTATTGAATCTTCGAAATGAATTAGCGAATAAAAAGCAAAAATTCGCTCCTAACGGAAGTAAAATAACCGAATATAATCAAAGACTTTTATTACAGAAACAAAACTCAAATGATGAAGATTATACCTTTATTCTTGCAGATAACGGCATAATCTCTGCTCCAAAAAATAAGCCCCTTAATTTTGGCAACAGAAGAATTGCTAAAGCATATAGACATTTTATTAAACTTATTAATGATGAAGTTTCTGAAATAAAAGCAGAAAATCCTAACATTTCAGATATAGGTGCATTATTTAAAATAGTCAGAAAATTTGAAGCCGCTGTGTTGGTAGGCATTGAGGTTGACACAAATAAAGATGCATATATGCTCTTTGAATCACTTAATCATAGAGGTGTTCCCCTATCTGCACTTGACCTTATCAAAAATTCACTTATAGCTCAAGCAGAAAATTCAGCAGATGCCGATAATGCTTATGAACAGTGGAAACAAATTTTGAAGTATGTCGGTCAGGATGACTATTCAATTCAAGAACGTTTCTTTAGACAGTTTTATAATGCATTTAGAGATGAACTTAATGAACCATACAAAAGTGGAGATAAAAAATACTATCTTGGTTATTTAGCTACAAGAACAACTTTAATAGATATCTATGAAAAAATGATAAAGCAAAACTATCAAGCTTTATTAAATGATTTATCAGGTAAAGCATCAAAATATGCAATTCTTGTTAACAATACAGATGATGAATATGTATATACATCAAGCTTACAAAATCTTGCTAGAATTTCAGGCGCACCTTCATATATTCTATTAATGTATTTGCTTACAAATCAAGATTCTTTAGAACTTTCCGATGAACAAATTAAAGAAATAGTTGATATACTTATTGTATTCTTTGTTCGTCGAAATCTCACCGACATTCCTAACACCCGTAAACTTACACAATTATTTATAGACATAATTTCAAAAATCAAGACTGAAAAATCGTCAAATATTATTTCTATAGTTAAGGATATGTTGAAAACAGTTTCTGCAACCGATGAAGTGTTTGAAGAAAAGCTTCGTGGACCTGTTTACGATGAGAATCCGGAAGCAACACGCTTCGTTCTTTGCAATATTGAAGCACAACATCAAACAAAGGAAATTTATTCTGATTTATGGTCAAGAGACAGTAGCAATAAGTATATTTGGACTATTGAACACATTTTCCCCGAAGGTGAAAACATACCGTCGGTTTGGGTTGATATGATTGCTGATGGCGATAAAGCAAAGGCAAAACAATACAGAACAGATTATGTTCATACATTAGGCAACTTAACAATTACAGGCTACAACCAGAATCTTTCAAATATGTCTTTTGAACATAAAAAAGAAAGAAAATCAAAAGACAAAACCAAGGATATTGGTTATAAAAATGGATTGTTCCTTAATCAAGATGTTGTAACAGAAACCATTTGGACTGTTAATAAAATAAAGAACCGTACAGATAAAATAGTTTTAACTCTACTTGATATGTTTAAATGGTAATTACAAATTAGAAACTATGATAATCACTCTAATATGGAGGTAAATGTTTTGGCTTTAGAAAACAAATTAGGAATTACAAACTCTCCTGAACTTGCCGAAGTCGAAGAAAGAATTAGTAAGAAAAAGGCTAGTGAACTTTTTGAAAATGGCACTCTTGATAAACTTGAAGCAGGAAAATTCTCATCTCTTCAAATAATTCATAAATATCTATTTGAGGATATCTATTCTTTTGCCGGTGAAATACGCACAAGAGATATTGCAAAAGGAAATTTTCGTTTCGCATCTGCATTGTACCTTGATTCGGCACTTGAAACAGTTGATAAAATGCCGCAATCAACCTTTGACGAAATTATAAAAAAATATGTTGAAATGAATGTCGCCCACCCTTTCCGTGAGGGCAACGGCAGAAGCACACGCATTTGGCTTGACTGTATCCTCAAAAAAGAGCTTGGTATGGTTGTAGATTGGAGTCAGGTTGATAAAGAAGATTATCTTCTTGCGATGGAGCGCAGCCCGATTAGAGATACCGAAATCAAGCTTATTCTCAAAAGTGCCTTAACCGATAAAATCAACGACCGTGAAATTTTTATGAAAGGTATAGACCATAGCTATTATTACGAAGGTTATACCACATTTAAGACAGAGGAATTATAAATCAAACGAATATAATATTAGGTAAATCTATGAATGATAATTGTATTGACATAAAAGAAAACTATATATATAAGTTAGACTATGAACTGTTAACAATATTATTAAAAGACCGTTCTTCTAAAAAAAATATAATTTGGGCTACAGATATCTATGCAAATAAAGGTTTGGGATATCAATGTTCAGACGAAATATCCATTATGGCAATTACCGGTCACAAGGGCGGTATGATAAAGCCGAGAACTGAAAAATCAAAAAAAGAGCAAGCAGACCGCATCCGTGACAAAGCGGAAGTATTCACTCCATCTTGGATATGTAATAAACAGAATAATCTCGTTGATAACGTATGGTTTGGAACAGACTTTGTGTTCAACGAAGAAAAAGATAAAACTTGGACTGCAACCACCGAGCCAATTGTGTTTCCCACTGCCACGGGTAAGACTTGGCAAGATTATATTAATGATGTTCGTTTAGAAATCACTTGCGGCGAAGCACCATATCTTGTCAGCCGTTATGATACCGTCAACGGACATATGATAGAGCTTTCACAACGCATTGGCTTGCTTGATAGAAAATTGCGTATCGTAAGCGAGAACACACATACCGAAGAAGAATGGTTAAAATGGGCAATCAAATCCTTTCAAAACATTTATGGTTATGACTGGCAAGGCGATAATGTTCTTCTGGCAAGAGAGAACCTGCTCTTTACCTTCATCGACTACTACAAAGCAAAGTTTGATAAAGAGCCGACTATTGATATTCTCAGAAAAATTGCTGATATACTTTCGTGGAATATATGGCAGATGGATGGCTTGAAATTTGTTATTCCCGAAAGTTGTAAAGAGGTAGAAGAAAGTCAGCTTACATTATTTGATATGAATAACGAAAAGCAACCTTGTCCTGGATGTGCAAAAAACGATCCCTATGCTCACACCGGCATTTACTGTATCATAAAGGATTGGAAGGCTAACAAGAAAGTCACATTTGTGTCCCTCCTAAATAAAGATTGATTGGAGCATTATAATGAAAGATTTAAGCATACTTGACAGCTTAATAACAGGGCGCGTAGAACCTCATATATATGCTTTTACTACAAATACGATCCCGAACTATCTAAAGGTTGGCGATACCTACCGTCCCGTGTCCAAGCGGCTCAGCGAGTGGCGAGAGTATTTTCCGAATCTTGAGCAGAAATTTGAAGGCAGTGCTAGAATCACGGACGATGTGTATTTCCGTGACTTTGCAGTTCATTACTTCTTGGAAGCGGAAAAGCACAGAATCCGTCTTCAAGAAACTGATCTCCCCGAAGGAGTTTACTATTCGAGGGAATTTTTCAGAGAAGCGACCGTGGGCGATGTGAAGGATGCAATCGCAGATATTCACGACGATTATGCAAGTAAATCGGGCAAATATCATTATTATGATGCCACTACACAACTGCCTACCACCGAGAAATATGCCTCTACAGGTGAGTGGTTTCCTCGCCCGAATCAGCAGACTACCATAGATGCGTTTAAGAGAGCTGTCGATAATGGTAGAACTCATCTGCTTATGTACGCCGTCATGCGTTTCGGCAAATCCTTCACCTCTATGTGCTGTGCTAAGGAAATGGGCGCAAAGCTCGTTGTCGTTGTATCTGCAAAAGCCGACGTGCGCGACGAGTGGCGTAAGACAGTAGAGAGTGCCGAGAACTTCAGAAACGATTATGAATTTTTCTCTTCTGCTGACCTGGAAAACAATTATAGCATTATAACAGACACCCTTGACCATCCTACCGATCCGAAGAAGGTCGTGGTGTTCTTAACCTTGCAGGATCTGCAGGGTGAGAATATCAAGGACAAGCATGCTCAAATTTTCGGTCGCAAGATAGATCTCCTTCTCGTTGACGAAACACACTTCGGTGCAAGAGCCGAGAAGTACGGTGCTGTTCTTCGCGCGAGCCAGGGCGAAAAGCTCTCTAAGGAAGAAAAGTATGCCGTTGAGGATATCCTGGAAAGCACCAAGGAATTTGACGTCAATGTAACCGTCCACCTTTCCGGTACACCTTACCGTATTTTAATGAGCGATGAATTTGATAGAGAGCAGGATTTGATTGCTTTTTATCAGTTTACCGATATCGTTCGAGAGCAAGAAGAATGGGATAGAGATAACTTTGCTAAAAGCGAACATGAGCAAAAAGAAGAATGGGAGAACCCTTATTTCGGTTTCCCCCAGATGATAAGATTTGCATTCAATCCGAATGAATCCGCACGTAGGCGCATGGCAGCTCTGCGTGAAAGCGGTATGTCGGATGCATTCTCCGCGCTCTTTAAACCAAAATCCGTTGGCAGAGCCGACGACGGAAGCCACAAGCTGTTTGTTCACGAGCAGGAAATCCTTGAACTGCTCGAAGTTATTGACGGCAGCAAGGAAGATGAAGAACTGCTTGGCTTCCTTGATTACGAAAAGATAAAAGACGGTAATATGTGCCGCCATATCGTTATTGTTCTGCCTTACTGCGCTTCTTGCGATGCTCTTGAAGCATTGATCAAGAATAATGCCGGTGTGTTCAAGAATTTAAGCGAATATGAGATTATCAACATTTCCGGTGTTGATAATCCAAACCGTTATAAGAAGCCAAGTGATATAAAGAGGGCAATCAGCAAATGTGAAGCGGAAGGAAAGAAAACCATTACGCTTACAGTCAACCGTATGCTGACAGGCAGCACTGTCCCTGAATGGGATACTATGCTGTTCCTCAAGGATACGACATCGCCCCAGGATTATGATCAGGCAATTTTCCGCCTTCAAAACCAGCACATAAAAGAGTATGTAGGCGATGACGGCAAAATTATCCGATTCAATATGAAGCCGCAGACACTTCTTGTTGATTTTGATCCCGATCGCGTATTCATTATGCAGGGACAAAAGGCACAGGTCTATAATGTGAATACCGATGAAACCGGAAACGGAAAACTTCATGAGCGTATCGAAGAAGAATTGCGTATTTCCCCTATCATCGTAATGAATAAGGACAGAATTACGCAGATCGAAGCAACAGACATCATGAAGGCTGTCAGTGAGTATTCCAAGACGCGAGGTGTTGCAGAAGAGACTATTGAGATTCCTGTTGATATGTCGTTGCTGGATATCGATGCGATTCGTGTAGCGATTGAACGAGAAAATGAACTTGGCTCAAAAGCAGGCCTTACGATCAAAGGAGCCGCTGGAGATGGCGATGATATGAATACGCCCGAAGATGACGAGCCGACAGATCCCACCGGAGCAACCAGCACAGCTACAGGAACGGATACTCCGACCGACACACCTGCCGAGACAACACAGAAAGAAGAAAAAGGCAAGGATGCGGTTAAGCAATTCCGGTCGTACTATGCAAGAATTCTGTTCTTTGCATTCCTTACGAAGAACAGGATCATTTCGTTGAGAGATATTATTGCGTGTATAGACGAACCGAACAACGCACGCATTGCAAGAAACCTGGGCATCGAAAAAACGGTACTTGAAGGAATACTCGCCCACGCTGACAGGTTTGTTATCAATAACTTGGATAATAAGATTCTGAATTTGAATCAGCTTTCCCATGATGACAGCGTTGATCCTGTCACTCGTGCATCCGTATCCGTTCAGAAATTCGGAAAACTCGGAGAATCTGAGGTTATCACACCGAAGCATATCTGCAAGGATATGATTGATATGATTGACGATGCCGATTTGAGAGCCGTGATGGATAACGGAAGCAAGGTGCTCGATATCGCAGGCAAAGCTGGAGAATTTGCCCTTGCCGTGTTCGAAAAGTATATTGCTTTAGGATATGATAAAGAAGCATTGAAGGATGCGATTTATACCATCCCCACATCAGGCATCACCTATGAGTTCACCCGTATGATATACGAGATTTTGGGCTTGAACGTGGATAATATCGCTTCCAAGTTTACCTCTTACAGCCTTTTGGAGATTAAGGATGAGGACGGCGATATTGACTATACCAAGATAGCAGCATTGTTACGACAGAACAAACCGTTTGATAGCATTAGAATGAACGATGAAATTACAGAAGGAGATGAGATAGTGAATTTTGATGTAGTATTAGGTAATCCTCCTTACCAAGTTAGCGACGGCGGCGCACAGGCAAGTGCTCGTCCGATATACCATAACTTTGTAGATATTTCAAAAAAAGTTGAGCCTTACTTCATGACTTTAATTATGCCGACTCGTTGGTATGCGGGTGGCAAGGGATTAGACGAGTTCAGAAATGACATGCTCAACGATACAAGCATCGCGGAGCTTCATGACTTCTTACATCCCGAAGAAGTATTCCCGGATACAAACAATCGTGGCGGTGTTTGCTATCTGCTTTGGGATCATAAAAACACAGATGAAAATTCAGATGTTCGTGTTGTTTCTCATCAGGGCGAAGGCGTTATTACAACTGCTACACGAAAATTGAAATATAGAGATCTTGATATTTTCATCAGATACAGCCAAGCTATTGACATTTTGGAAAAGATCTTTGCCGATGAAGATATTGATACTCTTAATAATCATATTTCCGCAGCTAAAGCATTTGGCTTTAGAACATTCTTCATCAATGATCCGAAATTTAGAAAGACGAATAGTGGGTTGAAAAATCCTGTTGTTTGCTATGGTCGTGGTGGAAATGTTGGATATGTTGAAGATGAGGAAATAACAAGCCATAGAGAATGGATTGGCAATTGGAAGGTATATGTTCCGGAATCGAACAACATAGGAACAGAACTGAATGACGACAATCAGAATTCCTTTGTTGGTGCACCCAAAACCATCTGCACAGAAACGTATCTCGTAGTAGGAGCAGACCTGAATCTTAATGAAGAAATGGCAAATAATTTGTCAGAGTATTTGAGAACGAGATTTGCAAGATTCTTACTCAGTTTGGCTAAGATCAGCCAACACGGAACAGGAAAGACATATCAGTTCGTTCCCGTGCAAGACTTCTCAAGAGCATGGATTGACGAAGATCTGTATGCCAAGTACGGACTAACAGAGGAAGAAATCGCATT
>JAZNMK010000046.1:0-10685 GCA_045579585.1 Acutalibacteraceae bacterium
TTCTTAATTCAAGAATTTCTTTCTCATAATCTTTTATGTGCCGATAGCTTCGGGGCATAACAAAACCTCCTATGGTAGTTTCTTTAATTCTACCATAGGAGGCTCTTTTTTTCATTGTCCGTTTTTACTGGACCTGTTCACCGATACAGCTCTCTTGTTTCATTTAATCATTAAAGCAAAATCTTCAACAAGCTTTGCAATATTTTTGCCTGTTGTGTTGATGCAGATGTCGTAGTTGAGTGCATCCTCCCACTTTCTGCCTGTGTAAAACTGGTAATATTTTGCTCTCGATTTGTCAACTTCGTTAATCCTTTGCCTGATTTCGCGGTCGCTGAATTTTTCAGCTTTGTCTGCTCTAGCCTTGCAACGCTCAATCCTTGCATCAAGCTCGGCATAAAGGCGGATTCGCACAGGGTTGAAATCGCGCAGGGTATAGTCTGCACAGCGGCCGACAATAACACAGTCCGATTTTTCGGCAAGCTCTTTAAGCAGAGCAGTCTGCTCGGTGAATATCGTATTATGATGCTCCCACCTTATATCTACTGCAGGTGAAAACGTGTGGCCGATATTGATTGGGAAAAGCGGAGCAGGGCAACGTTCGTTGAGGCCCGATATATATTCCTCGGCAAGGCTGGTGCGTTTTGCCAGCTCGGTGATAATTTCGCTGTCGTAATAGGCAAAGCCGAGCTTATCGGCAAGGCGGCGTGCAAATTCACGGCCACCGCTTCCGAATTCACGGCTGACTGTAATAACCTTATTCATAAAGTCATCCTCCTCTACTGATAATATTATACATTCATTGCACCGCGTTTTGTCAAGACAAAATAAAAATTTTTTCACGACAAATAACGGCACAACATAAAAGCGGATATGTTCGCGCATACTAAACCATAGCAGAAAAGAAAAAGGTGTGATGAAATATAAAGCCTCTTGTAATAATGAAAAAAGTCAGCAAGAAGTTTCCGGGCGTAACAGCGCTTGACGGAATTTCTTTTGATATTATGCCGGGTGAGGTTCATGTGCTTCTGGGTGAAAACGGAGCAGGCAAATCTACATTGATGAAAATTTTAAGCGGTGTGCATAAACCTACGGGAGGCAGCATTACCGTTGGCGGTAAAAGTTTTGCTTCGCTCACCCCGAAGGATGCAAGGGAGTGCGGAATAAGCGTAATTTATCAGGAGTTGAGCGTGATTGACGAGCTGTCAATTCAAGAGAATCTGTTTGTCGGAAACCTGCCTTGCAAAAAGCTGGGTCCGCTTGCAGTGGTTGATTATTCCTCTATGAAGCGCCGTGCAAAGCAGCTGCTTGCAAAGGTTGGGCTTAAAGCTGACCCGGAAACCTTTGTTGAGGAGCTCAGCATATCCGAAAAACAGCAGGTTGAAATTGCAAAAGCACTTGCTGCAGAGAGCCGAATTATAATTATGGATGAGCCTACAACCTCACTCACATCAAGCGAGGTGAGTCATCTTTTCAGCGTGATAAGGGAGCTGAAAAAAGAGGGTGCCGGTATTGTTTTTATTTCTCACAAGCTCGGCGAAATAATGGAGATAGGCGATAGGGTAACCGTGCTCAAGGACGGTACGCTTGTTGGGACAAAGAATGTTGCGGATGTTACGCAGGATGACCTTGTTACGATGATGGTGGGCAGGCAGATAAGCTCAAGCTATCAGCACGAAAATGCGGATTTTGAAAAGGCTCAACCCATATTTGAGGTACGTAATATCTCGCGTAAGGACGGCAAGGTTAAGGATGTATCGTTCAGCTTGCGCCGTGGTGAAATTCTCGGCTTTTCCGGCCTTGTCGGGTCCGGCCGCAGTGAGATGATGAACTGTATCTTCGGTGCTGAGCCCAAAGCAATGGGCGAGATTTTTCTTGACGGCAAAAAAATAAACACCTCTACTCCTTACCGTGCTATCAGAAACGGGCTTGCAATGGTAACGGAAAACCGTCGGGCAACAGGCTTTTTCCACAACTTCAACATTATGAAAAATATATCTATACTGCCTTTTGTCAAGCAGTCAACGCTCGGAGGAATCGGGGGATTGATAAGCAGGAAATACGAAGAAAAGTGGGCTGAGGAGCAAAGACAGAGGCTAAATATTAAATGCTACTCGGTGCATCAGAGTATAACGGAGCTTTCGGGCGGCAATCAGCAGAAGGTGATTCTGGGCAAGTGGCTTGCTGCAGATTCAAAGATAATTATTTTTGACGAGCCGACAAAGGGCATTGACGTAGGCTCAAAGGGTGAAATTTATACGCTTATGCGTGCGCTTGCCGATGAAGGCAGGGGTGTGCTCGTGGTCAGCTCTGAGCTGCCGGAGCTGTTGGCAGTCTGCGACACCATAGCTGTTTTCAGAGAGGGGCGCACGGTTGCCGTTTTCCCTCGTGCTCAGGCAACGGAAGAGAAAATAATTGCCGCTTCCACAGCGGAAAAAGGGGAGATAAGCAATGACAAAATTTAAAACAGCGTGGCAGCGTTACGGCACGCTCGGCATACTTCTAATTCTTTTGGTTATGCTTGCCGTGCTTCGCCCCGCTTTCTTTTTTCAGCCTTCAACGGTAACACAGATTTTATCGCAAAGTGCGGTAAATATCCTCATCGCTTTGGGTGAATTTTTTGCAATCCTGATTGCAGGTATCGACCTTTCGGTCGGATCGGTAACAGCACTTTCAGGTATGGTTGCGGCTCAGCTTATGGTGTCGGGCGTGCCGCCCTTTTCGGCTGTTATTCTAGGCGTTTTGCTTGGTGCGGTGCTCGGCTTTGTCAACGGTATTCTCGTCAACAGCACGGGTCTGCATCCGTTTATTATTACTCTGGGCACTCAGGCAATTTTTCGCGGAGTGACACTTATTATCTCCGATTCAAGCGCCGTTTTCGGATTTCCTGCGTCGTTTACGCGGTTTATGGCGCAGCGGGTAGGTTTCATTCCCGTAGCGGCGGTGATTGCCTTTATCGCGGCGCTTATTCTTGCTTTTCTTACCGGCAAAACAAAGCTTGGGCGCAACATCTATGCGTTGGGCGGTAACAGAGAGAGCGCTTGGTATTCGGGTATAAACGTAAAGCTCCATACGCTGATTGTGTTTATCATTTCGGGTGTTTGCGCAGGCCTTGCAGGCGTAGTGCTGCTTGGCCGTGTCGGCTCCGCTGAGCCTGCTGCCGCAACAGGCTTTGAAACCTATGCTATTGCCGCAGCAATTATCGGCGGAACAAGCTTTTTTGGCGGTAAAGGTAAAATTTTCGGTGTAGTAATGGGCGGCCTTATTATCGGTGTTATCAATTTCGGTATGAATCTTCTCTCGGTTTCAAGCACACTTCAGCAGGTTGTTATGGGTGCGCTGATTATCGGCTCGGTTACTCTTGACAGGTTTGTAGCAGGCAAAAAATAAAAGGAGTGTTTCAGGTGTCAGTTTTATTCAGTCCGTCACTTATGTGTATGGATTTTCTTAATATAGGTGCACAGCTCGAGGTGCTCAATTCAAGGTGCGATTCTTACCACGTGGATATTATGGATGGCCATTTTGTGCCTAACCTTACTCTATCGCCCGATTTTGTGCGTGCCGCTTCATCCGTTGCCAAAAAGCCGTTGGAGTGCCACCTGATGGTCACAAATCCGTGGGATTACGTGGCACGTTTGTCAGCCGCAGGTGCCGGATGTATCAGCTTTCAGGCAGAAACCGTCAGTGCGTGCGCATTCCGTATGATTAATTCAATCAGGCAGACGGGATGCAGGGTAGGTGCCGTTTTCAATCCTGCAACGGCACTGTCTGCGGCAGGCTATTATATGCACCTGCTCGATAAAATTACAGTTATGACTGTTGACCCCGGCTTTGCAGGGCAACCGTTTATACGCGAGATGCTCAAAAAAATTGAGCAGGCACGCAACCTTAAGGAAAAAAACGGCTACCAATATATTATTGAGGTAGACGGCTCGTGTAATCGCGCCACCTTTGCCGACCTGCGCAGTGCCGGTGCGGAGTGCTTTGTTGTCGGCTCATCGGGGCTGTTTGCGCTCGATGCCGACCTTGAGCGTGCATGGGATAAAATGGTTGAAGAATTTGAAGCTGTAACGGAGGTGACGCATTGAGCGACGTTTTTGCACTCGGAATCGACATCGGCGGCACAAATTTCAGAATGGGTGTTGTTGGCGGTGACGGTAAAATTCATTCGTTCACACGTACGGCAAGCGGTGTTTTTTTTCAAGGCGATGCGAAGGATATTCTGCTTAGGGAGATTAAGGTTTATCTTAAGCAGAGCGGCTTTGAAGGCAGAATTAAGGCAGCCGGCATCGGCCTGCCTGCAACTGTCAGCAAGGATAAAAAAACGGTGCTTTCTTCACCGAATCTGAAGGCTTTTGACGGCGTCAGTTTCACGCCTGAGTTTGAGTCGGAGCTTGGGTTTTGCGTATTTGTTGACAGGGACGTTAATTTTTTGCTTCATAACGATATAGCAAAGCTTGGTCTTTCGGGCGAAAAAACAGTGCTCGGCTTTTATATCGGCACAGGCTTCGGCAATGCCATTTCAATTGGTGGCAGGTTCTATGGCGGCTCCAACGGTGCGGCAGGTGAGCTGGGGCATATACCGATTCTGGACAGCCGTGATAAATGCACCTGCGGCAACGTAGGTTGTATCGAAACCCGATGCTCGGGCAAGGCGCTTGAGCATATTGCTGCAGAGCATTTTGAGGGCACAGATATAAAAAAGATTTTTGAGCGACATTCTGACAACCCCGTTATCCGCAAATTTGTAACTGACCTTGCCGTGCCGATGGCAACGGAAATCAATATTCTTGACCCGGATTGCTGTGTGATAGGCGGCGGAGTTGTCGATATGTCGGGCTTTCCGAAGGATTTGCTTTTCAACGCGGTGCGTGAATCTGTCAGGAAGCCGTATCCCGAGCAAGGGCTGAATATTATTTTTACGAAGCACGACCAGCAAAGCGGAGTTTTCGGCGCAGGTGATTATGCGCTGAATGAATATCTCAGCCAAATCGGGAATAATAAAACAAACTGAAGAAAAGAGGTAAATATATGAAGATGAAAAAAGTCATTGCACTGATTGCGGTTGTTGCTGTAATAGGCTGCACACTTGCCGCTTGCGGCAAAAAGGATAACCCGGGCACCACAACTCCCCTTGGCACCGATGCTACAGGCGCCGCAACCGGTTCGGACTATGCGATTATTCTTAAAACCCTCTCAAACGATTTCTGGGCAAAGATGAAAACGGGCATTGAAGCAGAGGCTAAAAAGCTCGGCGTAAAGGTTGATATTTTTGCCGCACAGAATGAGGAGGATACCGCAGGCCAGCTCACAATTCTGGAAAACTGCCTGACAAAAAATTATAAGGCAATCGGCGTTGCTCCGCTTTCACCGACAAACCTTATCAACGGTATTGTGCAGGCAAATGAGAAGGGTATATACGTGATGAATATCGATGAAAAAATTGATATTGAAACCCTGCGTAACGCAGGCGGCAGTGTTATCGCTTTTGCCACAACGGATAACGAAGCCGTTGGCAAAAAGGGTGCGGATTTTATTATAAAGAAGCTTGGTGAGAGCGGCGGTGACGTTGCAATTATCGAGGGAAAGGCAGGCAACGCCTCGGGCGAATCGAGAAAGACGGGCGCGACAAAAGCGTTCAAGGATGCAAAGGGCATCAAGCTAGTTGCTTCACAGCCTGCCGATTGGGACAGACAAAAGGCGCTTGATACGGCAACGGGCTATATTCAGATGTACCCCAATCTCAAGGCGATCTACTGCTGTAACGATACTATGGCGCTCGGTGCTTTGCAGGCGGTTATCAACGCAGGCAAGCTCGGCAAAATAACAGTTGTCGGCACAGACGGCTCAGCAGAGGCACTTGAATCAATCAAGGCAGGTCAGCTTGATGCAACCGTTGCGCAGGACCCTGCGGAAATAGGTGCGGCATCACTGCGTAAAATGGTTGAGGCTGCCAAGGAAAAGCCGAAGCTTGACCCTGCTGCAGATCCGCAGACAATTCCCGTAGATTCCTATATTGTGACAAAGGAAAATGCGAAATGAAAAGAATAGCAATCGGGTGCGATCACGTCGGTTTGGAGCTTAAAGCTTACGTTATTGAGCACCTGAAAAGCCGCGGTATTACTGTTGCGGATTTCGGCACGGATAGTGCTGAGCGTACGGATTACCCAATCTTTGCAAAAGCGGTAGCGCGCGCCGTAGTCAGCGGTGAGTGTGACGGCGGTATTCTGATATGCGGTACGGGTGTTGGCATTTCGATTGCCGCAAACAAGGTGAGGGGCATCCGCGCAGTTGTCTGCAGTGAGCCGTATTCCGCGCTGCTTTCGCGTGAGCATAATGATACCAACGTGCTTGCCTTCGGCTCAAGGGTTGTCGGCAAGGACCTGGCGCTGATGATTGTTGATGCGTGGCTGGGCGGCGAATACGAGGGCGGAAGACATCAAAAAAGAATAGAAATGCTCGAATAGAGAGCTGAAAAAGCGAAGATCGCATAAAAATAAAGAAGCTGCAGAAAGCTTTCGTTTTCTACAGCCTCTTTTATACTATATGTTTTTTAACCGATGAATTTGATTGTGAGAATCTTCTTGCCTGTGATTTCAAACTCAGCAAAGCCGTCTGCATCAACGGTAAGCGGAGCTTCGTCAAGCTCTTCAAGAGTGACGAGCTTAACTTCCTTCCACTTATTGCCTGAGTATGCGGGAAGCTCAAACTCAGCCTGCTGGCGCTCAACGGGTGACTGTGCTTTTTCAATCGGAGCTATGCCGCCGTTGAGGCGGATTGCATTCTTGACAGCCTTGTCGGAGGGATTGAACAGACGTACAACGTAGCCTGTGCCGTCCTCACTGCTCTTGATTGCGCTGATGTTGAGGTTCTCATCCTTAAGCTCAAGGAATGAGTGATCAAGCGGATTCTTGCCGTGAGCTGTGGGAGCAATCTGGCCGATTGTGAGGTAGAGGTTTAAGCGCTCGCTTTCCTGCCATACTCCTGCTTCCTCCCAGTTGCCCTTGTGAGGCATAAATGCATAGCGGAATGTGTTTTTGCCGATGCACTGTGAACCCTTATCCCAATCGCTGTAGTTCTGCATATCCTTTGTAACGCAGATGCGAAGCGGATAAGCACGGATGAGTGAGAGGAAGAGTGTGCCTTCCTCATCGTCTGCTGCTTCATAAGCCTTGAGGCCTGTGTTGAGCAGAGCCGCACCGTTTGTGCCGTCGGTAATGCTGACGAAAGAGTTCATCGGGTGCTCTGTCATCGGAGGCTCATCGTAGAGTGAGTAATCGGGCTTTGCAATCGGGCGCGATACAACGTCAAACTGCCCCTGTGAATCTGCATACTCTGCCTTGATTCCTGTCGGGAAGCCTACCTGGAGGTAGTGGTCCTCACAGCGGTTGTTGATTGTTGTTTCAATCTCAACAAACTTTGCGCCCTTGCGGAGTGTTACGAGGCTTTCGATATCAACGGGCAGCTTGTGCTCGCTTCTGGATTTTTCGTCGAATGCTCTCTTTTCGGGAAGCTCCCAGCGCATTGTAATTTTGTATGTTGTCTCAAATTCACCCTCGCGAAGCAGAGTGACGGTTGCCTGCTCACCGAGTGTTGTGAAGGTTTCGTCGCACTCGGGGGCAACGTGCTGCCACGGGTTGCCGATTTCGCCGCTGTCCTTGAAATAGCCGAGGTTATTGAATACTTTGCCTGTTTCTTTATCAACAACGTTGAAAGTACCGTTGTGGTTGAAAGAAACTTTGAGGAATTCGTTCTCCATAACCTGTGTAGTTTTTACAAGTGTTACGGGTGTTGTTGCACGTACGTTGTAAAGCGGACGAACCTTGAGTGTCTTGTAGCCCATTGCGGGAACATCTGCAACCTCAGCAGCAACGAGGTACTGCTCGGTGTGAAGAACGTTTGCCGTATCGTTGGGGTTCTGGATGATCTGCGCGTTTGCCTTATTTGTGGAGATAACCTGATATTTGACCTTCTCGCCGTTTGTGTCGAGAATTTCGAAGCTGTCTGCCTTCCACTCTGCGGGAATTTCAACACGGAAGTTTACTGTTTCCGTTCTCTTGAAGGGAGCAGGGTTGAAGAGTACGACCGCAACATCGTCACGGCTGAAGGAGCTGAGGTCGATATCACCTGCGATGTCCATAAATGCACGCTCAAATACGCACATTGAAAGCTCGCGGGACTGTCTGTAACGGGACATAACGTCTTCATAAACTACGTCACGTCCGCAAGCACCAATGCTGTCGTGGCCGTGATTCTGGAGCAGGTAGTTGTATGAAAGGTCAATGAAGTTCTGCGGATAGGGAGCGCCTGAAAGAGAAGCAAAAACAGCCATGGGCTCAGCGTAGTTGATGAGCCTTCTCTCTGTGTCGAAGTTCTCCTGCTTGATGTATGTACGTGCGGAAAGAATCCAGCCGCAGAGCTCACTTACGCTGCCCTTTGTGTAGGGGTCGCGCATTTCACCGCGGAGCACGGGTGAATCGGGCTTGAAGTTGTCGATGATGCCCTGCTCCATCTCACGCAGTGTGCTGTGGAAAACGTCTGCCTCGGGCAGAGCTGCATCAAGGTCTTTGATAAGCTGAACCTCACGTGCATCGGGGCAGGATGAATCGTGGCCTGCTGACCAGAAGCGGTGCTGTGTTGTCCAATCCTTATCCTGCTCTGCAACAGCCTGCTCTGCTCTTACCTGAACGTTCTCGCTGTGATACTCATAGAAGGGGTGAGTGTACTGGTAGTCGAGCTTCCAGTCGCGGTCGATAAGCTTGAATACGCCGTTGTTGTCGTTCCAGAGCATATCGCGGTTGTTCTCATCTGCCTGGTTGAAGTATACAGGGCGCTGAACGACGTACCAGATGTTATAACGCGGGCGCTTCGCAAGACGGGATGCGTAGATGCGTGTGCCGTCGGGGCTTTCCCAGAAGAACTCTGAGTTGGGTGCCTTATATTCGTTGATGCCTCTGTAGAAAGAAGCAAAGTGAATGCCGAAGCCTGAGTAAATCTGGGGAAGTTGTGAAATCTGACCCCAGCCGAAGGGTGAGTAGCCTGTTTTGCTGATGCCGCCCATTTCCTTGCCTATCTTGTGGCCAAGGAGAAGGTTACGGATGAGTGCTTCGCTGCCTACCGTGAATTCGTCGGGCAGACAGAACCAGGGGCCGACGGCAATTCTGCCCTCTTTGATGTACTTCTGAAGCTTTTCCTTCTTCTCGGGGTAAACCTCAAGGTAATCCTGGATGGGCATTGTCTGTGAGTCGAGGTGGAAATGTCTGTAGTCAGGATATCTCTCAAGAATATCGAGCAGCATATCAAGCATATAGCCGAGCATATACTGCGTGCGGCGTGCTGAGAAACGCCACTCTCTGTCCCAGTGTGTGTTTGATATAAAGTGACACTGGAGCTTTTCTTTATTGTCCATGGTTAGCCTCCTTAACCTTTAATGATTTTCATTATTTCTTCAAAGTTGTTGCAGAAGTGTGAGCATACAGCCTTTGTGCCGCTGGATTCGATGTTGCCGCCTGCAATACCGATTGTGGTGTAGCCCGCAAGGCGTACCGAGCAAGCACCTGCGCCTGAGTCCTCAATGCCTACAACTCTGCTTCTGTCGGCAAATGCTTCACCGAGGCCGACGATTGATGTCTCGCTGTAGAGCCACGGATGGGGCTTGGGTGAAAGCTCGCCGAGTGTGCCTACGCTGCCCTTGCGAAGGGGGAAGCCGGCGGAGATGATTGCATCGTAAAAATCCTTGGGGTCACCCATACCGAGGGTTTTGAATGCGGAGAGAATTTCGGGCCAAGCTTTTTCGTAAAGGCCTGATGTGACGAGACCTATTTTGATGCCCATGCTTTTCAGCTCAAGCAGGAAATCCTTTACACCTTCTGTGGGTGTGAATGCGCCGTCCTTGCCTCTGCCTGCCATAATCTCTTCCATCTCGCGGTGTGTGTGCTCGAAGTAGAAGTTACGTGCCTTCTCGAGTGATTCACCGGGGCAGTATTTGTCAATGCAGTACTGAAGGTGCTCTGAAACGCTGTGGCCGGATACAAAGGGCAGGTCAGCGTCCTCAAGCTCAAACTTCGGATTGCCGAGCATACTTGCCGTGCTCATCTGGATAATCCATACCCAGAAATCCTCGCTGCGTACCGTTGTGCCGTCAAGGTCCATCAGCACTGCGTTGAGCGGATACTCGGTCTTAACAGGATATACGGGGTAGTAAACAGGGTAGGCTATTGCGGATTTAACACAAGCGAGTGAGTGTGAGCCGAAGGATACGAACTCAACCTTTTTATCACCCGTTGCAACAATGCAGTCTACACCGTTTTTGCCTGTGATAAACTTGCCGTCTTCAGTTGTTTCAAGCAGATGAAATCCGCTGTCAGGGCCGATGACACCAAGGTCGGGTATGTTTACTTTCTTATCAAGAATCATAACGTAGTTCCTTTCTTGAAAATATAAAATTCAGTATATTTTAACATATTAATCCAAATAAGTAAACAACATAAGAAAAAATATGCATAAGACAAAAAGGTCTTACCTCGCGGTAAGACCTTGAAATTTTAAGCGTTATTTTTTGTTGATGCGCACCGCATAGCTGACAGCCTCGTAGATAAGCACTATACCAACGAGCACAACCGCCGTAATAAGTGATGAGCGCAGGCTGACAGCCCCCTTGAGATTCAAATCAAACACAATCTCTGAGC
>JAZNMK010000047.1:0-14232 GCA_045579585.1 Acutalibacteraceae bacterium
GTACGACCTCGTCGAGTGTGCGCTGGTCGGATACGTCAAACTGCTCCGAATCGTGAGGTCGCTCCTCCTCCGTATAGCCGCCGACTGAAGTACGGGATGCACCGCTTATCTGCGAAATACCGAGGTTGAGCACACGCTCACGCACCTCCTGCGATTCACGTGTTGAGATAATCATACCCGTATACGGCACAGCCAGACGGATGCAGGCAATTATCTTCTCAAACATCTCATCAGGAATTGAATTATCAAAAACAGTCGGGTCGATATCGTCTGCGCGCTTGATTCTGGGCACACTGATTGTGTGCGGACCTACACCGTGCACAGCCTCAAGATGTTCTGCGTGCATAAGCAGACCTGCAAACTCGTACTTATAAAGCTCCAGACCGAAAAGCACACCGAGGCCTACATCATCGATGCCGCCCTCCATAGCTCTGTCCATAGCTTCTGTATGATAATCGTAATCGTGCTTGGGACCTGTGGGATGAAGCTTGAGGTAGCTCTCTTTGTGGTAAGTTTCCTGGAAAAGGATATACGTACCGATGCCGGCATCTTTGAGCTTTCGGTAATTCTCAACCGTTGTGGCAGCGATATTGACGTTAACTCTGCGTATTGCACCGTTTTTATGGTTGATTGAATAGATGGTTTTTATGCACTCAAGAATATATTCGATCGGGTTGTGAACGGGATCCTCACCTGCCTCGATTGCAAGGCGCTTATGGCCCATATCCTGAAGTGCGATAACCTCGTTTTTAACCTCTTCCTGAGTCAGCTTTTTGCGCGCAATGTGTTTATTCTTGATGTGATACGGGCAGTAAACACAGCCGTTGACACAATAATTTGAGAGATAAAGCGGCGCAAACATAACAATTCGGTTACCGTAAAATGCAAGCTTAATTTCTTTTGCAATTTCGTAAATTTTTTCAATCTTTTCAGGGATATCGCAAGCAAGAAGCACGCTTGCCTCCCTATGTGTAAGTCCTGCGCAGACAGTGCCGTCAGCAGTCTTTTTCGGACGCGCCTTTTCGAGAATCTCATCGATAAGCTCAACATTACGCTTATTCTGCTCAGCATATTCAATTGTCGCAAGAATTTCTTCGTGATTTATAAATTCCTCTGCCTTGAGTGATCTGGGGTCAAATTTTGCCATTTGATTTTCCTTCTTTCGCTGTATATAGATGCTGTTTATTTGTTGACGTCACCGCGCGCGGTGACAACCTTGTATCCGATTTTTTCCATTCGCTCAGCAAGCTCAGCCTTATTTGCGGCAGCCTCTGCACCCGAAGAAAGCTTGCCGTTGTAGAGCGTGTATTTACCCCTGACATCCTGAGGTGACAGATTGGGCATAACAACGTTTGCGCCCGAAAGCACGCCCTTTTCTCTGCCTGTCGGATCAATTGTACCAAGTGCTGTAGTTGCAGGCAGAAGCACACGCGGACAAATCAGCCGCACTATGCTCAGCAAGTAGCAGGTAAGTTCTGCCGTACCCTGTTCAAAGCTTGCAAACGGAGTATCCTTATGTGGGATAAACGGACCTATGCCGCACATATCCGGTTGAAAGCGCTCGATAAACTTCAGATCCTTAGCAAGCGTTTCGTTTGTCTGATACGGTGAGCCGACCATAAATCCGCAACCAACCTGATAGCCGATATCCCTCAGTTCTTCCAGGCATTTCATGCGGTTTTCAAGCGTCATATCCGACGGGTGAAGGCGCGAATAATGCTCACTGTCTGCCGTTTCGTGGCGAAGAAGATATCTGTCTGCACCTGCATCGAAAAGCCGCTGATAACTTTCCCTGCCCCTTTCTCCAAGTGAAAGCGTAACGGCACAGTCGGGATATCTGCGCTTGATTTCCGCTATGATTCCGCACACAACCTCATCGGTAAAATATCCGTCCTCACCGCCCTGAAGAACAAAGGTGCGAAAACCCAGCGGATAACCCTCGTCACAGCAGTCAAGAATCTGCTCAGCCGTAAGTCTGTAGCGCTGACAGCTTTTATTGCCTGCTCTGATTCCGCAATAAAAGCAGTTGTTTTTACATATATTGCTGATTTCTATAAGGCCGCGAATATAAACGTCGGTGCCGTAATGCTTACGGCGCACGCTGTCTGCCGCCTGAGCAAGAATTGCCGCTGATTCACCGGTACGAAAGGCAATAAGCTCAATATATTCCGCCTCGGTAAGCCTGTGGTTTTCCGCAAGCTTTTTTGCAAGTTTTACTGCTTTATCATTCATAATTTATCACATTCGAATAGGCTGTCTTGACGCTTATGCCGTCAAGCTTGCCGATTTTGCCAGAGAGAGCGGATATAGTATCCTGCGCGGCATCGACAGCTATGCTGACAATGCTTATTCCCCTCTCCTTATAAGGTATTCCCATTCTGCCGATAATAATATCGCCGTATTCGTGAAGCAGAGAATTCAGCTGCTCCACACTGTCTTTATTCTCGACTATTATGCCCATAACGGCCACTCTTGTATCCATACCTTCTCCTCCTCAAAAACAAAAAGCCACACCTGACAAGGTGCGGCTCACAACTAATTACAACGAAGCGTAAATGCCCGTAAATATACAATGTCTGCTGCACCTTTCAGTCGGAAAAAAATCCTTGTGTCAGGATATATTTATTATACATTACGAGCATTAATTTGTCAATCTTATATCAGAATCTGTAACCCAATGTCACATAGCGATAAATATTGCCGAAATCGTCATACAGTGCCCTGACATAGCGTACAATAATGAATGAGGCAGCCTTGCCTTTTACGGTCTGACGGGCGGGCAGATAAATTCTGCTTTGAAAAACAAGTGTTATTTCGTCGTTTTCACTCACAAGCGTTTCAAAAAGCTCCTCGTCAAGCTCGGGCAGCTCATAGGTTGCAAGGAATTCATCACCAAGCTCGTTGCCCTCGCAGCAAATATACTGTTTATCATGCCGCAAAAGCCAGGTTGCAACAGCCAGCCTGAGGCTTTCCTGCGTTTTTAGCGTGTGTTTCAATGTCCGGCACCCCAAAAATGAATAGTCAGTTTGTCCGTCTTGCATAAAATTGTTCAACAACTACCACTAAAATACCACAAAAGCCCCAAACTTGCAACAAAAGTGAAGGAAAATAAAAATAAACTTGCAAAAATCGATTTGTTATAGTAGAATAAGAAACCGATGTATAAAATGTAATAATATATATAGGTGATTAAATGGCTTTATACAGTGAACTTTCCTGCGAACAGCTTCAGGCTAAGTATGAAGAGGTTAAGCAGCAATATGACGAATTCAAGGCACGAGGCCTCGAGCTCAATATGGCACGCGGCAAGCCCAGCACCGCACAGCTTGATATGTCGATGGATATTTTCGACAGTGTCAACGCCCTCAACGGCTACAAGGCAGAAGACGGAACAGACTGCCGCAATTACGGCAACCTCACAGGCCTTGAAGAGTGCAAAACAATATTCGCCCAGGCGCTCGGTGTACAAAACGACAACATCATCGTCTGCGGTAACTCGAGCCTTAATATAATGTTCGACTACATCTCACAGTGTATGACACACGGCACTCACCCGGGCGCAACACCCTGGCTTCTCCAGGGCAAAATCAAATTTGCCTGCCCGGTTCCCGGCTACGACAGACACTTCTCCATACTCGAATACTTCGGTATCGAGATGGTAAATATCCCCATGCTCGAAACAGGCCCCGATATGGACGCGCTCGAAGAACTTGTTAAAGACAGTTCTGTTAAGGGTATGTTCTGCGTTCCCAAGTATTCCAACCCCCAGGGTTATACTTTCTCCGACGAAACAGTCCGCCGTATAGCTGCACTCAGACCCGCAGCAGACGATTTCAGAATCATCTGGGATAACGCATATTTTGTTCACGATATTTTCGAAAATGGCGATACGCTTCTTAACATTTTCCCTGAGGCTGAAAAAAACGGCACTGAAGATATGATTATCGAAGTTGCTTCAACCTCCAAAATCAGTTTCCCCGGTGCAGGTATCGCTGTTGTTTCCGCGAGCGAAAACAACGTACGTATGATCAAGCAGCGTATGAATAACCAGATCATCGGCCACGACAAAATCAACCAGCTCCGCCATGCAAGAGTTCTCAAAGATGTCAACGGCCTTCGTGAATATATGAAGCGACACGCCGCAATACTCAGACCCAAGTTTGATATTGTGCTCCGATCACTCGACCGTGACCTTGCAGGCTGCGGAATCGCAACGTGGACAAATCCCAAGGGAGGCTATTTTGTAAGTCTTGACGTTATGGAGGGCTGTGCAAAGCGCGTTGTTCAACTTTGCCGCAGTGCAGGTGTTGTGCTCACAAACGCCGGCGCAACCTACCCCCACGGCCTTGACCCCAAAGACACCAATATCCGTATTGCCCCCTCATTCCCCTCGCTTGACGAGCTTCGTGATGCAATGAATCTTCTGTGCATCGCCGTTAAGCTTGCCGCGCTCGAAAAACTGATTGACGAAGAATAAAAAAGCAGAAAGCAGGATGAATGCATCATCCTGCTTTTTTTATTTTACGTTCAGCCTTACAAAAAACTCTGCCGTGCCAACACCGTGAGGTCTGTTGAAGCGACCTATTCTGTATAGCCAATCAGTGTTTTCGGTATCTATATAATTAATTCTTTCCTCGCAAACCAGCGCTGCCCTGAAACCCATGCTTTTGAGTATATCCTTTGACTCCTTGGAATAACAACCGTAGGGATAGGTGAACGCACACGGCTTGTATCCTGTTTTTTCCTCCATCAGTGTCTGCATTTTGCCAAGGTCAAGGTTAAGAAAAGCGGAGTATTCGTGCACGCTTTCACCGCTTACCTTTTTTGCTCCGTTGCGCCCCTCGTTATTCAGCTTGTGCAAATCGTAGCTGTGGCTCTGAATCTCGATTCTATCACCCGACGCTAACTCTTTCACCTCATCCCAGTTCATATAAGAATAACTCAGCGTATGGTCATCAAGCTGCGTAAACATATCCGTATAAGCGCCGACAACAGAAGCCACCGCACACATATCATATTTTTCAAGCAGCGGCAGCAGATAGCTGTAAACCGTTTCGTATCCGTCGTCAAAGGTGATTACAATCGGTTTTTCCGGCAGAGGCTCACCATCGTAAACGTAAGCTGTCAGCTGTTCAATATCAACCGTGTTATAACCTTTTTCCTTTATATACTTAAGATCGTTTTCAAGCTCGCCTGCTGTGACACAATACTGCCCTGCGCGTGCAGGGTTTTTCGTTATCTGATGATACATAACAACAGGCAGCTCAGCCGGTTGCAAAGCAGCAGAAGTCTGATAAACCGCGGTTCCGAGCTTTAGCACACCGATCAGAGCCACTACCGCGCAAAGCACAAGAAAAAAATAGCCACGTTTTAATTTAAATACCATAAAAAACACCTCACCGCATTGTATGCAGTGAGGCGAATTTTTATTTATTGCCTTTGAGAGCAAGCTCAAGCCAGATTGAGCCGATATCCATTGCCTGATAAAGACCCTTTTTCTCGCTCCTTTTTACGATTCTGTCCTTGGGGCTTACATCGGGGGCTGTGTCGAGAAGCTGCACTATAACCCTGTCTGCAACATCAAGGTCGTTAACCTTTTTGGAGCTCATAATCTGCAAAAGCACTACGTACGGCTCGTTAGTATAACCGTAATAGATTGTGTTGCCGCAACGGACAAGAGGCTTGCCCTTGTAGCTGAGGAACTTTGCCTTTTTCTTTTCTGCCATTGTCGGTTCCCCTCCTTATTTCTTGATATAGTTCTGGACGAGCGACTGAAGCAGCTCATAACGGTCAACCCTGCTGAGAATGCTGCGGGCATTCTTATGAGTCGTGATATATGTCGGATCTTCAGAAAGAATATAGCCAACAATCTGACTTACGGGATTGTAGCCTTTTTCCTTAAGGGCATCATATACAGTCTGCAACGTATGACGCATTTCTGCATCGCGATCGTCGATAAATTCAAATTTTATTGTTTTGTCTGTCATTTATGACACCTCCAAAAAACAATTGCACAGTTGATACCGTACAGTTTATTATATACCATAACCGTTAATAAAACAATACCTTTTTTTATTTTTATGCTCTGAGTGATACGCCGAGCTTATCAAGAGCCTTGACAGCACGCTTCATTGCGCCGTCCGCTTCCTCATCAGTCATAGTTCTGTCTGCTGCACGGAGCTTAAGGCTGAATGCAACGCTCTTCATTCCCTCGGGAATCTGTGAGCCCTCGTAAACGTCGAAGAGATCGATTGTTTCGAGTGTGTTGCCGACAGCTGCAGCAATTGTACGCTCAAGCTTGAGAACAGGCATAGCTTTCTCACATACGCAGGCAAGGTCGCGGCTGAGAGCCGGGAACTTGGGAAGCTGCTTGTACGTACGTCTGAGGTTGCTCAACTCAAAGCAAGCATCAAAGCTGATTTCAGCAGCATATGCTTTTGTACCAATTGAGTAGTTACCGAGAACCTGAGGATGAACCTCGCCGACAACACCGATGACTATGCTATCCTTGCTGATAACAGCTGTTCTGCCGGGGTGGTAAGAAGGATTGTCACTAACTGCCTCAACGTCGTAACCGGCAATTCCGAGCTTTTCAAGAAGCTCTTCAACAATACCCTTGATTGTAAAGAAGTTGCAACCGGCACCGTACATACCCATACAAAGCATCATCGGCTCTGCAGGCAGTTCATCCGTGCCGTTAGTTATATATTCTTTTCCGATTTCGTAAAGATATGCCTTTGAGTTACGGTTGTTGTAGTTCCTTGCGAGTGTTTCAAGCATTGAGGGAAGCAGAGTTGTTCTCATAACGCTTGTGTCCTCACCGAGCGGATTTGTAATAACAACGCAATTACGCTTCCTGCTGTCTGCAGGGAGGCAAATTTTGTCATAGCTCTTGGGGCTGATGAAAGAGAATGTGCAAAGTTCGGAAAGACCGCAGGCAAGCATAGTTTCGCCCATAAGGCGCTCAAATTTCTGCTCGGGTGTGTACTGAGCTGTTGCGACACCTGCAAGCTGTCTGTCGGGTATATTATCATAGCCGTAGAAGCGTGCAATTTCCTCAGAGATATCAGCCTTGTGGCGAAGGTCACCGCGGAAAGAGGGAACAGTGATAACGCCGTCCTCAACCTTACAGCCAAGACGCTCAAGAATCTTCTTCTGTTCCTCGGCGCTCACGTCAATACCGATAAAGCTGTTAACCCAATCCGGCTCGAATGCGAGTGTGAAATCAGTCTTGTCGGAGCAATCGCAATCTACAATACCGTTTACAACCTCGCCTGCACCGAGCTGCTGAACAAGCTGAAGTGCTCTTTCGAGGATCTTGCGGCAGCCCTTGGGGTCAAGCTGCTTGTCAAAGCGTGACGATGCCTCTGTACGCATACCGAGAGCCTTTGCAGTCATACGTACGCTCGGACCGTTGAAGCAAGCGGACTCAAAAACAATTGTGTTTGTATCATCCATAATTCCGCTGTACTCACCGCCCATAATACCTGCAACAGCAACGGGCTTGTTTGAATCGGCAATAACGAGCATATCGCTGTTAAGTTCTCTCTCTATGCCGTCGAGAGTTGTGATTTTCTCGCCGTCCTCCGCACAGCGTACAATAACCTCGCTGCCCTCAAGGTAGCGAAGATCGAAAGCGTGCATAGGCTGGCCATATTCGAGCATTACAAAGTTTGTAATATCAACAATATTATTAATCGGACGTACACCGCTTGCGCGAAGTCTTTCACGCATCCAGCGGGGTGACGGCTCGATTTTTACATTTTTAACAACAGCGCCTGCATAACGGTAGCATTTATCGGGTGCCTTGATTGTTACCTTGAGAAGCTCGTTTACGTCGCCCTCACCGGGTTCAACCACAGGAACAGGCTCCTCAAAATCCATACCGTAGGTTACTGCAGCCTCTCTTGCAAGGCCGAGTACGCTCAGGCAATCAGGACGGTTGGAAGTAATTTCAAACTCCGTAACAACATCGTTAAGGCCGATAGCCTCGCAGATATCCTTGCCGAGAGTAAGATCGCAATCATCACCGAGAACAAAAATACCGTCCTCAACAGCATACGGGAAATCGTGAGCGGTAAGGCCAAGCTCGCCGAGTGAACAAAGCATACCTGCGCTCTCTACACCGCGGAGTTTACCCTTTTTGATCTTCTTGCCGCCTGCAACAACAGAGTTATCAAGCGCTGCAGGAACATAGTCACCCTGCTTGAGATTCTGTGCGCCTGTGACAATCTGAAGGTTTGACTGAGCACCGACATTTACCTGACATATCCAGAGGTGGTCTGAATCGGGGTGCTTTTCGAGTGATTCGATTCTGCCGACAACGATGTTTGAAAGCTCCTCGCCCTCAGTCTCGTAGCCCTCTACCTTTGAGCCTGAGAGAGTGAGTGCAGCGGCAAAATCCTTATCTGTAACATCAAGCTTCAGATAATCGTGAAGCCATCTTTTTGATAATACCATAATTATTTCCCTCCTAAGTTACCGCCGATTAAAACTGACCGAGAAAACGCATATCGTTTTCAAACAGCAAACGCATATCGTCAATATTAAAGCGGAATAGCGTGAGACGCTCAAGACCGACACCGAATGCAAAGCCGCTGTAAACCTCGGGGTCAACGCCGCCGTTCTTGAGAACCTGCGGATGAACCATACCGCCGCCGAGAATTTCGACAAAGCCTTCGCCTTTGCAGAAGGGGCAGCCCTTACCGCCACAACGGAAGCAGGTTACGTCAATTTCGCACGAGGGTTCTGTGAACGGGAAATGATGGGGACGCAGACGGATTTTTGTATCCTCGCCGTAAAGTCTCTTTGCAAAATCAAAGAGGCAACCCTTGAGATCAGCCATAGTGATACCCTTATCAACTACAAGGCCTTCAATCTGATGGAAGAAAGGCGAATGTGTTGAGTCAACTGCATCCGAGCGATAAACGCTGCCGGGCGCAATGATACGGATAGGAGGCTTGGAGTTTTCCATAACTCTGATCTGTACGGGAGAAGTCTGTGTGCGAAGAAGCATATTCTCCGTGATATAGAAAGTATCCTGAGTATCGCGTGCAGGGTGCTCCTTGGGAATATTGAGAGCTTCAAAATTGTAGTAATCCCACTCAACCTCAGGGCCTGTTGCAACCTCAAAGCCCATACCGAGGAAAATCTCCTTAACCTCATCAAGCACAATTGAAAGCGGGTGCTTGTGACCGAGCGCAACCTTCTCGCCCGGCATTGTAACATCGAGTGTTTCGCTCGCAAGCCTTGCCTTGAGCTCTGCCGCCTTAAGCTGGCTTACCTTCTCTTCCAGCTGAGCTTCAATCGCCTGTCTTACCTCATTGGCGAGCTGACCGACAACGGGTCTTTCCTCTGCAGAGAGCTTGCCCATCTGCTTGAGAATTGCAGTAACCTCACCCTTTTTGCCAAGATATTTTACACGCAGAGCTTCAAGGTCTGCGTTTGAGGATGCCGCTTCAACGGCAGCCTTGGCTTCAAGAGCAATTGCATTTAACTGTTCCTTCAAATCTATCATCCTTTCGGTTAATTTGCTGAAAAAATAAAAGCTTTCGTCCCCACAGAAAAGGGACGAAAGCTGATTATGCTTCCGCGGTACCACCCGTATTTCCGCAAAAAAGCGGACACTTTATGCCGGATAACGGCGGCTAACCGTCACAACCTACACAGCAAAAGCCTTCAGCCGTGCCGCTCCAAAGTGAAATTCGGCCCCTGCCGCTACGACCCGTGCTTGCAGCCCGTGGCACGGATTCTCTGTTGCGTACCTTAACGCAGGTGCTTACTGTGCTTTTTCACAGCGTTTAGTATTCAATTAGCAGTAATTATATCATAATAATTATTATTTTGCAAGTGTTATTTTAGCCTGCAGCAGACGTGTCAAAAAAAGAACAGCCACCCTGCTGGGTGACTGCCCTTGTCTGTGTTGGCAACGACCTATCTTCCCGGGCGGTTGCCCACCAAGTATTGTCGGCACGATTGAGCTTAACTACCGTGTTCGGAATGGGAACGGGTGGACCCTCAATGTCATAAACACCAACTTCTCTGCAAGCATCTCTCGCAGAGTGCTTTGCTATAATACCAAAACAAATCCGACTTGTCAATAGTTTTTTTCAATTTTTTTCAAAAACCCCGAAACATCTTTCAAAACCGCAGAACGTAGCATTTCGCGGCACTGCGGCAAAACCGATTCAAACGGCAGATGCAAAGCATTAGTCTGAAAAACAGCGGCTACACCCGGTGCACTCTCCATATCGCTTATACCGCACACAACCACCACGGGCTTGCCACCGGCACGCTTCATAACCTCGCAAGGCACTTTGCCCATGAAACTCTGGTTATCAAACCTGCCTTCACCGGTTATGATAACATCCGCTTTTTTCGCCCTGGAATCAAAGCCACATATATCAAAAACCGCCTGAGCGCCGCTTTTAAGCGTTGCGCCGAGCATCGCACGCAAACCGTAACCCATGCCGCCTGCCGCACCTGAACCTGCTGACAAGGCACAGTCAGCACCGACATCAGCAACAACAGCCTTTTCGTAGCTGTGCAGCGCATTATCCAGAAAAACAACCGTTTCGCTGTCTGCGCCCTTTTGCGGTGAATACACGTACGCCGCACCGTTTTTGCCGTAAAGCGGATTTTCTACATCACACAGAACGGTGAAACTGCAGTCTCTCACACGCGTATCAATACCGCTCATATCTATTGAAACCGTTTTCGACATACCAAGTCCGTTCGGAGCAACAGGCACACCGTCGGCATCCAAAAACTTCACGCCGAGAGCTGAGAGGCAACCGACACCGCCATCGGTAGTTGCACTGCCGCCGATACCGAGCACTATATCAGTACAGCCTTCATCAATTGCAGCCAGAATAAGTTCACCCGTGCCATAGCTTGTAGCACGCACAGGATCATTAACACCGCTGACAAGCGGCAGACCGCTCGCCTGAGCCATTTCAATAACAGCCGTATTGCCCATAACGGCAAAATCTGCATCCACCCTCCTGAAGTCGGGCGCCGTAACCTCAACAGTACTGAGCTTTGCACCGCAGGCAAAAATCAAGCTGTCGAGCGTTCCCTCACCACCGTCCGCAACCGGAATACTGTCTACCTCACAGCCGGGCAGAGAGTCCGACAGTGCATCGCTGATTATACTGCACACCTCAACAGCCGACATTGACCCTTTAAAAGAATCCGGCGCAAGCAGAATTTTCACAGCTCAAAATCCTCCGCAGAGTATTCACCCATTGCAAGCGGCCTTGCCGGAATACGGTTGAGCGGATCGTACTTGAACTTTCTGCACGAAGATGTTTTAAGCATAATGCCCTTCTTTTCGCAAAGCACACCATCCTCAGCAGGAGTGTGCCTACCGTATACGCAGTTGGCACATATTTTTTCAATTGATTCGAGATTCATAAGTTTTTTCTTCACCTTTTCTCGCCTCCGGATTTTTATTTTAACATACTTTTCTGTTTCTATCAAGGTCGATAACAAAAACCGCACAAAGACACAGCAGTGCAACGCCTGCGGGCGCCGAAGCGGAAAAAAGTTCACCTCCGGCTGATACCAACGGTGCAAAAGCTGAAACCTCGACGGGGAAGAAATGCAACAGCACACGGCACATAATCACTGTTAAGCCTGCATTAACAACCCTGAATGCAAGAAAAAGCGCAATCGGAGTGCCCACCTTTCGCACATCACCGAGCAACTGACAAATCACGCACAAGCCAGACCACCCTACGCTTGCGGCAACTGCATAAATGTTACCGTTCTGCGCGGCAATACGGCAACCACCCGTAACTTCCGCCACACAACCGATCGCATCAAGCACTGTTTGGCTGATTCCAAGCTCACCAAGGAGCGAAAGCAAGCACGAAAACACTGCCACCCAAGCAGAAACACGAAGCATTGCAAGAGCTGATTTTTCCACCGATTCCACAAGCAAGGCGCTGTAAGGCTGCCGTGACGCTGCACCTGCGCACCGCGTTTCCGGCACATTTACCGTAAAGCCCAGCAATATACCGGTAACAATAGCAGAAATACAGGACGAAGCAAAAATAACAGCACCCAGTCCGGCACTGCCGAGCATTACCGAGCCAACCGCCGTTACGGTAAACGCAGGTCCCGCATTCACACAAAACAGCGTCAGCCGCTGAGCCTGCTCGCGGCTGAGCTTCCCCTGCTCGAAAAGCCTTGCCGCAACTGAGCAACCAACAGGATAGCCACCTGCCAGGCCGAAAACAACTGCGGCAAAAGCCTCGCCCGGGAGCCTGAAAACATAACGCATACACGCTGAAAAAAGCCTTGCCGCACCATCGGATACAGGTAAACCCGCCACAAACGAACTGACAACCATAAAAGGAAACAGCGACGGAATAACCACCGCTGCACACGTTTCAAGACCCGACCTCATCCCACCGAGAGTTGCCTGCGGAAACACTACGGCAAGCACACCTGCACCAACGGCAACAGCGCACCACACAGCCGATGCACCGCGAAATTTCATCCTTACCATACACCACACCCCCGAAACTTCAAATCGCACACCGTATTGTAATTTTATTGAATCAGAGGCGCATATATTACAACGAGGTGATATGAAAGAATGAAGAAAAACCCACTCATATCGGAGCTGATAAAAAACAGTGACCTGCCCAAAGCAGCGTTTAACGGTTACGCTCAGACCGAAATTATCTCAAACACGGAAGCCAGAATTGACGGTTGCAAGGGAATAATTGAATACAGCGACGAAAAGATTGCACTTAACCTCGGAAACATCAGCGCTCAATTCTGCGGCAGCGGACTCGAAATGAAACTTTTTGAAAATGAGCAAGCGGTAATTAAAGGATTCTTTTCTGCAATTAACTTCAGTTAGGGAGAGCGTACAATGTTCACTTATCTTTACAGAATTTTCTGCGGCTACGTCAGCTTCACGGCAAACGGCGGATTTACAGAGCGTTTCCTGAACCTTTGCGCCCGCAACGGAATACATCTGTGGCATCTTTGCCGCGACGGCAACGGCATCACCGCCTGCACATTGGCTAAGCACTATAAAAAAATCCGACGCTGCGCAACACGCTCAGGAATGAAAACTTCCGTATGTTGCAAACACGGTTTGCCGTTTTTTATCAAAAAGCACCGCAAGCATATCGGTTTGCTGTACGGAGCATTATTCGCCGTATGTTTTCTGAGCATAGCTTCAACAATGATATGGAGCATCAATGTCAGCGGTAACAACGCCGTGACTGAACAGCAGATAGTCGAGGCACTCACACAGGCAGGAGTAAGGCACGGCACTTTCAGAAAGAACGTTGACGCTGCCTGCGTAAGGTTTTATGTTATGGAAAAGCTGCCCGAACTTTCATATATGACCGTAAACGTGCTCGGCAGTTGCCTCGAGGTTAAGGTAGCCGAACAGGCTGATGCACCGCACATATCCGACACTTCCCTACCTTGCGACGTAGTGAGCTGTTTTGACGGGCAAATCGCTTCACTTGAAGTTTATCAGGGCACTGCACTGCACAAACGCGGCGAAGCCGTGCGTAAAGGTGAAGTGCTTGTCGGAGGCTTTGTTGAACTGAGCGACGGTTCGATCAGATTCAGGCACGCAGAAGCGTACGCTGTTATACGTACAGATTTGGCCGTAAGTACACTTACCACAACAACACTGAACACATTACAGCTCACTGCAGAAAAAAGCGGAATCACATTGCACATATTAGGCTTTGACATACCTCTGTACAAAAAGCCCGAATCACCTCCTAACCTAGTACGTACGCGTATTCTTACGCTGAATTCCGTGAGAATGCCATTTTCTCTAACGCGAGAAATTTACCGCACATACTCTCAGCAAAGCGTAACCCTCGACGAAAAAAAGCTGGCACTTTCGGCGGCTGAAAACCACCTTGAGCAAAAGAAAAACATTCTGAGCAACGCTCACATCTGCTCACAGAAAATGACAGTTACAAACAGCGGCAACGGCATTGCTGTAAAGGCACAATACTTTGCAGAACTCAGCGCCGGTATCGCAAAAGAAATGCTGACAGAATAAAAGGGTCTGCCCGACGGGCAGACCCTTTAAAGGTATTTATCAGCGTTATTTTTTGTTGATGCGCACCGCATAGCTGACAGCCTCGTAGATAAGCACTATACCAACGAGCACAACCGCCGTAATAAGTGATGAGCGCAGGCTGACAGCCCCCTTGAGATTCAAATCAAACACAATCTCTGAGC
>JAZNMK010000048.1:0-30848 GCA_045579585.1 Acutalibacteraceae bacterium
TCAAGAGCCATACGTGTTACGTAACCCTCAGCCATTTCGAGGTAACGAACGCCCTTAGCCTTTGTGGAGAACATTGTGCCGACCTGTGAACGAAGACCCTTACCGAGGTCCTCAAGACCTGCACCGATTGTAAGACCATCCTCAGAGAATGCGGACTGAGTTCTGCCGTAGACGAGCTGAAGGAAGATTTCACGCATTGCAACGTTGATAGCGTCACAGACGAGGTCTGTGTTAAGGCACTCGAGGAGTGTCTTGCCGGGGAGAATCTCAGCTGCCATAGCTGCAGAATGAGTCATACCGGAGCAACCGATTGTTTCAACAAGAGCTTCTTCTACGATACCCTCTTTGATGTTGAGAGAAATCTTACAAGTACCCTGCTGAGGAGCACACCAGCCCACACCGTGTGAGAAACCGGAGATGTCCTTAATTTCGTATGCCTTTACCCACTTGCCCTCTTCAGGGATCGGAGCGGGACCGTGATGCGGGCCTTTAGCCACGATACACATTTTTTCCACTTCATGTGAATAGTTCATTTTTATAGTCTCCTTTCTGATTTCTGAGCCATTGAATCTCACGATATATTATACATAATAAGTAATAATTTATCAATAGAGAATTGCATAAATCGAAGCCATAAAAACAAATATTTTTACATATTATGCCTTATTTACCTTTTATACAAAAGCATTATCATTGACGAAACCCTGACATAATGGTATAATTTTACGGTAAATGAAAAAAGAACAACCGATAAAATGCCAAAAACAGTGAGGAATTAAGTTATGTATTGTAATTTTTGCGGTGCTCAGCTAAGAGAAAACGCCGGCTTCTGCTCAAAATGCGGCGCCGCTGTGCAGCAGATTAACACAGCACCTCAACAGCCTGCCCAGCCGCAGTACCAGCCTATTTACAACCAGCCTGCAGCGCCTTATCAGCAACAGCCCTACAACCAGCCTCAGCCTACCTTGCCTGCAAAAGTAAAGGGTGCTGCCGCATCATTGATACTCGGCATCGTTTCGCTGTGTACCTATGCAATACCGGTTATCGGCGTTGTTTCCCCGATTCTTGCTGTTGTCGGCCTTATCCTCGGCATTGTTGCAAAAGGCAGAGCAAAGAGGCTGAAGGTAAAATCCGTTAAATCAACAATCGGCATAATCATTGCCGCGATTGTCATTACACTGTACACGTTTTCATTTTTCCTTGGCTTTATTGAAGGTTTCGATGGTGCGTACACATCAGATGATATAATGTACCTGTAAATAACACCCGCACGACAGATTTAATTTGGCTTGTTTATTTTTATTTGTTGATTTTTATACGATTATTTCATATTATATACAGTACAGGAAAGGAGCGTTTTAAATGAGAATTTGTGTTTTCGGTGCAGCATCACCGACTATTGATCCCGAATACATCAGACAAACCGAAATTATGGGTGAGGAGCTTGCAAAGCGCGGCCATTCACTCGTTTTCGGAGGAGGTGCAAACGGCCTTATGGGTGCCGCAGCAAGAGGAATCAAAAAAGGCGGCGGACACATAATCGGTGTTATCCCCAAGTTTTTTGACGAAGAAAACGTAGAGGCTATCTACGAAGAGTGCGATGAGCTTATCACACCCGACACAATGCGTCAGCGCAAGCAGATTATGGAGGACAATGCCGATGCATTCATCATCACACCCGGCGGAATCGGCACGTATGAGGAGTTTTTTGAGATACTTACGCTCAAACAGCTTTGCCGCCATAATAAGCCGATTGCTATTTTCAACATTCTCAACTACTACGACGGACTCAACGCAGTTATTGAGCAATCGGTTGAGAAGAATTTCATCCGTGAAAACTGCAGCAATCTTTTCACAACAACATCTGACCTTAATGAGCTGATTGCATACCTCGAAACACCCGTTGACGATTCACTCACTGTCAAGCAGCTTAAAGACGGTTAAAAAGCAAAAAACCGTACCGCTATCTTAACGATAACGGTACGGTTAATTTTTTTATTTCCAGTTAAAGGGACGGAGCATAAAGTCAACCGTGCTCTTATCCTGAGGAATCAGACCGAAGGAAGAAACCCTGTCAATTTTGTGTGCTATCATTGCATCATACAGCTCTTCGTTTGCCTTCAATCTCCATGGGTTGAGGAAGCTGTATTCACCGATAAACTGATTCGCCTTGAAGTATTCCCAGCTGAGGTTGGCAACCTCGATATTGAACATCTGCTCTTCAGTTACGTCGGCATTCAGCGCACTATCCCAAAGTCTGTTGAGCTTCATAATAACGGAAGCGGGATAGAAACCGGATTGATAGTGCCAGTCAAAGTCAAACGCATGGGCGGTTTTCTTTATCTGCGCTGTCTGCTCGTCGAGAATCTCTCTGATATAAGGTGCGGCCGCCTCACCGTAATACGCCTTGAGGAAGTCCATCATATGGTATTCAACATCGCAGTCGACATCCCACATAACCTTGCAGTAAAGATAATTCCTCAGCTCGTTGAACGCCGCGCTGTGTCCGTCACCGCAGTTGTATACATAGCCTGTAATTCCGATATCGTGCATATACTGCATCGTCGGCTGAAGCGTTTCAAGGTTTGAGAAGAACTGCATTGAGTTAAGGAAGTTGATTGTGTAATCGTAGATATACGTTCTGTCTGCAACCTTCACCCAATTTGCGTGATCCTGTGCAACGGTAGGTTCATTTTCTCCATAGAGATTGAGGAAAGTTTCATTGCCGTCCTGAGCGCCACACTCTGTAAGCGGATGGCTGCGGCAAGCTCTGTGAATACCGCAGAGAACAGGAACAACGTTATCGTTACACCTGAGCGAAAGATCCTGCGGAGGACGGTCTGTTTCACCGTATGCGTAGAAAGTGAATGTAAAATTCGGAAACTCATCATCAAGCGCATCGGCAAAGTTATTTGTAAATATCAGTGTTGGCGCGCAAATGCTGCCGTACTGTGCATACAGCGCCTCACAGCGTTCACAGTGGCAGTAATTTGAATTATCCTTCTGACCGATGTGAATATGATCGGAGGTTTCTCTCGGGCAGGCAAGAATTGCCGCCCTTGCGTTTTCAATCGCAATCGGAAGTACGTCGGGATGTGAAAGGCAGACGTGGTCTGTTGTGCGTGTACCGTCTGGATTCATTGCAAAATATTCGGGATGCTCTGCAAAAAGAGAATCCGGCACAAGTGTATCAAGCGTAACGTCCCAGAGTACGTAAGTAAGCGCACCACCGTACTCCGGTGCCTCATTCCAGAAAGAAACGTTGACCTTCATCTTTGCACGGTAGTTATCCGTTGAGCCGGGACAAGCATTACGGCGGATTGCAAAGGACGGCCTTACAACGCGGTTGAGCGCCGCATCAACAACGAGATCATCGCTTTCAGGCACAACTTCAAGCGTAGGTGTAAACCAACGCACACCGAAATACTCCTCAAGCAAGGTATAAACACCGTAGAGTGTGCCTCTGCTGTCACCGCCTGCAATCAGCAGATAGGTGCCGTCAGAATAAAGCATAAAACCGTCTGCACCTATTGAATCACGGTCAACCTGTGTAATCTGTGATTCAAGCTCTGTTTCACCCACAACAATCGCCTTGTCTCCGACAGAAAAATCGGACTCTTTAACGTGCTCAAGCTCTGCACCGCTGAGCTTTTCAACGTAAGTCTGCAGCTCACTGACAGCTGTCATAATACAGTCATCAGGTGAATCGGAAGTGACAATAACGAAATCACTGTCACCATCCTCAACAATATACATAGGTGTTGTAACCGTAGGAGGCACGTAGGTTGTTGAGCTGTAGCTGACATCGCCGCCTATGGGGATTGCAAAAAACGACAGCAAAACGACTTCGATAAAACCGATAATCGCCTTTATGGTTGCCATAGATATACCTCCTTACTGAGCTGTGCAGCTCATTGTAAATACAAGCTCACCGCCGCTCATAAGCTGCTCGTGTGTTACGTAGCAGCCCTCAAGCTCAACACCGTTGAGCTTGACTGAACTTACATAGATATTGTCTTCTGACTGGTTGAGAGCAGTAATCTTGAGAGTATTGCCGTTTGAAAGTGTGATTTCCGCACCGTCAACATTGGGTGAACCGAGCCAATACTTATCCGTACCTGCAAGCGGATAGAAGCCCATTGCAGAGAATACGTACCAGCAACTGGTTGTGCCGCCGTCATCATTGCCGTCAAGGCCGTTGATATCGGTACTGAAACGGTTGGCAAGAGTCCATCTGACCCACTTCTGCGTAAGGTCGGGTCTGCCTGCGTTTGCAAAAAGGTAGGGTGTGTGTATATCGTGCTGGTTGCCCACCCAGAATCCGTGGCCGGGGTCTATGGCTGCTCTGTTACGGGAAGCATCCTCCATAAAGTCTTCAAGCTCGCTGATAAAATATTCCTTCGATCCGAAGAGCTCAATCATTCCGTCGATATCGTGTGTCGCACTCCAGCGCCACTGCCTTGCACTGCCCTCGCAGTAGTAGTCAGCGTACTTGTTGATCATAATCATATCGTAGAACGTTGTCATATACGGGCTGAAGCGTTTTTCAAACGTGCCGTCGGAATTTTTTGCACGGAAGTACTTGGTTTCGGGGTCAAAGATATTCTTGTAGTACATTGCCTTTTCGCCGTACTTCGCAGCATCCTCTGTGTAGCCCAGCTCGCCTGCGAGAACAGAGAGAGCCGCATCCTCCCACGAATACTCAATCGTGCGGCTTGCAGACTCATTGCCGGGACAAAGATCCTGCGGAACGTAACCGTACTGATTGTACTCGTTTACGTGTTCGCGTCCGGCTCTCGGCGAAGGATTATCGGAAGAATTCTTCATAAAGGTATATGCTGTCTCAAAATCAAAACCTCTGATTCCTTTGAGGTAGCTTTCGGTGACAACAATATTGGCAATGTCACCCATCATCGAACCTGCATAGCCAGCACCCTGAGGCCAGCGCGGAAGCACGCCGACACCCTGCGTTCCCATTGCAACAAGGCTGTTAAGACAGTCGAGCTGTATATCCTGAGCTATGAGTGTGTAAAGAGGATGAGTTGTACGGGCAGTATCCCACAGCGACATATCCGAACGGTATGTATACCCTTCGGCAACGTGCACCTTCTTATCAAAGCCGAGATACTCACCGTTAACATCGGTGAAGTTTGTGGGCATTATCATATTGTGGTAAAGAGCTGTGTAGAAGATGGTTTTGATATCATCATCGTCCGTATCAAGCTTGATAACAGAAAGTTCCTCATTCCACGCAGCTGCGGCTTTCTCGCGCACATCGTCAAAGCCGAGGCCGTCTGTTTCGGCCTTGAGGTTGAGCATTGCATTCTCTGTGCTGACAAAGCTGATGCCGACCTTAAGCTCAACACTCTGATCCTTGAGGTTGCCGAAGTTAATATCAATTGAGCAGTTTTCGGGATCAGATGAAATCTCAGCCGATTGAATGGGCTTATCCGCAACTGCGACAAAGTATGTGGGCAGGCCGTCATATCTGCCTGCAAACTGACCGAAGAGAAGGCAGCTGCCTTTTATTACGCCTGTTTCGGGATCGTATTCAACCTTACCCTCGCGTGACTGTGATTTGGCTGCAGCACTTGTGACGTCGATAAACAGTCTTGCATCCTTCGATGAATTGAAGGTGTATCTGTGTATGCCTGTATGTATGTCCGCAGTCATCTCTGCAAGACAGCCGACAGAGGGCAGATAGAGAGCATAGTAACCGGGGGAAGCCTGCTCATTTGCGTGAGAATACGCGAGCGTGCCTGCCTTTCTGTTGCCTACAGCAGGAGTAACCCTGAACATTGAATAGTCCTCAGCGCCTGTACCCGAAAGTCTGGAATGGCTGAAGCCTCTTATATGGCCGTGCTCATAATAATAGCCCGATGTATTTGTCTTGACGATGTAAGCACCGCCGAGGAAGCAGGTATCCGGACCGAGCCTGACCGAGCCGAAAGGCACCGTCGCCGCAGGACTGACCATACCGCAAGTCCACGGTATGCCGCCCGTGCCGATAAACGGGTCAACATACTTTCCGTATTCGGTTTCGGGAATCTGCGGCATATCGATTTTCTTGGGGAGGACGCCGCTTACCATACCCGAAATCGCCATTTCGACCGCTACAAAGATCGAAACGAAAGCTCTGATAATATTCATCATAATAAATCCCCCTATTTTTCCAAAGTCGGATTTTTGATAATTATAATATAAAAAAACGAAGACTTCAAGGATTTGTAAAAAATATACAGTTTTTCTTTGCATGCGTTTGTTTTTGTGATATAATTCGTTTGAATATCAACTGAAAAGGCAGGAAACACCTATGAGAAAGCTTCTTTCCGCATCAATGATGTGCGCTGACCTGATGAACGTAGAAAAAGCCGTAAGAGAGCTTGAGACAGCAAACATAGAATACCTTCACATCGACATAATGGACGGCAGCTTTGTGCCAAACATCACACTCGGCTTTGACTTTGTGAATGCGCTCAAGGCGATTACGGATATACCGCTTGATGTGCATATGATGGTTGATAAGCCTGCACGTTTTATTGACAGAATGAAGCTTGATAAAGGCGACGTTATCTGCATACACTATGAAGCGGATGAAGATGTCTCAGAAACGCTCAAACTCATTCGAGCTCACGGCTGTCAGGCAGGCCTCGCAATCAACCCGACCACTCCCCTAACCTGCCTTGAAGGCTTGACAGACAGTATTGATATGGCGCTTGTTATGACAGTTACGCCCGGATTTGCAGGGCAGAAAATGTTTGAGGGCGCACAGCAAAAGGTAATTGAAGCCCGCAAACTGCTGAGCAGTGCAGACAGATACATCCCGATTGAGGTTGATGGCAACATGAGCCCCGAAAACGGCAAAAAGCTCAGCTGTGCAGGTGCAGATATATTTGTGCTGGGCACAAGCGGACTGTTTATAAAAGGCAAAAATATGACGGTGGCAGCTGAAGAATTCCGCACCGCAATCAGCTGATACAAAGGAGAAATTTATGTACGGCTTTATCCGCGCCGCAGTTGTCGGCAGTATAAATATGGACATCATACTCAACATGGAAAAAGTGCCTGAGGTTGGTGAAAACGTGTTGGGCACAGCCTACAGCTACTCTTGCGGCGGCAAGGGAGCTAACCAGGCATCTGCCCTTGCAAAGCTCGGTGCAGCTACAAAAATGATCGGCAAGGTTGCGGACGACACAAACGGCAGAAAGCTGATTGATAACCTTGCCGCTAACGGAATCGACCACTCGGGTGTTTCAACGGCAGGTGCACAAACCGGTATGGCGGCAATCATCCTTGACGGTGAGGGCAGAAACCGCATTGTTGTATACGAAGGCGCAAACGCTGAAATAGACCCGAATGAAGCGGCAGGATTTATAACGGATGAGCTTGACCTTCTGCTTGTGCAGTTTGAAACAGCCGAGCAGGTTGTAACGGAATGTGTTAACCGCGCAATTAAAAAAGGCATAACAACCGTTATTGACTGCGGACCTGCAAAGCAGTTTGCACTTGAAAAAATGCAGGGTGCAACCATACTTTCACCGAACGAAAGCGAAACCTTTGCACTGACGGGAATTTCACCTGACAGCGACGAAGCGATTCTTGAAGCATCAAAAATCCTAAAAGACAGAAGCAAGGCTGAATACATTGTGCTCAAACTGGGCGCACGAGGCTGTGCCGTGTGGAACGGAGAAAACCTTCGCATAATGCCTACGTATCCCGGTAAGGTTGTTGATACTACCGCAGCAGGCGACTGTTTCACCGCTGCAATGGCGCTTGAATACAAAAAAAGCGGCGATATTTACGCCGCATGCGATATAGGTAACAAAGCAGGCACCATCGCCGTAGGACGCATGGGTGCGGCAGCATCAATGCCGAGTGCCGAAGAACTGAAAAACTTCTGAAATAAAAACCTCCGACCAAAGGATTTTCTTCAGTCGGAGGTTTATTTTTTATCAGAACGAAGCTTCAAACAGATCGTAATCTGTAACAGAAATAAAGAGGTCGCAGTTACGGTAAGGATAATCGTCTGTATAATATGTTATCGTGATATACAAGCCGTTAGCCTCAGATGCATAAACGTAGCTCTTGCCGGGTACCGCACTTTCGGGAATTACCGTGCCGGGATTGCTCTGTGTGAAGCCCGCCTGCTTGCAGGTTTCAAGGTAGCTGAGGAAATCTGCATAGCTGATTTCGTTGATATAGATTGTTACAAGCTGACCGTTTTCATCCTTGCTGTAAGTGGATTTGTCAACCGTATCTCTGAGCTTTGGGAGCTTAGCTATATAGCTTTCTGCAGGCCACGCCTTATTTTCGCTTTTGATTGTGTTGCCGGGCACAACCGTGGGGCTGGTTGATTTGGGCGGAATCGTTTCGCCGGGTGCAGCCGGATACGTTGCAATCTGATTGACGATTGTTGTAAGCGGAGCGCCGTTAGCATCAGTCTGAGGCTGACCGTTTTCATCAAGATCGAGGAAAGGTGTTTGGGTCGTTACTATGTTACCGTCAGCATCGGTAACCCATTCGCCCGGTGTACCGGTAGGCTCTGTATCGGGCTCTTTTTTAGTGCAAGCTGCAAATACAAAAACGCAAGCAAAGCAGAGAAGAATTGCAATTAACTTTTTCATTTTTCTTCCTCCTGATAATGTTTACCGATATATTTTATCACAAACAAAATAGCAAGTCAACAAAAGGCGGCATATGATATGCCGCCTTTTTAAAATATTAAAGAACTTTTGAAAGGAAATCTTTGAGTCTGTCGCACTTGGGGTTGGCAAAAAACTCTACAGGGGTATTTTCCTCAGCGATGATACCTTCATCAATAAAAATTACACGGCTTGCAACCTCACGGGCAAAGCCCATTTCGTGTGTAACGACAATCATAGTCATACCCTCGTTGGCAAGTTGCTTCATAACCTCAAGCACCTCACCTACCATTTCGGGGTCAAGGGCACTTGTAGGTTCATCGAAAAGCAACACCTCGGGATTCATCGCAAGTGCACGTACAATTGCAACACGCTGCTTCTGACCGCCTGAAAGCTGGGAAGGATAAGCGTTTGCCTTCTCCTCAAGGCCTACTCTTTTAAGCAGCTCCTTGGCCTTTTGCTCAGCTTCGCTCTTTGACATTACGCCGAGTTTGACGGGAGCGAGAGTGATATTCTTTAAAATTGTAAGGTTATTGAAAAGGTTAAACTGCTGAAAAACCATACCCATTTTCTGGCGGTGAACGTTTATGTTAACCTTTGGGTCGGTGATATTTGTACCTTCAAACAAAATTTTACCGCCCGTCGGCTCCTCGAGAAGGTTGAGGCAACGCAGGAAGGTTGACTTACCTGAGCCCGACGCACCGATGACAACCACCACTTCGCCCTTCTTGATTTCGGTATCAATACCCTTAAGAACATGATTACTGCCGAATGCTTTTTTCAGGCCTTCAACTTTTATAAGCACATCATTAGTGGTCACTGTCACGCAGCCTCCTTTCGAGTCGTCTTACCAGTGCTGTGAAAATCATAACCACAACAAGGTAGATGAGCGCAACCGCAATAAGCGGCATAAATGCTGAGAATGTTCTGCCGCGGATAAGGTCGCCCGCTTTGGTAAGGTCAACAATACCAACATAGCCTGCAACGGAAGTTTCCTTGAGGAGAACGATAAACTCATTACAAAGGGTGGGGAGAACGATTTTGAACATCTGAGGAATGATGATATGAATCATTGTCTGGATATAGTTGAGGCCAAGGCTTCTGCCCGCCTCAAACTGACCCTTATCAACCGACATAATACCGCTTCGAAAAATCTCGGCAACATAAGCGCCGGAGTTTATACCGAAAGCCATAATAGCAACACCGATGCCGTTTGTTGAAGATGCAAAGATTACAAAATACATAATCAAAAGCTGAACAACAACCGGAGTGCCGCGGATGATTGTAAGGTAGAGATTACAAATTGCATTAAAAAGCGCGAGCAATCTGTAACCGATGCCGCCACGTTTTTTCATATCGGCGCCCGTTTTATCGTAGGTTGAACGCACAATTGCTATCACTACACCGAGCGCAATACCGAGAAGGCACGAGCAGAATGTTATAAAAAGTGTGTTTTTAAAGCCGTCAAGCAACCATTCCCAACGGTCGCCCTCGATAAAATTGAGCTTAAATTCATCTGCAAAATCAAGCCAACCCGCTTTAACGGCATCGAACAGGTCATGAAGTTTATACTTCATAAAAGTAAAATAATCGGAAATTATCCACGCGGTCATTTCTTTACTCCTTTAGAGTGGCGGAAGTAATCCGAAGTGTGTTTTTTTATCGGATGCTTTTCGCCTTATCTTTATTAAAATACTCGCAAATCCGCCGGAGAACAGGAAGGCTGATGCCTTTCAATCCTGAAATGTCGAAAAGCGTTAAAAAGAATCGCTTCCAGACATAGTTCGGATTGCTCCAGTCACTCTACCATAAAAACAGCGGGCAAAGCCTTAAGCCGCCCGCCGCTATTATGTTTATTTAAAAAGTCAGGCTTTGATGTACTTGTCGATGATTGCCTGAATCTTGCCTTCTGCCTCAAGCTCTGCGAGTGCAGTATTGATCTTGTTGAGGAGGTCTGTGTTTTCCTTAGCTATGCAGATTGCATAATCTTCAACTGCCCACTCAGCATCGAGGATTCTGAGACCTTCGTTAGCAGCAACGAATGACTTTGCGGGCTCGTTATCGATAATAACTGCATCAACCTTGCCTGCCTTGAGAGCCTGAACAGCCTCAGCACCTGTCTTATAGCGGATAACGTTATCGCTGCCGTAGCCGCCATTTTCGGGTGTATCGGAAGCATAGATATCGCCTGTTGTATCCTGCTGAACGCCGTACTTCATTGAGCCGTCGTCCTTGAGGTCGTCAAGAGATGCGATGGGAGAATCCTCAGCAACGATAACAACCTGAACGCCTGTAGCGTATGTAGATGAGAAGTTGACCATCTCAAGACGCTCGTCAGTAACAGTCATACCTGCCATACCCATATCGAACTTACCGCTCTGAACACCGCCGATGATTGAGCCAAACTCAACGTCTTCAATCTTGAGTGTCATACCGAGCTTCTCTGCGATGAGACCTGCGATCTCAACGTCGATACCTGCGAATGAATCACCCTCTTTGTACTCGTAGGGAGGGAATGCTGCGTTTGTAGCCATAATGAGGACGTTATCCTCCTCTGCCTTGTCGCCGCCGCAAGCCCAGAGAGCTGTCATACCGAGCACAAGTGCAAGAACAACTGAAATGATTTTGATAAATGTTTTCTTGGACATAATAAATTACCTCCTATAAAAGTTACGGTTATTATAGCACCAATGAATAATTAGTGCAAGTTTTTTCAAAAAATATTAAAAAAATGAAAGATTATTCACCGATTATGCCGTAATATCTGCCCATCCAATAAGGCAGCAGATAACTAACACCGTCAAGCAGTGACGGTCTGCGGCAAACAGCATCCGCTTTAAAGTGGTTACGGTGATACCTGACAATCGGTTTTTCATCATACGGCAGAGGCTCTGCCAGTTGCGGTACTTCACTGAATTCCTCCGTCGAATAATCCCACACAAGGTCGTTGCGCAGGCTGTTTGTTACCGTTACCGTTAGCATAAGCAGCGGCATTTCACGCAGACTGTTTAGGCCCTTGTCAATATCGCCGTGTTCACCGGTGAGTGCTGCATATACAATGTTATTGAACGGATTGCGCTCTATACGCTCGTACTCCCAATGCTCACGCATACCCACAAGGTACATATGTCTCAGATCGGGATCCTTTTCGTAAGTGAGTAAAGGAATTGAAGAAAGGAAACACAGATTGTCATCAATGTGACAGGTGTGCGCATCCTTCACCTTACGGTACATTGTGTTGAGCGCATAGTGCTCCTCTCTGATGAGCTTTAAATATTCTGCATTGTACTTTTCATCACCGCTCATATAATAAGCAGTCTTAAGGAAAGCGAGCAGCTCGAGCGCGTTGGTGCCGTGTTCACCCGCCCAATAGCTGTTGCGGTTTATATCGTCGGGATTCCAGTTACCCCAGCGTGTATATTCACCGTCAGCATCCTTGAGTCTGTAACCGTTTGCAAGTATGTAGTCAACAATTGCACACAGCGCCTTGCAGATGACAGATTTTTCGTTTTCATCCGCACAGATATCATAAAAAACGGAAAGAGCAGAAAAATGGCCAACCATTTCGTCACTCGAAACGTCACCTAGCCACTCGTACTCACCTGCATCAAACCATTTGGGCATGCTGCCGCAGTAGCCGCAATCGCCCTTGCGGCGCACACAGCGTGCGGTAAGCCCCGGTATGCCCGTAACATTGAGCAGCACAAGCATTGCCTCAGCGCATCGCCTCGCTATGGCAAGCGCTGTTTCATCCCCCGTCACAGCATACTTATATGCCATCGACATAAGGTAAGCACCTGTGCGAAGTCCGTCATTATCCGTTATGTTCACATGACCCGAGCCTAAGTCGCGCACATCGTCAAGCGCACGGTGAGCCACAAAACCAATATCACGCAGGTTATATTTTTCGGTTAATCCCTGATAGAATTCAGCTTTTTCGTCAAGGGTCATCATCGCAGTTTCAATATGAGCAATTCCCATATGTGTACCAACCCAGACTGAGTTGCCGTCAACCTCCGCAATCGCGGTAACCTCACCGTCGGGAAGCCAATACTCCGCGCCGTAGAAATGACGTTTTGCACCGTCGTAAATAACAATACCGATATCCGTGCCGACGTATCGCTTGCCGCCGGCACCGAAAAGAATTTTCTTGACGTTATAGCTTGTGAGTGCGTTCACTTTTTTCTTTGTGACGTAGTGATTGCGTGCATCGTAAATAACGAGCCCCTTATCCGTACCTATCCAGACAAGGCCGAATTTATCACCTGCAACAGCCTGAATACGGCTGTCGGGGAACTTTGAAGTTTCGGGCGTAACATTAAACCAACGCAAGCGCTTGCCCAGTGCTGTTTTGATGCTGTTTCCGGCTGCAACAAATATTTCACCGTCAGCAAACGCACACATATCGAGCACAGACGCATTCTCTGTCCAATACCACTTTATAAACTCACCGTTTTCATATCGGTAGAGAAACTTATCCGTGATAAGGCGAAGTCTGCCCATATGATCCTGAGATATTGCAACAATATCGCCCTCAAGCTGTTGCATACTTTCACCCTCGCAGGTGCAGATGCGATTTCCGCTCGCAAGCCAGACATTGCCCGACATATCGGTAAAAGCGGCCTGCACGGGTGAATCAAACAAATCGGAGCACACAAAACGCTCACCGTCAAAATACGCTGCACCCTTTTGCGTGCCCGCCCATACCCTGCCGTCAGCACCGACGGCAAGGCAAAGCACGTCACACGACGGCAAACCGTCACGGCAATCGTACTGTGTGCGTTTATCCTGTTTGAATGCTTTATACTTTATGGTTGCCACTTCAAATCAACTCCGCACTATATGTTTTTACTCTTCAATCAAGCCGTAGTAGCGACCGATCCAGTAAGGCATAAGATACAGCGTTCCGTCAACAAGGCGGTAATCATCTCTCATTCGGTCAGGAAGAAGCGGATTGTAATCGTACGACGAAACAGGTTTCTCATCATAGGGAAGAGCTGTTTTCATATGCGGCTCTTCACCGAATTTTTCGGGCGAGTAATCCCACTCAAGGTCGTTTCTGACGCTGTTAACAAGCTTGAGCTCAATCAGGTCAAGCGGGAATTCGCGCAGAGAGTTTACGCCCGTATCAAGGTCACTGCATTCATCCGTAAATGCACCGTAAAGAATATTCCAGAAAGGATTGCGCTCGACTCGCTCGTACTCCCAGTGTTCGCGCATACCGATAAGGTAACAGTTGAGGATATCGGGGTCCGTCTCGTATCTGAGAAGCGGAATTGAGATAAGGAAGCAGAGGTTATCGTCAATATGGCAAGTGTGCGCATCATCAACCTTGCGGTACATCGTATTGATAGCATAATGCTCCTTAGCGACAAGACGAAGGTATTCCTCGTTGTATTTTTCATTGCCGCTCATATGGTATGCAATTTTGAGGAAAGCGAGCATTTCAAGCGCGTTAACGCCGTGCTCCCAATACCAACGGTCACTGCGGTTGAGATCATCGGGATTCCAGTTTGCCCAGGTTGTGGGCAGACCGTCGGCATCACAAAGACGGTAGTTGTGGGAAAGTATGTGATCAACAATTGCACATATAGCATCACTGACCTCTTTTTTCTCCGACTCATCAGCGCAGAAATCGAAATACGTTGCAGCAGCCGTGAAGTGACCTACCATCTCATCGCTTGAGGTTTCACCCTTCCACTCAAGCTCACTTATATCATCCTTTGTAAGATGCCACTCGGGGTTGCCGTTGCCGAAGCCGACTTCACCGGGGCGGCGTATTGCGCGAGCAGTAAATCCGGGAATTCCCGTAATTTTCATAAGATGAAGCAGAGCTTTCATAGAACGACGTGACAGCTCAAGTGCCTCCTGCTCACCCGTCACCGCATAGCGGTATGCCTGACAAAGAAGGTAACAGCCCGTCCAGAGGCCGTCATTATCTGAAATTTCAACGTGACCGGTATTGAAATCAACTGCATTGTCAACAAAACGGTTTGTTACAAATCCGATATCGCGCACATTGTATTTTTCCGTCATCTGCTGATAATGGTTTGCCTTATCGGCAAGGGTCATCATAAGTGTTTCGATACAAACGACTCCGCTGTCTGTGCCGACCCAGATTGTGTTGCCGTCAGCACTCTCTGCAATAGCGGTAACCTCGTCTGAAGGAAGCCAATAGCCCTTGCAGTAGAAATGGCGCTTTGCACCGTCATAAATCATAATGCCGATATCCGTGCCGACATAGCGTTTGCCCGTTTTACCGAAGAGAATCTTTTTAACGTTATAGCTGCAAAGTGCGTTAACCTGCTTTTTGGATACCCAATGGTTACGGGAATCGTAAACAAAAACGCCATCCTTTGTGCCTACCCAGAGTGTTCCGAACTTGTCACCCGCAACTGCCTGAACCTCAGTTTCGGGCATATCGGATGTTTCGTTATTTATGGGGAACCAACGAAGGCGCTTACCGAAGGCTGTTTTGAGGCAGGTGCCGACCGCAGCATAAACCTCTCCGTCGCCTACCGCCGCAAGATCGTAAGGTACTGAACCGTCGTTCGAATGCCACAGTATAAACTTGCCGTCATATCTGTATAGATTATCACGTGTGATGAGGCGGAGATTGCCGGAATGATCCTGTGAAATTGCAACAACGTCACTGTCCAGTTCCTGCTTATTTTCGCCGTCAGACGTGCACACGTTATTTCCGCAAGCTATCCAGAGCCTGCCGTCAGCGTCGGAGAACAAAACCTGAACCTTGCCTTCAAAACCGTCTACCTTTGTGAACTTGCCGTTTTCGAACACAGCTACACCGTTGTCTGTTCCGACCCACGCCTTGCCATTGTTATCAACTGCGGCCGAAAGAACATTGAGCGAGGGCAGACCTTCTTTGATGGTATAAATCGTTCTTTTATCCTGCTTAAAGGGTTTATACTTAACCGTTGCCATAATTACACACTCCGTTCGTTTTCTTATTCCAAAAAAGGCAGGAACGAACTGCGCTCCTGCCTTTTGTTTAGAGTTAATTATTCAGCAGCTTCCTCGGCAGCCTCTTCAGCAGCCTCAGCAGCAACTTCCTCTGCAGCCTCTTCCTTTGCGGGCTCGAGGAGAGCACGGATGGAAAGGCTTACACGCTTCTTATCGAAGTCGATCTCTGTAACCTTTACGTCAACTTCGTCGCCAACGCTGAGAACTTCTTCAGGCTTGTTGATACGGTGATCAGCAATCTGAGAAATGTGGATAAGACCGTCAATACCGGGAATAACGTTAGCAAAAGCACCGAATGTTGTCATTCCGACAACCTTTACCTTGCAAACTGTATCTACGGGGTAATCACGGCGCATAATCTCCCAAGGATTATCCTCAACCTTCTTGTAGCCGAGAGAAATCTTCTTGTTCTCTGCGTCGAGCTTCTTGATGTATACCTCAACAGTGTCGCCAACGTTGACAACCTCTGAGGGGTGCTTGATGCGCTTCCAGCTGAGCTCGGAAATATGAACCATACCGTCAATACCGCCGATATCAACGAAAGCACCGTAGCTTGTAAGAGACTTAACGGTACCTGTGTAAACATTGCCCTCTGCAGCATTCTCCCAGAATGCCTTAGCCTGCTCCTTGCGTGCCTCACGAAGAACAACGCGGATTGAACCGACTGCACGCTTGCGCTGCTTGTTTACATCGATAACCTTGAATGCAACCTTCTGCTTGAGAAGCTGCTCAAGAGGCTCGTCCTTTGAAAGGCCTGTGTGTGAGCCGGGGATGAATACTCTGGAGCCCTTGCAAGCAACAAGAACACCACCGTTGGGGATAACCTCAAATACTGTACCCTCGAGAACTTCGCCGCTCTCGTTTGCCTCACAGATATCAGCCCAAGCCTTGGATGCATCAAGACGGCGCTTGGAAAGCATCATTGTACCCTCAGCGTCATTTGTCTTCATGATGATAAGGTCAATAGTGTCACCAATTTTGAGTTCCTTGGACGGGTCAGCCGTAGGATCGTTGCTGTACTCGTCAATCGGAACGTAGCCAGTCTGCTTGCGGCCGATGTCCACCTGAATTTCACTGGGGGAAATACCAACAACGATACCACGAACCTTCTGGTCGGTGCTCATGCTCTTGAGTGACTCCTCCATAAGTGCCTCGAAGGACTCCTCTGCAGCTTCTGCGACTGCTGTCGCTTCCTGACCAGCTGCCTGAGCAGTTACCTGCTCCTTTTCAGCCTCAAGAGCGTCATTGTGGGGCTGAACATTTTCAATTACGTTTTCAGACATGGTTTGTAGTACCTCCTTTATTATACCGGCAGGGGTAGATGCCCCTGCAGTAACGCCAACACGGGTGCAACCTCTCAGATCAAGCTGTCTGACCTCGTCCGCCGTTTCGACGAGATAGGTCGGGCAATTAAACTCGCACACCGCCTTGAGTTTTGCGGTGTTGGAGCTCTGACGGCCGCCAATGATAATCATTGCATCGTTCACAAGCGACAGCTCATAGGCTTCTTGCTGTCTTTCTTGTGTCGCACAGCATATTGTATCAAAAATATTTGCTTTTGTATATAGTTTTTTTATCTTTTTTTCACATAAATTCCATTCTTTTGTGCTGAAAGTTGTTTGCGCAACCACTAAAATTTCTTTTTCGGACAAATAAGGATGCTTTTCAGCAATCTTATCAAGCTCTGAGCTGTTACCGAACACTATACATTCGGTTTTGCAGTGGCCGACAATACCCTGAACTTCGGGATGTGTTGCATCACCCGCAACAAGAACAACCGTATTATCATTCACTTTTTCGGAAACTATCCTGTGAATCTTTTTGACAAACGGACAGGTTGCATTGCAGCACTCAATATTCATTGCAGCAATCTTCTCTTCAACATCTGCCGCAACTCCGTGAGCACGTACAACAAGTGTCTCTCCCTCGAGTGCCTGTGAAGGCTCATCGATAATGCGTGTGCCCTTTGCTTCGAGGTCATCAATAACCTGAGGATTGTGTATCAGCGGGCCGAGAGTACACACACGCTTACCCTCATCGAGCATTGCATACACAAGGTCAACCGCTCTGTTCACACCGAAGCAGAAGCCTGCCGTTTTTGCAAGCGTTATTTGCAATGTCCTTCCTCCCAGAGGTCAACGATTTTTTCCATAATCTTATCCGTTGCCTCACGAAGCTCACGTGTGCCGCCCTCTTCTGTGATACCGAGGTCTTCGTACTTTATCAGCTCACCGTAGCGCACTGTAATCTTGCGGAAAAGGCCGCCCTTCTTCTCACAGTAGACGGATGCGGGAAGAATATCCGCCTTGGTCTGCCGTGCAATAAGAGCAACACCCGCCTTTGCTTTCTGGGGCTTGAGATCCTTCGAACGTGTACCTTCCGGGAAAATACCGAGAACATAACCGTTATCGATAAGGTTGATAGCATAGTTGACTGATGACTTATCGCTTCTGGCACGGTTTACGGGAAAAGCGTTAAGATGTGTAAGGAACCAGGCAGCAAGCTTGCTCGATTTGAAAGCCTCTTCCTTTGCCATAAAGTGAATGGGACGGGGGAAGTAAGCAAGAAGCACCGCAGGGTCAACAAAATGAATATGGTTACACGCAAGGATGAAAGAGCCGTCCTTCGGAACATTTTCAAGACCTTCGTGCTTGATTCTGAGAGCAAGCCTGAGAATAAACTTGCAGGGACCCTTTACGGCATTGTAATACTTTCTGTCACGCACTACCGAATAATCAAAAGCCATTTTATATTTTCTCCTTCACAATTTTGTTGAGTGTATCAAGAACCTGAGCAAGATCCATATTTGAAGTATCTACAAGCACCGCATCGTCAGCCTGTTTGAGCGGAGCGATTGCGCGGTGAGAATCCTGATAGTCACGCTGAATCATTTCTTCAAGCACCTGTGTATAATCAGCATGCATACCCTTTGCAAGCAGCTCATCGTACCTGCGTTTTGCACGCACCTCGGCAGAAGCAGTAAGGAAAACTTTGACCTGAGCATCAGGAAGAACAACCGTACCGATATCTCTGCCATCCATAATGCAGTTATTCTTTGCGGCGATATCACGCTGAAGGTCGAAAAGGAACTCTCTTACAGCAGGAATTGCCGAAACATTTGAAGCTGCCATCGAAGCTTCGGGGGTACGGATTGCAAGAGAAACGTCCTCTTCACCGAGAAAGACACGCTGCTCACCATCAACAAAGCGTAGGCTTACATGCGCATCGGCAAGTGTAGCCGTAACCTGATGAGCATCCTTTGTATCTGCACCCTTGCGCATTGCGTTGACACCTACAGCACGGTAAAGCGCACCCGTATCGACATATATGTATCCGAGGCCTGCCGCAAGCTGTCTTGCGATTGTGCTTTTGCCTGCACCTGCAGGGCCGTCAATTGCAATATTAATAATCATTTTATCTCACCTTCAGATATTATTTCCTGCCGCATAGCCTGTTGAAAAAGCTATCTGCAAATTAAAGCCGCCTGTATATGCATCGACATCAAGTACCTCACCTGCAAATGAAAGATTCGGCACAAGCTTTGATTTCATTGTTTTCGGGTCAACCTCACTGACCTTTATACCGCCCGAAGTGACAATAGCCTCCTCTATCGGACGGAAGCCCGTAACGGTGACCTTGAAATCCTTAAGAAGGTCAACGAGGCCTGCGCGCTGCTCTCTTGTTATCTGGTTTGTTTTGGTTGAAGCCTTGATTCCGGAAAGCCTTGCGATAACCGGAATCAGCTTACGCGGAAGCAGCAGACCTAGAGAATTGACGTAGTCTTTGTTGGCATTTTCCGTAAAATCCTTTACAACTCGCTTGTCGAGTTGCTCGTGACTCAATGCAGGTTTAAGATCGATATGTATGACATACTTTTCGCTCTTCATATCGCGCATATGCGAGCTTGCGCTGAGAATAATCGGGCCCGACACGCCAAAGTGTGTAAAAATCATCTCGCCGAAATCCTCATACACCGTACGGTATTTCTCGGTATCCTCAACACGTATTGCAACATTGCGTAGCGAAAGCCCTTGAAGCTGTGAGCAAAATCCCTCGTGCACCTCAAGCGGTACAAGTGACGGCTTGAGCTGAGTTACGGTATGACCGGCCTGCACGGCAAGCTCGTATCCGTCGCCCGTAGAGCCTGTGCCCGGGTAGGATTTGCCGCCCGTTGCAACAATCACTGCACTGCACTCAACAACGTCGCCATCTTCGGTTTTTACCGCTGTAACAATGCCGTCGTTTATCACAAGCTCAACAGCCCTGCCCTTGCGGAATTTTACGCCTGCTTTTTTTGCGGCGCCGTAAAGAGCATCGACGATATCGAGCGATGAATCGGAAACAGGGAAAACTCTGTTGCCGCGTTCAATCTTAAGCGGCACGCCCTGCTCCTCAAAAAAATCCATTGTATCCTGCGGCATAAATGCAGAAAACGCACTGTAGAGAAATCTGCCGTTTACAGGCACAGACGCAATCAGATCATTCAGGAGATTGGCAGCATTTGTAACGTTGCATCTGCCCTTACCTGTGATAACTATTTTTCTTCCCGGTCGGTCATTACGTTCAAGCAGCGTGACACTGTTCCCATTGCGTGCCGCCTGAATTGCCGCCATCATACCTGCGGCACCGGCACCGATAATTACAATCTCATTTGTCATCGTCGGGTCTTGCCTCCTGCTTATCGTAAACGTTGTATTCATCCCAAATTTTTTCAAGCTCGCTGAGGTTATCGTAAACCTCACTGCGGCGGTTAAAGGTTGCCGCAACGATAAGAGCATTGATAAGGCTCAACGGTGCAACAAGCGAATCGACAAAAGAGGCCATTGTGCTGCGTGCAAGCAGAAGATAATCCGCAAACTGTGCAATCGGCGAAAGCTCACTGTCGGTAATTGATATAATCTTCGCCTTTTTATCGTGAATAAAGCGCAAGGCACTTATTGTCTGGTTAGAGTATCTGGGAAAGCTGATTGCAATACAGATATCACGCTCATCAACACGGAAAATCTGCTCAAAAACCTCGCTGGCACGCGCACTGTCAACGAGTATTACGTTCTCATATACGGGGCGAAAATAAAAAGCAAGGAAATTTGCAAGTGTTGCGGCACTGCGCACACCCAGAATGTAGATATTTCTCGCTTTGTTTATAGCCTCAACTGCACCGTTAAAACTCTCTTTAGACGTCTGCTCAAGCGTTGCCTTAATCATAGAAGCATCTGCGGTAAGTACCGTTTCGAGTATTTCATCCTGACCGATACGCACACTGGCGCTCTCCATACGCTGAACACTGGTGAGCTTACTGCGTATAAGCTCCTGCAAATCGTTCTGAAATGCGGGATATCCCTCAAAGCCAAGCTCAGTTGCAAAACGCACAACCGTGCTCTCGCTGACACCTACTGTTTCACCCAAACGTGCAGCAGTCATAAAAGCAGCCTTGTCGTAATTCTCCATTATGTAGTTGGCAATTTTCTTCTGCCCCTTGGAGAGTTTGGAGTAAAGCGCATCTATTTTATTGAGAATCGACTTGGTCATAATCTGCCGCTTCCCTTCCGGATAATTAATTACATAATACTCTTTTTTTATGAAAGATGTCAACCGTTTTGCAAGATTTATTTCACAACCGCCCGCCGCAAACACCGAACAAAAAACCGCAACGGATACAGATTTGACTGATTCCCGTTACGGTTAATTTTATTTATTTTTTCGGTTTCGCATTTTTAGCATTACTGTTATTGTTGTTCTTTTTGTTTTTCAGCTTTTTGGCCTGCTTTTCTTTTTCGTATGCCTTACGCTCTTCTTCAAGCTTACGCTTTTTCTCCGCTTCCTCTGCCTCTTTTTTCGCCTGAATTTTATCAACGTGCATCTTAACCGGTACAGCCGCAATTGCAGCTGCAAGAAGGAGTATACCTCCAACAACAAACATACACTGACCGAATATGGGGTAACAGATTCCGCAGACCTTACACTTGGCGTGCATAAGACCCTTGCCCTCTACCCAACGGGGAACGCTGAACTCCAAAACGTCACTGTATTCTGAATACATCGGCTGTGTTCCGTTTTCGGTTTCGAGGTATGTTACGTATCTTGTGCGCAGGCGCATTTCACCGGCATCTTCAACATCAACAGCGTTCAAAAGCACACCTTTTGTTTCGTTGGCATAATGGCTGTCCGAAATGCTCATATCAACGCTCTCCCACGCGCCATCGCCTCTGTCAATCTCAACGAGCAAAGAGATATAAGTAGGCACCTGAGTTGAAAGCCATGCTTCCGCTTTTTTGATGCTTTCGGGAGTCACAACTTCAAAAGCAAGGTAAGGCATTTCATTCTCGAGGTTTCTTATGTGTGCGCCACTGACCTTCGGTGCATCAAGCTTTTCCGGAGCTTTGCCGAAATCGGCATCGCGCTCAACCTTTACAGTCTCTGTCCAATCCGATGTCATTGTCTGACCCATAATCGTAGTATAGCCCAAAAACGTTCTCATGCGAAATTCGAGAGTATGATTCTCGAGATCAAAAACCATCTGACCCTTATCGTTTTTCTTTGCAAGGTCACCGGCTTTTTTCTGTGCGCTTTCGTTATTGAGGTAGAGCAAATCAAACGTTCTTACCGTGTCTCCCTTGGGCACTTCACCGCCGTATTCCGCGGCATCATACGTTGTACCCCAGACGTCATTACTCTGCCATTCACCGCCGTCAATTCGGTAGTCAATCTGAACACGTGTAAAGATATCGGTTATACCGTATTTTTCCATACTTTCTTCGTTTGTCATATCCGATATTGCGGCAAAGTTATCGGTAAACATACAACTTACGCTTACCCTCTCTGCAACAGTGTCGTTATACACCTTATAGGTAATACCGTAGGGGGCATCAATTTTCTCAAGCTTAACCACTGCACTTACGGGCATAACAGAAAGCATAAGCACAGCAACAGCAATTAAAACCGCTAATGTTTTTTTCATTATATTTCCTCCAAAAACAATTATACGCTTATAATAACCTTTTTTTTATTGAATTTCAAGTGGTAAATAGGGCATTTGATGTTTGACTATGATAAGCTTGTGGTATATAATGTTTTATACATTTGATCTTAACTGAAACGGAGAAAACAATGGAAGCTTTGCTGTGCCCCGTATGTAAACGCAAATTATCAAAAAGCGGCAATACATTGCGCTGCGAAAATTCGCATAGCTTTGATACCGCGAAAGAGGGCTACGTAAATCTGCTTACAGGCAGTAAAAACGGCAGCCTTATAGGCGACAACCGCGAAATGTCACGTTCACGCAAAAACTTCCTGGACAAAGGTTATTTTGAGCCTGCGGCAAAAGCTGTTTGCCAAGAGCTTACAAAGCTTAATCCCGAAGTCGTGCTCGACATATGCTGCGGCGAAGGCTACTATACGCAGCTGATAAAAGAAAGCTGCAAATGCAGCGTTTACGGCTTTGACATATCAAAGGAAATGGTGCGACTTGCCGCAAAAAGAAAATGCGGAGCAACGTTTTTTGTCGCAAACATGGCCGATATTCCGCTTACGGATAACAGCGTCGACTGTGCCGTGCATCTTTTCGCCCCTTTCTGTGAAAGAGAATTCCTGCGTGTAATCAAACCCGGAGGTTACCTGATAAGCGTTTGCCCCGGTGCAGAGCATCTGTGGGAAATGAAGGCAGCACTTTATGACACACCGTATAAAAACGAAGAAGTTTATCCCGAACTTGAGGGATTTACGGCAGTAAAAGCTTTCAACAGCGCGCACACCGCAAGCCTCACCTGCAGAGAGGATATTGATGCACTGTTTAAAATGACTCCCTATTATTACCACACCTCCTCTTCTGACAAAGAAAAGCTGCTCGCACTGAACTCACTGGAAACAAAGATTGATTTTTATATCAGAATATATCGCAAGGACTAAAAAAGATGAAAAAAAGAAAACACGAAATTGATATGTGCAACGGCCCTTTGTTGGGTAAAGTGCTCGCCTTTTCACTGCCGCTGATACTTTCGGGCATACTTCAATTGCTTTATAATGCGGCTGACGTTGCCGTAGTGGGGCGTTTCGCGGGCAGTGCTTCGCTGGCAGCAGTCGGTTCAACTACTTCTCTCATACACCTGATGATAAACTTATTCATCGGCCTGAGTGTAGGCGCAAGCGTTACGGTTGCACAAAGTCTGGGCGCCCACAACTTCAGCAAAGCTCACGATGCCGTACACACCGCCATTGCACTAAGCCTTATAGCAGGCGGTGCAACACTGATAATCGGTATCGCAATGTCAAAACAATCACTTGTGCTTATGGATACACCTGAGGACGTAATCGACCTGGCTGTGCTGTATGTAAGAATTTATTTCCTCGGTATGCCGGGTTTAATGGTTTACAACTTCGGTGCGGCAATACTCAGAGCAATGGGCGACACGGTGCGACCGCTATGGTTCCTCACCATATCAGGTATTGTCAACGTACTGCTGAACCTTGTGTTTGTGTGTATATTCCATATGGACGTTGCAGGTGTTGCCCTTGCAACAATCATATCGCAATATATCTCCGCTATACTCGTTGTAATCTGCCTTGTAAGGCTTGATAACTGCTGCTACCTGAATATAAAAGAAATCAGACTCCGCAGGGTTGAGGCTGCAGAAATGCTGAAAATAGGTTTACCCGCCGGAATACAAAGCTCGCTTTTCTCTGTTTCAAATGTGCTGATTCAATCCTCAGTCAACTCATTCGGATCAACAGTAATGGCAGGCAATGCGGCAGCCGCCAATATTGAAGGCTTTACCTATACTGCAATGAACTCGGTTTACCAGGCAGCCGTCACCTTCACCAGCCAGAACGTCGGTGCAAAAAAGCCCGAACGAATATCACGCGTAGCTGCTGTAACACTGCTGACGGTAACGGTAATCGGTCTTCTGATGGGCGGTGTATCTTACCTTGGCGGAGAAACATTGCTGAAGATTTATTCAACAGATGCAGCTATCATTCCCTACGGAATGATACGAATGAGAATGATTTGTCTGCCTTACTTTATGTGCGGAGTAATGGAAGTGCTGGTCGGTTTGCTCAGAGGTATGAACTGCTCAACATTACCGATGATAGTTTCTGTTTTCGGCTCGTGCGTTTTCAGGGTGATATGGGTATACACGGTATTCCGTGCCAACCCGACACAGGAAACACTGTATATCGCATACACAGTTTCGTGGACAATATGCTCAGCCATTCATTTCATCTGCTTCCTCGTTATAAAAAGCAGAGTAACTAAAAAGATAAAAACAGAAAAAGCCGAAGCGGTATAAAAAAGCAGCGCGAACGATGTTCGCGCTGCTTTAAATTTATCCAAAAGACTTATTCCTCAATTTCACGGTTGAATACTGTTGTTTTGCTGATGGAACTGCCCTGCACAAGGGTAAGAACATCGCCTTCAATGGTAGCAGTATACTCATCATTGTATGAAAGGCTCATAAATGAATAGGAAATTGTAAGCTGATTGGTTTCACTGTCAACGGTGTATGTACCGCTTAAGGAAAGGTTCTCGGTAAACTTGCTGATTTTTACAGTACCGTCTTCATTGAATGTATATGTTGTATAGCCATCCTCTGAAACCCAGGTACTAATGATGTCGTCTTCAAGCTTGGGAGTGAATGCACCTTCACAGCCGACAAAGCTGATACCGATGCAAGCAATAGCTGCAATAACAAGAACGATGGATAATACTCTTTTCATACTGTTTCTCCTTTACTGGTTTGTATTTTGTGAATCATCCGAATGTGAGGATGATGAATCACCGTAACCGTAGCCATAGCCGCCATAGCCGTAATGCCTGCCATAACCGTAGCCATAGCCGTAACCGTACTTATACTTACTGTACGCACCGCGGACACCGTCGGAAGCAACATTGTTAAACACGCAACCGATAAGCTCAGCCTTGTTAGAGCCAATATCATCAATAACACCGCGTATACGGGCGCAGGGCGAGAAGTTCTCACGAACTACAAGGATTGCCGCATCGGCAAAGTTGGAAAGGATATTGGCATCAGTAACAACTGCTGCGGGAGCTGTATCCACAATAACGTAATCAAACTCTTCTCTTGCCGCCTTGATGAGCTTTGCCATCTGCTGTGATGAAAGAATCTCAGTGGGTTCATCGTAGGAACGGGCTGTTGTAAGAATGAAGAGCTTGTGCTTTTCGACAAACTTGATTGCATCGCTTAACTCTGTTTTGCCGCTGATAACAGATGCAAGATCATACTCCGGACTGACGTTGAGGTTGAGGAACTTGCTGACTGCAGGCTTACGAAGGTCCGCATCGATAACAAGAACCGACTTGCCGTTTTGTGCAAGGCTGAGCGCAAGGTTCATAGAGAACGTGGTCTTACCTTCATTTTCACCCGCACTGGTAACAAGAATAACCTTGTGGTTTTTCCTTGCGCAGAAGGTTTCAACCTTTGTTCTGATTGCCTTATACGACTCAATAAACGAGAAACCAAGCGTACGGTCTGAGAGAAGCAGACGGTAGCCCTTGTTCTTCTTTTTGCCCTTGATACGAACATTGCCTACCGTACCAATGAGGTTAGATTCGAGCTTAACCTGAATATCTTCAACAGTCTGAACGGTATCGCGCACCGCATTCGCAATGATAACAGCAACAAAAGCGATTGCAAAGCCGGCTATTGCACCGATTACCGAAAAACGCATTGCCGACTTGCTGACATCCGGCTCTTTCGGATAAAGAGGTGTTTCGCAAAGCTGAAGTGTTGCGTTGGGATAAGCGTAATCGACAACACCCTGATAACACTCTTCAAAGCCTACCGCGATACGGTAAGAAAGATCGGGGTCTGCCGTTGTGATGCGTATAATGATGATATTTGTATCCGGCTCTTTCGTAACCTTCATACTGCTTTCAATCTGCCCGATACTGATATTATTGCCGCAGCTCTGCGCAACCTTTTCAAGCATAGTGCGACTCTTAAGGATGTATTTGAAGGTATTGGCAATCTGAACAGAGCTGTTGATATCACCTGAAGAAACGACGTTACTCGCCTCCTGATTGTAGGTTGTAAAGCTCATATCTGAGGTATAGGTCGGGGTTGTTGTAACTACACCGATACCAAGACCTAACGCCGCCATTACAACCGCAGATACAACAAGCAACCACCATTTTTTTAGCACTGTTTCAAGCAAAAAAACAATGTTAATCTCTAAACCTTTGGGCGCCGTTGTGCTGTTTGTGCTGGAATTCAATGTCATCTTCCTCTCTTTCTGAGCAATTACGGCCACTTTAACCGTATACGCTCTGTTTATATTTCATATAGGCGGGAGGACCGTTTGAGTAGTCATCATCCCCGGTAATGGCACATGTGAACAAATACATGCAACACAGTGCCATCTGCATATATATCGAATAATAACTGACCAGGCCATACTCACAAATCATTATGACCACCAGACACGTCAGCATCATCTTTGCAAATGAACTGTTTGTTTTTCGCCAGGTTTTGAACAAAGTAGCCAGAAGGTAAAAATAGTAACCGTAAAACGTCGCAAAACCTACTATACCCAGATCAGCCAGTATTTCGTAATAATTGTTGTGCGCATACGTCCAGACGTTTATACGGCGTCCTATCTGAACGGTAAAGTTATTTATTCCGTAGCCCAAAATCGGCCTTTCGAAGAACATATCAGTCGCATTTTCTATAAACGTCTGACGCAGTGAAAGGCTGTAGTCGCCGCCCTCGCCCATCAGGTATCCGGTCATGGATTCAAAACGTATACCGATCGCTCTGTACAATTCCGGAACTGACATTATCAGGTAGTACATCGCCACAACCGTACCGAACACAATAAAGAGACGCGGAATAACGTTGCGCCGTTTCACTTTCATAAGTGCCATCATAACTATACCGGCCACTGATGCAAGCAAAGATTTTCTTGAGCTTGTAAGGATTATGATAAACAGCTGCAGACACGAGACAACGTAATACCTTTTCTCTTCGCAATAAAAGGCAAAGTAGAAGGACACTATCAGACATAGCGTAAAAATCATACCTACCGTATTAGGATTAAGCGACGTGGATGTTGAACCGAAGAAGCCGCTGAACCATGTATCAACCGGCGTGTTTGCCAGCATATACACCCCTACGCAGGTACCTGCCCACGAAAACATACGCACACACCTGAACAGACCCGACCGCGTTGCATAGTTTTGAGACATACTGAATGTAATAACCAAACTCTGTATAAGCCTTGAGATAACTTTCAGGCTGGTCTGGGGATTGGTTGCCCACAGTGCAGACAGCAGCGACAGCAATGCAAAGCCGCCGTACCACAAGGTGAATGAAGGAATAACCAACCCACCCTGTATCTTGAGAGAAGTCAGGAGTTTGATAAACGTCAAGCCGAAAAACAGGAAAAACGAGATGTAGTAGAAATAGCCCTCACCCTCCGATGCACCGTTGGTGAAAACCGAGCACAGCAGAAGAAAGAAAGAACCGTCGATAAACAAATCCAACCCCGGCCTGTCGTTGCTTATCCTTAATATTCCGTTACTGAAAGAAAACATAAGAACCTCTTATTTGCCGTTGTTAATTGACTGTTCAGCCATTTTACGGTTACTGCGTAACCGATTAAACTCTTTGATAACATCTGCAGGTGAGGCAAGAACGGTTTTGATGCCGTAACGCACAGCGTTAAGCGGCTCTCCGCTGCGCTTGCACGCAACACTCAGCACTGCATAGTGCCTGAAGCGGACATACCTGCGCTCCTTTGCAGAAAGAAGATCCAACTTGGTTTTTTTAAGCTCGTAGAGCGCTTTTTCACCGTTGACCTTGTTTTTGCCGAGAGATATCCTGCCCTCGTTGTGAATGTACTGGATGATGTAGGAAACAGGAAAATAACCCGTTTTGGCACCGTGCTCAAGCATATCCCACATAAGCATAAAATCCTGCCCCATAGGAACACCGCGAAATCCGCCTGCCGAGAGAACGAAGCTGCGCTTTATCATATAGGTTGATGTAGGGCAAAGGGAATGGATGATATGCTGGCGGAACAGCTCCTCGTTAGACCAATCGTTGACATATGAATGCCTGCGATACTCAACAAGCTTACCCTCAGCGCTGTGGATAAACACATCGGTAAAGCTCATATCAAGGTCTTTCTCAAGCATAAAAGAAAGCTGTGTTTCGACCTTTTCGGGAAGATAAACATCGTCATCGTCAAGGAACGTAACGTAATCGCCCGTAGCGGCACGGATGCCCTCGTTTCGTGCAAGTCCGCCGCCCATAGGCTTTTCGTTGCGTATGTATATGACGTTGTCGTGTTGCTCGTAATTCCTCATAAGGGCCTGTGTATCAGCCCTTGCAGGGCTGTCGGGAGCATTATCGTCAACAACGACAATTTCTGTATCGCGGTATGTCTGCGCCAGAAGAGAATCGATGGTGCGGCCGAGAAAATGCGGCCTGTTATGTGTAGGAACAATAACGCTTACTTTTACTGACACTAACACCACCCCCAATTTTACACTAGTCCATTGCATTATAACACATAAAAAGCAGTTTGTACACTACCAATTTTAATTTTTATTTATACTTTGCGCGCAATAAAGCGCCGTCGGAAGCAACCATACGCAAAATGCTACAGTCGCCCAACGGCACTCGACTTTTATATTCAGCTGTCAAGGTCAATTTCGCTGTAATTATGTATGTACACATCAGAAATTCCAATCAACCCTTCGGCATCCGGCTCTGTCGTGTCGAAGATTCCGACAAGCTTGTAGCCGCTCGCCTTTGCTGTTTTGGCGGCATACAATGCATCCTCAAAAATCCACGTTGTTTCTTTATCCGTACCGAGTGAATCAAGCACGGCATCGTAAACCTTAGGCTCGTTTTTTGATGCACCGACAGTGTAGACGGAAAGAATTTCCGAAAAATAACCGAGCATACCGTATTTTTCAAGCAGCGGTTTGAGTGCGCCCTCGCTCGTAGCCGTTGCAATGCCCATCTTCACGCCCATTTCATTCAGCTTTTCCAGGAATGGAATGACATCATTCTTTGGCGTTGCCTCTGCCATATAACACTGCTCAATAAAGCCGAAGAAATCCGCAAAAAGCTCCTGAGATGTCATACCCATATTGAATCTGTCGTTTGCAAGAGCAAGCACCTCCTGCAGACGAAGGCCGGCAAAAGCCTCATCATCCTCCGGGGTAAGCACAAGCCCGTGATGATCAAAATAGCGCTCCTTTATACCGCGCCAAATCTGCATCGAATCAAACAGTGTACCGTCAAAATCAAAAATTGCTCCGGTAATTTTCATCGTTTTTCTCTGTTTCCTTTACTCAATTTCATCAAGATTTGCACCCTTTGTTTCCTTGACTCTGAGTGCAAAAACAGCAGCCGCAACAGCAACGGCAGGCACGGAGATTGCAAGGCATGCCCACCAGATAGGAACAAGCGTAATACCGAGAACAATACCTCCGTAACCCACAACAAGACCGATTATTACAAGAAGTCCCTCTGCACCGACAACGGATGCACGGATATCCGTAGGAACTTTTTCTGTCATCATAACATTCATGTAATCTCTGCCAATCCAGTATGAGCCTTGATAAAGTCCTGCAAAGAAACCAATAAGATATGGATTCCAACCACAGAGAATACCTGCAACGAACAATGAATAACCAATTATACAAGTAAGGGAAAAACCTGTAACGGTAACTTTTCTGCCAAGCTTATCTGCAATAAATCCTGAAAGGAATGTTATTGTAGCATAAACCACAGGCACCATAAATAATGCCTTTGTAATTTCACTTGTACTCATTCCCACTTTGTGCATTGAGGATTCAAAATACAATGCGATTGCAGGCATCGCAGAATCAAAAACAATATGTGAAATAATAAGATTTTTTGTATCGGGGTTTGAGAAAATATATTTTACACCATTAAACACACCCGACTGATTTCGTTGTGCCTCTTTTTGTTGTTTTTTCAAGGCCTTCTCTGCTTGACGCTCTTCATAAGGACGGGAAAGGTATTCAATTCGTTCATTAATAAACACCTTTGTATCCTTTGCAAAGAGAATTACTAAAAGAACTGCCATAAATCCGATTACAGCAGGAACAAGGAATATTTCACGCCTTTTTGTTGGGTCATCCCCCATAAGCATATCGCGAAGTGTTGGAATGAGAATAACACCCAAAATACCAAAGCTCTTCAAGAAACTATATATCTTTGCACGGTGTTTATC
>JAZNMK010000049.1:0-6447 GCA_045579585.1 Acutalibacteraceae bacterium
TCGACAAATAAGAATTTATAGGTGCCATGTATGGAAATTATAAAAAATTATCTTCACATAGGTGTAAAAGAACCTTTCTGTGTTCTTCACGCAAGCGATACTCATATTGCTTTTGCGGATAACAGAGAAACCGAAAGAAAAATTACACTCTCCGAGCAAAGAAAATTGCATTTCCCTTTTGCAGAAGCAGACCTTGAATTCCTGAAAATAAAAGTGCAGACGGAGCAAAGACCGATTATATACACAGGTGATCTGATTGATTTTGTTTCAGAGCTGAATTTCGAAAAAGCTGAGGAGTTCTGTAACTCGGTTGATATCTTTATGAGTGCAGGTAATCACGAATTCAGTCATTATCTGGGTGAGGCAAAAGAAGACGCTGCCTACAGAAACTTAAGCCTTGCAAGGGTACAGAAAATATTCAGAAATGATATAAGGTGTTCTTCAAGAATAATCGGCGGAGTAAATTTTGTAGCCATTGATAATTCATATTATCTTTTTGAAAAAGAACAGCTCGATTTTCTAAAAAAAGAAACAGAGAAAGAATATCCCGTAATTCTTTGTGTTCATGTGCCTCTATACACAAAAGAGTTTTACGATTTTGAAATAAAAAGCGAAGGCGACCCCGCTTATCTTATGTCCGTTCCCGAAGATCTGATGCAAAACTATTCACCGCACAGATTTGAACAGCAATTGCAGGATGAAACAACTGCTGAGGCATACGATTTCATTGTTAATTGCAGAAAAATAAAGGCAATTCTCTCCGGTCATCTTCACGAAAATTTTGAAGGAACGGTAAACGGTAATATATATCAGATTACAACAGGTTGCTCAACAGTAAGAGAAATCTTCATTAAATAAATATTCACAAAAATAATGCACTTATCAGTATTGATTTGTGCATTTTGTTGTATTATAATATGTTTAACAATTTAATTTTGGAGGTTGAGCAAATTGAAAACCTGGCAAAAAGCAACGTTCATAATTGTGCTTATAGCATTCATTGTGGCATCCGTTACTATCTCCTTCGTATCAATGGCAAGAGCACCGTTTGAATACGAATATCAGACAGCACTTGATAACCCGTCATCTGTAGAAGGTTGGGTGCTTTTCGGCTTTAACGGAAACACAAGTACAAAAGAAGTGTATATTGATTTTGTACGTGACGAAGACGGCAATAATCCCGATACTTCCAAGCCCGTTTCAGCTGTCGGCAAATTCACAATGAATACCGATGAATATGTTGAGGTTATTCATATCGGCAAGGATGTTAAATACATAGATGAAACTTCGTTTTTCTATTGCAAAGAACTCAAGGCAATAGAGGTTGACGCGGCGAATGAGTATTACACCTCCGTTGACGGTGTTCTTTACACAAAGGATATGAAAAAAATACTTGTTTATCCTATTATGAAAGATAACGTAACAGGTAAATACGCAATTCCTGAGGGTGTTGAAAGAATCGGTAAATGTGCTTTCTATAAAAACGAAGCTCTTACCGAAATTACATTGCCCTCAACATTAAAAGAAATCGGCGATATGGCATTTTTTAAGTGTGAGAAAATATCACTCGTCACTCTTCCCGACGGTCTTGAAAAAATCGGAAACGACGCATTCAGCTATTGTCAGGGAATGTCACCGGTTATGTATATTCCCGATTCGGTTACGGAAATCGGAAGCTTTGCTTTCCATTCCTGTTCTAATCTGAAGGAATTCTATATGGGAGCGCAAAACGAAGCGCAAATAACCTTCGGTGACAGCTGGCTTCCCAAAAACATTAAAAAGATTGTTGTTTATGTCGCTCCCAAGGCACAGTACGCCAAAACCCGCGACAATGCAAATCTCAGAATAACTGAGCTTCTTACGGAAGGAGGAGAAAACTGATGGCAAAATCAAAAAGCAACGATAAGATGAATATCTTTCAGGAAATGAAAAAATATTGGAACACCCCTGCCGAGGGAAAATACGTTCCGTACAAAGAATATTTTTCAATTTTTGCCGCAATCGGCGGTGACTACACCCTTAAATATCTCCAGAGTTTTCTTTCCTTTGGCACAGGTTGTTACCTTATTGCATATTACTACGAAATTCCACTTCTCACTTTCAGTGCAATAAACGTTTTCTTTATCGCATCAACCTATTTCTGGAATCTTCTTAATATGGGTGTTGATGCAAATTTAGGTTTTCTTCCCAAAAGAATTGAACGTAAATATAATGCAGTGTATCTGACCTTTGCTGTTTTAGGTTTACTGATGCTTATATTTGATTTCTCCTTTATTCTTCCCGACGGCGTTGCCAACATCATAGATACCCGTTGGAAAGGTATCAACAGCTTCAACGTTTTTAAAATCTTCGGTGCGCATTTTCTCACAAACGGTTGGAGTGGATTCAGAAATATTCTTATCAGAAAAAAGCTACTCAAAAAGCTCGGCAGATACAAAATCTTTGCCTACGCAAATGTCATTCAGTGTCTCATTGTTGTAGTGCTTATCTGTACGCTTCCGCTTTACGAGCTTCCTCTCACAGACAGAGTATGGACTCTTTATCTTCTTTTCCAGCTTTATACAATATTCAATTATGTCGGTTTCACACATTCTGTTGCAGATAATATCAGCCCCAACGCACAAGAAAGACTGTTTGTCCGTGCATTCCCTGTAAAAATCAGCCATTTTGTTCAGAATATAGTAAACGTTATTCTTCCGACACTTGCAGGTGCTATGTTCCTTGACGGTATTAAGGATATCGGAATGTTCAGATATCTGCTTCCCATATTCTTCGTGGCTTCATCAGGAGTTATGTTCATAGGACTTCGCAATATCAAAGAAAGAATTCCGATGCCTCCCATTGAAAACAGGGAATATCTTTCGTTCTGGCACTGCGTTTCGGGTATCTTCAAAAACAGATATCTGTGGATAACAAAAATGGCAGAACTCCTCGATTCATTGGGCAACGGTATGCTTAACATGAAGACAATTCTTCTTATTTATACCTGGCGTGAAACGGGACTTATCTTCTCACTTTGTGAAATACTTTATAAAATTTCAGGAAATCCCGGAGAATTTCTTGCTCCGTGGATAAGAAAACGATTCCAGTTCAAACAGCTGATAATTTTCAAGTACATTGTTTGTGCAATAAGAAACGGTGTGTACATTCTTGCTATCCTTTTCCTCGGCAATACACATATTCTTTGCGGTGTTGCAATCTATATTGCAATGTTCCTGAGCAATATTCTCGAATCTGCAGTCAGTCTCGCACAGAGCGACACCCATATCCGAGTCACCGACTATCAGATGTATATTTCAGGTGAAAGACTTGAGGAATATCAGAAAATCATCACTTGGTTTACAACACCCATCACAACTCTCGTTTCTCTCATTATTCCGCTTATGTTCTACCGTGTCGGATTCACGTCTGATTGGGATGTACTTTATATGAGTGATATAAGAGTTCAGTGTATGATTATCGGTCTTGGCTTTGACCTTGTCGGATATGTGCTTATGACAATTCCGTACCTGTTAATGTGGGATTTCACGGACGAAAAGCACGCTCACATTATGGATGTTCTCAAGCGCAGAGCTGCAGGTGAAATTGTTGACGAAGACCCGTCAGAACTCCAGAAAATTGTTTCCGCACCGAAAAAGACAAAGAAAATAAAGGAAAAAGTTAAACAATAAATTGAAAAGGTCATCATCGGAGGTTAAATGATGAATCAGTATAAATTCAAATACGATTATTCCAAGACGTTATGGATGAAAATGTATCTTGCAGACCCTGATTTTGATAACAACCGTTCAAATGTATACATAACTTTTGAACAGGCTCTTGAAATCATAAAGGCTGTGGATAAAATCACACAGGGAATTCAGAAAATTATTTATCTTGTAGGTTGGCAGGGACTCGGTCACGATGATTGCTGGCCTGAAATGGATGTTGTGAATGAATATCTCAAGCGTGAGCAGGATGAAACAGCCCGTGACAGCTTTATGTGGCTTTATGAGCAAGCCAAAAAATACAATACGGTTATAAGTGTGCATGTTAATGTGTCAGATGCAGTAAAGGAAGACGGTATATTTTACGAGCTTGAAGCTACGGATTCCTTATGTAATGATATTAACGGCAAGCCTGCAGTACTGCAGATTCTCAATAACCGTAATTGCTATAAAACTTCATATAAACAGTTATGGGAAAGCGGAATTTTCAAAAGATTGTTTGATCGTTTTCTTGAGGTTATTCCCGCTGCAGAAGCAGGTACCATACATCTTGATAATTTCTGTCTTGCAGAAAGCCTTAATCCTAAAACTTATATCGAGGAACAGGACGAAGCAAGAAACGCAATGCTTGATTATATGTTTGAAAAAGGTGTTGAGATTACGAGTGAATTCACTTTCCGTGAATCACATTTCCGTAATGAATCAATAACAAATCCCAACCGCAAAATGTATGCCGAGGCGGGTGAAGATATGACGGAAATTCCATGGGAGAGTGTTCCTATCAGAACTCTCGGTAAAATTCCCGCAACATGGTGGACTTCTCAGGTAAGTATGAATGAATGTATAGAAATTCCGCCGTCACTTTACAGCGGTCATCTTAATGACAAAGCATTGATGCCTGTATTCTACGGCACAATGCACGGTGAAGAAATCTGGAGAAAATACGGAAATGATCCTGCTGACTGGGCTGCCGCATTCATTAAGGATTTCTGCACTTATCATGTGCCGTATATTTACCTTAACCGTTATAAGAGACTCGGATACACGGAAAATCCCGATGCAGAATATGAAAAGAAATATACCGTTAATTTCTCGGACGGAGTTGTTTCAAGGGCAGAGGATCTCTCAATAACTAAAAACGGTGTTGTTCTGAAAAAAGAAAATGATGTTATTCTGCCTTTGACTGAAGATAACAAAATCTTTATTGCCTATTCCGAAAACGGAAAAGACGGAGAATGGAATATTCCCGATGCTGAATTTGATAAAGCAAAGGTTTATAACATCACCGAAAACGGTAATGAATATTTCTGTGACGTTACGGTTGAAGATAAAAAAATATCACTCAATTTAACAGCAGGTCAAGCTGTCGCTGTTATAGGTTAATACAGTTATAAGCAACTCAATAAATCCCGGTTTATTTAGCAGCCTAATAATATACGGAGGTTACAATAATGAAAAAAGAGTATTGCGGAATACCTATGAGATTCGCACACACGGGAGTTACACAGTTCGCTCCCGAAAATTCTTTGGAAGCGTTCAAAAAAGCTGCCGAGCTAGGCCTTGAGGGTATTGAGATGGATATCCAGCTGTGCGGAGATGGAGAAATCATTATAACTCACAACGATAATATGGGGTATATGACACATGAACGTTATCGTGATGCTTTTCTCAAAGATATGACAGCTGAGCAGATTAAGAAATACGATATACCGTACCGCAATTCACTCAAACTTAAATATCCTCCATATCCTTGGACAGAGCATTACGGAGGCAGACGTATGATTACGCCGCCGGATTACATTGAAGACAGAGTGACCCATATGATCACCTTCCCGGAATTTGATGCATGGTTATCAACCGTTGATTACGATATCAGCGTTGAGGTCGAATTTAAATGTAAGGGTATGTGTCCGCGTATGGATGAAATTCTTGCAAAGTCGACAAATGTTTCAAGGTACATTTTCATGTCAGGCGATTGGGAGGTGCTCGAAGAAATACAGGAGCATTACCGTAAAGTCGGTAAGCCGAAGGGACTGCGTTTCGGTGCGAATATCCGTTTTATCAATGAAAAGACAATGGATTTCGTTAAACGCTCCGACCTCTGGGAAGTCGGTCTCAATAACGAGGCATTTACCAAAGAGGACGTGGATATGTTTGAGTCTATGGGAATCAAGGTGTTTTCAAATCTTGGCGATTACCCGGAATGGTGGCAGCAGATATGCGACTTGGGCGTAACCGGATTCAAAACCAATTACCCCGATGCCTACACCGAATGGTGGTTAAGTACTCATTAAAAAGTGCGCAAGCTCCTGTTTTTAAGCACAAATTTTTCATGCGATACAGTATTAACAACAATTCGACAAATTGCAATTTATCGAACTAAAAAATATAACATAGAGAGCTGATTTGGGTCAGTTCCCTATTCTTTGACTTATGCAGTAAAGTTTTTTATATCAACAAAAGGAAAGAAAGGCTGAATTGAGGCTAACACAACCTCAACGGTTAGTTTCCCCACTCTTACCACAACTCTCGTTATACGGCTTTCTGTGGGCAGTAAAAGGCTTGTAAGCAGCCAGTCGCCAGCCACCAGTCTCCAGTTCTCATAACAGATACTGTATCATTCTAATTTTTTATTTCTATATCTTTAATAAAATATATCAAGAAGAATGAAGTTATTGCCACAACGCCGGTGGCTGGCAGCCGGCAACTGGTAGCTAAAAACAGAACACCCGCTGATTTC
>JAZNMK010000050.1:0-8407 GCA_045579585.1 Acutalibacteraceae bacterium
CATCAAGACTATAGCCTTCAGTCTGCATAAGAGTTGAAACTCTGGTATAGATATAACAATTTGTTCGTTTCAAAAAAGCACCTCCGATTATTGAGTGTTGTTTCAGGTCAAACTAATTTAAATTTAGCGCACAATTATTCCGGTGTCAAGGCCTTATTATCCGAGTCTCCTTCGGATACCTTGTAACCGTACTTCTCAATCATCTCCATCATAAAATTAATAAAAGCGACAAAATCTGCCCTTTCTTTTGGAGTGAAGTTTTCGGGAGTAAACATTGGTTTTATCCTCATAGGTTTATTTTTTGAGGATTTGTTTATCTGAACTCATAGTGAGTTGTATTCGTGTTCATCCTGAGAATTTAAATCAAAACGGGCAGCGTCAAATCTTTCCCGTATCCTCATGGGGTGTGATTAGATTTTAAAGGTCATAGTCATCTTCCGATAAATCTCTGTCGTCGTAGGAATTGGTGCGTTCTTTTTCTTCACGAAAAGCTCTGTCTTCTTCCATCTGCTGTTTTACAAGTTTCTCGACCTTTTCAACCGCAGGATCATATTCATGATCGATACAAACCTTTACAAAAGCATCGTAAAAATCAATAGCATCAGCTATATATTTGTTTGAGTCTTTGATTTTTTCAATCTCTTTTCTGTGCTTGTCGAGTTCTTCCTGACTCTTTTGCTTATGATATTTCAGGAGAGACTGTTCATTTGCCAGACCATCGTTTTCTCTTTGTATCTTTTCTTTTTCAGCTTCAAGCTCAGCAATCTGTTGAGTCATAATATACTGTTCTTTTTCAAGATGCTTTTTTCCCTTGCCTGCATCTGGGTGGCAGATTTCTATGCCGTGTGCACGACATATATCATCCAATGCTTCTCTTTCTCTGTGACCCCACTGAGTAAGCTCGGTCTCCCTACACTTACCTCTCGCGTTTTTGAATCCCATCTCCCGCAAAGCTCCGCTCTGTGAACACTGTGTACGCATACCTCTTTTGTTCTCATAAGAAACCGGTATATACGTAATATGAGCATGCGGTGCACCCGGTTCATCTGCGTGCCAATAGGCACCGATAAGTTCGAGGTTCGGATTCCTTTTTTCCCAACCCAAGGTATACTCTTTAACAATGCTTCTTGATACAAATTCCGGTGGACAGTAATCCTTGTTTCCGATTGTAACAATTACCTCATAGCACGGATTCTTCTGTTTGGATCTGTTGATATGCTGATAATAATTATCAATCTGTCTGCGTTTATCCGGCTGTCTGTCATTATATTCCTCGACAGAATCTCCGAAAATTCTCTCAAACGCATCTTGAGCCATTTCGTGATACCAAATCTCGAAATGACCGTTCGGGTCGATATGTTTCTCTTTTTCAACAATTTTGCGCTCACGTGCATTATGCAGCTGTTTGACGTCTGGCCCGTTATGAACCGATGATGTCATAGGTGGATTTTTCATCATAAAAAAATCATTCCTTTCAAATATGTTTTTATCGGTATGCTTGCAACCTTTCGGCAGCAGTTGCGGCTGACTGAGGGCTTTGGTTTCTTATATGGAAAAGAGGTTTCCATAATAAGAAACGTTATCAGCTTTATTTACCGAATCTTGGTTTGAGCCGATAACCAAAGCCCCTTTTACGGTTTATGCCGCTTCCGGCTGCACTCGTGTTTGCTGCGCATAGCCGATAACTCAATAGTGGTTGTGCGCGGCACAACCCCATTTCGCTCCTCATGCCGGAGGGGCATAGGGGCACGGCGGACCACGCGGCAAGGAATATGAACCGACTCTCATTGCCGCTTTGAAATTGCGTTTTGAGCTAATTGTATATGTATACCAAAAACTCAATTTCTGCCTTTTTTCTACTGTGGTAAACAACTGTTTTTTCATTCAAATACGCTCCTTTCACAAGCTGATGGAATTTATAAACCCTTTAAAATATGTCATATCAGAGAGCAAAAAAGTAAAAAAACTCCCCATACACCAAAAATTTGATGTATAGGGAGCCTGAATTGTTGAGTTTATTCAGTTGTTTTTATGATGTTTTTTCGGTATCAACAGACAGCAAAACACCCGACCTGAGTTCATTGCTCAAGCCGGGTGGTTTGTGATTATATTGCTATTTGATTTTCAGATTGACTGAAGGATAACTCTTGAAATGCCGAAGAGGTTTTTGAAGAAGGAAATGAACTTCTGCCAGAAGCCTGCTTTTGAGGTAAGCTGCTTGCTGTCGGACATTTCGTTGCCGTCTGCATCAAGCACAGCCTCGCCGTTTTCGTCAACAAGTGTTGCCTTAACGGTTGCGTTGCCGTTTGCAACGGATGTCATTTTGCAGGTTAAACCGTCTGCCGCAGGAGCCATATCGAAGCCTGCGCCCTCAACTGTCCACTGAATCTTCCAGCCTTCGGGAAGCTCAACGCCGCCAAAATCAGCGTGCATTACAAGAGTTTCACCATAGTTGATTGTTGAGGTTGACGGGTTCTTAATCTTCAGCTGTTTTACAATAAGCTCATACTGAGCTGTAAATGTAAGGTTTTCAGCAGGCATTGTTGTAGGTACAGTCTTATTCCATCCGATGAACTTATAGCCTTTAAGGGTTGTATTCACGTTAGGTGTAAACTCTGCTTCTTCCTTAACAGTCTGATTGGTCTGCTTTCCGTTCACATTCCAAGTAACAGTGAAATCTCTGGGCAGAACTTCAACTTCAATGCTGTCGGAAATTGCTGTGCCCTTGATTGTAACGGTAATCGTTGCCTTGCCGATATTATTTGCAACTACGTTGCCGTTTGCATCAACAGAAACTGTGCTGTTATCACTCGAAGCGAAAACAAGGTTGTTTACAAAGTTATCTGTAACGGTTGCAGTTACTGTTGCAGCTGACTTGTTGAGAACCTGCCTTTTGTTTACGTTCTCGCCGTTGAAGAACATATCTACCGTAACAATCTTGCTTTCAAGCTTATCGCCGCAGACTGTACAGGACTTTGCATATTCCATTCCGCCGATGTATTCCCATTCACCCTTGGTGTGACCGTTAGCCTTGATAACCTCTGTGTAGCTGTCACCGCAATGGCATGTAAAAGTTGTGACACCGTCATCTTCACAGGTGGGTTCTTTTGTCACTTTGCTTTCGTGGCTGTGACCTGTAGCATCAATTGTTTCTGTGTAATTATCACCACAATCGCAAATATATGTCCTAACACCGGGATCTGTGCAGGTTGCAGAAGTTGTAATTGTGGAAGTATGCTTATGCTCGTGGTAATGAATTGTGGCATTTAACAAGGCATCATTGTACGAATAATCAATATTAATTTTATTCCAATTTTCTTCAGTTGAGGCATAGTAAACATCCGTAAGACTTTTGCAAATATGGAATGCAGTCGTGGATATTTTTGCAATATCTTTACCAATAGTAATTTTTTCAAGGTTAGAGCAGGAATAGAAGGCGTGGTTTCCGATATTTGTTATTCCATCGGAAATTGTTGCCGACTTTATTATTGAACGGTGATTGTACCAACCCGCATTTTTATAACCGTTCCAGCTGTTCATCGTACCTTTTCCGCTGATAATGAGTTCACCGTCGGTATAAAGCTTCCAATTAATTTTTGCTCCGCAAGAACCCGTATAATAAGGACGCTCTGAATTACATTCATAAACAATGTTCCTTGTAAAATATCCGTTGGTATAGTTTGCTCCGACAACTTCAACATTCCCCCATTGCTCTGGTGTACCGGGATAATAAGCAGCGTTTATTCTATCACAACAGTAGAACGCATCTTCACCAACATTTGTCAGGCTTTCAGGAATGGTTAAAGTTTTCAAGCTATCACAATAAGCAAAAGCACTTGAAGCTATAGCGGTTACACCGTCTTGAATCGTTACACTTACCAGATTGTCGCAGTCGGAAAATGCACTTGAAGCAATAGTTTTTACGCTACCGGGAATAGTTATACTTTCAATCATATCGCAACTGTAAAATGCGCAACCACCTATGCTTGTTACGCTTTCGGGTATTGTTATGCCTGTAATGTTTTTGCAATATGAGAACGCGTAAGCACCAATGTTTGTTACGCTTTCGGGTATTGTAACGTTGGTAATATTTTCACATAAATAAAATGCAGATCTACCTATACTTTTCACGCTGTAAGGAATTGATACGCTTGTAATGTTGTTGCAACCATAAAACGCAAAATCGCCTATACTTGTTACACCGTCGGGAATTTCAAGAGCACCTTTAACCGGCACTCCGTTGATATAAAAATTATTTGCGCATCTATTAGGGTTTGAAAAAGAATTTTCAAATTTAATTGCACACCAATTTGCAAGGCTTCCTGTATAATACACGTGTGTAAGGCTGAAGTCCTTCATATCCTCCTCAAAAACAAACGCCCCTGCACAGATAGTTGTTACGCTTTCCGGAATTATAATGCATTCAAGTGATCTGCAATAATCAAACGCCCCGACACCGATGGTTGTTACGCTGTTGCCGATTGTTACGTTTGTGAGTCTGTAACAATCGCCGAACGCATAATCACTGATTGTCGTTACGCCGCTGCCAATATCGACTGTTTCGATATCACTACGGTAAAATTTCCACGGCACATCTGATGAAGATGTATAATTCGTCATCGCGCCTGTACCGGTTATTTCGAGCAAACCGCTTTCATACAGAGTCCAATTAACGTTATCTCCGCACTTACCGGAATGTATAACGGGCTCATCTTCGCCAAAATGAATCTGCGCATCAGTCAGTGACACGTTGTTAGATGCAATTGAAATGTCATTCCAATTTGCTTGAGTTGAGCTGTAGTAAACATCCGAAAGCACATCACAGTTATAAAAAGCGTAATCACCTATGCTCTTTACCGTACCGGAAATATTTACGCTTGTAAGGTTACGGCAATCACGGAACGCACAATCACCAATGAACATTACGGTAACAGGAACTGTATAGCTTGTGCGGGCGTTGCCTGCAGGATACTGTATAAGCCTCGACTTTTCTTTATCCAGTAAAGCACCACCGTCATCGCTTGAGTAAAACATGTTATTTTCATCTACAATTATGCTTAACAGTTTGTCACAATGCAATAACACGCCATCACCGATGGAAGTTACGTTTTTACCGATTTTGATGTTGATAAGATTTGAACAAGAATCAAAAGCGAAATCGCCGACGGTTATTACACCATCCGGGATTGTTATGTTCTTAATACTACTGCACAGGCCAAACGCACTTTTGCCTATGCTTGTTACACTGTTGTTGATTGTAACAAGTTCGAGGTTACTGCAAGAATAAAGCGCATAATCGCCTATACTTGTGACACCGTCAGAGAATATTACCAAAGATATCAATGAACGGTATTCATACCACGGAGCCGGCAATGAAGACGACCAATTTGTCATACAGCCCGTGCCGATGATTTCCAGCAAACCGTTTTCGTAAAATGTCCAGGTAAGATTTTCACCGCACTTACCCGAAGCGATAATACTGCCGGCTTCAAAGCAGTGAATTGTCGCTGAAGTCAGTTGCTCGTTCTCTGATCCGATTGATATTTTATTCCACTTATCTTCGCTAAAGCGGTAGTAAACATCTGTAAGATTATTACAAAGGCCGAACGCACCGTCAGCGATGCTTGATACACCATAACCGATTGTAACATTTTCAAGATTGTCACAACTGTAAAATGCATAAGCTCCAATGCTTGTTATACTGCTCGAAACAGTTACACTCACAAGGTTATCACAATCATAAAGAGCATAATTTCCTATGCTTGTCACAGCGTCGGAAACTGTCAAAGACTTTATTAACGAACGATACTTGTACCACGGAACAGCAGAATAAGATGACCAATTCATCATTGCACCTGTGCCACTTACAGCAAGCTCGCCGTCGGTATAAAGCTTCCATGTGAAATTATCTCCGAAAGTTCCGTAATAGTAAGGACGCTCCGAGTCACATTCATAGACTATATTACTGTTGCTTAAGCTGCCGTCATTCATTGCGATCCAAACTTTTTTCCATTGGTCCGGTGTACCGCCGTAATATGTGGTTGTGACATTTTTACAATTATAAAATGCATCTTCCTCCATCTTGGTTACAGCATCGCTCAGAGTTACCTCTGTGAGGCCGGTACAATCACTGAATGCATTTTTGCTTATACTTGTTAAACCTTTGCCGATTTTTACGTTTGCAAGCTTAGTGCAATTTCTGAATACGTTTTCACCGATACTTGTTACACTATCCGGAATAGTTACATTTGCAATACCGTCACAGCCATAAAACGCATAAGCTCCTATGCTTGTTACACTATCCGAAACAGTTACACTTGTAATACCGTCACAGTCAAAAAACGCATAATCACCTATGCTTGTTACACTATCCGAACAAGTTACACCTGTAATACCGTCACAGCCATAAAACGCATAAGCACCTATGCTTGTTACACCGTCAGGAATTACAAGCTCACCCTGAAGCAACAAGCCGCCGATATAAAATCTTTTTGCGCGCATAATGGGGTTTGATCTATTAATCCCGAATTCAATTGCACACCATTTTGCAACGTCACCTGTGTAATAAACATTTGAAATAGCGTCGCAAGATTGAAACGCATAATTATCGACAGTTGTTAAGCTGTTTCCAATCGTTAGATTTGTTAAATTCCTGCATCCATAGAACGCCCCATATCCGATACTTTTTACACCGTTGCCGATTGTTGCGCTTGACAATTTGCTGCATCCGTAGAACGCCTGATATCCGATGCTTGTTACGCTGTCGGGGATTGTTACGCTTGTAAGATTGTAGCAATAAAAGAACGCCTTATATCCGATGCTTGTTACGCCATCGGGGATTATTACGCTTGTAAGATTGTAGCAATAAGAAAAAGTTTCACTATTGATAGCTGTTACTCCATCGGGGATTGTTATACTTGTGATGTCGCAATTAGAAAATGCATATCCGCCAATAGTTGTTACGCTGTCAGGGATTACATAGCTTGTTGCCGTGTTGCCGGCAGGATAACATATAAGCACAGTTTTATTTTTGTCAAACAGCGCACTATGGTCATCACTTGAATAATACTCATTATCGCTGTCTACAACTATACCGGTAAGCTCGTAACAACCGCTGAACGGATAATCTCCTATGCTTATTACGCTATGAGGGATTGTTACACTTACTAAGCTGCTGCAGTTTTGGAATGCAGATTTACCAATAGTTGTTACACTGTCGGGGAGTGTCAGGTTCGGGATTTTTTGACAATCAGTAAACGCATAATCACCTATGGTTATTACTCCGTACGGAATAGTTACGCCTGCAAGGCTACTGCAATAATCGAACGCACTGCTTCCGATGCTTATTACGCTGCCGGGAATAGTTACGTTTGTGAGGTCGTAGCAATTAGCGAACGCATAATTGCCGATAGTCGTTACACCATTACCGATTTCAACAGATTTGATGTTTGGTCTTTGGGGTCTCCACGGAGGATTCTCAGACACTAAACCTGAGTAGTCATACATCGCACCTGTGCCAGTAATACTGAGCACACCTGTATCTCCATCAAACGACCAAGTGAGATTATCGCCACAAGTGCCGGAATACGTTGCAGCCTCCGCCTTTAAATCGAACAAACTCGGCAGCTCAAGTCCGACAAATCCACCGAGAGGTGCGGCGCTAAGAGTCAGAACAACGCACATAAATACAGCAAGTAAACGCTTGAAAGATTTCATATATTATACCTCCTCAAATGTATAAAAGAGAATGTACTTTTATATTAGTTCAATTATAACATACATTTACAAAAGAATAAAGCAGTCGGTGCAAAAAAACATTTTAAAGTGCAATATTTTTATTACGGCAACATTGAACCGCAAATACGCAATATCAAGCGAAATTCAGGCTTTCAAAAGGACTTCAACATACTTCGCGAGACAGAACTGAGCTCGGAACGAAGCTCACAGGCGGCGAGAAAAAACTATTTTTAGAGTATGTTGATTTGTGGGGAATCATCTCAGGAGACATTGACTTTGACAGCTACAAAACAGGCTTCAAACACGGAGCGAATTTTGCGTTGGATGCATTTACACAAATAACCGAATAAAGCAGCGACAGCCCGCAGGCATAAAACCTGCGGGCTGTAATCATATCATCTTGAAATATTTGAGAGCATCAACAATTACGTCTTCTTTTTCTTTCGGGCATTTAGGAACTCTTGAATCAGGGCTTTTGGGCTTGTTATATGCTTCGCCTACTTCAATGCCAAATTTGCGTTTTACTTGAGAAATATAGAGAGTTGAAACCTTCAAACCGTACTTTTTCAGAACATAAGCCTTAATCTGATCATAGGTCGGCTTACCGTCATTTATTGATATATCAAGCTTTGTGAGGTCAAGTTCAATGTTGATAACATCATCCGGCGGA